>NZ_CP007769.1:0-600000 GCF_000816245.1 Campylobacter sp. RM16704 | reverse complement strand
CCATTCCAATGAACTTTCATTTAGAGAAGCACTATGTGAGTGTATACGAGTTCCTTTGGATATAAATGGTACAATAGATTTTATGTTTTTAGAAAAATTACTACAAAAATCTAAAAATAGACAAATTATAGCAAGCTTTAATGCAGCATCAAATGTAACGGGAATTTTAAGTGATTATAAAAAAATCTACTCTTTAATTAAACAATACAATGGTATAGTTGCTTTTGATGTTTCTTCTTTGGCTCCTTATGCAAATTTAAATCCTAAATTTTACGATGCAGTATTTATCAGTCCTCATAAATTACTTGGCGGTGTAGGATCTTGTGGCTTACTTGTTATTAAAAAAGCTTTATGCGGAAACACTCCTAGTTTTGCTGCAGGTGGAACAGTTGGCTATGTATCAAGAACTTCTCAGCAATATTTATGTGAAATTGAAAACCTTGAAGAAGGTGGAACACCAGGAATTATTCAGCTTATTAGAGCAAGCTTGGCTTTTAAAGTACGCAATGAAATAGGTTTAAAAATTATAGAAAAAAAAGAAAAGGAATTATGTTTATATTTTTTTGAGCAATGTAAAATTATTCCAAAAATGAATTTATACGCAAAAAATATCACTCATAGATTACCTATTTTTGCTTTTAATATAGAAGGTATTTCTCCTTTTGATCTAGCTTATAAACTTAGCAAAACATATAAAATTGAAACAAGAGCAGGTTGTGCTTGTGCTGGACCTTATGGACATGATTTATTAAATTTAAAAGATAATCAAGAATTAAAATTTAAACCAGGGTGGTTAAGAGTTGGATTTCACTATATACATACAAAAGAAGATATTGATTATTTTTTTAAAGCCTTGAGGGCAAGCATCAAGGCTTTAAGTTAGTTATTGCAAATCGTATTTTTCTACGATTTTTTGATAAGTTCCATCGGCTTTAACTTTTTCTAAACCAGCATTAATTTTTTGAACAAGTTCAACTTGTTTTCCTTTATCAAAAGCTACACAAAAACCTGAGCTTCCATCGTTTTCTTCTAAAAATGCTTCTAATTCTTCATTAGTTTTTAAATAACCTTTACCAATATCTTTATCTGTTAAAACCGCATCTATTTTGCCAGCTTTTAAAGCCAAAATTGCTGCTAGCATTTCCTCGCTAGCTACTACTTGAGCATTTGGAATAGTCTTAGCTGCACTTTCTTGAATAGTTCCAAGTTGAACACCTATTTTTTTACCTTCTAAACTTTGTTTATTACTAACACTAGAATCTGTTTTTAATTTTAAATATAAATTTTTAGTATTAAAATATGTATTACTAAAATCCATACTTGTTAATCTTTGTGGTGTTGAGCTCATAGCAGAAGCTATCATATCAATCTTCCCAGCTTTTAAAGCAGGAATTAAACCATCAAAACTCATGTTTATCCACTCAAGTTTTAAATTTTCTCTTTTAGCAATTTCTTCTAGTAAATCCACATCAAAGCCTGTTACATTCCCATCCTTTAAAAAATCAAACGGAGGGTAATTAGCTGCAATACCTACTTTTATAACTTCACTACTTTGCTTATTATTGCTACACGCACCTAAACATAAAACACTAAATACCATCAATAATACATAAAAAAAATTTTTCATTTTAATCCTTTAAATTATATTTAACCAAGAATTTTTCTAAAGTACCATCATTTTTCATTTCTTCTAAATATTGATTAACTTTAGAAATTAAATCTTTAAATTCATTTTTTCTAAATGCTATACCAAAACCTTCACTTCCATCTTCTTCTTCATAAAAAACATTTATATTGGGATATTGTTTAAGAAAATTCATTGCACTAGCTTTATCTGTAACTATTGCATCAATTTTTTTACTATCTAGATTTAAAAAGCAATTCAACATATTCTCATTAGCTACTACTTTTGCATCTAAGATTTGTTTTGCTGCATTTTCTTGAATAGAACCTAATAACACACAAATATTTTTTGATTTTAAATCATCTTTTTGTAAAAAATCATTATCTTTGTGTTTTAAATATACATTTTTATCTTTAAAATAAGAAATGCTAAAATCTACATTTTGTGCTCTTTGAGAAGTAATTCCCATGGAAGAAATAATAAGATCAATTTTTCTACCCATTAAAGCTGGAATGAGTGCATCATAACTCATATTAACAAACTCTATTTTTAAATTAGCTCTTTTTGCAAGTTCTTCAATAATATCCACATCAAAACCACTAAGTTTTCCATCTTGTATAAATTCATATGGAGGATAACTCGCTTCTATACCAACTTTTAAAATTTCACTTTGATTATTAACTTGTTTTGAACAAGCACCTAATATTAATAAACTAAACAACGCTAAAACAACATATATTTTTTTCATTATCATCTCCTAAGGATTAAATTAATAAAAGTTACAATGTGTTTAAACGCCTATACTTTTTCATTGACACTCCTTAATTTTGGTAAATTTACTTGCAAATTATATCAAAAAAAATATATTTTTATAACTTAAAGACAAATGAAAAATTACAATATAAAGTATAAACCACTTAATGTTTCTTATCATTTTTCACATCAACAAATAAATCTTTATAATAATTAACAAATATACCTAAATATTCTTATCAAAAGCACTATTATAAAATATTTTCTATAATATATACAACTCAAGCAATTATAAAAACTCGTTTTTGAAATTTTGTTTTATATTTTTAGACTTTTTTACTCTTAAATTAAATACATTGAAGTTTTAAAAAAATATATCTACTTGTATAAAAAACAAAGGAGTGCTTTCACCACAAAAAGACGATTTACAGCTTCTTCAAAAATTACTTTCGAGTGTTTTTCAAAAACTGAATCACTAATTTCAAAACCTCTATAGGCAGGTAAACAATGAAGTAAAATAGCATCATCATTTGCTTGCTTCATTGCATCATCATCAATAATAAAACCATTAAAATCTTTTAATTTATTTTCTTTCTCACTCTCTTCACCCATAGAAATCCAAGTATCAGTAATAACTACATCTTTATTTTTCAAAGCATCAAATTTACTATGAAATAAAGAAATTTTTGCTCCTGAAATTTTTGATTTTTTTACAGCAAAATCCCAAATTTTAGTATTAATATTATAATTTTTTGGTATAGCTATACTCATTTCATAACCTAAAATTGCAGAAGCTATAAGCCAAGAGTTGCATACATTATTACTATCTCCTACGAAAGCAATTTTTACATTATTATCTTTTTCTTTACCCCACTCTTTAATAGTTAATAGATCTCCTAAAATTTGGGTCGGATGATAAAAATCGCTTAAAGCATTAATAACTGGAGCTTTAGAATATTTAGCAAATTCTACTAAGCTATCATGACTTTTTACTCTCATCATTACAAAATCAACCATAGAACCGATAACCCTAGCTGTGTCTTTAATAGGCTCACCTCTACCAAGTTGTAAATCATTACTATTTAAAAATATAGCTTTTCCACCAAGTTCTGTAATTGCAAGTTCAAAAGCCATTCTAGTGCGTGTAGAATTTTTTTCAAAAATCATTGCTAATGTTTTATCTTGTAATAGTTTTTTTGGGTTTATTTTAAGTTCACTAGCGTGATTAATAATAGTTAAAATATCTTCTTTAGAATAATCCATCAATGTTAAAAAATGCTTCATTTTATACTCTCCATCTACAAATACTAAAAATTAATTAATGTAATTATATTTTAAATTTTTGTAAAATACTTATAATTTAGTATTTTTATATATAAAATACTAATAATTTAAAGTTATATTTTCACTTTTTTACTAATCATTAAAACATATCCTATACCAAGACAAATAGACCACATAGAGCTACCACCATAACTCAAAAGTGGAACAGCCACACCCTTCAAAGGAGTTAATGATATAATACCGAAAGCATTCATAAAAAAAGAAAATAATAATAATAAAGCAATACCTGAACAAAATAAGAAATGAACTTTATTTTCACATCTTCCAGCAATTCTGAAAATTCTAAGTATCACGAGTAAATAAATAAAACAAACTGCACTTAAACCAAGCAAACCAATTTCTTCTGTTATACCAGATAATACAAAATCTGTGTGAACTTCACTTAAAAAACCCAATTTAAATGTCCCAAGTCCCAAACCTTCTCCAAAAAATCCACCATGAGCTATAGCATTTAAACTATGCGAAATTTGATATGGCTCTGAATTGTGATTCACTCTTAAAACATTAGCTATCCAATCAGGGAATAATGGCAAAAAAGCATCTTGAATATTCCCCCACCAAGCAGCAATACGTTGAATTCTTCTTTGATTACTTAAAATAACCAACACACCTATCATTCCAACAATAACTACTCCAAAAGCAAAAAGTCTTTTACTAGCTCCAGCGAAAAAAGCTAAAGCAAAAACTAAAAAAAAAGAAATAACACTTTGTCCTAGATCGTTTTGTGTCATATAAATATAACCAATTATAATAGCTGCTAGTATAAAATATGGAATTAAAATTAAAATTTCATGTTTAATGGCTTTCTTACCATCATCAATTCTTCTTGTATAAGACCATGCAAGAAAATAAATCAATCCTATTTTAAAAAATTCAACAGGAGATATAGAAAGAGGTCCTAGTCTTATCCATCTTTGTGCACCACCTGCAGCTGTTGCTAAAAAAGTTGGTAAAAAGGGTAAAACAACAACACATAAAAATGCAATAATTAAAACACTTATCATTAAATAATGGGCTTGCTTGCTATCTGGATCAAGTCTTGAAATTAAATATATTATTCCAATACCACTTAATCCAAAAAAAAGCTGCCTAATAAAAAAATGAAATTCATTATATTCTAAATAAAGTACAGTAAAAGCACTCAATGAATAAGAAAAAAGTATTCCTATAGCAATTAAAATACAACATAAAAAAAATAATTTTCTATCAGCAACCAATTTTTTTCCTAAAGCTCATATGAAAAATTAATTTTAATAAATTGCAACTTAAAATGATGTTATTTTATCAAACATTATTTTTGTATAAAGATTTTAAACTTTCATATGCAAGTTGAATTTTTTCAAATTCTTCACGACAATATGCTTGTTCGGTTTTACTTTTTTCTTGATGGCGATCAGGATGATAAATTTTTACTAGGTTAAGATAATTTTGTCTAATTGTGGCAAAATCATCATTATTATTACATCCTAGAGTTTGAAAATAATTTTCAAAAAGCTTTGCTAATGCATTAAATTTCCAACTCGTTTTAGATTTATTCTTCATTTTATTTCTAAACTCCAAAAGCTGAGCTTCATTAATTGTAAAATCTATGCAATATTTCAAATGTTCATTTACACTAGCTAAAATTTCTAAAAGGTTTAAAGTATTATCATTCTTATATTCTACAGAAAAAATACAATTTTTTTCATCATAAAAGCTTTTGTGGTCTTTAAAATATTGTTCTAAATATACAGCAAATAATTTTTCATTAGAACTTAAAGTAACTAAGATATTTTTTTGAGAAAAACCTATCTTAGCAAAAATAATTGGCTTTAGAGTATTAGCTTGAGCTAAATTAAGCTTAAATGTTTTGTAATGGGCAAAAGCAAGATTATCAATTTGATTTCCTGTATCTTTTTTATATTTATGATTTACAAGTTTTAAAAAATATCTTCTTTGAGGAATTTCATTTTCTACAAAAAAAGATAAAGTTTTATTTTTATTTCCTATAACCTTTGAGAAATTTTTACGAATAAGACCTTGAAAATATTTAAACATTATAAAATCATCAGTATTAACACTAACAGATTCCAAAGTTTGCACTACTTGCATAAAAACCCTCTTATCAAAGTTAACTCCATAAAAACGCCTGTTCATTTAAAGCACTAGTATGTTTTAAAATTTCATTTGGACTATAATCGGCTTTATAAGACAAAGATTGACACTTCTTTACAAAATAACCCAAATAAATATATTTTAGTTTTTTTAATTGTGCAAGTTTAATTTCAGTTAGAAGTGAATATTTGCCTAAACTTAAATGCAAAAAATCAGGATCATAAAAACAATATACACTAGAAATTCCATCTTCTAAAATATCAATCAAATCTACACAAACTAGCTTATTATCAACATAAAAATCCAACTCATATCCAAAAGTTCCCGCATTATCTACATACAAATTATAATATTTTCTAAAATTTAAATCATAAATTTTCCAATTTTTTTTATCCTTTTGATAGTAGTGATATTTTTCATAAAGTAGTAAATGCTCATCACTCAAAGATGGTTTTTGTAAAATAATTTTAGTAGTAGTATTTTTTTTCAAAACCCTACGGCAGCTTCTACTAAAATGGAATTTTTCCACTAATATACGTAAATTTTGACATTCATTACAACCATTACAAATTGGTCTTGAAAAATATGAACCAAAACGCCTCCATCCCCTAGATACTAACTCTTGATTTAATGCTTTATTTATATACGAAATATAATTATATTCATTTCTGCAAAATTTATCTTCAAGATAAGGACATTCTTCTTCTAAAGTACAAAAACCAATAATATTATTCATTAGATTTTTTTATATTGTTATTTTTTACATAATCCATAAATTCATTTGCTAAACGCTCTTCTTTTAAAAACATATTTTCAAATTCTTGCTCTTGTTTTTTATCTTCATTTTGCCTAACTAAATCTTTTTGCATAGCATCTAAGTCAGTATTTTTCATACCGACTCCACTTTTACTTGCTTTAGCCTTTTCTTTTTTTATTTGACCTTGTTCTTTTTGAAGCACTTTTTTTATATCTTTTAATTCATCTAAAAAACTCATGATTGTCTACTTTCTTTTATCTTTTGTAAAGCTGCAGCTATAGCAGCAATTACCTCTTCTTTGTTTTCTTGGTGCCTATCCTCTGTTTTTTCTAAAAGCTCTTCCATATGTGTTTCTATAAAAGAAGTATCAAAATATCCTCTTCTAAATTCTCTTATCTTGGTAATTGCAATCAAAAATGGCACGGTAGTCCTAATATCATCAATCACAAATTCTTTCAGAGCTCTCTCAAGTCTATTAACCGCACTATCATAACTAGAACCTTTAACAATTAACTTTGCAAGCAAAGAATCATAATATGGTGGAACCGTATAATCTTTATACAAATGGCTATCAACTCTAACAGAAGGACCTAATGCTGGAAAATATTCTGTAATTTTTCCTGGATTTGGAATAAAATTCTTCCATACATTTTCTGCTGTAATTCTAGCTTCTATTGCAAAACCTCTAGGTTTAATATCACTTTGCTCAAGATCTAAAATTTCTCCATTTGCTATACGAATTTGTCGTGTAATAAGATCAATTCCTGTGATTTCTTCCGTGATCGGATGTTCTACTTGAATTCTTGTATTCATCTCCATAAAATAAAATCTATTATAATCATCAAGTAAAAATTCAACCGTTCCAACATTTGTATAACCCACAGCTTTTGCAGCAGCAACTGCAGTAACACCTATGGTTTTTCTTAACTTATCTGAAATACTTGGACAAGGTGCTATTTCAATAATTTTTTGATGTCTTCTTTGAATAGAACAATCTCTTTCACAAAGATGTATGATATTGCCATAATTATCTGCTAAAATTTGAAACTCAATATGTCTTGGATTAATGACATATTTTTCCATAAATACCTCATCATTTTTAAAAAAGCTAAGTGCTTCTCTTTTACAAGCTTCAAAAGATTTTTCTAAATCTTCTTCTTTATGAACAACGCGTATACCTCTACCACCACCACCACCACTTGCTTTTAAAATTACAGGATAGCCTATTTTTAAAGCTTGTAGTTTAATTTCTTCTAAGGTGCAATGATTTAACTTTTCAGTTCCAGGAACAACAGGAATTCCATTTTTTTTCATCAAATATCTTGCAATATTTTTATTTCCCATTTTACGAATTACATCAGATCTTGGCCCTATAAAAACAATTCCTGCTTCTTCACACTCTTTTGCAAATTCATAATTTTCACTTAAAAATCCATATCCAGGATGTATTGCATCAGCACCACAAGCTTTCGCAATTTCAACTATTCTTTTGCTATCTAAATAACCTCTTATAGCATCAGTTCCTATCCTATATGCCTCATCAGCAACTTTTACATGTAAACATTCATAATCAGGCTCAGTATAAATAGCGACACTTTTTATGTGCAAATCTCTACAAGCACGAATTACTCTTACTGCAATCTCACCTCTATTAGCTATTAAAATCTTATGAATCATCACTTTGCCTTGTTCTAAATTAACAAAAGAAGATTAGCATAAAAATATAAAATTTCTATAAAATTGCTTTTTTGTTTAATTTAAGATTTTTTTGATAGAATTACTTTTCATTATTTTTTGCGCCCATAGCTCAGCTGGATAGAGCATTTGATTGCGGTTCAAAAGGTCAGAGGTTCGAATCCTCTTGGGCGTACCACTTTTTCTTTTTTGTAGAAAATTCATCTAAATCCAATTCTTTTTTATCTTTAAACTGATACCATAAAAATAGAACAAAAAATATACTTATAATTATACCTAAAACATAGTAAGTGCCATATTCATTTTCAGATAAAAATAAATTTTTAGTGTTCATCCCAAAAAAACCAACAATAAGATTTAAAGGTAAAAAAATTGCTGACATAATACTTAAAAAATAGATATTTTTATTAATTTTTTCACTTCTTGCTGTATTTATATAAGTATAAATTCCTTCTAATCTTGATATATTATCTTTAATATTTCTTTCTAAAATCCCTAAATTTAAAATTATCGTTTTTAAATTTTTCTTTATAAAATGTTGCTTACTATGACAAATTTTACAAGCTTCTAAAACAGAAGAAATAATTTTATAACTTTTAACAAGTTTTACTTTTAAAATAAAATATTTTGTAAGAAAATTTTTGACTTTTTTGTTTTCTAAAATCAACTCTTCTCTTTTTTCTATAGATAAATTTATGGTATTATTTTTGTCTTTTTCTTCTTGTAGAATATCTTTTAAAATTTTTACAAATTCTGTATTAGAAAATACCTTTAACTCATCATCTTTATATTCAAAAATTTGATTATTCTTAAAAACAAAAATATTTTTAGAACTTTTAGTAATATCTAGCATAAAGATATCAAAATCTTCAAATTCATAATAAGCATTTGATATATTAATATTGCTAATAGTTTGTTTTAAAATATCACTTAACATATTCTTTGCCTATAAAATTCTTTTTTAAAATTTTCAAATTCATCTTTAATAATAGCTTTACGTATTTGCTTAACTAAATTCAAATAATAATGCAAATTATGAATACTTGCTAATCTAAAAAATGTTAGTTCCTTAGCTTTAAACAAGTGATTTAAATAAGCTCTTGAAAAATTTCTACAAGTATAGCAAGAACATTTTAAATCTATAGGACTATGATCTGTTACAAATTCAGCTTTTTTAATATTAAATTTACCAAAACTCGTAAATAAAGTGCCATTTCTTGCATTTCTAGTTGGCATAACACAATCAAACATATCTACTCCTCTTGCCACATTTTCCACTAAATCTTCAGGTGTACCAACCCCCATTAAGTATCTAGGACGATTGTTATCTATATAAGGCATCATAGCTTCAACCGTATCATACATTGCCTTGTTTTCTTCTCCTACGCTTAATCCACCTATAGCAAGTCCATCAAAATCCATCTCGCAAAGTGCTTGAGAACAAATTTTTCTAGCTTCAAAATCAGTCCCACCTTGGATAATACCAAAAATATTTTGCCCTATTCCCACTCCTTGACTTTGTTTTAATTTATGATAATCAATGGCTTCTTTTGCCCATTTTATAGTGCGTTTTAAAGAAAGCTCTATCCTTTCTTTACTTGCAGGTAAGGCCACTAAATCATCCAAAATCATCATAATATCTGAATTAAAATCATATTGTGCATCTAAAACACTTTGCGGAGTAAAATAATGCAAACTCCCATCAATATGACTTTTAAATTGTATGCCTTTTTTATCAGGTTTTGAATTTTTACTTAAAGAAAAAGCTTGAAAGCCTCCACTATCTGTCAAAAAAGAACCATTAAATTTGCTAAAACCATGCAAGCCACCCATTTGTTTAACCACTTTAGAACCTGGTCTTAAATACAAATGATAAGTATTTGCTAAAATGATTTTTGCATTTAAAATTTCACTCATATCAATAGCATCTAAGCTTTTAATCGCAGCCAAAGTTCCAACTGGCATAAAAATAGGAGTTAAAATTTCACTATGTGTAGTTTTTATACGGCAAGCCCTAGCATTTGCACTTTTATATTGAACTTCAAATTCCATTGATTTTCCTATATTTTTTGCATAATCATACCAAAGACTTACTTATAAGTTTTTTGAAAGAAAGCCTGTTTTTAGCAGATTTAAAAAATTAGTAGTTTTTTACAAATTCAACGATTTTCTCACAACCTTCAATGATATCTTTTTCATTAGTTGCATAAGAAAGTCTAAAGTACCCTTCCATGCCAAAACCAACACCTGGTACCAAAGCTACTTTTTGCTCCTCTAATAATCTTTTACAAAATCTCATAGAATCACTATCAACTTCTTTACAAGAGATAAATAAATAAAAAGCTCCTTGTGGAATTTGTTCTAATTTTAATTTATCACTTTTGGCTAAAATTTCACAAGCTAATTCTCTACGCTTTAAAAAGGCTTGTCTCATCATTTCAATATCACCATCTGCTTTTCCAAGCAAAGCTGGTAAAGCTGCATGTTGGATGATTGAGCAAATGTTTGAAGTACTTTGGCCTTGTAATTTTTTAACAGCATTATTAAACTCGCTCATTTTACTTGCCATATAGCCAAAACGCCATCCTGGCATAGCACCACATTTACTAAGACCATTAATACTTACAGTTTTATTTAAAGCATCTTCACTAACTTGTGCAAAAGCACAAAATTCTCCATCATAGACTAATTTTTCATAAATTTCATCACTTAAAACTACGATTTTAGTTCCTTCTAAAACCCTAGCTAAAGCAGTTATTTCTTCTTTAGAATATATAGCTCCTGTAGGATTTGATGGAGAATTAAACATAAAAACTTTTGTTTTTGGAGTAATAGCTTGTTTTAATTGATCAGGAGTGATTTTAAAGCCATTTTTTGCTTTACCTTCAATAAATACAGGAGTTCCACCTGCAAATTTTACCATTTCAGGATAACTCACCCAATAAGGGCTTGGTATAATGACTTCATCTCCCTCTTCAACCAAACATTCAATTGCCATAAACAATGAATGCTTAGCACCAACATTAGTAATAATCTCGCTTGCTTTATATTCTAAATTATTATCATTTTTAAATTTATATTGTATGGCTTCTATAACTTCTTTTATACCCACAACAGGTGTATAAGCCCCACAGCCTTTTTCAATAGCCTCAATTGCTGCTTTTTTAATGATTTCTGGAGTATCAAAATCAGGCTCTCCTGCTGAAAAACTAATAACCTTTTCTCCGTTTGCTTTCAATGTCTTAGCTATATCAGTCATTACTAAAGTTAGGGATTCTCCTAAATTTTGAGATCTTTGGCTTAACATTTTATATCCTTTTATTATTCTCATCAAATTTTACTTTTGATTATTGTTACAATTTGGAGCTTAAAAAGTTCTACGAATAAAATTAAGAATATATATTTTTAAAAATTTGTGTAAAAAATATACATTTTTTACACATAAAAAATTTTATATTGTTTCTTTGGGTAATTATTCCAAAGCTTCTATATCACTTTCATTATGGTGAATAAAACGACCATCTTTTTCTATTGTTTCAACTAAACGACCAACTCTTTCCCATCTTACTTTTTTATTATCATCCCATGAAAAATAAATAAACCAAGGTTGACCAACTATATATTTATAATCTACACTTCCCCAAAATCTACTATCACTGGAATGATCACGATTATCACCCATCATAAAATATTCATTTTCAGGTACTTTATAATAATATGCATTAAATCCATAAATATTATTTATGCCCAGCTCATCAAAAGAAATAGGCTTCATTGCAAACTGCCCTAAATTCAAGTAGCGAAAAAATACACTTTCAATATCTACCCTAGAATCATAATGAATTCCTTTTTCCACAAAAGGTTCTTTTACAAAAAGTTTCCCACCTATGATTTTTGTTTTATTAGGATAATAATCCTTCATATATTCATCACCTTCAATCATACGCACATATAAAGTTTTATTTGCAAAAACTATCTCATCACCACCCTTAGCTACACATCTTTTTACATAATGAATTTTTGGCTCATGAGGGTATCTAAATACAACAATATCCCCTCTTTTTGGACCTTCTCCGCTTACTAAATGTCCGTTTTTATTAAAATCAGGTAAAATAGGAATTTCTACCCAAGGAATATGTGGAGTTGGTATACCATAAGAAAATTTCTTTACAAATAAAAAATCACCTACTAATAAAGTATTTTTCATAGAGCCACTTGGTATAGTAAAAGCTTGAATAAAGAAAAATATAACCAATAGAACAATAACTAAAGTTCCTGTCCAAGATTGCGTAAATTTATAAAATTTCTTTAAAAAATTCATTTTTTAATCCTATTTTTAGCTGATTTAATTGTATTTTCTAAAAGCACTGCAATAGTCATAGGACCTACTCCACCAGGAACTGGTGTGATAAAGCTAGCTTTTTTACTAACATTTTCATAATCTACATCACCCACTATCTTACCATCTACCCTATTAATCCCCACATCAACCACAACTACACCATCTTTTACCATATCTTCTTTTAAGAGATTTGGACAACCTGCTGCTACAATAATAATATCCGCATTTTTTGTATAGGCTTTTAAATCTCTTGTGTAAATATGACAAATACTTACACTAGCATTGGCATTAAGTAAAAGAGTTGCCATAGGACGACCAACTATATTAGAAGCACCTATTATAACTACATTTGCCCCTTGCAATGCTATACCATAATGATTTAAAATTTTCATTACACCTAAAGGAGTACAAGGTAAAAATCCACCTTTTAAATTCAGATTTAAAATTCCTACATTAAAAGGATGAAAACCATCTACATCTTTATTAAAATTAATACTTTCTAAAACTATATCTTTATTAATATGCAATGGCAAAGGAAGTTGTACTAAAATTCCATCTACACTATCATCATAGTTTAAAGTATTAATTAAAGCTAAAAGTTCATTTTGAGTTGTATTTACATCCAATCTATAAACCAAAGATTTTATTCCACATTGTTCGCAAGCTCTTGCTTTAGAATTTACATAAGTACTACTCGCTGAATCTTCACCTACTAAAATCACAGCTAAACACGGTTCTATACTTTGAGATTTAAGTACTAGAACTTCTTGTTTTAGGTTGTTTTTAATCTCATCACTTAACTTTTTGCCATCTAAAAGTATCATTTCTTTCCTTGATTTATAGCTTTATTTAACTTAAAAAATTGTATCATAATAAAACTTCTTTTTTGTTAAAGGTAATAAATGAAAATTATATTATTTTTATTTTTAATTTTTTATGGTGTTTGGGCTGAAGATTTTATTTCTCCTAAAGAATACCAAGAATCCCTTTATCAAAATCCAAGAGGTATAAGTTGTGCTAAATGCCATGGTAATGGAAATCAACAAACACTTGGTTTTTACACCAAGAATGGAGAAAAAATTCCTTTTATTATTCCAAGTATTAAAAACACAAATTATAAACGCTTTAGAGAAATTTTGTTCCAGCCTCAAGAATCAAAAAGTATTATGCCAACTTATTCTTTAACCGAACAAGAAATCAAATCACTGTATGATTATGTAACAAACAATAAAAAGGAGTAAATATGAAAAACAATAAAAAAGCCTTTAAAGAAGCTTGTGAATTTATTGCAGGAGGGGTGGATTCCCCAGTACGTGCATTTGCAAATGTAGGAAACAATCCTTTATTTATAAAGCAAGGAAAAGGTGCTTATATCAATGATATAGAAGATAATATTTATATAGATTATGTTCAAAGCTGGGGACCTTTACTTTTTGGACATTGTGATGAAAATATCGAAAAGGCTTGTAAAAAAGCTTTAGAACATGGCTCAAGTTTTGGTGCACCAACCCTAGCTGAAACCAAATTAGCCAAATTTATTCTAAAAGATTGGCCACATTTAGATAAAATTCGTTTTGTAAGCAGTGGAACTGAAGCTACTATGAGTGCCATTCGTCTTGCACGAGGCTTTAGTAAAAAAGATAAAATTATCAAATTTGAAGGATGTTATCATGGACATTCTGATTCTTTATTAGTAAGTGCTGGAAGTGGCGCAGCTACTTTTAACACTCCAAGCTCGCTAGGAGTATTAACCGATGTAGCTAAAAATACCCTAGTGGCCATTTATAATGACATTGATAGTGTTAAAAATCTAATCAGCAATGATGATAATATAGCATGTATCATTATAGAACCAATAGCAGGAAATATGGGCTTAGTACCTGCTAAAATAGAATTTTTACAAGAACTAAGAAAACTATGTGATGAGCATCAAATTCTTTTGATTTTTGATGAAGTTATGAGTGGCTTTAGAGCTTCTTATTTAGGTTCCTTTGGAATCAATCATATAAAAGCTGATATAGTAACTTTTGGTAAGGTTATAGGTGGTGGTATACCAGCAGCTGCTTTTGCTGCAAGAGCTGAGATTATGGATTTATTGAGTCCTTTAGGTGGAGTATATCAGGCAGGAACGCTAAGTGGCAATCCTCTTGCTATGGCTGCAGGTTATGCAAGTTTAAAAAAAGCAAGAAGTTATGAAGGTTTATATGAAAAATTAGAAAAACTAGCTAAAAGACTTACAGATGGTTTTAAAGAAGTTGCAAATAATTGTAATATTCCTTTACAAGTTAACTATATAGGCTCTATGTTTGGATTTTTCTTTTGTGAAAACCCTGTTAATAATTATCAAGATGCATTAAAATCAGATACCAAGTTATTTGCTAAATTTCACGCACAGATGCTTAACAAAGGCGTGTACTTAGCACCTTCTCAATTTGAAACAGGTTTTATATGTGAATGTATGGATAAAAAGATAATTGACAAAACCATACAAGCAGCACAAGAAAGCTTTAAAACCCTATGAGCAAAAGACAAAAAATCATACGTAAAGGTATAGAAGCAGCTGATGGATTAAGTCTTGGTGTATCTATGGTTGTGGCTGTTTTAATCGGTGTGGGTATAGGATATTTTTTAAAAAATTTGACGGATATAGCTTGGCTTTTTTGGATAGGGGTATTTATAGGAGTGGCTGCAGCAATTTTAAATGTATACAAAGCCTATAAAGCACAAGTAAAAAGCTATGAAGAATTTAAAGATGAAAACCGTTATAAAGATTTAAAACAATGATTTTAAAACCTAAAATTTTACTAAAACTCTTACTAGGGTTAAATTTACTTTTTCTAGCAGGAGTTTTTTTTTATAAAGAAATAAATTTTAAAATATTTCTTAGTTTTGAATTTGGTTTTTTTGCCCAAAATTTAATTATTTTTATTTCTTTTTTTAATTATAAAAATTTTATTCGTAAAGCAAGTATAAATTATAGCTTTACACAAAGACCTTTGCAAATTTTTGTAAAAAAACAATATTCTTTTCCGAAAATTATAAAATTTATTAACATAGATGACGATTTAAAACCAAAATTTAAAAGTATTTTTAAAAACGCATTAGCTTTTTTTTCTTTATTTAAAATTTTTGCTTATGTGTTTTTAATAGCAGGGTTTTTATTTTTAGAGTTTCAAGGCTTAATGAGTATTTTTGCCTTGTTTTGTGCAATGTTTGTCACACCCATAGCGGTATTGATTTATAATTTTTTAATAAGAAAATGTTAAGCTCAAAAAGAACAATTAAATCATTAACAGCGTTATTTTTAGGCATGATATTTGTTTTTATAGGTAGTGCATTAACTGTTAATTCTATAGCAATTATATTAAAACAAAATAATGTTAGCAATTTTTACATAGGAATAATAGGAAGTTGTTATTTTTTAGGTGCTATGATAAGTACAATAAGTGCTCATAGAATAGTATCAAAAGTAGGACATATAAGATCTTTTGGAATTTTTGCTATTATTTTTGGTATTGCTACTATGCTTCATAGTATAAATTTTAATCTTTATTTTTGGATGTTTTTGAGATTTTTGTTGGGATTTTGTTATTACGCGTTATTAATGGTTATAGAGTCATGGCTTAATGAAAAAGCTAAAAATTCAATTCGTTCGAGAGTAATAGCCTTTTATGAGGTTGTATTTTATTCATCATCTGGCTTTGGAATTTTACTAATGTCGTTTGATTTTCCAAGTAATACTTTATTTATACTAAGTGCAAGCTTTATTATGTTTGCCTCTATTCCTTTATTTTTAATTCGCATCAAAGAGCCAATTCTACCGCAAAAAACTAAAATTTCTATCCCTAAAATTTTTGATATAGTTCCATTAGCTTTAGTAACAAGTTTTATAGCTGGAATGCTTTTGAATGGATTTTTTTCCATGGCATCTTTATTTATACTCATACAAGGATTTGGTGCAAAAGAGGCTTCATTTTTTATTTTTTGCACTATGCTTGGTGGATTTATATCCCAACTTTTTATTGGTACGCTTTCAGACAAAATAAGTCGAAAATTTGCAATTATTTTATGTGCATTAACCGCTTTAAGTGCTATGCTTTGTATTTTATTATTAAACTATAGTATTTATTTAAAATACTTCTTTGGGTTTTTACTTGGTATGGGAATGTGCTGTTTATATGCCCTTTCTTTGGCAAGGGCTAATGATATGCTCGATGATTCTAGCAAAAGAGTAGAACTTGGTAGAGCTGTTCTTTTTACATATTCTTTTGGAGCTTTATTTGCTCCTGCTGTACTCGGAATTTTAATGTATTATTTAGAAGCTAATGGCTTTATGTATTTTTACATATGCTTACTTAGCATTTTGGTTCTCTTTGCTATAGATAAACCGAAATTTAAAAATCTTACCAAATTCAAAAGAAAACCTGGTAATATGGTAATGCTAGATGATAACTAATATCTCCAATAATCAAAATCAATCTACAAAAAACGAAACTAATAAAGAAAATAAAAACGAAAAAACAGATAAAAAAACTTCACTCAACGAAGCTTTAAAAAATCCTTTATTATCTAAAACAGATACAGAAGCTAAGTTAGCTAAAGACTATGTTAGTAAAATTGATCAAAAACTACAAGAGCTTCTTAATAAACTTTTAGACCAAATCAAAGCAAATAAAAATCCAGATCTTGCAGTATTAAAAAATCACAAAAATTTAAATTTTGCACCAAATTTTGCTAATGAATTAAAAAAATTCCAAACTGAACTTTCTAAACACTCAGATTTTGAAGGTTTATTCAAAAATTTAGAAGAATTTATCAAACCCGCCAAAGAAATTAATAATAAAAACCTCTCTTCTTTGGTAAAAAATTCAGGAGTGTTTTTAGAAGCAAAACTTAACCACTCATTGAAAGAACAAAATTTACCGCAAAGTTTTTTCAATCTTTTAAGTACTATTAAAGGAGCAAACAACAAAAATTTAAAACAAGATATAAGTAATTTAGATTTAAAAAATCTTGATACTATAAGCACTTTAAAAGAACTTATTTACATTTTACAAGATCACAAAAAAAACAATAAAAATTCTTTAGAAAATACTAATTATAAAACACTTTTTAAGCTTTTTGATAAGATAGAAAATTTTAAAAATTACATCAACAAAAATCCTAATATCATAAATCAAGAAAAACTTCAATACATTGCAAACAATTTCATTAAAAACCTTAATAAAAATCTTACACTTATCAATAAAGAACTAGCCAAACCTGAAAATATCAAAATACAAAATACACATATATTGAAAGAACTTAGTCAAAATATAAAAGATCTAATTGTATTTTTAAAAAATATTAAAAATTATAAAAATACATCAGAATCTACACATGGAAATACGAATAATTTTATACAAGATCAAAACAAACAAGAAATTCAACATAAAGATAAAGTATCGGAAAATTTAAAAGATGATACAATATCACAAAATAAGAATATAAAAGATGAAAAACCTATTTTAGATAAACAAGAAAATACCAAACAAGATCAAAACAAACAAGAAATTCAACATAAAGATAAAGTATCGGAAAATTTAAAAGATGATACAATATCACAAAATAAGAATATAAAAGATGAAAAACCTATTTTAGATAAACAAGAAAATACCAAACAAGATCAAAACAAACAAGAAATTCAACATAAAGATAAAGTATCGGAAAATTTAAAAGATGATACAATATCACAAAATAAGAATATAAAAGATGAAAAACCTATTTTAGATAAACAAGAAAATACCAAACAAGATCAAAACAAACAAGAAATTCAACATAAAGATAAAGTATCGGAAAATTTAAAAGATGATACAATATCACAAAATAAGAATATAAAAGATGAAAAGCATTCATCAAAAATATTAGATGAGTCCAAAAAAAATGATAATAAAATACAAAATTTACAACCTAATATAAAATTGGAAGATATTTTTAGACAAAATATAGGTAAAAATCTCAATTTTAGTCAAAATATGCAAGAAGAATTATTAAATAATCTCAACAAAGAATTGGGAAATATTGGACGTAAATTAAATGAAATTCTCAAAATCCTAGATCCTAAAACCCATGAAGCAAAAAATTCTTTAGATGATATAAAAAATATAGAAAGAAAACTAGAATTTTCCATAAAAGATATTGGAAAAATCACCCAAAAGAATATTAATGAAATTAATTCGGATCTGCAACAAGATTTAAAATCAACTCTTTTGCAAATTTCTAATTTAGCTAAAAATTTAGATAATGAAAATATTTTAAGTCAAGCAAATCGTTTTATAGTTCAACTTGAATTTAATCAACTTTTATCTTTAGCAAATAACAGCATCCATACTTTTTTACCATTTTTTTGGGATGATTTGGAAAAATCTAATGTAATTTTTAAACGTGGAAAAAAAGATAAATTCTACGCACAAATTAATCTTGAATTTGAAAAACTAGGAAAAATTAATGTATTTTTATCACTAAGCAATGATAAATATATTGATATAAATATGATGATAGAAAATGTAAATTTTAGAAAAAATCTTTATGAAAGATCCCATGAATTAAAAAAAGCTTTAGTAAAAGTAGGACTTTTGAGCTCTAATTTTTTCATCAGTGATATAGTAAAAAGTAAATTTCAAAATCAAGAAGAATATAATGATTTTAACATGGGTTTTGATACAAGGGCTTAAAAATGGCTAAAAAAGCAAAAAAAGCCGTAGCTCTAGGCTACAATAAAGAAGAGCAAAACGCTCCAAAAATTTTAGCCAATGCAAAAGGTGAAAACGCTACCAAAATCATCTCTTTGGCTAAAGAAAATGGCATACCCATAAAAGAAGATAAAGACTTAGTAGAAGTACTTAGTAAGCTTGATTTAGGTGATGAAATCCCACCTAATATGTATAAAGCAGTGGCTGAAATTTTTGCCTTTTTATATAAAGTTGCTAATGAAGATGAAACTAAACAAAGTCCGCAATCTTCTTAGAAAATTCAACTTGCTCATAGGCATTTTTACTAAATTTTAAAAAACCTTTTTGAGTGATTAATACTATAGTCGAACCTAGTTCAAAATTGCCTAATCTTTGTCCTTTTTCTACAAAAAGATCTTCATAAGTATGAGTAAAATCAAAATTTGCAGCATTAGTTTGTATACTAGTATCAAATATAAAATGCATTTTACCTACATTTAACGCGCCCACAAATACAATCCAAAGTATAAATTTTCCATTTACTAAGCACTTTAAAACTACTCTTTCATTTTTAGTATAAAGATTTACAATCTTTGCAAGTTTAGCCTCGCTCACACTAAATAAAGCACCACTCATATAAGTAGCACTTAAAATTTGCATATTACAAGGTGCATGATAGTGATGATAATCTTTTGGAGATAAATAAATGTTTGCATAGTCTATTCCATTTTCCAATTCTTCTTTGCTAGCTGAATTTTTTAAAAGCTCTTCTATACTATAACTTGAACCTTTAATACTAAAAGCTAAATTTTCTTTTATATCATTTTGAAAACTACTTCCGAGTTCTAAAATTTTACCATCACTTGGACTTATAAACCCATCTTCTAGCTCTCGCTCTTTTAATAAGCTTCTTGTAAATAAGGCATTTAAACTCTCATACTCTTCTAAAGGCTTAAATTCACTCATATTGATATTAAAAGCATTAACATAAGCTTTATTAATATTTTTTTGTATGATTTTTGGAAATTTATATTTTGCTATGATTCCAAACATTTTTGATGCACTATTACTAAATCCCATTTATTCTCCTTTTAATCTAATCAAAGCTATCTCACTAGGAGCTAAAAATCTCACAGCAGGCCCCCAAAATCCAGCCCCACTACTTACATAAAGCAAACTATCTTTATTTAATTTATAAAGTCCATACACAAAACCCTGCTCTAAATATACCAACAAAGAAAAAGGGAAAATTTGTCCTGCATGCGTATGTCCTGATAAAATCAAATCAAATCCACTCACATCATAAGTTTTTACATATTTTGGCTGATGAGTGATTAAAATATTAGCCTTTTCTTGATTGATTTGGGTTTTTATTTTTTCTATATTGCTTTCTTTAAAACCCAAACGCTTTGCACTTAAATCCAAAGTCCCACTTAAAGTAAAATCTCCAAAATCTATACTTTCATCTTCTAAAACTTTAAAATTTTTAAGTGTTTTGAGTTTTTGTCCTATTGCATTTATATTATTATAATATTCATGATTTCCATAAACATAATAAGTACCATATTTTGACTTAAAATTCTCCAATAAATCAACATAAGGCATACTAGCAATATCTGCATCAATTAAATCTCCAGCTATGATAACCATATCCACATTTAAAGCATTAACCTCATCAATTAAGGTTTTTAAAAAATCTTCTCCTAAATTTTTACCCAAATGTACATCTGTCAATAAAGCTATATCTAAATTCTTTTTTAAATTTTTAATTTTAATATCTATTTCATTAACCTTGGGCGTACTAATAGCATTTGCAAAACCCCTAAACACCATACTAACACTAAGTATAATAAGCCAAGAATCAAAAATTAATTTTAAAAATTTTCTTCTTTGGGAGCTAAAAATTTGTTCTTTTTTATTTTCATTAAAAAAAATCCAAGTTCCAAACTCAAAAATCAATCCAAAAAGTAAGAAAAAACAAGTGATAGTAGGAAAAATCGCTAAAATATAATAAAATTTTTCATGCAAAAAATCCCCACGCATATTTATAAAAAAAATAATTTCAAGTATTAAAACTAAAAAAATAAAAATTAATATTATTTTTTTATAAGACTTTAAAAAAACAACTCTACTTAAAAATCTTTTATAAATATACCAATTTGCCAAAGCAAAAAATAAAACTAGCAAAATAAAAAAAACAAACACTCTCATGGCGTAATTTTATTTAAGCAAAATTAATACTTTTTAAAGTAAAATCGCAAAAAAATATTTGGGAAAGAAATTTGGCTTTAATAGATTTAATTGATGCAAATAAAAAATTTAACACAAAAATAGTTTTAGAAAATGCAAATTTTAGTGCAAATTTAGGAGAAAAAATTGCCATTATAGGCAAAAATGGCGAAGGAAAATCAAGCTTTTTAAAAGCTCTTGTAGGAACTTTAAAATTAGATAGTGGTAGGATGATTAAGCAAAATAACGCTAGTATAGGTATGCTAAGCCAACAAGTAAGCTTTGAAAGCACCTTAAGCGTAAGCGAAGCCGTCAAAAAAGAACTTGAAGAAATTTATCAAGCCTTAAAAGAATTTGAAATTTATAATGAAAAATTAGCACTTGATCCAGAAAACAAAGAATATTTAAAAAAAGTAGATGAATTAAGTTTATTTATAGACTCAAAAGACGCATGGAATTTAGACCAAAAAATACAAAGAATATTAGAAGAGTTTAAACTACTAGAATACAAAGACAGACCACTTTGCTCTTTAAGTGGTGGCGAGATAAGACGCGTAGGACTTTGCACGCTTTTGCTTAAAAATCCTGATATATTATTACTTGATGAACCAACCAACCATTTAGATGTATATATGAGTAGCTTTTTAGAAGAAAGATTAAAAGCTTCTAAGATGTGTGTTATTTTTATCTCTCATGATAGATATTTTATCGATGCTATAGCACAAAAATGCGTAGAAATAGAAGCGGGAAAATTAAGTGTTTTTGAAGGTGGATATACCCAGTATTTAGAAAAAAAAGCAGCCATTTTAGCTTCTTTAGCAAAAAGCCATGAAACCTTGCTTAAACAACTAAAAAGCGAGGAAGAATGGCTAAGAAGAGGTGTAAAAGCTAGACTAAAACGCAACGAAGGGCGTAAAGAGCGAATTTTTAAAATGCGCGAAGAAGCTAAAAAAAATCCAGGAGCTATCAAACGCTTACAACTTGAAATCAAAAGAGCTAGTAAAAATTTCAACCAAACCCAAAGTCAAAACCGCAAAAAAATGCTTTTTGAGCTTAAAAATATCTCAAAATCCATAGCAGATAAAACACTTTTTAAAGACTTTAACGCAAGAATTTTACAAGGTGAGCGCATAGCTATAGTAGGTAAAAATGGCTGTGGGAAATCCACTTTTTTAAAAATTTTACTTGATAAAATTCCACTTGATAGCGGAGAGATTAAAAGAGGTGAAATTAAAATAGGCTATTTTGATCAAAGCAGAAGCTTGCTCAATACTGATAAAAAACTTTTAGAAATTTTTTGTCCAAATGGTGGTGATCATATACAAGTGCGTGGTAAAAATATGCATGTTTATGGGTATTTAAAACAATTTTTATTTCCAAAAGAATTTTTAGAACAAAGTGTGAGTGTTTTAAGTGGGGGCGAAAAAAATAGAGTTGCCCTAGCCTTGCTTTTTACTAAAGAATATGATATATTGATTTTAGATGAACCAACAAATGATTTAGACATAGCCACAATTAACATCTTAGAAGAATATTTGCTTTCTTTTGAAGGTGCAATTTTACTTGTCTCGCATGATAGATATTTTGTTGATAAAATAGCAACTAAACTTTATGCTTTTGAAGATAATGCAAATATCAATATAGAAGTTCTTTCCTATAGCGAATATTTAGAAAATGAAAAAGAATACAAAGACTTTGAAGAATTTTCTAAAAACCTAGAAATAAACACTACAACAAGTGTAAAAACAAAAGAAAAATCAAACAAAAAACTAAGCTACAAGGAAAATGAAATTTTAAACTCATATCCTGATAAAATTCACAAATTAGAAGAAGAAATCAAAGAAATTAAAAATTCTCTATCCGATCCTGAGCTTTATCAGAAAATTGGAATTAATAAGCTTTATGAAGAATTAAAAGAAAAAGAAGAAAAATTAATTATCTTGGAAGAAGAGTATTTTAAAATTCTTGAAAAATTTGAAGAATAAGATATTTAAAAAAGTTAATCTTTGTTTGTACTATAAATAAATTTACTTAATATTGTTTATTTTTATAGTACATATAAAAAATATTTATTTATTATAATATTTATTATTTTTTAATATATATAAAGATATAACATTATCTCAAATCTTAATTTTATTGAGGAGTTAAATGATGAAAAATTCAAGAAAAATTTTTCTATCAGCTTGCGTTGCTACTATGGTAGCTAACTCAACTCATGCTGTTATAGGGGGGGGGGAGATTGCATTTAGTGATAATGACCTAAAAGATACAAATAAAAACGGAAGCTACTTTTTTGCATTAGAAAAAGATACAGGTTCTACTTACAATACCTCTTCTGTCATCAGATCTAGCTTCGATGGTAAAACAAATTAACTCATCAATAACTTAAATATAAATGTAAAAGTATTTTAATATAGATGGCTCAATGCAAGATGCTGAAATTGGAGCAGAGTTTAGAAAAGGATTTGATGGTGGTAGCTATTTCTATATTACTCCAAAAATTGAACAATTCTTTGCTACAAGTGGAAATGATTTTAAAGACCACTTTATAGGAAGTGATATGAATTATCATGTAGCTGGTGTCGAAAAAGATAAAACTTTTGGTAGAATTCTTATTGGAAGTAACATTAGTGTAACAGATAACCTTCTGTTGATCTTAGTATAGGTGCTAAACAAATCCTAGATAACAAAGATGACAATACCGACGAAACTTATATAACTGGCAATATTGGTGTTAAATATTCATTCTAAAATTAATATCATCAAGAATTCTTCTTAAGTAGCATAGGTAATTACCTATGCTTATTTACTTTCTTATTGCATACTTTTAAAAAAAATATGGAAAAACTATGACTTTAATAACTATTTTATGTATATACACAGCTTTTTTGATTTTCATATCTTATATGCAAATTTCTTTTTTAAAAAAAGAAAGAGAAAAACAAGCAATTATTTTAAATGAGCATGATTATAAAAATGCTGCAAATATCGCCATAGAAAATGAAAAATACAAAATCTTTTCTAATCTTTATAATCTGATAATTAACATTTCTTGGATTAGCTTTGGCTTTTTATATTTAAAAGAAATTTTTATAAAAGAAAATTCTATCTTGGAAAATACTTTATTTTTACTTGTATTTTTATTAATTATTAGTATTTTAAATTTACCACTTAGTTATTATGAAAGCTTTGTAAAAGATAAAAAACACGGCTTTTCAAATATGACTTTAGCACTTTTTGTTAAAGATAGTATCAAATCTTTAGCTCTAATGCTTATTTTTGGTTTTTTAATTATCTATGCTTTGGTTTTTTGCTTTGAATTTTTTAGCACATACTGGTGGATGGTAGCTTTTGCTCTAAGCTTTATAATCATACTTATTATAAACCTCATCTACCCTACCCTCATAGCACCAATGTTTAACAAAATGAAAAAACTTGAAGATGAAAATTTATTAGAAAAGATTACTAATTTAATGCAAAAATGTGGTTTTAGTGCAAATGGTGTTTATGTTATTGATGCAAGCAAAAGGGATAAAAGATTAAATGCTTATTTTGGCGGCTTATTTAAAAGCAAAAGAGTGGTGCTTTTTGACACGCTCTTAAATGCCTTAAAAGAAAAAGAACTCATTGCTGTTTTGGGTCATGAATTAGGACATTTTGTGCATAAAGATTTGCTAAAAATGTTATTTACTAGTGCTTTGATGCTTTTTGCTTTATTTTTTATTTTCGCACATTTACCAAGCTTTTTTTACACTGAAAGTCATTTAGATGGAGTGAATGCTGGAGTTTTTGCACTTTTATTGATTTTTGGAAATATTTTTACTTTTATTATTTCTCCACTGCTTAATAAAATGAGTCAAAAAAATGAATTTAATGCTGATTTACATGGAGCAAAACTAAGCTCTAAAGAAGATATGAAAAATGCCCTCATAGCCTTAGCAAAAGAAAATAAAGCCTTTGTTAAAACAAGTAAAATTTATACTTTCTTTCACCTAAGCCATCCTTGTATTTATGATAGAATCAAAGCTTTGCAATGATTTCAATCAAACAAGCTTTAAAGCAAGCTTATACAAAAGGTCCTGCTCAAAAAGAATATATACTTTTTATTCTTTGTGAGTTATTGCAAAAAGATAAGGCTTGGATTTTTTTAAATCCTGAATTTCAAATTGATGAAAAAATTTTTTTTGATTATATAGATAGATTTTTAAACGGTGAGCCTTTTGAATATTTATTTAAAAAAACACAATTTTATGGCTTAGATTTTTTTATTGAAAAAGGGGTTTTGATACCGCGTTTTGATAGTGAGATATTACTTGAAAAATGCTTAGAAATTTTAGATCATCATTCTTTTAAAAATATACTTGAAATTGGCTTTGGAAGTGGAATTTTAAGTATTTGTCTAGCAAAGCTAAAACAAACTTTTATACAAGCTTGTGATATTAATCCAAAGGCATTAGAACTTGCTAAAAAAAATGCAGATTTTCATAATGTTTCAAATTTAATCCATTTTCAACTTTGTGATTTTAAAAACATGCAAGGAAATTTTGACTTTATTTTTTCTAATCCTCCATATATTAAAAATGATTATCCTATAGATAAATGGGTACAAAATGAACCACACAATGCTTTATTTGGTGGAAATAATGGCTGGGAAATTTTACATGAAATTATTCTTTTTGCTAAAAATCAAAAAACAAAAGTCTTAGCATGTGAGTTTGGCTATGATCAAAAAGTGATTTTAAATAAAATTTTAGAAGAAAATGGCTTTAAGGTCACTTTTTATCAGGATTACAATGGTTTTGATAGAGCCTTTATTGCATGGAATTTAAAAAATTAAATTATAATTATTTTATTAGGAGAAGACAATGAAATCAATATATTTATTTTTGCTAGCAAGTTTAGTAGGGATTGAAATTAGCATAGGTGTATTTTTAGCTCCAACTATATTTTATCCTGCTAAATTTATAGGTGAAGGGATTTTAAGCCATTTTCAAAGTGGGCTTTTGATGACACATATTTTTGTGCAATTTGGTTATGTTTTACTAGGTGTGAGTACTTTGTCTATTTTAATGGAAATTTTTTCATTTAAAGATAAAAATTTAACTTTTAAAATAAATTTTTCAAAATTTATGCTTTCTTCAATTATTTTGGTATTAAGCTTGCTTTTTGTATTTTACTTCACTGCTTATGTTTTAGAAGCACAAAACTTAGGAGAAAAAGCGACTAAAACTCAAGAATTTATAAAAATTCATGATGCAAGTGAAGTTGTGATGAAAATTATTATGCTATCACAAGTTATTTTATTTTTTTTAAATTTTAAACAAAAAAAAATGATATAATTAATAAAGTCTTTAAAAGGAGTCAAAGATGAAAATAGGTGATATAGGAACAACTCAACAAAATCATTATTTAAATCAAGCTCAAAAAAATCAAGAAAAAGCTTTAGAAAATATAGCTGCTATGCGTGCTATAGATGGAACCGATGGGGCAAATTTAGCTATAGCTGATTCTTTAAGAAATCAATATAGCACTATAGATCAAGGTGTTTTAAATGCTTATGATGCAATAGGTGTTTTACAAATTGCTGATTCAGCTTTAAATAACATCTCAGCTACAGCAGATAGACTTAATGAACTATCGATACGTTCAAATAATGCTGCCTTAAATGATAGACAAAAAAGTATGCTAAATGCTGAAGCAAATAAACTTGTGACTTCTATCAATGATGCATTTTCCAATGCTACTTTTAATGGGAAAAATGTTTTTCAAAGTATGGATTTTGTCGTTGGTACTGGTGTTGAAAACATCAATTTAAATCAGCCAAGTACAGCAAATTTAAACCTTGAAAATCAAGATGGAATTCGTGATTTTCAAGATCAAATAGGCTCTTTACGTGCAGATATTGGTGCTGGAATTAATGCAATCCACTCTAATATTAATTCATCTATGCAAACTAGTATTAATGTTAAAGATGCTGAAAGTAAATTACAAAATAACGACATAGCACAAAACATTAATGACTTTAATGCTAACTATCTCAAAGAAAATGCATTTTTATTTGCAAATGCTCACTCAAATATAATATTACAAACTAAACTAGCAAGCCTACTTCAATAATAAAAACTCCCAAATAAGGGAGTTTTTCAAGGAAAAATATGCAAAATAATGCTTTATTAAAGCAAATTTTAAAACACCCCTTATATGAAAAAATTCAAAAACTTAGTGCAAAAGTTCAAAACTCAGATTATACTATAAATGAAAGTTTTGATATTTTTTGCAATAAAAATTTAGATAGCGAAATTAAAAATATCGCCTTAGAATTAAAACCTTGGCGTAAAGGACCTTTTAAAATTAATGATTTATTTATAGATACAGAATGGCAAAGTTTTGTCAAATTCAATATTTTAAAAGATCACATGTCCCATATTGAAAACAAAGTAGTGGCAGATATTGGATGTAATAATGGTTATTATATGTTTAAAATGCTTGAATTTAATCCTCAAAAAATTATAGGTTTTGATCCATCTATTAAATATTATTTACAATTTTTATTTTTAAATTCTATAGCAAAAACCCCAATACACTATGAACTCTTAGGTGTAGCCGATGTGCCAAATTATCACATTAAATTTGATGTTATCTTTTGTCTTGGTGTAATTTATCATCGTAGCGATCCTATAACTATGCTAAAACAACTCAAACAATCTCTAAATAAAAATGGTATAGTCTTTTTAGATACTATGTATATAGAAGATGAAAGAGAAATAGCTCTCATTCCACAAAAAACTTACTCTAAAATATCAAATATTTTTTTTATTCCGTCGATATTAGGTTTAAGAAATTGGTGTTATAGAGCAGGTTTTAAAAATTTTGAAGTTATAGCAACTAAACAAACTGATAAAGTTGAACAACGAAAAACAGAGTGGATAGATTCATATTCTTTGGATCAATTCTTAGATCAAAACGACTCAAATTTAACTTGCGAAGGCTATGAAGCACCAAAAAGAATTTATGTTAAATTAAAGGTGTAAAAATGGCAAAAACAGTAAGTGCTGTTAGCATTGAAGAACTAATAGATCCAGAAGAATTAAATCGAATTAAGTCAGAACTCATAACTTGTCCTGGTATAAACAATAATCTTGCTGGTAGCATTTCTCATATAGAAAAAAACTTTGCAAAAGGTATTTTAATTACAACACATGATATGGCTGTTGATGAATTAGGATTAGTACACAGTGGTTTTGTATTTAATGCAGCAAATTATATAGCACAAGCAGCTATCAATAAGGAATTTAGTGTTTTAATAGGTTCTAGAAGTTTTTTCTATGCACCTTTAAAAGTAGGAGATATATTAAATCTTGAAGCAAGTGCTTTATTTAGTGATGATTCAAGAAAAAGAGAGGTTAAAGTTGTAGGGTTTGTAAATGAAATTAAGATTTTTGATGCCTCTTTTCAAGTTATAACTACAGATGATCATATTTTTAAACTAAAACAAAGTAAAACCAATACGAGTAAAAACCAACAAGAAGTCTCTAAACAAGAACCTTCCAAACAAGAGGCTTCTCAACAAAGGGAGCTTAACGCTGCTTTAAAAGGAATCGGGAGTTAATGGTAAATCTACCCAATTTTTTGGACATTCTTTGTGATACATCCCACTAGCATCATAGTATTCTTTACAATCATCATAAAAACGATTAGAAATCCCTCTTTCATTTACAAAACAACCGCTAAAAAACAAAACTAAAAATCCAAAAAAACATATTTTTTTAAACATTTTTTACTACCTTATTTTAATCTTATTTGTTTACGCCATTTATGTGGCTCTATAGGATTTTCATCTTTCCATAATCCTTTTTTATTTTCTTTAGCTTGATTTTGTTCTTTTAAATATAAATCACTATAATATTCATAAGCCCAAGCAAAGCCATTTTTAACCATCACTTGATTGATATCTCTATCTTTTAAGTATAAAATTGCTAAAATTCTACCATATTTATCTTCGCCTTTAATATTCAAAATTACTTCTTTGTTTAATATAATAGTGCTTAAAAATTGCATAGATGTTTTTCCATAAGCTTGATCATTTTCTGGAGCATCAATTCCAAAAAGTCTTATTTTATGTTTTTTTTCATAAAATTGAGCTTCAATAGTATCTCCATCTAATATATTAATTATTTTAGCCTCAACATAAGAATTATCATCATAATTTAAAACATAAGTAAAAACAATTAAAAAAAGTAAGATTATAATTTTTCTAGGATCATTTAAAAAACTTATTATTAATTTTATTTTTCTGTTTAAATTTTTCATTTAATCTCATCTATATAAAAATATGTCATAATTACAGCAAAAAAAGGAAATTTATGCAAGAAATTATACAAAATTTTAAACAAATAACTAAAATACCACATTGTAGTTTTAAAACTGAAGAATTAAAAGATTTTCTTGTTGATTTTGCTAAAAATCAAAATTGTCAGGTAAATATCGATGAAGCTGGAAATATCCATACATACAAAGGCAATCCAAAAATTTGCTTACAAAGCCATTATGATATGGTTTGCATGGGAGAAGCTCCGAATATACAAATATATGAAGAAAATGGATATTTAAAAGCAAAAAATTCAAGCTTAGGTGCAGATAATGGTATAGGTGTTTCTTTAATGATGCAGGCATTAAAAGAATTTGAAAACATTGAATGCCTTTTTACAAATAATGAAGAAGTTGGACTTTGTGGAGCAAACAATCTTTCACACACTATAATTTCAAATAAGCTTTTAAATTTAGATCATGAAAGTGATAATGAAGTAGTTATAGGTTGTGCAGGTGGAGTAGATATTTTTGCTAATTTAAATTTAGAAATAGATGAAAAAGAAGAAGATTGTTATGAGGTAGAAGCCAACGGATTTAAGGGTGGTCACTCAGGGATTGATATAGTGAAAAATATCAAATCATCTATTAAAGAAGTAAGTTATTTCATCTCTCAAAATCAAGGTGAGCTTTGCGAATTTAATGCGGGTGAAAGAATCAACTCTATACCAAAACATGCCAAAATCATAGTTTTTTTTAAAAATCCTCCAAAAGAAAACAATCATTTTAAAGTAAATTATTTGGGTAAAATCAAAAGAAAATACTATAAAAATTCCCAAATCATTTTAAATCTTATTAATGCTTTTGCACAAGGAGTAAGAACTTTTAATCATAAACTAAATTTAGTCCAAACAAGTATAAATCTTTCACTAGCTTATGAAAAAGATGGTAAATTTCATTTTGAACTCTTTGCAAGATCCAATGATTTACAAGAGCTTAAAAACATAGAATTTGAAACATTAACTTATTTTAAAATGCAAAATTGTGAAGTCTTGAGTGCAAATTTTTATCCACCTTGGGCTAATAAAGACACAAATTTTGGAGAAGAAATTCTAAGTTATTTTAAAAAAGAAAACCCAAATGCAAAACTTTATACCATACACGCTGGTTTAGAATGTGGAGTTATAAGTGAAAAACAACCTCTAGAATGCTGCTCCATAGGACCAAATATATATAGTCCTCATTCCACTGATGAAAAATGTGAAATATCTTCTATCGAAAAAATCAGCAAAATTCTTTTTGCCATCTTAAAAAACTACCAATAAAACATAAAAAACCAATATTTTGATGAATAATTTCAAAATATTGGTAAATATTTATTTAAAATATAAATAATTTATTTACTTTTAATAAAACTCATATTATACTCTTGCATATTTAAAAAAGGAGAAAGTATGGAAATGCTAACCAGCCTTAGTGAAGGCACTCAATTTAGTATTCAATTAGCCGTAGTACTCATTTGTCTTTTTTATGGAGCAAAAAAGGGTGGTATAGCCTTAGGTTTACTAGGAGGTATAGGATTATTAGTTCTAAGTTTTGGTTTTGCTGTTGCACCTGGAAAACCTTCAATTGATGTTATGTTAACCATTTTAGCTGTTGTTGTTGCAAGTGCAACTTTACAAGCTAGTGGTGGTCTAGATGTAATGCTACAAATTGCAGAAAAAGTTTTAAGAAAAAATCCTAAATTCTTAACTATTTTAGCTCCTTTTGTAACTTGTTTTCTTACCATGCTTTGTGGAACAGGACATGTAGTTTACACTATGATGCCTATTATTTATGATATTGCCATTAAAAATGGAATTCGTCCAGAAAGACCGATGGCTGCTTCAAGTATATCATCTCAACTTGGAGTTATTGCAAGTCCTGTTTCAGTTGCTGTTGTAAGTTTAACTGCTTTACTTTTAAATCCAGAAATTAACAAAAATCCACTAGCAGGTTTTGATGGTTATGTAGATTTACTTGCTATTACCATACCTTCTACTTTAGTCGGTGTTTTAGCTATAGGAATTTTTTCTTGGTTTAGAGGAAAAGATCTTGATAAAGATGAAGATTTTCAAGAAAGAATTAAAGATCCAGAGCAAAAAGAATATATCTATGGCGATAGCAAGACTCTTCTTGGTCAAAAACTTCCAACTATTCAATGGGTAGCTATGTGGATTTTCTTAGGTGCTATTGCAATAGTAGCTATACTCGGGGCCTTCCCAGAACTTAGACCTCAATTTACCTCAAAAGGTGTAACAAAACCTATGAATATGGTTGCAACCATACAAATGTTTATGCTTTTAGCAGGTGCAGCACTAATCATATTTACAAAACTTGATGCAAGTAAAATTGCTAAAAATGAAATTTTTAAATCAGGTATGATAGCCTTAGTTGCAGTTTTTGGAATTTCTTGGATGGCAGATACTATGTTTGCAGTTCATACTCCTATGATGAAAGAATCTTTAGGTAATATTGTTATAAATCACCCATGGACTTATGCTGTTATGCTTTTACTTATCTCTAAATTTGTTAATTCCCAAGCAGCTGCAATTGCAGCATTTGTTCCTCTTGCTTTAGGAATTGGAGTTGAACCGGGTATTATTGTAGCTTTTGCAGCAGCTTGCTATGGATATTATATTTTACCAACTTATCCAAGTGACTTAGCTACTATACAATTTGATAGATCAGGAACTACCAAAATTGGTAAATTTGTTATCAATCATAGTTTTATTTTACCAGGTCTAATTGGTGTTATTGTTTCTTGTATAGTAGGCTACTTTTTAGCTTTAAGTTTTGGCTATTTATAAAATAAATACTTCTCTCCTCAAAGAGAGAAGTATTTAAAAAATTATATTCGAAAACTATAATCTTAAAAAATAAAATCTGTATTTTGTTACAATTTAAAATTATATTTGTAAAAATTCTTATTTGTGCTAATATAATACACCTCTACTTTTCAAGTAGAGGTTAATTTTATTCAAAAGCTTTATTAAGATTGATTGGCAAAGCTCTATATCCTATACTTGCTCCCATTCCCTCAAAACGAATTTCAACAAGTTCTTTACCACTTTTATAATCTATTTCATTAAGAATTGGCATAGTTTCGCCTTGATTTAAAAGAAATTTTCCAAGTCCAGCTGTTGCTGAATAAATAAACATACTCTGTGTATTTGGAAAATATTGCGAAACTGAAGTTATAGGAGAATACCAATCAAATCCTCTTTGTTTTCCATATTCCCAAACTTGTTCAACTGTTCTTTTGTTTTCATCAATTTTATAAACAACCGCTCGACTATATTTTTGAGTAGAAAAAGCGGGTTGATGCATACCTCTTGTATCTCCATTGTCAAAAACAGAAACATAACTTATTCCTTTTTTTGACATACTAGGAATTAAATACGCTGTATGTTGAGTCCAAGTAAAATCAAAACCACCTTCTTCATTTTCATAACCTGGGCATTTACTATTTTCACAAAATATCTTTTTACCATTTTTATCAATTGGTTGAAGCAAATAGGGTTTAAACTTATCTTCCCAACCATCAAAAGCACTTAAAATCCATTTGATTTTTTTATCTCGTCCAATTTTTATTACTGCACTTTGATGACGCACAGAAAGAATAATACTATCATCATTTGGATCATAATTAACACTATTAATATGTGCCCAATTTCTTCCAGCACCAACGCCAGTAACATCTCCCCAAGGCATATTAGGATCTTCTAATTCTTCCTTAGAAGCTGTTGTTCCTGCTTTACTAGCATCAACATTTAAACAAACAGCACCTTGATCAAGTACTAAAATATTCGTAGAACGATAAGGATCTAAGATTTCAAATGTTTTCCATTCATCAACAACTTTACCATTAGGATCAAGTTCAACAATAACATCTCTTACGGTACGAACATTTTTTCCATCAGAACGCTTATAATCAGCAGAAGCAACTCTTAAAAGATAATTACCTTTAGATGTTTCTTCGATATGATGTGAAAAATCAATATAATCAAGTGGTAATCGACGATTAAAAATTTCTCTACCCATCAAATCATATTTCATATATCTTTGACCCATTCCCCACAAAAGAGCACCATCTTTAGTTTGAAAAAATCCCATCATATTACCTTTTTTGTAAATATTATCAGGATCTCTAATTTCATCAGTTTTTAAATACCATCTTATATCACCATTAGAATCTATAATCCAAACATAAGCTTCTAAGTCCCATTCCATAGCGCCACCTACTGGGTTATTCCAAACAGCTTGCGCTGCATTTGATAAAGGTGCACGCATTAAATGATTAATCAAATAAAGACTATCTCTAAATTTTTTATCAGTCTTTATAACTTTTGCTTTTGGAAAAACATTTTTTTGATCAACTCCTGGTCCTTTTGCATAAACTGGTGGTGCATAAATTTTATAAGTTTCTTTTATAGCTTTTCCATTTCTTTTATATTTTACGATAACCTCGTTAATATAATCAGGATAAAGACCCCAAATAGGAATTCCTCCATGTTGTCTAGCTTCATTATTTGAAACTTTATATTTTATATCAACTCCATTTTTAGTTTTTGCATTTACAACAACCTCTACATCAGTTAAACTATAACCACCATTTGAAATAATAGCAGTCAAAGGAGCTACTTTATAAGGATTCATATAAATAGCTCCTATCTGTCCAGCTGCTTTATAAGAGTTTGTCCCGCTTGGACCTCCAATAGCCAAGGCTGTATTTGAAGTAACAATCATAATAGAACTAGTAAGCAATATCGTACTTAAAATCTTACTCATTTTCATAATATCCCCTTTAAAATCCCAACCATATAATAATGATTGGGATTTTAATTTATTTAGCACCAAAAGCTTTATTTAAATCAATAGGCATTGCTTGATAGCCAGAATTTGTTCCAGTAAATCTAATTTGCACTGAAGGTTCTTTAGCTCCCCATTTAAATTCATCAATTTCAGGCTTAGGCTCACCAACAGAAACACCTTTACTTAAATCAAAACTCATACCAGCAGTTGCACTATAAACTACAATTGAATTTTTATCTTTATGATACTCTGTTAAAGAAGTAACTGGAGAAAACCATTCATTACCTCTTTGTTTTCCATATTCCCAAACTTGTTCAACTGTTTTTTTGTTTTGATCTATTTTATAAACAACTGCACGACTATATTTTTGAGTAGAAAAAGCAGGCTGTTCAATACCTCTTGCATCACCATTGTCAAAAGCAGTAATATAAATATATCGCTTGTCAGATTTTTCATCTATTCTAAAAGCTGTATGTTGAGTCCAAGTAAAATCAAAACCACCTTCTTCATTTTCATAACCTGGACATTTGCTATATTCATCATCACATACAATTTTATTACCACTGCTATCTACAGGTTGCAATAACACATTCTTAAATTTATCTTTCCAACCCTTATGTGCACCCAAAATCCATTTAACTTTTTTATCACGACCTATTTTTATAATAGCAGATTGATGACGCGAAGATATAATTATACTATCATCACTTGGATCATAATCTACACTATTTACATGAGCCCAGTTTCTTCCTATACCAGTACCAGCTATATCACCAAATGCATCACTCTCATCCATTTTAGCCAAATCTTCATCACTCAATGTTTTACCTGCTTGGCTTGCATCTATGTTTAAACAAACAGCACCCTGATCAAGAGCTTTGATAATATTGCTTCTATATGGGTCTAAAATTTCAAAAAGTCTCCATTCATCTACCACATTTCCATTTTTATCTACTTCAATAATCACATCTCTTACAGTGCGAACGTTTTTTCCATCAGGACGCTTAACATTAGCAGAAGCAACTCTTAAAAGATAGTTACCATTTTGCATATTATCCATAGAATGAGAAAAATCAATATAACCTAAAGGTAATTGACGATTAAAAATTTCTCTACCCATTAAGTCATATTTTACATATCTTTGACCAAATCCCCACGTTAAAGCACCATCCTCATTTTGATGAAAACCCATCATAATACCACGATTGTAAATATTATTCCAATCCATCAATTTAGCATTATCAAAATACCATCTTATTTCACCCTTGGTATCTATAATAAAAACGTTGGAGTTTTCATCCCATTCCATAGCACCACCTGCTGGGTTATTCCAAACAGATTGAGAACCTTTACCATTTTGCTTTCCTGGTGCGTTATTAACTAAATATAATCTATCTTGAAAACCTTTATCCGCTTTTATTACTTTAACACTTTCAAAAGGAACTCCTCTTTGTGCAGTATTTCCAGCAGGCTCTATATAAACTCCTGAAGTTGCTATTTTATACACTTCATTGACAACTTTTTCACTTTTACCAAAAGCAGTTTTTGTATAGCTAACCTTTACAGTATTAAAATATGAGGGATAAAGACCAAAAATAGGTATCCCCCCATAAGTTTTTATTCTCTTAGAATCAACACCATAAGAAATGACTTGACCACCTGGTTTTGGTTCTATTGTTACTTTAACATTACTTAACTTATATCCTCCATCCATGATTACAGCTGTTAGAGGTGATAAACCGTAAGGGTTTAATTTTACAGCACCAATTTTGCCTTGAATTTGCCAATCTAATTTTGCCCCGCTTGGCCCACCCATAGCAAAAGTTACACTTGGAGCTATAACAACAGAACTTGCAACTAATATCATACTTACAATTTTACTAATTTTCATTTTAATACCTTCAAATTAAAGAAACTAAAATTGCTTCAGTATTTGGTTCACCTAAAATTTTCAATAAAACAACCAAAACAATAACAATTCCAGCATAAATTTTAGCTTTAAAATTTGATAATATATATCCTATAAACATAAAACCTAAAGCAACTAAACAACAACAAAAAGCTATTAAACAAGCTATGGCCATATTCATAAATTTAATACTTGGTATTAAATACCAGCCATTGCTATAAAGCCCATCATCTAAATCAGGAGGAGTTCCAACAAAAAACTTCTGAAAAGCATTTAAAGTTCCATATGCTTCTTCTGGAACAACAGGAGTATCCATTCCACACTCACCTGTTGGTAAAAACCAGCCAGGAAGCCATTCGTGTAATGCTAGATTAAAAGGATATAAAGGAATTTCTCTACACCCATCTACACCTCCAAAAGGATTTTCAGAATGAACTACTTCATGAATGGTATTAAGTAATATACAATATTCTATACCAAGCCAAATCCCCCAAAAACCAAAAGTATAAGCAAAAATTTTTAAAATATCATTTTTTGGATTTACTAAGGCTAAAATTCCACCAAATGCCATTACAAGCATTGCAAAACGAATATAAACACATTGCTCACAAGGCTCCATAAAAAGGTATTCTTGAAATAAAAAATGAGCTATAAAAGTAAGACCTATAGTTACGACTATCATTAAAATCCAAGGAAACCTAGTATTTTGCCATGTACTCATAATATCAGTAAAAAACTTTTGCATAAATAGCCTACTTTTTAATCAATTCTTCAACAATTTCTACCAAAACTTCTGGAGAAGTTATTGCTTGAGGAATGATTTGATATTTTCCATTTACCACAAAAGCAGGTGTTCCGTAATTTCTTGAAATATCATTAGCCGGTTCATATGATTTTAAAATTTCTTGTGCTTGAGGAGTTGATAAAAATTCATCAAGCTCTGCTTTAGAAATACCTATTGCTTTTAAACCTACAGCATAAAAACTCTCAGGATCTTTTCCAGCACCCCATCTTTGTTTTTTCTTAAAATAAGCCGTAAAATAAGCATCTGCGAGCTTGTGACTCAAACTTTCTTTTGCGGTTACATCTGTATTTGATATTTTATCTTTTGCAGCAGCATAAGCAAAAAGCTCATTGGCTTGTTTGCCATAATCCCCCATTGAACTAACTGGGAAAATTTCATATCTTAAATTTGGGAGTTTTGCTTTGACCTTCGCCAAAGTATTAAACTTATGATGATCATAACAATGAGTACAACGATAAGAAAAAATCTCTATTAGAGAATTTTCATTCCCCCCCCCCCCTATTATAGGAGTTTTAAGAGTGATGTATTCTTTACCTTCGCTTATAGCAAATGCACTCACACCAAAAACCAAAATAGCAACACTAATGATTTTTTGCAAAAAAGTCATTATTTCTCCTTGAAGTAAAAATTCAGTAAAATACAATTTTACTGTTTCGGTAGATTAACATAATACAAATTAAAAATAAATTAAATAATTGTTTATCATTAAAGATAAACAATTATTTTTTACTTAACTCATCAACAATACGAATCAGCTCTTCTAAAGAAGTAATATAATCAGGGTTTATTTGATATTTTCCATTTACTACAAAAGCAGGTGTTCCGTAATTTCTTGAAATATCATTAGCCACATCATAGGCTGCTAATATTTCTTTAGCTTCTTTGGTTTGTAAAAATTTCTCTAATTCTTCTTTACTAACACCAATAACATTCAAGCCAATTTTATAAAAAAAATCAAGATCACTTAAATTTATCTTTTGATCAAAATGACTTACAAAATAAACATCGGCTAATTTATAAGTCAAGCTGTCATTACTTGCGGCATCTTTACCTAAAGCTTTTTCCTTAAAGGAAGCTAAAGCAAACATTTCATTTAAAACTCCACCATACTCGCTCATAGAACTAACCGAAAAAATATCATATTTTAAATTTGGTAAAGCTTCTTTAACCTTTGCCAAAGTATGAAACTGATGATGGTTATAACAATGAATGCATCGATAAGAAAAAATTTCTATCAATGAATTTTGTGCATTTGGAATAGGTGTTTTTAGAACAATATATTCTTTACCTTCGCTAAGTGCATTTGCACTTACACCAAAAATAAAAGCTATGATAGCTATAAATTGAAAAATTTTTTGTGATATTTGCATGATTTTCCTTTTTATATAATTAAAATATAATTCTAACATAAAATTATATTTTAAATTAGAATAAAATACTTTATACTTTTTGAGATTTTATTGTTTTTTTAACTTAAAAAATTAGAATTAAAAAGTATTATTAAATTTATTGTATTAACAATACTACATTTAATAACAAAAAACTTACTAGTAAATCAATTTTTATTCAATAATAAATTATTTTGTGGCAAAATTTGTTTTTGCTAGTTTATATTGTATTTTAGCCATTTATTTTTTCTAAAAACAAATAGAAAATACCATATTAATACAACAAGGATTTTTTATGCAAATACGAATTTATTACGAAGATACCGATACAGGAGGTGTTGTATATCATAGCAATTATTTAAAATTTTGTGAAAGAGCAAGAAGTGAAATATTTTTTCAAAAGAACGCAGACATTTTTGATAAAAACAAGGGGCATTTTTTGCTTACTAAAGCAAATTGCAACTTTTTAAAACCAGCCAAACTTGGTGATCTCATAGAGGTAAAAACTTTCATCATAAAACTTAAAAAAGCTTCGGTATTTATAAAACAAGAGATTTATAAAGAAAACACGAAACTTTTTGAAGCTGAAGTCACTTTAGCTTTTTTGAAAAGTGAAAAAGTGACTCCTATAGATGAAGCTATAGTTAAAATTTTTACTGATCTTGCAAAGGAACAAAACCTAAACCTTGCGAACGAATGATTTTAACTTTATAATCAAATTGATTATTATTTAAACTTTCATTGAAGATTCTTTGAGAGTCTTTATCCAAATACTGCGTGTAAAAATAGTCAAGTCCAACACTAGTTGCATAGGCTATCCAATTGTAATTAATATTTTGCGAAAAAACCTCATTTAAATAACCTAAAGTTTGATCTTCATTAGAAATAGAATTTGCTAATAAAAGCTTTTTTCTATCATTAATTTGTGTTAAGCTTAATAATATAGGATTATAATTTATTTGGGTAGATAGTAACACAAAAGGCTTTATATCATAAGTTCTTATTTGAGAGCTTATAAGTGCTGTTTTAATCAAAGAAGTATTTAAAATGATACTTGAATTTTGAAAACTTTTGTTTTGGTTTAAAATACTTTTAAAATCAAATTTAGAACTATTGATAGTATAAATTTTCTCATTTCCATCACCTGCATTTAGAACAATTCCATCTAAACGACTTGCCAAAGGTGTTCCCTCTGAAAAAATAATATTTTTACCATTAGAAAATTCTAAAAGTTTTTGAAGCTGTTTTTGATAATCTATACTTCCAAAATACACATTTTCATTTTGTGTATTAATATATCTCTTATGTACAGTAGGAATAAAAACTTTTATATTTGAATCAAGATTTTCTTTGAGCAAATTTTTTACACCTTTTTCAGTAAAGCCTGCAATAATATAATTGAATTTTTCATTTTGTGCTTGTTTAAAAGCTTTTGTTATCTTACTTTCATCTTCAGTACCTATCAAAAAAACTTTTACTTTTATCTGTGCTCTTTGTCTTAAAAGATAAGCTATACTTGAATTTATTATAGTATTGGAATAACTTTTAATAGTCTGCTCAGGAATAATGATAGCTAATTTTACACTTGCATTCTTTTGAATTCTTTTTTCAAAATCTATAATGGAATTTAAAAGTTTTGCATAAATATTTACTAAGAGTTCATTTGTGTTATCACTACTAAACCTTGACAAAAAATTAAAATAAAGTCCTGTTTCCAATAAAGAAAATAAACATTCATTATCACAATTTTGGAATTCTAAATTTGGATAAAAAGATTCACTAGGTTCTATAGGAGATGGCCTTTGTTCTTTGGAAAAAATATTCGAAGCTAAGGCCAAACTCATTATTACACAAATAAAACATTTTTTCATAAATACCCTTTTATTTTTTTAATATCTTCTATAAATTCAGTATAAAAGCTAGGATTTTTATTTAAGAAATTCAAATCATAACTTGGTAAAAGTAAAATATTGTTAAAATGAAGCCATTGACCCTTATACTTTTGAAAATTTTCAAAACCCAAGCCAGCAAAAGCTTCTTTGCCTAAACATAAAACAAGCTTTGCTTTAATAAATTCAAGTTCACTATAAAAATATGGTAAACATGAATTTACAGCATACTCATCAATTTTAAAATTACTAAAACATTTTATCATATAAGAGAAATAAATCTCATTTTCACTTAAATTCAAGAGCTCTTTGCATATTTGTAAAAGCTCTTGTTTAGCTTTTGAAGCAAAAAGCTTTCCACTTTCATTCTCATCTTTATCAACAAAGGATTGAAAAATTATAATTTTAGCGTTTTTAACTTCTTTTTCCATTAAAATATTTTTTCTCAATTTAGAAAAATGACATAGCTTGCAATTTTTAACTTTGTCTTTTAATTCTTCAAAATTTAAATCATGCTTTTTAAATTGCATTTGCTCTTCTATATATTCAAAGCCAAAAGCTCTTAAATAATGTAAATTTCTTTTATCCATTACATCAATGCTTCTAAATTTTTTCCTTCTAGACGATATGTTCTCCATTCACTCATATGGCGTGCATTAAGTGCGGTATAAAACTCTATGCCCAAATCATTATCATTTAAACATACCCATTCTAAACGTTTAAGATTTTTTTTCTTACAAATTTGTGCTAAGTATCTAAAAACAGCTTTAGCATAACCCTTTTTTCTATACTTTGGCTGAATATAAATATCTTCTAGATATAAACCTCCTAAACCCCAAAAAGATGAAAAGGTATAAAAATACATTACATATCCTATAATTTTATCATCAACCTTCAAACTTAACGCCTTAGCATATTTATGTTTAAAAAAGGATTCTTCAAGTTCCTTGGTTGTACATTTTACACTATCAAGCATATTTTCATGGACAGCAAGTTCTTTTAATAGCTCCAAAATTTTTTCTAAATCCTCTTTTTTACTCTCACAAATTTCAAATTTCATTATTGTTCCTTGTAAAAATTTAAAACAAATACAAAAATTTAGCAAAAACTTTTAAAATAACTCTTAATTAAAAGCAGATTTAAGTAAGATTTTGTTAAAATACTCGTTTATTATTTTGTTTTTTATTTTAAGTTAAGGAAAAAAATATGAAAAGAACATATCAACCACACAAAACTCCCAAGAAAAGAACTCATGGTTTTCGCGTGCGTATGAAAAGTAAAAACGGTCGTAAAGTAATCAACGCTAGACGTGCTAAAGGTAGAAAAAGATTAGCAGTATAAAAGATTTTCTAAGCATTAATAGCTTAGAAGAATTTGCAACAATTTATAAAGAAGGTAAAAAATGGCATTGCGAAGGTGTGATCATTTTTTATACTTTTAGTAGTGAAAAAAAAATTGCTGTTGTTGCTAGTAAAAAAGTTGGAAAAGCTGTTATGAGAAATAGAGCAAAAAGACTCTTAAGATCAGCTTTTTTTCAGGTTAAAAATCAAGTTAAAAATGGAAAATACATACTTGTAGCTAAAACAAGTATTGCTGAGATTCCTTTTTTTAAATTAGAAAAAAACTTAAAATGGGGTTTAAAAAAAATAGGATGTATAAAATAATTTGTATAAAACTTATCAGATTTTATCAGCTTTTTATCAGCCCTTTAAAACCAAAATGTTGTAGATATTATCCAAGTTGCTCTGAATATGCCTTATGGCAATTTAATAAAAATAATATTTTAAAGGCATTTGTGGCAGTTTTTTTAAGAATCTTAAAGTGTAATCCATTTTTTAAAGGCGGTATTGATTATCCTAAAATATGCAAGAATAATCTAAACACAGGTATTTGCTTTAAACCTCATAATAATGCCTTAAAACAACTTAATTATTTATATATACCTTGCAAAGATAATCAATTTTTTTTAATTAAGATTATATTTTCAAAGGACAATCCGTGTCAGAAAACTTATCCCAACAAAAACGTATATTAATAGCTGTAGTCTTATCGTTTTTATTTTTTGTTATATATGATTACTTTTTTATCCCAAAAATACCAGTTGAGCAAAATGCAACTCAAGCAGAACAAAACAACTCAGCTCCACAAGCCAATGTAAATATAAATACACAAGCTCCAAAACCAGAACTTAGTATAAACCAAAAAGCAGAAATTGCAGTAGTTAAGAGTGAGCATTTTGAGGCACATATTGATTCTTTAGGTAGAATAGCTAAATTTTATCTAAGTGATAAAAAGTATAAAGATGAAAATGGTAAAAGTATCAATCTAGTAGATACTTCTTTATCTCCTTTACCTCTAGAAATCAGATTCGCTGATACAAAAATCAATCAAGAGGCTTTCAATACACCATACACAACTAGTCAAAAGACAGTCAATATAAGCGATGAAAACACCACTTTAATTCTTACTCAAAATTTAAATGATTTAGTAATAACCAAAAAAATCACTTTTTATAAATATGGAAACTACGATTTAGAAATAAATTTAAATAAAGATACACCTTATTTTATTACTCCAGGTTATCGTCCAAATATAGCAGTAGATAGTTATACTGTACACGGAGTGTTAATACTCGATAAAGCAGATAAAATAACAATGCTTGAAGATGGTGATGTAGAAAATGATGAAAGTTTTTCTAATGTTACATTAATGGCAGCTTCAGACCGTTACTATAGTGCATTCTTTTATAATTTTAATAATCAACTTAATGCAGTAGTTACTAAAGATAAACATGAAAATTCAATTGTATTTGCAAGTGCAAACAATACTTTTAAGGCAAGTGGTTATATAGGCTCAAAAGAACACGATGTTTTAAGAAGTATTGATCCAAGATTAGATGATGTGATTGAATATGGCTGGTTTACTTTTATAGCTAAGCCAATGTTTGAATTTTTAAATTTCTTACATGGGTATATGGGAAATTGGGGTTGGGCTATTGTTATAATGACTTTAATTGTGCGTATTATTCTTTTCCCTCTTACTTATAAATCAATGATTTCTATGAATAAGCTTAAAGATTTAGCTCCAAAAATGAAAGAGATTAGAGAACGCTATAAAGGCGATCCTCAAAAAATGAATTTGCATATGATGGAACTTTATAAAAAACACGGTGCAAACCCAATGAGCGGGTGCTTACCTATACTTATACAAATTCCTATCTTCTTTGCAATTTATAGAGTGTTGCTTAATGCTATAGAGCTTAAAGCTGCACCTTGGGCATTTTGGATTACAGATTTATCAGTAATGGACCCATGGTTTATCCTACCTATTTTCATGGGACTTACTATGTTTATTCAACAGCTTATTACACCAATGGCTATACAAGATCCTATGCAAGAAAAAATTATGAAATTCTTACCTTTGATTTTTACTTTCTTTTTCTTAACTTTCCCAGCGGGATTAACTTTGTATTGGTGCATTAATAATATTTGTTCACTTATCCAGCAAATAATCGTTAATAAGCTTTTTAAAAACCACAAAAAAGAGGAAATAGCTAAACATGAACATAGAAGCTAAAGATTTACAAACAGCACTCATAAAGGCCTCAAAACAATTTGAGTGTTCTGTAATTGATCTAGAATATGATGTTATTCAACATTCTAAAACAGGATTTTTTGGTTTATTTAGGAAAAATGCCATTATTTATGTAAAAGGACATAAAAAAAATCATAATGAAAAATTCAAAAAAAATCATAATGAAAAATCTACAAAGCATACTTCAAAAAGTTACGAAAAAAATGAGCAAAAAAAAGAATACAAAGAAAAGAATCAAAGACCGCTAGAAATTCAATCTAAAGAATATTACAAAGTAAAAAATGATGTTATTTTTGATTCTTTTCATAAAGAATCTGAAGAAGAAAAAGATATTGATTTCTATATAGATGAAATAAAAATTTCCCTAGAGAAATTACTTGCAACTTTTGATTTTGATATTAAAGTAATACAAGTTAGTATTTGGGATAAAAATTGTGTTTTAATTAAGCTTGATGGAAAAGATGCTGCTTTATTAATAGGTAGGGAAGCACATAGATATAAAGCTTTTTCATATCTACTCTACAATTGGCTAAATGCTAAATATAAAATTCAACCAAGACTAGAAATTGCACAATTTTTAGAAAACCAAACTCAAGCTATAGATAATTACTTGAAAATTCTTATAGAAAAGATAGAAACCAATGGAAAAGTACAAACTAAACCATTAGATGGAATTTGGCTAAAACTTGCATTAGAAAAATTAAGAGAGCGATTTCCGAATAAATATGTAGCTATCAAACAAAACGATGAGCAAAGATATATCGTTGTAAATGATTTTTTGAAGAAAAATGAATGAATGACACTATAGCCGCTATTGCTACAGCTTATGGAATAGGCTCTATAAGTATCATTAGATTAAGCGGAAGCAACTCTTTAAATCTTGCCCAAAAAATTACTCAAAAAAAAGAACTTAAACCTCGTTATGCACATTTATGTAAACTTTATAAAAATAATAATGACTTCTTAGATGAGGCTTTAGTGATTTATTTTAAAGCACCATATTCTTTCACAGGAGAAGATATAGTAGAATTTCAACTTCATGGCGGTTTTTCTCTAAGCGAAATTTTACTTGATGAGCTTATTTTAGCAGGTGCGCGCTTGGCAAATCCTGGTGAATTTAGCAAAAGAGCTTGTTTAAATGGAAAAATGGATCTTTTAAAAGCTCTCAGTATACAAGATATTATCATGTCTAAATCAACAAAAGCAGCAAATATTATTGCAAAAAATATTAAAGGAGATTTAAGTAAATTTTTAAATACCATTAGAGTAGATCTTGTCCAAACCCTTGCTTTTGTTGAAACTAGTATTGATTACGCAGATGATGACTTGCCACAAAATTTACTTAATCAAATCATTATCATGTGCGAAAAAAATTCAAAACTTTTACGTGATATAGTTAATATTTCTTTAAGTAAAAAAGGACTCATAGAGGGCTTTAAAATAGCTATAATAGGTAAACCAAATGCAGGTAAAAGTTCCTTATTAAATTCACTTCTAGCCCATGATAGAGCTATTGTCTCAAGTACTGCGGGAACCACAAGAGATCGTATTGAAGAAAATTTAAAAATAGGTTCTCATTTAGTCAAAATCATTGATACAGCGGGTATAAGAAATACAGATGATGAAATTGAAAAAATCGGAGTAAATTTAAGTTATAAAAGCATCGAAGAAGCAGATATTATTATAGTTGTATTTGATAATTCTAAAGAATTTGAACAAGAAGATGAACATATATTGCAGGTTTTAAAAACTTTTAACAAAAAAATCATTTATATTTTAAATAAAAGTGATTTACCAGCTAAATTTCAACACAAAATTAGTAATTATTGTATACATATTTGTGCTCAAAAAAATACCAATGCTGTTAAAGAAAGCTTAAATGAATACTTAAATACACTAGATGGCGATGAAATGTTAATTAGTAATACCTTAATACTAAATGCTTGTAAAAATGCAAGCGAAGCAATATTGCGTGCAAAAGATTTATTACAAGAAAATTCTTTAGAGCTTTTTGCTTTTGAACTAAATTTAGCTATAAATGAAATAGCACAATTTACTAAAAAATTTGAAAGAGATGAAATTTTAGAGGCAATGTTTAGCAATTTTTGCTTAGGAAAATAAAAAGGAGAAAAGATGGATATAGAGATTGTAAAACAACATAAAATTAGTGATGAAGAATATAAAGAAATTTTAAATATACTAGGTAGAGAACCTAATTTATTGGAACTTGGAGTAATTTCAGCTATGTGGAGTGAACATTGCTCATATAAATCAAGCAAAAAATATCTCAACGGATTTCCAACTAAAGCACCATGGGTTATACAAGGACCTGGAGAAAATGCTGGTGTTATTGATATAGGCAAAGGTATGGCAGCTGTATTTAAAGTAGAAAGCCATAATCATCCTAGTTTTATAGAACCTTTTGCCGGAGCAGCTACGGGAGTGGGTGGCATTTTACGCGATATTTTTACCATGGGTGCAAGAGTTGTTGCAGGTATGAATTCTTTAAAATTTGGCAATATCCATGATGAAAAAATAGGTAAACATCAAAAATATTTAGTCAAAGGTGTAGTAAGTGGAATTTCACATTATGGCAACTGCATGGGCGTACCTACTATAGGTGGAGAATGCGCTTTTGATGAGTGTTTTAATGGAAATATCTTAGTTAACGCTTTTGCACTTGGAACTTGCAAAATTAAAGATATTTTTTATGCAAAAGCTGAAGGTATAGGTAATCCTGTAATTTATGTGGGTTCAAAAACTGGTCGTGACGGGCTTGGTGGAGCTGTAATGGCAAGTGATAGTTTTAATGAATCTAGCAAAAGCTTAAGACCAACCGTGCAAATTGGCGATCCATTTGCTGAAAAATTATTAATGGAAGCTTGTTTAGAACTTTTCAAAACTGATTATATAGTTGGAATTCAAGATATGGGTGCGGCAGGACTTACTTCAAGCTCTTTTGAAATGGCAGGACGCAGTGGTAGCGGTATGAAACTTTACCTTGATAAAACTCCTATGAGAGAAGAAGGTATGACTCCTTATGAGTTAATGCTAAGCGAATCTCAAGAAAGAATGCTAATTTGTGCTAAAAAAGGCTATGAAGAGAAAGTTATTGAAATTTTTAACAAATGGGGGCTTGATGCAGCTATTATAGGCGAAGTTACCGATACTGGCAAAATGGAACTATTTTGGCATGATGAATTAGTTGGTTTGATCCCGATTGAGCCACTAAGCGAAAAAGCACCTATGCTTGATAGACCTGTATCTAAGCCAAAATACTTAGATGAAATAAAAAGCTATCAATTTAAACTTAACATTCCTACCCAAGAAGCATTTGAAAAACTCCTTGCAGATGAAAATGTTAGCAATAAAGCTTATATTTATGAGCAATTTGACTCAAGCGTACAAACCAATACTTTAAAAAGTGATGGGGCTTTAGGTGCAAATAGTATTAGAATTAAAGAAAACAATTGCTTACTTTCTATGGCAATTGAGTGTAACTCAAGATTAAACTATGTAAATCCAAAAATCGGTGCAGCAGCGGCCGTTGCAAGTGCGGGAAGAAAAATAGCATGCTCAGGAGCCAGACCTTTAGCAATTAGTGATTGTTTAAACTATGGCAACCCACAAAATCCTGAGGTAATGTGGCAATTTGCACAAGGTTGTGAAGGTATTAAATTAGCTTGTAAAGAACTCAATACCCCTGTAGTAAGTGGCAATGTTTCTTTATATAATGAAACCGATGGAGTAAGTATTTTTCCAAGTCCAACTATAGCTTGCGTTGGGGTAAATGAAAAAGCAGAAAATGTTTTAAAATCATATTTTAGCAAAGATACTAGCACTATTTATCTACTTGGAGAAAGCAAAGGTACTTTTGGAGGTTCTTTAATTGCAAAAGTATTAGATCAAAAAGTTGCTGGAGAGCTTGAAGATATTGATTTTAAAGCAGAATTAAAACTATGGGATTTTCTGTTAAAAGCAAACGAAGCAAAATTACTTGACTGTGCTAATAGTATAGGTATAGGCGGTCTTGCTATTACCTTAGCTAAAATGAGCGCAAAGGCAAATTTAGGTGTTAATGTAAAAACTAATTTTGAAAACAAAAGCTTTATTTTTGAAGAAAGTCCAACAAGAGTCATAGTCGGAGTAAAAAATGAAGAAAAATTTATTGAATTTGTAAATGAAATGGGAATTAAATTTACAAAACTTGGAAATTTAAATGAAAAAGATTTCATTTTAGATGATATTAAGATATCTTTAGCAAAACTACAAACAATTTATTTTGATAAATTTAATGAGTATTTAGGATAAAAATGCTTTTTGTTTTACTTATATTAGCAATTTTGGCATTTTATTGGTATTATAAAACATGGGGTAAAGATGATCTTTTAGACTCTTTTAAAAAAGGGGCTAAAAGTTTCTCTCAAGGTTTTAAGCAAGGCTATCACGAAGAAAGAATTGATGGCTTTAAAAGAAGATTAAACTACTATGTTATAGCACTTTTAGCAAAAATAGCAAAAAGTGATGGCAGGGTTAGCGAAAATGAAGCTAATATGATCTCACAAATTCTTGATTACAATGCCAAAGATTCAAGAGAAAGAGAATTTTTAAAACAAAGTTTTAATGAACACAAAAACACCTTAAATGATACCTATGAAGTAGCCAAAGAACTCATCAAGGAAGTACCTTTACCTCAACAAGAAAGAATTAATATATTAAATGTTTTGGTTGCAATGGCCTTGATTGATGGAGAACTTAACAGCACTAAAAAAGATGTATTAAAAGCCATTGTCAAAGCATTTAATCTTGATGTAAGTATACTTGACAGACTTCTAAATTCTATGCAAACTCAAAAGGTGGGTATGAATTTGCAAAAAGCATGCGAGGTCTTAGGTGTAAGCGAAAATGTAAATTTGCAAGAGCTTAAAAAACGCTATAGAGAACTTGCTAAAAAATATCATCCTGATATTTTAAACGCGAACAACAGCAATGAAGCAAAATTAAAAGAAGGTGTAAAAAAATTTCAAGAAGTTAATGAAGCTTATGAATTTTTAAAACAATACATAGAAAGGAAAAATCAATGAAAGCACTAATTAGTGTCAGTGATAAAGAAGGAGTGGTAGAATTTGCTAGTGAGCTTGCAAAATTAGGTTTTGAGCTTTTATCTACTGGAGGCACTTATAAGCTTTTAAAAGAAAACAACCTGCAAGTACAAGAAGTTAGTGATTTTACTCAAAGCCCTGAAATGTTTGAAGGACGCGTAAAAACCTTGCACCCAAAAATTCATGGTGGAATTTTATATAAAAGAGAAGATGAAAGTCACCAAAAACAAGCCAAAGAACACAACATCGAAAGCATAGACTTACTTTGTGTAAATTTATATCCTTTCAAAAAAACTACAATTTTAACTCAAGATTTTGATGAAATTGTAGAAAATATAGATATAGGCGGTCCTGCTATGATACGCAGTGGTGCAAAAAACTTTAAAAATGTCATTGTAGTTTGTGATATTTTAGACTATGATAAAATCATCCAAGCTTTAAAAGATAATACTTTAGATCTTGATTTTAGAAGAGCTTTGATGATCAAAGCTTATGAGCATACAGCAAATTATGATGCTTATATAGCAAATTATATGAATGAGCGTTTTAATGGTGGTTTTGGGGCAAGTAAATTTATTGTAGGTCAAAAAGTGTTTGACACAAGATATGGAGAAAACCCTCATCAAAAAGGTGCTTTATATGAATTTGATGACTTTTTCACGCACAATTTTACAACCTTAAAAGGTGAAGCAAGTTTTAATAATCTAACCGATATCAATGCTGCTTTAAATTTAGCAAGCACTTTTGACAAAGCTCCAGCAGTAGCCATTGTAAAACATGCAAATGCTTGTGGATTTGCTATAAAAGAAAACTTACTCCAAAGCTATATCCATGCGCTTAAATGCGATACCTTGAGTGCTTATGGAGGAGTTGTAGCTATCAATGGAACTTTAGACAAAGAATTAGCGCAAAAAATCAATGAAATTTATATAGAAGTAATCATTGCAGCAAATGTAGATGATGATGCTTTGGAAGTTTTTAAAGATAAAAAGCGTATTAAAATCTTTACACAAAAAGCACCATTTTTAACTAGAGCTTATGATAAATATGATTTTAAACACATAGATGGTGGTTTTGTATATCAAGATAGCGATGAAGTTAAAGAAGATGAATTAAAAAATGCAGTATTAAAAAGCGAAAGAAAAGCTAATGAACAAGAATTAAAAGATCTTAAAATAGCTATGAAAATTGCTGCATTTACCAAATCAAATAACGTAGTTTATGTAAAAAATGGCGCTATGGTAGCCATTGGCATGGGTATGACAAGTCGTATTGATGCAGCTAAAGCAGCTATTAATAAAGCTAAGGAAATGGGACTTGATTTACAAGGTTGTGTTTTGGCAAGTGAGGCTTTCTTTCCATTTAGAGATAGCATAGATGAGGCTAGCAAAATAGGTGTAAAAGCTATTATTGAACCAGGTGGAAGCATAAGAGATGAGGATATCATTCAAGCTGCTAATGAATATGGTATTGCACTATACTTTAGCGGTATAAGACACTTTTTACATTAACACAAGGAACTTCAAATGTTTAAAAGCATAGGTGCGAAGATATCTTTAGCAATGATTTCTACATTACTAATTAGTTTTATTATCATGCAAATTATCTTACAAAAAGATTCTCAGCAAACGACCGATAGAATCAGCCGTGCACATTTAGATACCTTAAGCACTTCTGTTTTTCAAACACTAAGAATGGCAATGAATTTAGGCGATCCTGCCATTATAGAACAAACTATAAAGGATGCTGGAGAGATTGAAGGTAAATGATATAAAAAAATTTATCCTTCAAAGAGTACAATTGAACTTTTTGAAATGCAAAAATACACAACAAGTAATGAAAATATTGTCAACGAACAGTTTAATAAACCACAAATATATGCTGTTAAAATCAATAACGATCAAGGACATTATCTAAGACTTATACGTCCATTAATTGCTAATGAAAGCTGCTTAGCTTGTCATGCTAATGCTAAAGAAAGTAATGTTTTGGGTGTTATGGATATGTATAATGATTTAAAATATGTAGATGATGATTTGGCAAGTTCAACTAGAACTTATATTATAATCTTTAATGTTGCTTTGATTTTTACTGTTTTTGCTGTGCTTTATATTTTGAAAATAGTTGCAAGCAATCCTGTTTTAGATCTTTTAAAACATGCTAAAGAACTATAGCTAGCGGTGATGGAGATTTATGTGCAAGAATTAACATAAAAAGCACTGATGAGATAGGCAAAGCTTGACTTATATTAATCAATTTATTGAAAAATTCAAAATGCAGTGATTTCTACTAATGAAAATTCTCAAATGACAGATAAACAATCTAAGCTTTTAAATACCAATGCGCTTGATCTAGCAAATAGAACAAAAGAAGGTCATACAAAAACTGATGGATCTTATCATTTAAGTGAGCAAATTCATACAGAGTTGCAAGATCTTGCTGAGCTTTCAAACAATGCAAATAAGGCAAACACAAAATCTTTTAAAGTTTTAAACACCATGCTTGATTCATTAGGATAAAGTAAGAGTTGTTGCAGAAAATGAAGATGTTTTATCTCAAAAAGTTGAAGTTATGGAAAAACAAGCAGAAGAGATCAAAAAAGCTTCTGATATGATGGGGGAAATTGCTGATAAAACTAATCTTTTATCATTAAACGCAAGTATTAAAACTGCACGTGCTGGAGAATTTGGTCGTGGTTTTTCAGTTATTGCTGAAGATGTAAGAAATCTTGCTCAAAGCTCAGAAGAATTTTTAAAAAATATTGCTATTATCACCAAGCAATTAGTAGATAACATTAATGAAGTTTCCAAAGAACTAAAACATAATGCTAAAGAAATTAATTCTTTAAATCAAGACGCAAAAGATCTAGTAGAAGGAACCAATGAAGTAAAAGTTTGCAATGAAAATGCAAGAGACTTAGCAAATGCTTGTATGCGAAAAATCTCAAGCACACAAGAAACTTTTTTACAATCTTTACTTGATAAAATGCAAGAAACGGTAAAATTAAGCGATAAAAATGAAGAAATTTCAAAAATTTTGCTTGATGTTACTCATGAGTTAAATGTAGTTTGTCAAAATTTAGAAGATGAATTAAAACATTTTCATGTATAAGGAGAATAAAAATGAAAAAAATAATCACATTAAGTATAGCAAGTTTAGCTGTTTTTAGTGGGTGTTCTGTGGCAAATTTAAGTGTTGATGATTTACAAAATAAAGAATTTACCATAAGTTCTTATGAAGCAAATGGAAAAAGCTACAAGCTTCCTCAAAATACAAAAACAAGTATTAGTTTTGACAATAAAGACAAAAGGCTTTTTGGAACAGCTGGATGTAATAGATTTTTTGGAAATTATAAAGATCAAGGAAGTAGCATAAAAATAGAAGATAATCTTGCTTCAACAAAAATGCTTTGCGATCAAGAATCTATGAAATTTGAAGACAATTTCTTAAGATACTTTAATGGAGAATTTAAAATCATTAACGATGAAGAAGGAATTATTTTAGAAAATAAAAAAATGAAAGTTTATTTAAAATAAGCCTTAAGGCTTATTTTAAATACTCTAATATATCCTCGCAAATCCTTCTAGGTTCTTTTGCTTTATAAATAGGTCTTCCAACCACGATAAAATCTGACAAATTATCCTTAGCGCACTGTATATCAGCTACTCTTTTTTGATCATCTGAATTTTCTTTAAACGGACGAATTCCAGGCGTTAATGTAATAAAATTTGTACTTGTATTTTCTTTTATCAGCAAGCTTTCATATACCGAGCAAACCATACCATCAAGACCACTTTCATAGCTAATTTTAGAAAAATCCTTAACAGCTTGTTTGATATCTTGTTTATATATATCAAAAAACTCTTGTTCATCAAAACTAGTTAAAGCAGATACGGCAAGCACCAAAGGTCTTTTGCTTAAAACATTTAAACGCTCCATAATCATACACATAGCACTTTTCCCGGCACTTGCATGGATATTAAACATATCTACATTAAGCTTAGCAAGTTCTTCACAAGCATCTGCCATAGTATTTGGTATATCATAAAGCTTTAAATCTAAAAATATTTTAAAATTATCCACTTTTTTAATCGATTCTAAAAGCTTTACTCCATCTCTTAAATACGATCTAAGCCCTATTTTAACCCAAAGATCTAAACCTTTTAATTCCTTGGCTAAATTTATACACTCATCATAGCTTGCCACATCAAAAGCCACACAAAGTTTCATTGCGCTTCCCAATTAATTTTATCTAACACACCGTTGATAAATTTAGGAGCATTATCTCCTGCCATTTCTTTTGCAAGCTCTATGGCTTCATTAATAATAATCGCTTTTTGCGTAGAAGTAAATAAAATCTCATAAGCACCCAAACGCAAAATAGCCTTTTCTATACTAGCTACTCCATCTAACTTATGTTCTTTTAAGCACTCATTAATTTTCTCATCAAGCAAAGTAAGTTGCTCATTAATGCCATTATACAAATCTAGAGTGAATTTTCTTTGGTCATTGCGAATTTTTTTCTCATCTAAAAATTCATTAATAAAATCTTTATTTTCTTGATTTAATTGTGCTGCATAAAGCAAAGAAACAATACTTTGTCTTACTTGGTGTCTAGTAGCCATTTTAAGCCTTAATTTTTTGGATCAAATTAAGCATTTCAACCACAGTAAGCATAGCTTCAAACCCTTTATTACCCGCTTTACTACCTGCTCTTTCTATGGCTTGCTCTAAGGTATCAGTTGTTAAAACTCCAAAGCTTACAGGCACATTAGCTCCAAGTCCTACGCTTGCTATACCTTTAGTAGTTTCAGCAGCCACGTAATCAAAATGTGGAGTATTTCCACGAATTACCGCTCCAACACAACAAATCCCATCAAATTTTTTACTCTCTATGGCTTGTTTTAGTGCAAAAGGAATTTCAAAAGCACCTGGTACTAAAATAAGACTTAAATTCTCTTCCTTGCCTCCATGCCTTAAAAAAGCATCTTTAGCACCTTCAACTAAACGATCTGTGATGATGTGATTAAATCTTGCGTTAATAATTGTAATCTTCTCATCACCTTTTAAACTTAAATTTCCTTCTATTATCTTCATAATTTTCCTTTTTAAATAATTTCTTGAATTTTTAAAAGCGCATTTACGCAGTTTTTAAGTCTTAAAAGATCAAGCATATTTGGTCCATCACATAAAGCCTTGCAAGGATCAATGTGCGTTTCAAAGAAAAATCCATCTACACCTACACTAGCCGCAGCTCTTGCTAAAGGCTCAACAAATTCACTTTTACCTCCACTACTTCCACCATTTGCACCAGGCATTTGTACGCTGTGAGTAGCATCAAAAACAACCGGAGCATATTTTCTCATGATAACCAAACTTCTCATATCTACAACTAAATTTCCATAACCAAAACTCGAACCTCTCTCAGCTACAAAAACTCCATTTTTTTTAGCTACTTCAAAACCTTCTTCGTTAATGCCTCTAGTTTGTAAAATTTTAGCTACACTGTATTTAATATCTTCAGGATTTAAAAATTGTCCCTTTTTTACATTTATTTTAGCCTTTGTTTTAGCAGCAGCTACTAACAAATCAGTTTGCCTACATAAAAAGGCTGGAATTTGTAAAACATCTACAACCTCAGCTACAACACTTGCTTGAGAACTTTCATGAATATCAGTAAGAATTTGCATACCAAATTTATCTTTAACTTTTTGCAAAATTTCCAAACCTTTTTCAAGACCTGGTCCTCTAAAACTACTAATACTAGTTCTATTTGCTTTATCAAAACTTGATTTAAAATAAAAATCAATTCTATCATCTTTTAAAAAGCATCCAAGCTCTTGTGCAACCTTAAAAACAAGCTCTTCATTTTCTATCACACAAGGCCCTGCTATTAGTATCATTTTTTTCATCATAACTTCCTTATTTTTTATTATTTTACTTTATTTTTATTATTTTCTTCAAGAGGGAAAACAAAATTTAAAATAATAGCTGTAATCCCACCTGCTGCAATCCCTGAAGAAAATAAAGTCTTAAACCACATTGGCATAAATTCTAAAATATCAGGATTATTAGAAACTCCAAGTCCTATACCTAAACTCATAGCTATGATGATAATAGAACGACGGTTTAAATTTTCCTTAGAAATAATTCTAACTCCCGTTGCAGCTATAGTGCCAAACATCACTAAAGTTGCTCCACCTAAAATAGGCTCTGGAATTTGTAAAGTAATATCAGCCACAATAGGAAATAAACCTAAAATCATCAACATAAAAGCTACAATAAATCCCACATATCGACTTGCAACACCTGTTAAAGCTATAACACCATTATTTTGCCCAAAACATGAATTTGGAAAAGTATTAAAAAAGGCTGAAACAAAAGAGTTAAAACCATTAGCTAAAACCCCGCCTTTTAATCTTTTCGCATAAAGTTCACCCTTAACAGGTTGATTTGAAACTTCACTGGTAGCACTAATATCGCCTATAGTTTCTAAAGAAGTTACCATAAAAACCAAAATCAAAGGTAAAATGAGATTATAATCAATACTCAAACCATAGTGTAAAGGATCAGGTAAAAATATCAATGGTAATTTTTCATTAAAATTAAAACTAAAATTTTCAAAAGTCATAGCTACCAAAAGTCCTATAATCATAGCTATAAATAAAGAAGAAATTCTTATATAAGCATTATTAAAGCGATTTAAAATAATAATGCTTAAAATTACAACCCCTGCTAGTAATAAATTTTGTAAAGAACCAAACTCACCACTTGTCTTAGCAGCAAATCCACCACCAGCACTTACAAGTCCAACATTAATCAAACTAAGACCTATAATCATTACTACTATACCAGAAACCAAAGGCGAAATCACTCTTCTAATGAAAGGTAAAATTTGAGAGATAATCATTTCAGTAGTAGAACAAAGCATTAAAGTTCCAAAAATAGCTCCAAGCATTGCTTCTTGAGATAGGCCATTATTTTTTAAAACAAGTCCACCTAAAATAATAGGTGCGACAAAATTAAAACTAGTCCCTTGTATAGATAAAAGCCCACTTCCTATAGGACCCCAAGTTTTAATCTGTAAAAGCGAAGCAACACCTGAAGCAAAAAGCGACATGCATATAATTCTAGCTGTATTACTATCATCTATCCCTAAGCCTTTGCAAATTAACAATGCAGGGGTAATTACAGCTACAAACATAGCCATCAAATGTACCAATGCAGCAAAAAATGCCTTAGCAAAAGGCGGTTTATCTTCTAAACCATAAATCAAATCTGCTTTATTTTCCATTTTTCTTTCCTTTATCTTGTTTACTAACCAAAACAATACCCCCTATGATAATACTAAAAATTCCAACAAATACCATAAAGCTAGGAAAACTATCTCCTAACAATATCCCCAAAAATAAAGTAAAAACAACATCTATATAGCTAACTCCTGCCACAACTCCTGCTTTTTTTGCAACCCCATAAGCTTTAGTAACATGAATTTGATACATCGCACCAAAAATTCCCATTAAAATAATAAAAACCCAAGCTTTAAAACTAGGCATTATAAAAGGAGCAATTAAAAAATCAAGCTCTTTTGGATCATAAAAAGAACCAATAACCATAGACAATAAAGGCATAAGAGTACCGATTAAAACAAACGATAAAGCTATAAAAGGAGCAGGATATGATTTTCTAAGCTCTCTTACGCTAGTTAGTGCCAATGCTGCACAAAATCCACTTAAAATTCCTAAAATACTATTTTTTAAATCAAATCCAGAATGCATAGTGCTATCTGCAAAAGGTTGACAAATCAACAACACTCCAATAAAAGCAATTAAAATCCCAAAACAAGCTTTTAAACCTAAGCTTTCCTTAAAAAAGAAAAAAGCAATTAAGGCTATAAAAATAGGTGCAGTTTTTTGAAAAGCAAAAGCACCCCCTAAAGAAATATTAGCGACATTATAAAAGAAAAGATACAAAGCAATTGTTCCAATAACACCTCTAAATATAAGTAAACCTAAATGTCCGCCACTTTTATGAAAATTTAATTTCGAAAGAGCATAAAGCATAAAAGCAGTGCCTATGATATTTCTAAAAAACATAATTTCAATAGATGAAATTTCTTCACTTAGAATTTTCGCACAAGCACCTACAAGTGCAAATTCTATGGAAGCAATAATCATAAAATATATGCCTAAATTTTTCTTAACTATTCTTAACATTTATTTTCCGTGTAAAAATTCATGTTATTTTAGTCTTTTTTGCTTAATTTTAAGGCAATTTTTATATAATCACAAATAAAAATTTGAAAAATGGGTATAAATGCAAAGTATTATTTTAATAGGGAAACCAAATGTTGGCAAATCAAGCCTTTTTAATAGACTTGCAAAAAAGCGTATAGCTATAACTAGTGATATAAGTGGAACAACAAGAGATACTAATAAAATAGAAGTAGAAATTGATGATAAAAAAGCCTTATTGATAGATAGTGGCGGACTTGATGAGAGCAATGAACTTTTTAAAAATGTTAAAGCAAATTCACTTAAAGTTGCTAAAAATAGTGATATTATTTTTTATATGGTAGATGGTAAATTTTTACCTGATGATGAAGATAAAGCTTTTTTTTATGAAATGAAAAAACTCAACAAACCTACAGCTTTAATAATCAATAAAATAGATAACAAAAAAGATGAAGAAAGATCTTGGGAATTTTCAAATTTTGGTGTAAAAGAAGTTTTTAACATCTCTGTTACACATAATATAGGAATAGATGAGCTTTGCACGTGGACTAGTAGATTTTTAAATGAAAGTTTTTTAAATGCAGATGAAGAAGAAGATTTTGAGAGTTATTTAGAAAATTTTGATGAATATAGTGGAGATTTTAAACTAAAAACCATCAATGAAAATCATATTAAAGTGGGAATTATAGGTAGAGTAAATGTAGGAAAATCAAGTCTTTTAAATGCCTTAGTCAAAGAAGAACGCTCTGTGGTAAGTAATATAGCAGGAACAACGATTGATCCTGTTAATGAAAGCATTATGCATAAAGATAAAATCATTGAATTTATAGATACTGCAGGCATTAGAAAGCGCGGAAAAATACAAGGTTTAGAGCGTTATGCACTAAATAGAACTGAATATGCCCTAGCTAATGCTCAAATTGCACTTTTAGTCCTTGATGCAGCTGAGGGTTTTAACGAGCTTGATGAACGTATTGCGGGACTTGCTGCTAAGCATTGTTTAGGTGTGATTATCGTGCTAAATAAATGGGATAAAAGCGAGCTTGATTTTGATAAAACTTTAAAAGAATTAAAACTAGATCGTTTTAAATTCTTAGCTTATGCACCTATAATAAGCGTTAGCGCATTAAGTGGTAAAAGAATACATGTGCTTTTGGATAAAATTTTAGATGTTTTTGCAAATTTCACACAAAAAATTCCAACTGCCAAACTAAATGCTTTAGTAGAAGAAGCCACAAAAGCTCACCCACTGCCACACGATTATGGTAAATTAGTAAAAATTTATTATGCAGCTCAATATGATTTAGCACCACCAAAAATAGCTTTAATTATGAATAGACCAAAAGCTTTACACTTTAGCTATAAGCGCTATTTGCAAAACCAAATTAGAAAGCAATTTAATTTTGAAGGTGTTCCTTTGATTTTAGCTTCAAGAAAAAAAGGTAGCAAAGATGAACAAGAAAGATAATCTCCTTTTTGTTGGATTTATGGGTTGTGGTAAAACTACCATAGCAAGAGCTTATGCGAAAAAAAATGATAAATTCTTTTTAGATACAGATATTCTAATCAAAGAAAAATATAATCTTAAAATTAGTGAAATCTTTAAATTGTATGGAGAGAAAGTATTCCGTAAAGAAGAAAAAAAACTTGTTTCATTTTTAACTAATGTACAAAATTGCTCTATTGCAAGCGGTGGTGGTTTTATAGAACAAAAAAAGTTAAAAGATATCGGTATTATTATATATTTAAGGGCAAATTTTGACTATCTGTGGCAAAGATTGAATTCTAAAGAATTATCTATAAGACCTTTATTGACAAATATCAACAATGCCAAAATACTATTCGAACAAAGAATTCAAAAATATGAAAAAAAAGCAAATATAATTATTGATATCGAAAACAAAAGTATCCAAGAAATAGTAAAAGAAATTAAAAAAGAGGTAAAATGAGAGTTATTACAGGTTTGCAACCAAGCGGAGATTTACATATAGGAAATTATTTTGGTTCTATAAAACAAATGCTAAATATGCAAGAAGAAAATCAAATGTATATGTTTATAGCTAATTATCATGCTATGACTTCAAGTTTTGATGGCGAAAAATTAAAACAAAACTCACTTAAAGCAGCTGCTGCTTTTTTAAGCTTAGGAATTGACCCACAAAAAAGCGTATTTTGGCTTCAAAGTGATGTAAAAGAAGTAATGGAGCTTTATTGGATTCTTTCTCAATTTACCCCAATGGGACTTTTAGAAAGAGCACATAGTTATAAAGATAAAATCACAAAAGGATTAAATGCTAATCATGGACTTTTTTCTTATCCTGTTTTAATGGCTGCAGATATTTTACTTTTCAATGCTCAAGTAGTTCCTGTAGGTAAAGATCAAATTCAACACGTTGAAATAGCAAGAGATATAGCTTTAAAAGTAAATAATGAATGGGGTGAAATTTTTACCTTACCTCAAGCTAGAGTTAGTGATGAAGTTGCGGTAGTACCTGGTACTGATGGAGCAAAAATGAGTAAATCATATCAAAACACAATCGATATTTTCAATACTCCAAAAGCTATAAAAAAACAAATTTCTTCTATTGTTACAAATAGCACAGCCCTAGAAGAACCAAAAGATTATACAAATTGTAATGTTTTTAATATTGCAAAACTTTTTTTAAACAAAGATGAGCAAGAGGTCCTAAAAGCAAGATATACTAAAGGCGGAGAAGGATATGGGCATTTTAAAATGTATCTAAATGATATCATTAACGATTACTTTGCTCCAGCTAAAGAAGGATATGAAAAATTACTAGCTAATCCTTCTAAAATCGAAGAGATTTTAGAATTTGGAGCAAACAAAGCAAAAAAACAAGCCCGAGAAACAATGGAAAAAATTTATGCTAAAATAGGATTATAAAAAGGAGTTACATGCTAGATCTTAAACTTTTACAAAATAATTTTGATGAAATTTCAAAAAAATTAAAAACAAAAAAAATTGATGAAAATTTATTAAAAGAATTAAGTGATTTGTTTGTTAATTTAAAAAAAGAAAAAGTGCTTTTAGAAGAATTTCAAGCTTTTCAAAATAAATTTAGCAAAAAACTTGCAACAGCACAAGATAAAGAAAGTTTAAAAGCACAATTAAGTCAAAATAAAGAAAAAATAAATACTCAATCAAAAATAGTTAGTGACTTAGAGGTAAAACTGGAACAAATTGCTTTTGCAATACCAAATATACCCGATGATTGTGTACCTATTGGGGAAGACGAAGATGAAAATATAGAACTTAAAAAAGTTTTAACACCTCCTAGTTTTAATTTTGAAATTAAAGAACATCATGACTTGGGTGAAAATTTAAATTGGCTTGATTTTACAAGAGGTGTTAAGATTTCACAAAGTCGCTTTTGTGTGCTTAAAAACGAAGGGGCTTTGCTAAGTAGAGCTTTAGTTAATTATATGATAGATTTTAACAGAAGTAGAGGTTTTGAACTAGTTAATGTACCATTTTTAGTAAATAGTGCTACCATGTATGGCACAGGACAGCTTCCAAAATTTAAAGATGACATGTATAAAATAGAAAATGAAGATTTATACCTTATCTCAACTTCTGAAATTCCTGTTACAAATCTTTATTCTAATGAAATTTTAACTCAAGAGGAGTTACCATTAAAAATGACCTGTTATAGTGCTTGCTTTAGACAAGAAGCAGGAAGTGCTGGACGTGATACAAGAGGAATTATAAGACAACATCAGTTTGAAAAAGTAGAACTTGTTAGTATATGTAAACCTGAGCAAAGTGAATTAATGTTTGAAGAAATGCTAAATTGTGCTAGTGATTTACTAAGCTCTTTGGGATTAGCTCATAGACATCTGATGCTTTGTACTGGGGATTTAGGTTTTTCAGCTGCAAAAACAGTAGATCTAGAAGTTTGGCTTCCATCGCAAAATAAATACCGTGAAATTAGTTCTGTGTCAAATTGCAAAGATTTTCAAGCAAGACGTGCAAAAATTCGCTTTAAAAATAACAATGGGAAAAATGAATTAGCACATACACTCAATGGTTCTTCATTGGCAGTTGGTAGAACTTTAATAGCAATTATGGAAAATTATCAAGATAAAAATGGTAAAATAAAAATTCCTGATGTATTAAGAAAATACTTTTAAGAGAAAACATGGCTGAAGAAATAACACTCAAAGAACAAGACAATCAAGAAGAAAATAAAAATTTTTCAGATTTAACTGAAAATACAGAGGTGGAAGAGCAAGTTTCACTTTCTAGTTCCACTTCACCCGAGCTTGAAAAAGAAAGAACTTTTCAAAGAGTAGAAGATGAACCTCGGCAAATACCACAAAAAGATGAAAAAAAACTTTTCGATAAAAAATTTCTTATTGTAATCTCAATTCTTAGTGGGCTTATTTTAATACTACTTACAATTTTAATTTTACTTACAGTATTAAAAAAAGAAAATCCTATAATAATAAATGATAATGTATTTTTAGATGATAATACAAGCAATACCAATATCACTAAAATAAAACAATCTGCTCTTGATTTAGTAATTCAAAAAGCAAATTTGTTATATGAAAAAGGCGATGTAGAAAGTGCTTTAGAATTATATAATAATATAAATATCTTCAATCAGTCTTTATCAAGCTACAATCTTGGTGTGGCACAGATGAAACAAAAAGATTATGCTAGTGCTATAGAAAATTTTAAACACTCACTAGAGCTAGAAGAACATAAAGTAGCAGCTGCAATTAATTTAGCTGTATGTTATTTTAATCTTGGAGATAAAAACAAATTTGATTATTATCTTGAATTAGCCAAAGTGCATTTGCCACATGACTCTAAATCTTCTTTATATGATTATTATTTAGGCTTAATTAACTATTATCAAGGATTCTATCCAGAAGCTTTACAAATGCTTACACGAACAAATAATATTGATGATTATCAAGGAGAATCTTATTATCTTGGAGCAAAAATTTATACACTATTAAATTCAGAAAAAAAAGCTATTGACTTCTTATTAAAGCAAGAAGATTATGAGGCTAGTCTTCCATTAGGTTTATTGTATGCTAGGTCAGGAGATTATTCAAAAGCAAAAGAATATCTTGAAAAAGCTTCAAAAATAGACTCTCAAGCAGAAAGAAGCAAAGCAGCTTTAGCTTTAGTTGAATTAAAAACAGGGCAATATAACAATAGTGCACAAATATTAAAAACTTTATTGGTAAAAGATAAAGATGTAAGTTCAAAATATTATGGTATAAAAGCTGTGTTAAAAAAAAATATTTTAAGTATTGATATAGCACAACAAAATTTTGCCAAAAAACTCATCACTGGAAAACAACAAATTTATGATTTACTATTTTACTTCTCTCCATATCGTGTATTTGATATTAGACAAAGCATGGAGCTTATAACCAAAGCTGATTTAGGAAATTTCATACAAGGATATGAATACGAAAATGAACTATTAGTTAAAAGCAAAGCTTTATCTGGTGTTAATGTAGAATTATCACATGCTATTAATTTAGCTTTTAATTTTCATCTAAGAGAAGCAAATCAAGAATTTAAAAATCTAAGTGAAATTTATCATGCACATGATGTAATCCATTATAATCTTGCTCTAACTTATGCACAATTACAAGATTATAATAATGCATCTAAGTATTTTTCAACTGCATATCATTTAAATCCTAAAAATTATTTGGCTGGAATTTTTGCTATCTTTTGTATGGATTTAGCTGAAAAAGACTACACAAAATTAGCCAATGAGTTTTTGGAAAATCTTCAAGCGGATAAAGCACTTAACCAAAATCACAATATTTATAAATATTTATTGTATTTAGTAAAAAGTGATTTTACTGCTATGATTCCTTATCTTGACAATCTATCAGTTTCCAATCATAAAACACCATTAGAATTAATGTTTACTATTGTTGCAGCAAATGGAAATAATTTAGATAAACTTAGAAATGATAAAATTAAAGAATTAAAAGAATTACTTGAAAAAGATATTATCAGTAATATTTTATATTTTAATTCTAAAAATATGAATCTAGACATCAAATCCTATGCCAAACAAGCACAGATGTACTTTTTAAACACAAAACTTAATTATAATTCTTTATTTGGTGGAGCTGGTATAGTTAGAGATAGTTATGTAACATTAATGCAAATTACTGGTTTATTAAACCATGTCAGGAATGATATTAAAAAACAGCTTTCAACAAGCAATAAAAATTCAATAGGACTAATTTTTGCTCTTGCATATATTGATATTTTTGCAAAAGAATATCAAGAAGCCTATACGCTTTATAATATTTTAATTGATGATTATAAAATCAAAGATGCACAAACATTATTTTTAGCTGCAGTTGCAGCCATAGGTTCCAATAATCCAAATTCAGCTATAGCATTACTTGAACTTGCAAGATTAGAAAACGAAGAAACACTAGAGGCTAGATTAGCTTTAGGTTTATTATATCATGAAGTACAAAACCTAGAACCTGCCGTATTTCAGTATGAAAAAATAGGTAATAATTTTAAAAGTAAATTTTTCACATTTGATATTAGAAATTAACTTTAATTGTGGAAAATATTAAAAATGATAAAATATTATCTTTATAAAAGTGGCTCCGGATGTAGGATTCGAACCTACGACCAATCGGTTAACAGCCGACTACTCTACCGCTGAGCTAATCCGGAATACCATTAAATAAGAGATGGTATTATATAAGAAAAAAAATTTTTTGTCAAGAGAAATCAAAGAAGATTCATATTTTTTTATAAAATTTTATCCCAGCAAGATCTTTTATAATTATTTTTTTTTCTTCTAGTAAAATTTGCAAGTTATTTTTACTTAATTGTGTAAAATTATTTTCAATATCAAATTCACTTTGAGCTCTTAATTGTAATATTTTTAAAAGTTCATCCACGGTAAAATCCATCTTTTCTTTTGTATAATTATGTTTTGCAAGCACGATAGGAGTATTGGTAATATACATACTCAATTCTTTGAGTTTTTGTAATGATACTCCTTTTACAGGATATGCTGGAGGTCTATCTATGGTGCTAAAATCAACTCTTAAAGGATTAATTTTTCTAAAAGCATCATTTAATGCAAGAATTTCCTCTTTTGTATCATTTAATCCTTCTACAATTAAAACTTCAATGATTAAATCACCTTTAAAATTTTGATTAAAGAGTATCATTTTTTCAATTAAATCATTTATTTTAATAACTTTTAAGGCTCTATCAATACGATAGAATGTCTTTTCTATTACACTATCAAGGCTAAATTTAACTACATCTATGTCAAGCAAAGCTTCAAAACTCTTAGGATTTAAAACTGCACTTCCATTGCTTAAAATCAAAAGTTTTTTTTTATTTTTAATTTTATTAAGCTCTTGAACTAATTCTTTTAAATGCGGATATAAACTAGGTTCACCGTTAGCTGTTAATGTTAAAAAATCAAAATCAATTTCACCATTTAAAAATTTTTCAATTTCATTTACAACTTCATTAACACTAGGGTATATCAAATATTTCTCCATAGGTTTTGCTGCTTTTAATTCACAGTATACGCAGTCAAAATTACATTGTTTTTGGCTAGGACTTAAATCAATACCAACAGAAAGTCCAAATCTCCTTGAATTTACAGGACCAAAAACAATTTTGCTCATCTTTTGGATTGCTCTTGAACTAATTTAATGAAGTATTTTGCATTTTCTACAGGAATATCAGGTAAAATACCATGACCTAAATTGAAAATGTGTGGAGTATCTTTCATAATTTTTAATATATTTTTTACACCATTTCTGATTGAATTTTTATCATATAATCTACATGGCTCCATATTACCTTGCAAGGTATATTTATAACCTAATTTTTCTTTTGCTAAATCCAAAGGCGTACTCCAATCAACTCCAAAAACATCAAATTTCCCACTAATTTGATCTAAAAAAGCACTTACACCTTTAGGGAATAAAATTACAGGAATATGAGAATATTTTTCTTTAATAAAATTAGCAATTTCGAGCATATAGTTAAAAGAAAATTCAAAAAAACCCTCTTTTTCCAAAGCACCAGCCCAGCTATCAAAAATTTGTATAGCATCAGCACCTGCTTTAATTTGCTCTTCTAAATATAATTTCAATACTTGTGTTAGTTTGCCTAAAATTTGATGCAAAAATTCAGGGTTTTGATATACAAGTTTTTTACATTTTGTATAATTTTTACTGCCCCTACCTTCTATCATATAGGTTGCAATTGTCCATGGACTTCCACAAAAGCCAATCAATGCTTTATCTTTAGCAAGTTTATCTCTAGTAAGTGATAATGCATCGTACACATAAGAAAGATTTTTTATAGCCTTTTGTATATCTAAATTTTCTAGATCCTCTTCCGTTTTAATAGGATTTAAAAACACAGGTCCTTCACCTTTTTCAAATTTTAAATCCATACCCATCTCTAAAGGAACAACTAAAATATCTGAAAATATAATTGCAGCATCAACACCTAAAATATCTACAGGTTGCAAGGTAACTTCACTTGCTTTTTTATAGTCCCTACAAAGTGATAAAAAATCTCCAGCACTTGTTCTAACTTCCATATATTCGGGTAGATATCTACCAGCTTGACGCATCATCCAAACAGGAGTATAAGAAGTTGGTTTTTTAAAACATGCATCTACAAAAATCATTATTTTTCCTCACTCATTCACTAATGATCACTTTTATGTAAAAAATATAAACCAATACAAAGGGCTAAAATAGAACCTGCAAGATAAGTCATGTCCAAAACCGTGTTAAGTTGCATTTGTAAAATTCTTTGAAAAAAATTTACTATCAATACCATAATAATCACTTTTGCAAGCTTGTCTTTTAGCTGATCTAAACTATGCACTTCTAAAACTTTAGATTGTTTTGTTTGTTTAAATTCCTCTATCTCGCTAATAAAAAGTTCATATATTCCAAAAGAAAAAATAAATAAAACCAAAGCCATTAAATATAAATCCACAGCACCTATAATTAAACCAACAACATCTTCGTGTAAATCAATTGTAGCATTATGAGTAACAAAATAGTCAAAAACAGATTTAAGCACCTTTATTATATCATAGCTAGCTATAAAAAATAATACAAAAGCACCAATAAGACCAAAAATCACTGGTAAAATGGTTACAACACGGCTTTTAACTAATAAATTTTCAAAAAATCTCTCTAACATTAATCCTCTTTCTTTTATATCAATTCTAGCCATTTTTGAGCAATACGCACGGCATTAGTTGCTGCTCCAACACGAATTTGATCAGCTACGCACCATAGATGTAAAATATTTTTATGGTTAATATCATGCCTGATTCTTCCCACATAAGTTTCATTTGTATTGCTTGTAAAAAGAGGCATAGGATATTTTTTATTTTCAATATCATCTATTACTTTAACACTTGGTGCTTTAGAAAGAATTTCTCTAACTTTAACAACATTTACATCTTTTTCAAAATGCATAGTTATAGCTTCACTATGACTTCTAAGCACAGGAACCCTTACACAAGTTGCTGAAATTTCAAGCTTTTTATGTAAGATTTTTTGTGTTTCATATACCATTTTTAGTTCTTCTTTAGTATAACCATTTTCATTAAAAACATCAATTTGTGGAATTAAATTTAAAGCTAAGGTATATGGAAAAGCTTTTGCTTCAAATTCATCTAGTTTAAATGCAAAAAAACTTTGCATACCTTGAACTAATTCTTCCATACCTTCTTTGCCAGCACCACTTGCTGCTTGATAAGTACTTACATCTACTCTTTTTAAATTAAAAATATCATCAAGCGGTTTTAAAACATGTACCATTTGTATGGTAGAACAATTTGGATTAGCAATAATTCCTGTTTTTTCCCAATCTTTAATATCTTCACTATTGCATTCAGGAACCACCAAAGGAACATTCTTATCCATTCTAAAATGGCTTGTATTATCAATCACTACAGCACCACATTCTACTGCATATTTTGCATATTTTGCACTTATATTTCCCCCTGCACTAAAAAATGCAATATCTACAGGATTTTCTTTAAAAACACTTTGAGTTAATTCTTTAACTTTAAAAGTTTTACCCCTAAATTCTATTTCACTTCCTACGCTTTTTGCACTTGCTAATGGCAAAATACTCTCAACTGGAAAATTAAGCTCATCTAAAACATTTAAAATTTCTTCTCCGACTGCTCCAGTAGCTCCTACTATAGCTATTTTTTTCATATCTTCCATCCTTTAAGTAATATTATATTTCTTCATTTTTTCAGCAAAAATTTTCTCACTCATACCTACAAGCTTAGCTGCATCACTTACATTTTGTGAATTTTTTAAAGCCTCTAATATTAATTCTTTTTCAAGATTTTTTATATCTTTACATCTTCTGCTTTCTAAAAATAAATCTTGAATACTAATTTCATCATTTTCACTTAAAATACAAGCTCTTTGTATAATAGAAATTAATTCTCTTATATTTCCTGGAAAATCATAAGCTAACAAAGCTTCTTGAGCTTTTTGACTTAAAGTTTTTTCTTTAAAATCATATTCTTTACAAGTGTCAAGCAATACTTTTTGAGCAATTTGTAAAATTTCTTCTCGACGCTCTCTTAGTGCAGGAATGTTTATAGGTATGGTATTTAGCCTATAATACAAGTCTTGTCTAAATTCACTATTTAAAATCTTTTTTTCCATATTTGCATTTGTTGCACTAACAATTCTAACATCAATTTTAATACTCTTGGTACTTCCAAGTCTTGTAATTTCTTTTTCTTGCAATGCTCTTAACAATTTTGCTTGAATTTCATAAGGCATCTCGCCTATTTCATCTAAAAATAAAGTTCCTTCATTAGCTAATTCAAAAAGTCCTATTTTGGTTGTATTTGCATCAGTAAAAGCACCTTTTTCAAAACCAAAAAGCTCACTCTCTATCAAATTTGCAGGGATTGCTGCCATATTAATAGCAACAAATGCTTTATTTGCTCTTTTTGAATTTTTATGAATATAATTAGCAAAAACTTCTTTTCCTACTCCACTTTCTCCAAAAAGCATTACACTAGCATCTGTTTTAGCTGCTTTAGTAGCTAAATTTAAACAACTTTCTAAAGCACTTGATGAACCATAAAAACCACCATTATCTTTTTCTTTAATTGGTTTTTTTGCTATTGGTTTTTTGGAAGTTTTTTCTTGGATTATTTTTGCACGCTTAATTGCAGTTACTAAAGTATTAATATCAAATGGTTTTACTAAGAAATCTTTCACACCAAGTCTTACGGCTTCAATAGCTCTATTTAAAGTAGCATTACCTGTTATAATAATAAAATCATATTTATTTTCACAAGCTTGTACAAATTCAATTCCATCCATACCTGGCATATTAATATCTGTAATGATTAAATCAACATCATCATTTAATTTTTTCAACGCTTCAGTTGCTGATTTGTAAGATTTTATAGTAAATTCTTCATACTCCCCTAAAGCAATCTCTAAAGATTTTCTCATATTTATATCATCTTCAACTATGATTAAATTCATACTAAAACCTTAAGCTAAAATCCCTTTTTTAGGGCCACTTTTTCCGTGGCAATCTTTATATTTTTTACCACTTCCGCAAGGACAAGGAGAATTTCTAGGAACTTTTGTAACTTGAGCTTCACCACTTTCATCAACACCACTTTCAGTAGTATTGGCTAAAAATTGTTCATTTTGTTCTTGTGTTTTTTCTTCGAAAATTTGTGCTTCTTTTTGGGTAAATACAACATTAAATAGTAGTTTTAAACTATCAAATTTAACACGCTCTACTAATTCCATAAAGAGATTATAGCTTTCTTTTTTATATTCAACCAAAGGATCTTTTTGATTATAACTTCTCAATCCTATACCTGTTTTTAAAATATCCATTTGATATAAATGTTCTCTCCATAGATTATCTAAGATCTGAAGATATAAAATTCTCTCAATCCTTCTTGCTTCTTTGTCTTCAATAATACTCATTTTCTCTTTATAATTTTTTTCTAAAATTTCACTCAGTTTATTTTCTATTTCAGTAGTACTTAAATCTTTAAAATCATCTTCATTTAATTCTATGTTGCATTCATAGTTCACTTTTTGCTTTAAGGTATCAAAATGCTTTACTTCATCTTCTAACTCCGCATTTAAATAAATTTCACCGATTAAATGATTGCTATACTCAGTTATATTTTTAAGAATTTTATCTTGCAAGTTAAATTCTTCATCTAGTAGTTCATTTCTATAATTATAGATAGTTTTTCTTTGTTCATTTGCTACATCATCATATTCAAGCAAATGTTTTCTACTTTCAAAATGCAAACTTTCTACTTTTTTTTGAGCATTCTCAACTGCTCTTGTAACAATACGACTTTCTATATGTTCACCTTCTTCTATACCTAATCTTTCCATAATATTTTTAATACGATCGCCACCAAAAATTCTTAAAAGATTATCTTCCAAACTTAGATAAAATCTACTTACACCAGGATCGCCTTGACGCCCAGCACGTCCACGAAGCTGATTGTCTATTCTTCTACTTTCATGACGTTCAGTTCCTATAATATAAAGTCCGCCTAATGCTTTTACTTCATCATCAATTTTTATATCCACACCGCGTCCTGCCATATTAGTAGCTATGGTTACGGCTCCTTTTTTACCTGCATCTTGAATAATTAAAGCTTCTTGCTCGTGATTTTTAGCATTAAGTACATGATGAGGAATGCGTTCTTTTACTAGCATATTATGAAAAACTTCACTTCTTTCAATACTTGCAGTCCCTACCAAAACAGGCTGACCTTTAGCATTTGCATTTTTTATTTCTTCAATAACAGCTTTAAATTTTTCATTTTGTGTTTTATAAATCAAATCATCTTTATCTAATCTTGCAATAGGTATATTTGTAGGAATGGAAACAACATCTAAACTATAAATTTGGGAAAATTCCGTTGCCTCAGTTTGTGCAGTACCTGTCATACCTGCTAATTTTTTATACATTCTAAAATAATTTTGAAAGGTAATATCTGCCAAAGTTTGGCTTTCTTCTTGAATTTTTACTCCTTCTTTTGCTTCTAGTGCTTGATGCAAACCATCACTAAAGCGTCTACCTTCGCTTAACCTTCCAGTAAATTCATCAACTATTACTACTTCTTTATCTCTTAATACATAATGCACATCTTTTTCAAATAGATTATGTGCTTTTAAAGCTTGATCAAGCTGATGAGCTAAAATTGCATTATCAAGACTATATAAATTCTCTACACCAAATAATCTTTCAGCCTTTGAAATCCCAGCTTCTGTAATCATAATAGTTCTATTTTTTTCATCTACTATAAAATCACCGCTTGGGGTTTGTGGAGGCAATACTGCTTCGCCTCTTTGCATTTGCTTAGCAACTTCATTTGCTTTGATATAACCATCTAAAGTTCTATTTGTAGGTCCACTTATAATAAGTGGAGTTCTTGCTTCATCTATTAAAATACTATCAACTTCATCTACAATAACAAAATTATGCTCTCTTTGCACTTTTTCAGATTTTGAAAATTTCATATTATCACGTAAATAATCAAAACCAAATTCATTATTTGTTCCATAGGTTATATCACATTCGTAGGCTTTTTTATGTGCCTCATCACTATTTTGCTCTGAAAGTATTACGCCTACACTAAAACCTAAAAAATTATATATAGCACTCATTTGCTCTGCATCTCTTTTTGCTAAATAGTCATTTACAGTTACTACATGCACACCTTTGCCACTCATAGCATTTAAAACAACTGGTAAAGTGGCTACCAAAGTTTTACCCTCACCAGTTTTCATTTCAGCTATTTTACCTTCATGTAAAACCATACCACCGATTAGTTGCACATCAAAGTGACGCATATTTAAAGTTCTTTTTCCAACTTCTCTAACTATAGCAAAAACATCATTTAAAATTTGATCTAAAGTTTTCTCTTCTTTTTGAATTAATTCCTTAAAATCTATAAACGCTCGTTTTAATTCTTCATCATTAAAATTTTGATATTTTGATTCTAAAGCATTAATTTGTGCAACTCTTTTTGAATATTTTTTTATTTCTCTATCATTTTTTGTGCCAAATATTGCTTTAAATACACTAGAAAACATTTCTTTGCCTTTATTTTTAAAAATATATGTTATATTATATCTTCATTTTAATTAGAACTATATAAAAAGTTTTATTTGATTAACTTTTATATAATTTTAAACAATATACAAAAAAAGGATATTTATGAAGTATTTTATTTTTTTTATTTTATTTAGTATAAATATTTTTGCTTTTAATATAAATTTTGAAAATTTTAGTAGTGATTTCGAGCAAAAAGTAAGCAATAATAGTCTTTCACTGAGCTATAAAGGAAATTTTATTATTACTAAAAATAAAGCTTTTTGGAATTATATTAAACCAAACAATAAACAAATTTATATCAATAACAAAGAAATAGTAATTATAGAACATGAACTAGAACAGGCTATTTATACCCAATTACAAAATTTACCAAATCTCCAAGAAATTTTTAAACAAGCTAAAAAAACATCACAAGAAAATTATGAAGCAAGATATGAAAACATTATTTACAATATAAAAATCGAAAATGATAAACTAGAAAACATCTCTTATAAAGATGAATTGGAAAATTCTATTGTTATTTACTTCTATAATCAAAAATTTAATCAAAATATAAATAATGAAATTTTTATTCCAAAAATTCCAAGTCATTATGATATTATTCAATAAATTAAAAGGGTAGTTCTTTAAACAATTCTTGTTCTTTATTTGGAGCTAACATTTGCATTTGTGTATTTTCCATAGTTTTTAAAATCATATCCATTGTTTCTTTACTTACATTGGCATCTTGATTGTAGCTTGTGTTAATATCCTTAACTGTATTATCATTTATCTGTGTAGTATTTAAGTCTTTTATTTGACTGATATTTTGTTCCTGGTTTTTTGTTACTTCAGAAACAGATTTAATTTTTTCTTTTATATTTTTATTTTTTGATTCTAAATCTTTCACAAAACGCTTAAGCTCTTCTAAATCAAAATTAGCTACTGAATTTAATTTTAAAATATAAATATTTTTAATCTGTGTATTATATTTTTTATTACTAAATTTAAGCAAAGTGTCTTTGAAATTATTTTTACCTATTTCTGTAAACAAGTCTTCATAAAAATAACTAGATATAATAGTATTTAAGGCATCTATAATTTTTTTTTCTTCTAAATTTTCTCCTTCAAAATCCAAAGTAATTTCGATTTTCTTTAAAGTGTTAGCACCTGTTTTTGAATATAAATCTGTCCTAAAATTTTCTATACTTAAAGAATTTGCCAAAATATTTAAATACATCAAGAGTAAAACTATCAACCATTTCATAATTCATTCCCATCATCTTCTAAATTTATAAATTCTTTTTCCAAATAAAATCTTTTTACATCTTCATCGGTTTTTAAAACCATTAAAAAATAATTCTCAAAAGGAATTCTACAATTATATACAATTTTTAAATTATTAGGATTAATAGCTCTAGAAAGACATACATATAATTGCCCTTTTTCAAAAATTCCATCAATATCACATATTAATTTATCTATACTCATACCTTGGGATTTATGAATTGTTATAGCATAAGCTAATTTTATAGGAAATTGTATAAACTTGGCTTTGACTTTAACTTTTATTTTTTCATCTTCACTTAATTCATATTCTTCTAAAGTATATTCATAAGGTTTTACTTTTAATTTTTCTCCATTATTTTTTTCAATTAGGATATATTTTTGATCTTCATCTAATAAAAAATCCAAAATAATCCCTTGCTCTCCATTGTAGTAGTTTTCTTCCTTATTATTTACGCAAAAAATAACTTTGGCATTTATTTTTAACTTTAATTCTTCTAAAGAATTTAAACTATTAATCCATTGTTTGTAAATTTTATCATCTAAAGTAGAATCTAATTTCTCATATTTTGCATTGAAAATTTTTTCTTCAGAGCTTAAAAGACTTAATTTTTTCTCATTTATTTGATTGGCTTTTTTATTTGTAGCACATAATAAAGTATATTCATCCATATAGCAAAGCAAATTTTTTGGTAAAATTAACATTTCTTTAAAAAAACTCAGCATTTCTTGATTTATTTTGCCTATTCTTAAAAAAAATAAATACCTATAAAACTGCATATCTAAAGTTCTTTTAGTGATACTAAGCTTTAAATTTACAATATGTAAATCATTCCAAGCCTGTGATGAAAAAGCATATAAGGTATCTTGAAATAAAGTATTTTGAATCTGATTTTTTTTAAAAGGAATTACAGGAGGAAGTTGAAAAAAATCTCCTACCAATAAAATTTTGCCATTAAAATCACTTTTTATTCGATAATAAATCATCTCCATTAAAGAGGCACTTACCATAGATATTTCATCAATAATTAATAAATCACATTGTTTTAAAATACGTTTTAATTTTTCTAGTTTATCTTTTTGTTTTTTGTCTTCATAGTACAATTCATCATAATTTTGACATCTTTTGAAAGCAAAGAAACTATGCAAAGTCATCCCGCCTATATTAAAAGCACTAATGGCAGTAGATCCCAAAACAATAACAACTTTACCCTGTTTTCTATAAAACTTTACAAGCTCCATTGTTAAAAAAGACTTGCCAACACCAGCTCCGCCACTTAAAAATACATTATTATCTTCTAAAAATTCAGCTAATTTGTTTAATACCATTTTCAACATAATTAAAAATATGATTTATTTATTATATCTATTTTTATTGTATTTGAAAAATAAAGCTTTTGAAAATATCTTCAAAAGCTTAAATTAAAATTTGATAATAAATGATAAGATTAAAATCAAACAAAGAGCAAATATCTGAGAAGGTCTTTGAAATTTATTTGAATCTTTTAAATTTGATCCTTCAACCAAAGGTATAACGGTTGATAAAGCAGCAACGGGTCCGCCTGTTAGAAAATATTGAGCTATAGAAGCTCCACCTGCTGCTACAAATGCCAAAGCAAAATTATAATTACAAACTTCCATAGTAGCTTGTAAAAATGGTAATAAAATAGCCGAACTAGCTCCATAGCTTTGTGTTATAAATCCAGCAAAAACAGCTACTATAAACATTGCTTGAACAGGAGCTATATTCAAAATTGGTTCAAACACATCAGCAATAGATTTAGCAAGACCTATTTCTTTTATAGCTGCACTCATAAATAAAAAAGTTATAGTGGCAACCAAAGGTATAGCTATTTTACTAACGCCATTTATCATATCTTTTTCTGCATTAAAAATATTTACTTGTCCTAAAAAAATTGTTAATATACTAGAAAAAACTCCCAATAGAAAAATGGGATAACCCAAAATAAAACCACAAAATAAAACCACAAATGGTAAAAAAACAATATAAACATTATATTTATTTTTTTGGTTTTCAATTTCTTTTATAGCTATATTTATTTTGTCTTTATCAATCATAATAGAATATTTTTTTCTATATATTTTAGATCTTATAGCAGAACACAATATCAAACATACTGCAATAAATATGCCAAAAATATTTATAAGCCCAAAACCGATATTTGTAGCTCCAATAATCGCAACTTGAGTTGGATGAGTAAATCCTCCAAAATTTCCAAGATGACCAGCATGACCATGTATTGCCGCTGAATGATTTGGGTTCATGCCAAGTAAAACAGAAGGTTTAGCAGTAACAACAGCTGTAACAGATGGTTGAGTGAAGCCTGTTAACATGCCTATTACACCAGATCCGACTGCACTTGCAAATGCAACTCCTTCTCCTCCGCCAATCCTTCTTCCAATTTTAATAATAATTTTAATAATATCATCCATAAAGCCACTAGATTGCATAACACCAATAAACATTAAAATTCCAGTCATATCTAAAATAACAGGATTTAGCCCAGAAAGTAAAAGTGTATTAATTAAAATATTTTTTGATTCAAACATAGCAATTATCACACTTATAGTAGTACCAACAATAGCTGTTATATATAAAGGAGTTTTTCCAATAACCATAAACAATAAGGTAATACTCATAAAAATTTGTGAAATAAATAAAAGACTCATGTTTTTTCCTTATTCTAAAAATACATATAAAATGAGCCAAATTCTTCTGTAATTTCTTCTTTACTAAAATGATTAGAAAGTAATAATGTCAAAAATAATCTAGCTTTTAAACTATCAAAAAAACTTCCCATAATAAAGCCACTTTTTTGCATATCCAATTCACTACCATTGTAAGCATAAGTGTTATAAGCACTTATTCCACTTCCAGTTCTAGTAGTAATAACACAAGGAATATTCAAATTAAAAGATTTTAACTTTTCAGCAGCTTCAAAAGATACGTGTCCTGCACCAAATCCATCTATTATCAATCCATCGTAATCTTGTAATTTATCTAAAAAATATATGTCTCCAGATAAGCAAGTAGGGATAATTGCAACTCTTTTATTTATTTTCTTTGGAATATTATAAATTTTATTTTTATACACAGGCGTGATATATCTTACTTTATTTTCGTATATATAACCAATATTTCCGCCATTTATAGAAATAAATGTATCCAAAGAAAAAGAGTTACTTTTATGAAGAAATCTTGGTTGATATATAACATGATTAAAACAAACTAACACTCCTCTATTATATGATTTCTTATCACTAGCAACAAGAATGGCTTGGTGCAAATTACTAGCACCATCACTTCCTAATTCGCTTGGATTTTTCATAGCCCCAGTGACAATCATAGGAATTTCCTCATCCCACAACAAGCTTAATAAAAATGCACTTTCTTCTAGTGTATCAGTGCCTTGCGTAACAACTATACCATTAGAATTATTTCTAATTTCATTTTTTGCTACTTTTATGATTTCTAAAATATCTTCAAATTTTAAAGATGGGCTTGGTACTGCCAATACATTTTTTGTTTCTATGTTTATATTTTCTGTTAAACCAATGCTATCTACTAATGCTTTTGCACTTAATTTAGGACTTACCCCTCCTAGTTCATCTTTTAACATACAAATAGTACCACCTATACCTAAAACACTAATTTTCATACCAATCTCCTTTTTTAAAGTAAGCTAAATGTAAATCAATTGTATAATTGACTTAAAATTAACTTATCATCATTACTTATTTCAAAATATCAGGAAGCTCATGAATAATATTGAGTTCTAAAAGCTTTTTATAAACTGCTTTTGTGTTTGATTTTGCAATATATTTCTCAGAATAGTAGCCATTAACTACACGAAATAAACTCATATAATCTAAACCATACTTTTGAGCAAATTTTTTAAGATTAATATTATTATCATCAAAATATTTCTTTAACAAATTTCATCCTTCAATTTGTAATTTTTATTTCAAATTGATATTTTTAAGATACAATTTAGAAATAATTTTTATACATTATATAGTTATTTTATTTATATGTCAATATTTTTATAAATAAAATAACTATATTAGAAAGAAAAATAAATGGAAGATTTTAAAACATTAGTAGAAGATATGAAGAAATTTTTTAATGTAACCAGTCTTGAAATGGTTGCAAAAAAACTAGGACTTGAGAAAAGTACTGCTATAGGATGGAGACAAAGAAGAAGAATTTCAGCGAAAGCTATCTTGAAATTTAATCAACTAAAGTATAAACAAAATAACTATATAATTCAAAACAATATTATAGAACAATCTGAAAAAACAAACGATGAAGATATAATATCGATCCCTTTTTACAAAGATTGTTTTATAGTGACTGATTTTACTAACAATCAAAATGCTGATATACAAAAAATTCCTTTTAATAAAAAAGATTTAAATAGTTTATTTAATTTACAAGGTTTTTTTAAAATAGGTATCATATCTATGATAGGTAATAGTATGGAACCAACAATAAAAGAAGGAGATATGATTATTTTTCAAAATGATGATTCTAAAATAGAAGGTGGTATTTACATTGTCGAGTATCAAAATGAAATTCTTGTTAAAAGAATAAAGAAAAGACCTTTATGTCTTATTAGTGACAACAAAGAATATCCTATTATCAATATAAAAGAAGCAGATAAATTGAAAATCATAGGAAGAATTATTGGTACTTATGCTTTTAATTATAAAAAATTATAAGTTAAAGTTTGTATTAAACTTTAAGTATATCATCACTCATTTTTTTAATGTTGTCATTCTCATCAAAATTTACAACCTTTCTAACATCAGCCATAGCTGATTCAAAGTTTATAGATGATCCTATAGTTTGACTTAAAAGTCCGCCTGTTACTAAGGTTTTTAAACTTAAAATTTCATTTTTGATACTTTCTTTTTGTGCCTTAAGCTGTTCGCTAATTTTTGAATTTAGTTTTAGTTGATTAAGTTGCTTTTCAAATCCTTTAATGCCGATTTTTGTTTTACTAAGAACTTCTTCTAAAGCTTTAAAATCTTTGGTTGCTTCTTTTATAACAGATGCATTCTTTAATACAAATCCTAAAGCGATACCAATTCCAATACTTCCAGCATTTTCCACATTCAACCCTTTTTAAGTGTTTGTATTTTAAAATTTTTGCTATGAATAAAAAAATACTTTTAACAAAAAGAGATTATCTCTACTCATATGGCTTTGCAATTGTTTGCTATATTGGCATTTTTTGCACTACTTATAATGATGAAATTTCTTTTTTTGCCAATATTTTTATAACATTTTTTGTAACTTTGTTTGTTCTTCTTATTGGTTTTTTTCTTGGTTTATCACAGCTTATTCAAGCTTTATTTATGATAAGTTGTGAAATTTTATTTTTTATTTCAAAACTTATTTTTAAACTTTTTAAAAAACTTTTTAGAGCCAAAAACAGCCACAAACAACTTCTAAATCCTAAAGAGTTTTAGTTTTTAACAATTCTTTTGCTATTTCTAAAGCTTTTTCAAATTCATCTAAATCTAAATCTAACACCTCATTTAAACCCCAATGCAAACTATGGCTTATAAGAGCTATAGCTTCTAAGCTATAGCTCCTGCTTCTTGCAAAAAATCTTTAAGAGCGTTTTGCAAAGCCATAAAATCTTTAAGATTTAATTCTTCTATATCACTTTCTTGTTTATTTGTAAGTGTAGCTATCATATAAATAGTTTGATCCATTTCTTTATCACTTTTATTGGTAGCATTTTTTAAAACACGCACATTAGGTGCTTTCATTTTTAACTCTTCGCCATTTTCAAGTTTAATTAGTTTTTTTATTTTATAACTTATTTATATACAAAAACAATGTTTGCTTAATATAATAAAAATATGCAAAGTTTATAAAATATAAATATAAACACAAAATAAAGAAATTTGGAAAAACTAATGCAATTATTACGCTTGGGAAAGTGGAAGAAGATAATAAAAAACAACAAGAGTTAATTAAAATTAGATAAGGCGGTAGGAGTTGCACCTACAATACAGGTCCGATCTCATCCATGTTGATGAGCACCTATCGACTACTACATTGCGATCATCAACCTTATCTAACTAAAATAATTCTACCCTTACTAAACTAAAAAGGAGTTTAAATGGTTTTAGCTTTAGGAGAATTTGAGTTTAAAGCCTTAAATTTTGATAATTTAGAACGAAGTTGTGATTATAAAATTACTAGTTTAAATAGACTTAACAACCATAATGCTTTATTTGCAAGTTCTAAAGAAAGTGAAAAGATTAAAATACAAGGCAAAACCTTGCCATTAAAATTACTTCTTGTTAATCTATAATAAACCATCTCCATCAAAGAAGCACTTACCATAGAAATCTCATCTATAATTAATAGATCACATTGTTCTAAAATGCGTTTAGTTTTTTCTAATTTGTCCTTTTGTTTTCTATCTTCATAATACAATTCATCATAATTTTGACATCTTTTAAAGGCAAAAAAACTATGCAAAGTTGTTCCACCTATGTTAAAAGCACTAGAACCTAATACTACTACAACTTTATCTTGTTTTCTATAAGATTCTATAAGCTCCATAGTCAAGAATGTTTTGCCTACACCAGCACTACCACTTAAAAATACATTACTATCTTTTAAAAAATTTATCAATTTATCTAAAATCATTTTGGCATGATATAATGTTTTTAAAAATATCAAAAACTCCATCTAATTATTTTAACAAACACCTATCACACACCATTACACCATTTTCAAATAAAACAACTATTTTTTAATATTTTCATATTTATGAATAACTATAAATTTTTAACAATAACTTCAACCATATATCCAAACATAACAATCTTTACAATTTAAACTTTCACTCCACAACAATAATAAATTCACCTAAGCACAACCTAAAGCAATATAATCGATAATCTCAAATAAACTAAGTTAAACTCACTTAAACCACATCACAGAATAAAAATTCCACAATAAAACAATCTACTCCAACTACACTAAAACCATATGAGAATTCAAAAAAACCTAAGATAAACACGACACAATAAGATCCATCTATAACCCAACAACAAAAAAACAACTATAATAATCCAACTAAATCCTCTAAATTATACATATTAAAAAACTAATAAACCCAAACAAATCATCAAATAACTTATTAGAATAATACAATCAACAATACATACTAAAAAATAAAAAAGTAAAATATAAACCTAGCTAATAAGATTTAATCTAGCTCAACAATCTAAATAAAACTTAATACAATCAATAATATAAATAATATAAATAACAAGAATAAACTAAATCAAAAAAATGAATATAAGTAGTAGTAAGAATAATAAGAATTAACAAGTCCGCAATGAGCTACTTTCCCCCTGCCAGTAAGGCGTAGTATCATCACCCACGATGTGCTTAGCTTCTTGGTTCGGGATGGGACAAGGCGTCTCCACATCTGTATAATCACGGACATTGTTATTTAAATATTCCATTAAAAGTATAAAAACATAGTAAAATAAAAAATAATCAAATAAAACTATTTTTATTTTAGTTTTCTCTTAGTCTTGTATTTAGATATTTTATTTATCTAAGCTAAATACTTTATTGTTTTACTTTAGAATACTTAAAAAACAATGTTAAGAGCAAATTCTAATATAAACTTTACTTGTAAAGATTTTATCAAGCTTAAATATCATTTATTGAAATATTTTATAAAAAACATTTAAAGCTTTATAAAAACCTTAACAAGGAAGTGATGCTTATAAAAAAGATAAGCCAAACGCTCTATTAGTACTGGTCAGCTAAAGGACTTTCATCCATTACACACCCAGCCTATCAAACTAGTAGTCTTCTAGAGAGCTTAGAGAAGATTCATCTTAGAGTTGGCTTCACGCTTAGATGCTTTCAGCGTTTATCCGTTCCAAACTTAGCTACGCTGCGATGCTCTTGGCAGAACAACAGCTACACCAGTGGTTTGTTCAACCCGGTCCTCTCGTACTAGGGTCAAATCTCTTCAATCTTCTTACGCCCACGGCAGATAGGGACCGAACTGTCTCACGACGTTCTGAACCCAGCTCGCGTACCGCTTTAAATGGCGAACAGCCATACCCTTGGGACCTGCTCCAGCCCCAGGATGCGATGAGCCGACATCGAGGTGCCAAACCTCCCCGTCGATGTGAGCTCTTGGGGGAGATCAGCCTGTTATCCCCGGGGTACCTTTTATCCTTTGAGCGATGGCCCTTCCACACAGAACCACCGGATCACTAAGACCGACTTTCGTCTCTGCTTGACTTGTATGTCTTGCAGTTAAGCTGGCTTATACCTTTATACTCTACGAACGATTTCCAACCGTTCTGAGCCAACCTTTGTAAGCCTCCGTTATTATTTGGGAGGCGACCGCCCCAGTCAAACTACCCACCAGACATTGTCCCACTTGAGGATAACTCAAGCTGGTTAGCTACCCAAATAAGAAAGAGTGGTATCTCAACAACGGCTCATATACAACTGGCGTCATATACTCAAAGCCTCCCACCTATCCTGCACATTCTTATCCAAATAGCAGTGTCAAGCTGTAGTAAAGGTCCACGGGGTCTTTCCGTCTTGCCGCGGGTAGGAGGAATTTTCACCTCCACTACAATTTCACTGGATCCCTCTTTGAGACAGCTCCCATCTCGTTACGCCATTCATGCAGGTCGGTATTTAACCGACAAGGAATTTCGCTACCTTAGGACCGTTATAGTTACGGCCGCCGTTTACTCGGGCTTCGATCAAGAGCTTCGCTAATGCTAACCCCATCAATTAACCTTCGAGCACCGGGCAGGCGTCACACCCTATACATCCTCTTACGAGTTAGCAGAGTGCTGTGTTTTTGGTAAACAGTCGGGAGGGACTCTTTGTTGTAAGTTTCTTTGCTTTCGGAGTAAATCCTAATACAAAGCGAACCACACCTTATACCGAAGATACGGTGCTATTTTGCAGAGTTCCTTAAAGAGAGTTCTTCCACGCGCCTTAGAATACTCATCCCACCCACCTGTGTCGGTTTACGGTACGGGCAACATTAGCTAAACTTAGAAACTTTTCTTGGCTCGACGGCATCAGCAATTCTCCTCGCTGTCCGAAGACTTTGAAGAGCCTTTCAGATCTCGGAGTATTCTTATACGGATTTGCCTATATAAGCTCCTACTTCCTTAGACTAGCACTTCCATCCGCTAGCTTGCTTAGCCCTAAGCGTCCTTCCATCGCACACTAATGTTGGTATTGGAATATTAACCAATTTGCCATCGCCTACCCCTTTCGGACTTGGCTTAGGACCCGACTAACCCTACGATGACGAGCATCGCGTAGGAAACCTTGGGTTTACGGCGTTAATGATTCTCACATTAATTATCGCTACTCATGCCTGCATGCTCACTTCTATTCGCTCCAGCACTCCTTACCGGTATACCTTCGACGCAAATAGAACGCTCTCCTACCACTTAGTAAAACTAAGTCTACAGCTTCGGTACTTACTTTAGCCCCGTTATATTTTCCGCGCAAAATCACTAGACCAGTGAGCTATTACGCTTTCTTTAAAGGATGGCTGCTTCTAAGCCAACCTCCTGGTTGTTTAAGTAACTTCACATCGTTTTCCACTTAAGTAAGATTTAGGGACCTTAGCTGGTAGTCTGGGTTGTTTCCCTCTTGACGACGGATTTTATCACTCGCCGCCTGACTGCTGTGATTACACTAAAGGTATTCGGAGTTTGATAGGGTTTGGTACATTGGTGTATGCCCTAGCCCATTCAGTGCTCTACCCCCTTTAGTTACGACACAACGCTATACCTAAATATATTTCGGAGAGAACCAGCTATCACGAAGTTTGATTGGCCTTTCACCCCTATCCACAAGTCATCCCATAGCTTTTCAACGCTAGCGGGTTCAGTCCTCCACTAGTTCTTACACTAGCTTCAACTTGCTCATGGATAGATCACTTCGTTTCGGGTCTGCAGCATCTGACTTAATCGCCCTATTCAGACTCGCTTTCGCTACGGCTTCGCGTGTGCTTAACCTTGCCAGACACCACAACTCGCAGGCTCATTATGCAAAAGGCAGTCCATCACACTGTATTGCTACATAGTGCTCTGAATGATTGTAAGCAAATGGTTTCAGGTTCTATTTCACTCTGATCACCTCAGTTCTTTTCACCTTTCCCTCACGGTACTTGTGCACTATCGATCTGGTATTAGTATTTAGGGTTGGATCGTGGTCGACCCAGCTTCAGACAAAATTCCACGTGTTTCGCCCTACTCAGGATACTGCTAGCTAAGGTTTGGTTTTCGTATACGGGACTATCACCCTCTATGGCTACACTTTCCAGAGTGTTCTACTAACCTTACCTATTGCACATTGCAGTCCTACAACCCCCAGTGCAAGCACTGGGTTTGCCCTCTTACGCTTTCGCTCGCCGCTACTGACGCAATCTCTATTGATTTCTTTTCCTGTAGGTACTAAGATGTTTCAATTCCCTACGTTCGCTCCATTATGGTAGTATATATCTCTATATACTGGGTTGCCCCATTCGGAAATCTACGGATCAAAGCTTCTTGACAGCTCCCCGTAGCTTATCGCAGTCTAGTACGTCCTTCATCGCCTTTACCAGTCAAGGCATCCACCATTCGCTCTTAGTAGCTTACCTTTTTTACCTTTTATTCTAAAACGCATCACTTCCTTGTTAAAGTTTTTATGATAAGACTTTTACTATCTTAAGACGGAAAGCATTTAAACACTTAATAAAAATACCAAAAGTTTATTTTAGATTTAAACTAAGTTGTGAGTTTAAAACTTATCTTTAACTAAAAGCTAAAGAAAAGATAGTTAGGTTTTATCCTTTAACAAGTCCTGTAAAATTGTTTTTATTAAAACTTGCTTGTGACTCTTAACAATGATAATTCAAATAACATTAAATAACTAATTCAATATAACCCACTTTAAGACTAATGCAAATCTTTATAAGCTTATATATTTTATTATTTATTTAACTTAGGTCTTAAAACCTAAAGCAAGTATATATAAAGAGTTTAAATAGTTTTAAAAATATAATAAATACTTTTAAATATTTATATACTTGCTTTAAGTTTTAAAACTTATTAATATTTAAATTGATAAACAAATCTTTTTTGATGGTGGGCCTAACAAGACTTGAACTTGTGACCTCACCCTTATCAGGGGTGCACTCTAACCAGCTGAGCTATAGGCCCTTAATAATGGTGGAGAATAGCGGGATCGAACCGCTGACCTCCTGCGTGCAAAGCAGGCGCTCTCCCAGCTGAGCTAATTCCCCAAAATTAGCTTTTCATCAATCTTTGAAATCTAAACAAGGATGATTGAGTTTATATATGAACTGATAGTTGTGAGACTTATCAGTTTGTACTCTAGAAAGGAGGTGATCCAACCGCAGGTTCTCCTACGGTTACCTTGTTACGACTTCACCCCAGTCGCTGATTCCACTGTGGACGGTAACTAGTTTAGTATTCCGGCTTCGAGTGAAATCAACTCCCATGGTGTGACGGGCGGTGAGTACAAGACCCGGGAACGTATTCACCGTAGCATGGCTGATCTACGATTACTAGCGATTCCGGCTTCATGCTCTCGAGTTGCAGAGAACAATCCGAACTGGGACATATTTTATAGATTTGCTCCACCTCGCGGTATTGCGTCTCATTGTATATGCCATTGTAGCACGTGTGTCGCCCTGGGCATAAGGGCCATGATGACTTGACGTCGTCCACACCTTCCTCCTCCTTACGAAGGCAGTCTATTTAGAGTGCTCGGCCGAACCGTTAGCAACTAAATACGTGGGTTGCGCTCGTTGCGGGACTTAACCCAACATCTCACGACACGAGCTGACGACAGCCGTGCAGCACCTGTCTCTAAGTTCTAGCAAGCTAGCACCCTCATATCTCTATAAGGTTCTTAGGATATCAAGCCCAGGTAAGGTTCTTCGCGTATCTTCGAATTAAACCACATGCTCCACCGCTTGTGCGGGTCCCCGTCTATTCCTTTGAGTTTTAATCTTGCGACCGTACTCCCCAGGCGGTATGCTTAATGCGTTAGCTGCATTACTGAGATGACTAGCACCCCAACAACTAGCATACATCGTTTAGGGCGTGGACTACCAGGGTATCTAATCCTGTTTGCTCCCCACGCTTTCGCGCCTTAGCGTCAGTTAAGTTCCAGCAGATCGCCTTCGCAATGGGTATTCTTGGTGATATCTACGGATTTTACCCCTACACCACCAATTCCATCTGCCTCTCCCTCACTCTAGATTACCAGTTTCCCAAGCAGTTTAATGGTTAAGCCATTAGATTTCACAAGAGACTTGATAATCCGCCTACGCGCCCTTTACGCCCAGTGATTCCGAGTAACGCTTGCACCCTCCGTATTACCGCGGCTGCTGGCACGGAGTTAGCCGGTGCTTATTCCTTAGGTACCGTCAGAATTCTTCCCTAAGAAAAGGAGTTTACGCTCCGAAAAGTGTCATCCTCCACGCGGCGTTGCTGCGTCAGGGTTTCCCCCATTGCGCAATATTCCCTACTGCTGCCTCCCGTAGGAGTCTGGACCGTGTCTCAGTTCCAGTGTGACTGATCATCCTCTCAGACCAGTTAAGCGTCATAGCCTTGGTGAGCCATTACCTCACCAACTAGCTGATACTATATAGTCTCATCCTACACCGAAAAACTTTCCCTACTCAACTTGTGTTAAGCAGGAGTATAGAGTATTAGCAGTCGTTTCCAACTGTTGTCCTCTTGTGTAGGGCAGATTAACTATACCTTACTCACCCGTGCGCCACTAATCCACAACTAGCAAGCTAGTTGCTTCATCGTTCGACTTGCATGTATTAGGCACGCCGCCAGCGTTCACTCTGAGCCAGGATCAAACTCTCCATAAAATTATAGATAGTTTAATCTTTTTCTTCAAAGAAAAAGTATTTAAAAGATTAATAAAAATAATCTTTAATTATTTAATTGATAGATTTACATAAATAAAGTAAATCTCTGGCTCAATCGATCACTTATTTAGATTTCAAAGATTGACTATAAGATTTGATTAACAATATTAATAATTTAAAGAACAATTAAAAATTAGAGATTGAAATATCTTAATTTTTACTTACCTTTTTTTAAGAAAAGGAAATGAAATTATATCTATATAAGCTTAAAGTTTTATTAGGATAGAAAGAAATTTGGATAGTTAGAACAAGAAAGATAAAAAATGAATAGGTGTTTTTTAAAGGTTAAAAAACCTAGGGTGTTAAAAATACACCCCACCACTTAAATATAATTTCATTCTATGATCATCATCTAATTTGTATTTGTGTAATGCTCTTGCTCCATCAAGTTTTATATAATACTCATTAGCTTTATTATAAAGTATTTGTAAGCCTAGTGCATCTAAGAAATGATCATCTACTAATCTATTACCTGAATCTTTTTCATACCAAGCATAACCTATATCATAAAAGGGAGTAAAATAAAAATTAGTATTTGGTATATTTATTCTTATACCAAAGTTAGCTACTATAGTATTATCTCCATCACCTTCTCCATTATCATAAGCTCTTACTCCATAAGCTCCACCCAAAGATGAACTTTCAGAAGAATCAAGCTCAAAATTCCCTAATACCTTTTGATAGTTTATATTAACAGTATGAGTAATATATTCATTAAAACTATAATAATTATTCAAACTAGCATTGAGTTTTCTAAACCAACCAAAGCCATTACCACCACTTTTAGATGTATCTCCAAATACAGTAGTTCCATCATCTTTTACCTTACCTATGCTTATTTTAGCACTATAACTTAAGGTATTGTTTTCAAAGCCTCTAAATAAACCTTCTAAACCTACACTTCCTACATTAGAACTTTTATCAAAGGTTAAAAGATCTAAGGTTACATCACTAAGTATTTTATGATATATACTAGAAGTTATATAAAAAGATGAATTAGTATTAATCCATATAGGATAAGAAAAATCTATACCAAAATTCCTAGAAGTACCACTAAAACCTAAACCCTCATATTCTCTTCCTAAATAATAAGTTCCTTGAGATATACTAGGAGTAATTTTTAAATTACCTACAAAGAAAGTATAACTGGCTCCATAATTGATTTGTTTTTCATCACTAGATTGTAAGTAAAAATTATAATAATCTCCCATATTAAGTATAGAATTAAATCCCATACTAATACCAGCTCTATATTCTCCTGCACTCTTAATACCATAATTATCACTATATATTAATACATTAGCCTTAGTATCAGGTTCTACTTCTATAAGAATATCAGTTTCACCTACATTCTCTCCTGCTTGTAAACCTGCTAAGGTTTGAAGTCCATACATTTCATTGACTTTATATACACTATCTTCTATTAATTTAGTAGAAATGATTTTACCTTTGATTCTTTGATTGAGCTTACTTTCTAAAAAATGATCTTTTATAGTAGTTTTATTTTTTATTATATACTTACCTAATACTCCTAAAGAAATATTAACTTGAATGTTTTTTCCATCAAATTCTTGTTGAGGAATATAAGCTGTTGCTGCAGGATAACCATTTACTTGAAAATAATAAGCAATGATATTAGATATATCTTGTAAATCTTGTAAGCTAAATCTTCTTGTTTTAAACTCACTCACTAAGCTTTGTAAATCTTCTTCTTTAATACCTAGTTTTTCAAAGCTAGTGTTTTCATTAGTAAGAACAAATTTATATTGAGTGAGTATTTTTTTATTAGTAGTAGTATTAGAATTATTATTGTTAGTTTTATCTTTTGTATTAGTGGTTGGGTTGGTATTAGTTTGATTGTTTAAGTTATTAGTAGATGATTTAGCTTTTTCATCTTCTTGTTTAAATTTTTCTTCTAATTCTTGTTTTTTTTCTTCAAAGTCTTTTTTAGCTTCTTGGCTTTTTTTATAATCATCTTGGGTTTTTAGATTTTCTTTGATAGCTTTATTTTGAGGGATGTTTTTATCAGGGGATAATTCTATAATTTTTCCTATATCATTTTTAGTTATAGTGATACTTCCATTATTAGCATAAACTAAAGAACTAATTGCTATGGTGCTAAGTAAAAGTTTTTTCATATTGGTTTTTTCCTTTATTTTAATTAATCTTTTATTTTAAAGTTAAGAGTTTTTGTTTTTTTATTTATTTGTTTTTAATTATATAAACTACTAAAAATTAGTAGTTTATATAGATTGTTTTTAAAAACTTCCAGTAACACAAGGATTCATAGTTTTAAAATTATCACTTACTATACAAATCTTTCCTTTTTGCATTAGGGCTGTTTCTTCTACTTCTTCTTTTTCGTTTTCTTCATATTCAAAAGTAGGTGTTTGTTTTTGAGCATTAGCTACTTGGCGTGATACTTTTTTATAGTCTTCATTTTCATTACCATTAACTATTACTTCATCTAAATTAGGTGTAAGTAAGGCTAAGTTTTTAAACTCACCTATTATTTTAAAGTGATTATTTGAATCATTGCTTGTTTTGTTTTGCCAAGTTTGTAATAATACTTGATTATTATTTATACTAGCAAAAAGTTCTTTACTAAGATTGTTTAATCTATCTACTTCAGCTTTTAAAGAATTTAAAGTTGCATCATTTTTTAAGCTAGGATTTTCATTGACTTTTTTAACATAGTCATTATATTTAGCTATAGCTGTTTTTAATTGTTCTTGAGCTGTTTTTAAATCTATAAAGGCTTTGTTAGATTGTTTGACTAAAGGTTTTAATTTATCATTGATAAAGGCTAAAAGATTTGCTTTATTTGTAGCAAATCTTTGATAATTTCTATAATTTGTTTTATAGTCATTACCAAAACCTTCTAGTATTTCTTTCATACCTTCTTGACCATATAAGGCTTCTAGGAAAGATATACTTTGTTTTAGTTCTTCACTTATTCCTTTGATTGAACTAAGATCATTTATATCTATCCAGTAATTACCTGCAAGAATTTCTCTTAACCAAGTATTTAAATCATTTGCACTAATTACATCATCACTACCTAAGATTACATCAGGATTGGTTGGGTTAGATGGGGTAGATGGGTTAGTTGGTGGGGTAGGTCTGCTTATAGTATTTACTTTAGATAAAAAGTCTTGATAGAAACTTTCTTGGTTTGAGTTGTTGTAGGTGTGGATTTGGATTTTATCATTGCTACTACCCCAGTAATTTTGATCGTATGTTGCATTAGCTAAATCATTTGTATGATGATAGATATGGATATTGTCAAGGGTACCAGTAAAATCACCTTTACCAAAGAATTTACCTGCATAAATATAATTACCACTTGCACTTATACTCATGTTGGGATTAAAAAATATATAAATGTTTTTGAAGGTAAGTGATGAAGTACCAAAAGTGTAAATATAACCAGCAAAACCGCCGGCAAAGCTGCCACTATCATTAACACTACTAATATTCCCTATATTATTTAAAGAAATATTACTAAAGGTTGCACTCTCAGCATGCCCAGTAAAACCACCAGCATAGCTACCACCAACACTATTACTACTACTAATATTGCCTATATTATTTAAAGAAATATTGCTAAAGGTTGCAGCAACAGCATACCCAGTAAAACCACCAGCATAGCTACCACCAACACTATTACTACTAATATCCCCTATATTATTTAAAGAAATATTGGTAAGAGTGCTTTCATAAACATAACCAATAAAACCACCGACAAAGCTACTACTACTAATATCCCCTATATTATTTAAAGAAATATTACTAAAGGTTGCACTCTCAGCATACCCAGTAAAACCACCAACATTACCACCATTACTTCCACCACTACTACTAATATCCCCTATATTATTTAAAGAAATATTGCTAAAGGTTGAACCACTTATAGCATAACCCACAAAGCCACCAACATGGCCATAATTATTAGTCTTTATCCCACCACCCATATAATCTACATTGATATTTTTAAAAGTGGCACCAAGAACACCACCAAATATACCAACATATCTAGGTTTATTACTTAAAGAAGTTGTGTCTATATTGATATTTTTTAAAGTATAGCCTTGTCCATCAAAGGTTTTGTTAAAACCACCATAATAAAAATTTTCATTATGACCAACTATCATATTAGTACAATTACCTGCACTTAAACAATAATTAGCATAGTTTTGCCAGTCTCTACCTTCTACTCCTTGTCCTTTGTTACCACTAAAATCCACATTCCCTACTAATCTAAACTCATCAACATTTCGTGTATAACCTTTATCTTCATTCCACCCTTTAGCAAAGTAAAACCATTCTGTAGCATTAGCTTTTTCATTTTCCATATTACCTATAGTTAGGGCTTTTTTGAAGTTATTACTTCCTATATGAGTTTGTCCGTTAGTTTCTGTATAGTTTGTATTTTGTATATTGGTGTTATTTCCAAAATTATAACCATCATTAGCAAATTTATTCATTTGTCTTTGTATATAACCACCTTGTATAGCTGTTACATTTATAGTTGAATTTAAATTAGCACTATCTGCATCTATATATACATTATTTCCTACTAAGTGTGTAGTAGAATTACCTAGCTTACCACCTTGTATATCTACTTTATTGCCTATAAGCAACACTTTATCTGCATTAATATTACCCATATTAACTACATTACCAGCTTTAGATGGTTTAAATACAGGTGAAAAGCTTAAACCATCATTGAAATTATTCATATTAGCAAAGTTTTGCATAGCTGCACTATCCATAGATGAAGTAGAAGCCACAAAGCGATTAGCATTGATAGTTCCTGTTTTAGTAATGATTACTCCATTAGGATTGATTAAAAATACATTATTACCATTAGCATTTAATAAACCAGCTATAGTAGATTTACTTGTTCCATGAGCAATGTTTAGATAGTTTTTATTGCTTCCTCCAAAATTTACACTCTCACCTTGATTAATACTAAATCCACCACCCCATTGAATGACAGAACTAACTTTATGACCATTAATATTCATAGTATTACCATTAATGTTTATAGTTCCTGTTGTTCCATGAGTAAATTTACCTCCACTAGGTAAAGCCATTAGTGGAGAAAAAAGTAAAGATACTGTTATACCTGAAAGTATGATATGATGAGTTAGTTTTGTTGTTTTCATATTTGCTCCTTTGTAGTTTTAATTTAAATTTACTATGATGCTTTTAGCATCATCACTAATACTTAAAGTATAAGTAGCTCTTTGAACCTTTTCTTTAATGTTTTTATCTAAGGCTTTTTGATTTTTATGTATTTGATTTAATAGTTTTTGTAAATCTTTTTTATCTAAGTGTTTATTGTTTTCATCTACAAAGCCTTTTTCACTTTGCATTAAAATAAAACTTTTATTTTTTAAAGTATTATTGGTATAAACATTAATAGAAGTTTTTTCACTTAGATAAATAGCTTCTTTAGTATTTAAATAATTTTTAGTATTATCTTTTAGTATAAAGCTATAATGATCAAAGTAATTTACTAATTTAGCATTAATATTAGTATTTAAATAAAGATGATTATTAGTTCCACTTTTATGAGTAAGTGCTTTTGAGATATAAGTATTATCATTGGTTTTTTCTCTTAAAAAGCTACCTGCTAATACATCTATATTAGTATTTTTATAAATATTAGTAGTTCCACTTAAATATAAGCTATTATTATAACTTTTATCATCTTGATTATATATACCAGAAGCAGTTATAAAAATAGTAGAATTGTTTTTATACTCATCTATATTTAAATTAGTTATATGAGTATAATTATCATGAGTATTTTTAGCAATACCAGCACTAATTAATATATCTCCTTCTCTTGTATCAGAAGCTGTTCCTAGTGCAATATTTGTAAAAATGATTTTATTATTAGCACTTTCGTTATAAGCTCTAATAATATATACATTATCATGAGCTGCACTAGAATAATCTTTTATATTAAAAATATTTTCATTAGCATTTTCATTAGCTCTTAAAATGATTTTAGAGCCTTTATCTATACTTGAAGCATTAGATAAAGATTGGACTAAATTATAATGTATAGTATTTTTTTCTAAATTATCAGCTTCTATAATAGTAGTTAGATTTCTACCTGATTTTACATTATCTAAAGTTATACTATTAGCATTAGCACTATTTGCATAATAGTCTTTATTGTCTAAAGTAGTTTTAGCTACTCCATATAAATATAAAGGCATAGAGATATTAGAAGAGCTTAGAGTAATTTTATTATTATTTGCTTTACCACTAGCTGTAGTAGCTGCTGTGATTTGAATTTTATCTTGGTAGTTTTCTACTACACTTTCTTGAGTTAAATCTCCTTTTATATTAATACTATTTCTATTAGCACCTTTAGTAGCTACTCCACCATAAAAATTAAATTCATTCTTACCTGTAAAATTAGCATTAATTTCAAAAGGTTTTTTAAGATGAACATTAATGCTATTATCATTAGCATAACCATTTTTAGTAATACCTGCATAAAAGTCTAAGAGTGCTTTTACTTCTACATTGGTATTAAGGGCAAGTAAGGTTTGTAAGTCTTTAATCTCTATAGTATTTTTATTAGAGCTACCTTGAACTATCTTACCTCCATAAACTTCTCCATTTAATACAGCATTATAAGCTAATGGAGTATTTTTAGTATCTACTCTTAAATCTAGTTTTAAATCATTAATGAATACATTATTATTACTTACTTCATAGTTTTGGTTATTATTTACATCTACAAAGGCTCCTGCTAAATGAGTAGCAGCTGATGTTGAATAAGATCCACTTGGTCCATGGATAATTAAAGTAGCTCCATCTAATACAACTTTATTATTTTTAGCATTTCCATTATAAGTCATAGCACCTACTATATGAGTCATTCTCTCATCAAATACATTATCACCTAAGATGTTTTGCTTATAGGGGGTAGCATGAAAGTCTAGTTTTGCTCCTTTATTGAGTATAACACTATTATAATTTACATTAGCATCAATACCAAAAGCACCTACTACATAAGGAGCACCATTTAAAGGAAGAGTATAGGTGTTTTCAACACCCATATTAACATAGGTATCTTTGGAGTAAATTAAAGTATTATTATTAGCTTCACCCTTTCTAGCTATAGCTGGAGTGATTAAGAAATTATATTTATTATCATATCCACTAGCTTTAGGATTCATTATATCTTTATTGCTAGGTTTTAAATAATATACTGAAGAAAGCTCTCCTGTTTTTAACATTAAAGTATTATTATTAGCTTTAGCATTAAATACATAAGCAGAAACTAAAAAAGGTATATAGCTTACTTGACTAATAATATCATTAATAGAATATGCTCCATGAAAGCCATTAACTACAAATATATCTTCTTTAATACTTGGAGTAAGGATTTCTTGTTTTAATATCATATCACTTATATTATTGTTTTTTGCAGATTTAGGATTATCATAAATTAAAGTAATATTAGAGAGGTTTTTATTAGTAGCCATTTGACCATAATAATTTATACCATTTAAAAATTTATAAGTATTATTAGTATAATCATATACACTTTCATTATTAAAACTATGTTTTTTAATTACATAAGCATTTAAAGTTTTATCATAATTTGCTTGGGTAGCTGCATATAAAGAATTGATTGAAAGAATGGTTAATAAAGAAAGTTTTAAAAGATTGGATTTTTTATAATGTAAAGAAGTTAGGCTAAAACGAAAACTATCGTTCCCCCCCCCCATAGAGTATTTTTTAGATAAATTTGTATTCATTGAAAAAGTCCTTTCAAAAAATATTTATTGTTGTGTGTTTATGTTTGTAATTATATAAAATTATTAATAGTATTAATAATAATAACTAATTAATAGTTTATATTAGGAAATGTTAATATTATGTTTATAAATTTAAGCTTAGAGATAAACAACTATAAAAATAAATTAGAAACAATACTAATATATTTGGCGACCCCTAGAGGATTTGAACCTCTGTTACCACACAGAGAGAGTGATGTCCTGAGCCACTAGACGAAAGGGTCAATTAGTGGTGTCCCGTGTTGGATTCGAACCAACGGCCCCCTCCTTAAAAGGGAGATGCTCTACCGGCTGAGCTAACGAGACAATGGCGCGGCGGACGGGGCTCGAACCCGCGACCTCCGGCGTGACAGGCCGATATTCTAACCAGCTGAACTACCGCCGCACCTAAAAAATAAATAAAAGAATGGTGGTCACTATAAGACTCGAACTTATGACATCCACCTTGTAAGGGTGGCGCTCTACCAACTGAGCTAAGCGACCAAAAAAAGATTTAGTGGTGTCCCGTGTTGGATTCGAACCAACGGCCCCCTCCTTAAAAGGGAGATGCTCTACCGGCTGAGCTAACGAGACAATGGCGCGGCGGACGGGGCTCGAACCCGCGACCTCCGGCGTGACAGGCCGATATTCTAACCAGCTGAACTACCGCCGCACCTAAAAAATAAATAAAAGAATGGTGGTCACTATAAGACTCGAACTTATGACATCCACCTTGTAAGGGTGGCGCTCTACCAACTGAGCTAAGCGACCAAAAAAAGATTTAGTGGTGTCCCGTGTTGGATTCGAACCAACGGCCCCCTCCTTAAAAGGGAGATGCTCTACCGGCTGAGCTAACGAGACAACCAAAAAAATGAAATTATGCCAAAAGAATATGTTTTTGTCAAGGTATAAAGCTAAAAATAGGCATATTTTTAATATGCCTATTTACTCTGCTAAATCTAAAGAAACTTTTCCATTTTTTATTTCAAAAACTTTAACTTTTACTTCGTTACCTAATTCTAATTTTTCTTTTATCTTAGAATTATGCAATAAACCATCTACACCTTCTTTTAGCTCAACAAATACTCCAAAATCCACCACTTTTTGAACTTTTCCTACAAATTCTTCTCCTATTTCAAATTTAGGCATTTCTTTTTTTTCGCGCTTTTTATTTGAAGATTTTGACTGTATTAAATTTAATATATATTCTTTGCTTTGATTAATTAAATCATAATTTAAACCAGCAATTTTTACTTCACCTTTATCTCTATCTAAATCTATATTAACTTCAAATTTCTCAATTATTTCTTTTATAGTTTTGCCACCTTGTCCTATAATATCAGGAATTTTATTAGCGTCAATATTAAATATTTCAACTTTTGGTAAAATTGATTCATTTACTATGATTTTGCTATTAGCTTCTTCCATTAAATTTAAAATATATTCTCTTGCTTCCTTAGCTTGATATAAAGCTTCTTTTAAAATATGCTGTTCTAAACCACCAAGTTTAATATCCATTTGTAAAGCAGTAATTCCTTCCAAACTTCCAGCAACTTTAAAATCCATATCCCCATCATGGTCTTCAAGTCCCATAATATCAGTTAATATAGCATATTTATCATTCTCAAAAACAAGACCCATTGCAACACCTGCTATTAATTTTTCACTAGGAACACCAGCTGCCCTTAAGGCTAAAGCACCACCACAAACCGTAGCCATAGAACTTGAGCCATTACTCTCTAAAATTTCAGAAACCAAGCGTATAGTGTGTGCATACTCGCTATCTACACTAGGATGCAATGCTCTTTTTGCTAAATTTCCATGACCTAACTCTCTTCTACCTGGAGCTTTTATAGGGCTAGCCTCTCCTACTGAAAAACCTGGAAAATTATAATTAACCATAAATTTTTCACATACTGGATTTTTTTCTGTTAGCAAATCTGACATTTGTGCATCACCATCATTGCCTAAAGTAGCAACAACTAGAGCTTGAGTTTGTCCTCTTGTAAAAAGACAAGAACCATGAGCATTTGGTAAAATATTCGTTTCAATATCTATTTTTCTAACATCTTTTAAGCCTCTACCATCAGCTCTTTTTAACTCATTGATAATTTGACTTCTAACAAGTTCTCTTTTGCATATATGTAAAGCTTTTTCTATATCTTCAAAACACCATTCTTTTTGACTAGATATGGCTTCTTTTTCTATTTCTTTCGCAATTTGTAAAATTTCACTAGCTCTTTCGCTTTTTGCCATTTGATTTATAGCAATTTTAAGTTTTGTCATATAAGAATTTTTTATATATTCAATTATTTCAGCATTATCTGACTCTGTTTTAAATTCAAGATTAGAATTTTTTCTATAAGCTGCAAATGCTTTTTCGTATTCATTTGAACCTCTTAATATCGCATTACTTGCAAATTCCAAAGCCTTTAAAGTATCATCTTCGCTTAATTCATTTATATGATGGATGTTATTTTGTTTATTGACCAAAGCTCTCATTTCTATCATCAAAAGCTCGTCTTTAACACCTGCTACATAAAGATCTAGTGAGCTATTTTTTAATTCACTATTACTAGGATTTAAAATAAACTCATTATTAATACGCCCTATTCTCACACCACAAACTGGTGCTTTAATAGGAATATCACTCAAATATAAAGCAACACTTGCTGCATTTAAACTCATTACCTGTAAATCCACTTCAGGATCTGCTGAAAGCACCATAACTACAATTTGTGTAGGATAGGCATAACCTTTTGGAAAAAGCGGTCTTAGACTTCTATCTATGATTCTAGCACTTAAAGTTTCATTATCACCAGGTTTAGTTTCTCTTTTAACATAGCCTCCTGGAATCTTACCTGCAGCATAAGCTTTTTCAATGTATTGAACCGTAAGTGGTAAAAAATCTTCCTCTACCATTTTTTCTTCTCTAGCCACAGTAGCTAAAACAACAGCATTTTTTTCCTGCATTAAAACCGCACCAGCTGCTTGTTTAGCAACCTTATCTGTGTCAAATATTTCTAAATGGTTGTTAATATTTATTTCATGTCGCATAATCATTTCCTTGTATTTTGTTTATAGACAAAACCAAATAAGCTTTTTAAATCTTAATACTTAAAACTTAAAAAGCCTGTTTTATTTGTCTATAAATTTACATCTAAGCAACTTTATTGCTTAGATGTAAATTTATTTCTTTAAAGGTAAATAGTATTGACTCTCCTCTAAAATTTCTAAAATTTCATGAGTTTGTAGAGTAGTTTTATTTTTAAAATAAAATTCAATATCTACAAAATGATCAATTTTTTGAGCACAATAAATCTCATCTACAAAAGAGCTGATATAATCATATACATCACTAGGCATCAAAGCTGTAGCATATATAATACTATTAACTTCTTCTTTTAATAAGCTTTCAATACAAGAAGAAGCCGTAATTCCACTCTCACATCCCTCGTGTAATATTAAAACATTTTTTCCTTTTAAATCTTTTAAAAGATTACCTTTTCTATAACGATAAACATTTTTTAAAATTTTTTCTTCATATGTTCTATTAGCTTCACCATAAATATAATCCAAACTTATATCAAAAGCTTTAACTAAAGCTTCATTATAAACCAATTCCTTAGTTTCGCTAATCATAGCAATTTGACACTCTTCGTTATTTGGAGCTTTAATTTGCTCAGTAAATAAAAAATTATAAGGGATTTCTATTTTTTTAGCAAACATATCTACAAAAACAATTGATTTTAATGATGGAGTAATGATAATATAATCTTTTAATCTATTAATTGGTAATTGTTCACATAATCTTTCAAGTGCATCTTTTTCATCTTCAAAATATATCATCATATAGCCTTTTCACTTTCTTCTAATGAAAAATCATAAGCAACGCCACCTAAGGGATAAAAATTAAAAATAAAATATACTCCACTTTGGTCTTTAGCACTAATACCACCACTTGTTAATTTAGGTGAAACATCTTTTCTATACATTAAAGAATAATTCCAGCATTTTCTTTGATAAGTATAACCTACTTCCCATTTTTGCGGATCTTTACCAAGATCAAACCACAAACCACCAAAAATTTGATAATTAGCATTTATATCATATTGAGCTTTAGTTCCTAAAAAGTTATATTTTTCGTTTTCGTATATTCTATATGCATGATTTAAACTAAAATTCCATTCACCATAACCAAATAATACTTCGCTAAAAATCTTGTCAAAACGATAATCAATACCAGAGTATTCAGCTTCATTTCTAAAGCTAATATAATCATTGTAAAAATATTCTATAGTATTATCAAAGCCACCAAATTTTTCATCATCAACAAAATATTTTGCCTTTAGATTATGGTATAGTTTTTTCTTACCCAAGGCACTATAAAAATACTGAAATATTGAGAAATTAAACTGCTCAGGCTCATTCTCAATACTAACAAAATTTTCAGTTATTTTTCCTGATTTAGCTCCTGGTAAAAAATAATTTGCCCCTAAATAAATAGTATGATAAAAATTTTTATAAGGTTTAGAAAGATCTGTATATAAAGAAAAATTATGCGAATTTCTAAATAAATGTTCTTGATTTTTTATATTAGTATTAGAATAATCTACAAAATTTGCATATATTCTTTCTGTAAATGTAAAATTTAAAAAATCATCTAAAAAACTAGTATGGTATATTAAAGGCAAGTTAAAATCTAAAGTTTTAGCATAAATTCCTGTATGTCTATAATATCTATGAAATGTAGCATCTAAACTATATTGTATATAATTATCAAAAAAACTATTTAAATATCTATGATATTGAAAAGAAGGATACTCTTGCATGGTATCTTTATTGCTAATTTTAGATGTGTCTATATAATATTTTGCATAAACCCCATAATAGTTATCATCATCTGATAAAAAATAATTAATTTTTGAGGTTACTAGCGAAGCTTCTGTACTAGCTCTTGAACTTAAATTCATATAATCTACATCATTTAAGTAAGTAATATCAACCCACAATCCCTCTTGAAATTCATCACTTAAAAGACTTTTTAAAAGAGCTTCACTTGAGTATTTTATCTCAATGCCATAATGTTCTTTGTTTTTTAAATTTTCTTCTTTCTGATAGCTTGTTTTTTCTCCAAAAATACCACCACTAATTTCACCTTGAGAATTTGGAGTATCGATAAATCTCAAGGTAGAATACAAACCATAGCCTCTTTTGGTTCTAATTTGAGGTTCAAATTGTATATCTACACTATCATTAATCACATAATAAATTGGTTGATTATAATATAAACCTTCGCTTTGTTTTAACACCACTTGAGGTATTAATAAACCACTTTTTCTTTTAGTATCTACGCTAAAACCAAAATAAGGCAAGTACATTACTGGAGTATTTTTCACATACAATTTTGCATTATAAAGATGTAAAAAATTGTTTTCTTTATTTAATTTTCCTTTATTAAAACGGATTTCCCAATCAGGATTTTCCACATTACAACTTGAAACAACAGAATTTTCTGTAATAATAAATTTATCATTTAAATCAGCTTGATGGCATTGCATCCATACTTCAAGATCATTATTTGAAAAAAATAAATTTTTAAAATTAGTAGAATTATCTTTAAGATTAATTTTAGCATATGAAGATTGGACTCTCTCTTTTTGTCCTCTTAAAATATTCACATCACCAAAAAGTTCTAAATCTTTAGTTGTTTCGTTAAATTTAGCTTCATCTGCTGTGATTAAGTACAAATTAGAAACAACGACTACATTATTTTTAGCATTTATTATATCTTGATTTTTAACCACATCCAAAGCATAAATATCAACTTTTGAAGCATATAAACTTCCAACACAAGCTAAAGATAAAAATATTTTACGCAAGATCTATCACCACCGTCTTAGCAGCATAATCGTGCCATGTTTTTAAAACTACATTACTTAAAGCCCAAGCAAAACCTAAGCCATAAAACATATCACTAATTTGTCTTACACCAGCTCTTAAAGAGCTTTGTATAAAATTTGGTTTGTCTAAAATATTTTGATCAACGACCATAATCTTAAAAACTATTTTTCCTAATGTGGCACCATATAAATAGGTAAATATTAAATGATAGCTAAATTGCAAAATTAAAATTCCGCCAGCAAAGCGTACCAAAAGATTGTGAATCTCATCATAAGTTTGCATAGAATTAAATTTATCAAATAAAATAATACTTACAATACATAGTATTATAAAACTATCAATAATATAAGCTAGAAGTCTTTTTCTAAAACTTGCTAACTTAATTTCTTCTTTTTCTAATTTATCAAATAGTTCTTGATTGCTCATTTAAGAACCTGAAATGCAATATCTTTTCTATATTGTTTTCCCTTAAAGTGAACATTTTCACATAATTTATAGGCATTTTCTTTCGCCTCATAAATATCATCACCCAAACCAACACAAACCAATACACGACCGCCACTAGCATATAATTTATTATTTTCCAAACTTACACCAGCATATGAAATATGAGAATTTTGTGGAATATTATCAATAGTTATTAAAGCTTTTGGAGAGTCTTTGTAAGGGTAATTTTTACTTGCACAAACCACACCTACTGCAAATTTGTTTTTAATTGTTATTTTAGTATTAATAAGATTTTTATTCACACAAGCCAAAAATAAATCCAATGGATTTTCAATTAACGGCATTAAAACTTCACATTCAGGGTCCCCAAATCGGACATTATACTCCAATACATAAGGCTTGCCGTTTACTACCATTAACCCTATAAATAACACGCCAACAAATTCACTATCTTCTTTTTGCATACCTTTAAGAGTTGGTATTACAATATCTTTTTTTACTTGTTCTAATAAATTTTCACTAGCTAAATTACTTGGTGCATATGCACCCATTCCACCAGTATTTGGTCCTTTGTCACCATCTAGCAATCTTTTATGATCTTGTGCAGCAGGAAGCAAAATAAAATCTTTACCATCACATATTGCAAATACACTAAGTTCAAAACCATTAAGATATTCTTCTATAACTACTATTTTTCCAGCTTCACCAAAACTTTCTCCGCTAAGCATATTTTTAGTAGCCTCTAGTGCTTCCTCATAAGTTTGTGCTATAATAACACCTTTTCCCGCACATAATCCATCAGCTTTTATTACTATAGGGGGAGTTAAGTTCATAATAAATTTTTTAGCTTTTTCATAATCAGTTGTATTTAAAAATTTAGCAGTTTTAATTTTGTATTTTTTTAAAAAACTCTTCATGTAAGATTTCGAAGCTTCAAGCATAGCAGCAGCCTTAGTTGGACCAAAAATAGCAATATTGTTTTCTTTAAAAAGATCTACTATACCCTCTGCTAAAAAATTTTCACTTCCCACTATACAAAGATCTATTTCAGAAGCTTTAGCATAAGCGGTAATCACTTTTGGATCTTTCATATTAAGATTAGTTCCCATTGTAGCAGTAGCACCATTGCCTGGAGCAAAATAAAATTCTATATTTTCATTTGTATTTTGAAGAGCTAGAGCAATTGAATATTCTCTCGCACCGCTTCCTAAAATTAAAATTTTCATTTGTTTCCTTAAAGCTTTACAAAACCCAAATGGCCGAAGTATAAATGTCTGACCCTAAAAAGTCAAATTTGCCATTAGGTGATTTTTAAAGGCTGCAGCTTCTCGCTTTTACAAACTCAAACGAAGTCACAGAACACGGTAAATCACACATCATAGCCTACAATAAATGTGTTGGATCCTCTTTAATACCATATCAAACCATCTAGGCACTCTAATTATAGCTAAAAAAAATTAAATATAAGATTTAAAAGACTTTTATAGAATTTTAAATTTTGTTTTTGAATCTTTTTTTAAAAAATATTTACCTTCTAAAATTACATCAGCTGCTGGAGCCCATATTGTTTTTTCATCAACATAAACAACATCAAATTCAGTATTTTTCATTAATCCTTGGTAATTAACTTTTTTAGGTGCGTGCTTGACTACATAATAAGGACTCATTTCAAAAATTTGAATTTTCATATTAACATATACTTCTGGATTAGCGCTAACAATTAAAAAATTCTTTTCACATTCTTTTTTAACTTTTTTTATATAAGAAAAAAGTAATTGATCATTGGGATTTAAAGCGTGTTTATTAAGTCTATTTAAATATAATTCTGCAAAAGATAAAGTACAAAAAGAAATTTCGATTGCGTTTTTAAAATATGAATTTTTAATACCAGCAGATTTTAAAGATTTCTTCCATATTTGCACATCCAACTTTGTAGCACAAATATTCAATCCTTGTTTAATTTTATCAAAAAGTTTTTCTCTAGCCATATTAAAAGTATTTGCAAAGATTGCAAAATTTTTTTCATTGAATGATCTTTTCAAATTTTCAAGTCTTTCTATGCTTTTTGAAAAATACTCTAGCTCATTTTTAACTTCTAGTAGTTTTTGTTTTTTTTCTTCAATCAATTTTTGCAATTCTTGGTGTTTTTTCCCAGTTTCTATTTCCAATCTAGATTGTTTGGTTTTTATATCACTTATTAAAGTGCTCATTTGGCGTTCTAAAGCTAATCTTCTATTTTTACGATTATCAATAGAAGCTATAAGTGCTTGATAATGGCACTGATGGGATAAAAATATTTCAGTATATAAACGCTTCATATCAATATGATTTTGCTTGTCTTTGATATCTTTATAAGCCATTTCTAGATGAACAATAATATTTTTCATAGCTGAAAAATCGGCTTGATTGATAGTATTATCGGAAAAAAGTAGGGTATCTAATGCTTTATATAAAAAACGCTTCACAACAAAAAAATCTAAAGTATAAGGAGCTTCATCGGTATTAATATTAATATCCCTAATAGCATTAAGAGATAAGGTTTCATTATAAAAATACATTTGAATAGCTTGCGGTATTGTTAAATTTAAAATTATCTTATCTAATTCATCGTAATTTGTTTCTCTATAAAGCTCTTGAACATAAGTATCACGTCTAGCTAATTTTAAATCTTCTAATTCATCATCACTATTTGTTTTCCAAAAATCCCTTTCTTTGATAAAATCATTTTCTCCGAATTCTTGAAATTTTGAAGGACGTAGATCTGTAATATGCTTGCCATCGGATCTAAATTCAACCAACATACCAACTGTTGGCATACTTCTTTTATCATGCCATGCATGTTTGTTAAATTCAAAAAATGTTTTTGCTAGATTAATCACCGTTCCTCTTCCAGTATCATCTATATAAACCATTATTTTTCCATGCATATTCAAATCCTTACTTTAAAGAAAAATTAAAGCACTATTTTAACTTTGTTTTTGTAAATTTGCAATAATGTTCTAGAAAATTTACTAAATTATCGTAGGTTTATTATGTTTTTATATCAATATTTCAAAAATCCAAAACAAATAGGAGCTTTTTGCGCGAGTTCAAAAAAACTTAGCAAGCTTATAACTTCTCATGTTCAATATGCAAAAAATATCATTGAAATAGGACCTGGCACTGGAAGTTTTACTCAATATATACTCAAGCAAAAAAACCATAAGGCAAATTTTTTTGCTGTTGAAATCAATTCTCACATGGCTAAAAAATTAAAACAAAATATAAAAGATATTGACATAGAAATACAATCAGCTGAATTTTTACCAGATATGCTAAAAAAACGTTCTATCAATAAAGTAGATTTGATAATATCAGGAATTCCATGGGCCATGTTAAAAAACAAAGAGCAAGATATTTTATTAAATTCTATTCATAATTCATTGGAAAAAAAAGGTTGTTTTGCTACTTTTGCTTATATATTTCCTACTCTTAAAGGAAGAAAATTTAAGAAAAAACTTTTTCACACTTTTAGCAAAGTGGAAATTTCGCCTATTGTATGGCAAAATCTTCCACCTGCTTTTGTTTATTTTTGTACTAAATGATTATTCCCATTCAATAGTTGCTGGTGGTTTACTAGAAATATCATACACCACGCGGTTAATTCCTTCAACTTCATTAATAATACGGCGTGAAATATTTTCTAACAATTCATAAGGCAAATGAGAAAAAGTAGCTGTCATGCCATCACTTGCATTAACTACACGCACACAAACTGCATTATCATAAGTTCTATTATCGCCCATTACACCAACACTTTGTACATTTAAAAGCACACAAAATGCTTGCCATGTTTTATCATACCAGCCACTACTTTTTAATTCTTCAATCAAAATTACATCTGCTTTTCTTAAAAGATCCAAACTAGGTTCATTTACTTCGCCCATAATGCGTATAGCAAGTCCAGGACCTGGGAAAGGGTGGCGATATACAACATCTTTACTAAGTCCTAGTTCAATTCCCAAAGCTCTTACCTCATCTTTAAAAATTTCTTTTAAAGGTTCAATTAATTTTAAATTCATTTTTTCAGGTAAACCACCAACATTATGATGAGATTTGATAGTCTTACTAGCTCCCACAACTGAACTCTCAATAATATCTGTATATAAGGTTCCTTGTGCTAAATATTTTACATCTTTATGTTTTTTTGCTTCTTCTTCAAAAACTTCTATAAAAGTATTTCCTATAATTTTTCTTTTTTGTTCAGGATCTGTGACACTTGCCAAACGGCTTAAGAAAATCTTTCTAGCATCAATACTAATTAAATCAATACCTAAAGTATGTTTAAACATATACTCAACTTGTTCTTTTTCACCACTTCTTAAAAGCCCATTATCAACAAAAACCACTACAACTTGATCTTTTATTGCACTTGCTAGTAATGCAGCTACTACACTACTATCAACACCGCCACTAACAGCACATAAAACCTTATCCTTGCCAACTTCTTCTTTAATTTTTTGTGCTTGAGTTTTTGCAAACGAACCCATATTCCATATGCTATCACAATTACATGCATATTTAGCGAAATTTTTTAGAATACTTTTTCCAAATTCACTATGTTGCACTTCAGGGTGAAATTGTAGTGCAAAAAATTTACGCTTTTCATCTCCAAACACGCAAAATGGACTATTTTCGCTAGTTGCTAAAACCTCAAAATCTTGTGGTAAATTTTCTACTTTATCAGAATGACTCATCCAAACCGTTTGTTTTTTTGGTAAATTTTTAAACAAATCACTATCATTTTGGATATCTATAGTTGCTTTGCCATATTCTTTATGACCAGCTGGAGCAACATTTGCTCCAAAATGATGTGCCATAAGTTGCATACCATAACAGATTCCTAAAATAGGTATACCAAGCTCAAAAATGCCTTTATCACAAAAGTATGCATCATTTGCATATACACTAGCTGGTCCACCACTTAAAATAATACCTTTAGGTTCTTTAGTTTTAATATCATCTAAACTTACATTAAAAGGTAAAATTTCTGCATATACACCTTGTTCTCTTAATCTTCTAGCAATTAATTGCGTATACTGCGATCCAAAATCTAAAACTAAAATATCTGCTTTTTTCATCTAACTCCTTTATGATTTTAATAATTGAAATTGTATATACCAAATTAAAATAGATACTATATAACCCACTAAAATCGTCCAAGCATATTTCAAATGAGCATTAAAAGTATAAATTCCTTTCATTTTTCCCATAACACCCACACCAGCTGCTGAACCAAAACTAATTAAAGAACCTCCAATTCCAGCTGTAAGAGTTACTAAAAGCCACTGAGTATCATCCATACTAGGATTTGCTTTTAATACTGCACTCATAACTGGAACATTATCTACAATAGCAGATAAAAATCCTACACCTATATTAATACTTGTAGCACCAAATTTGGTATAAAATTCTGAAGCATAGGCAAGCCATCCAACAAAATGCAAAGCACCTACAGCAGATAAAATTCCAAAGAAAAATAGCAAAGTATCCATTTCAATACGTGTCATATAATAAAAAACATTTATATCTTTTTTTCCTTGTTTTCTGTTATATATGTATATATATAAACTAAGCAATGAAAGTCCAAAAATCATACCCCACATAGCAGGCAACTCACAAACACTATGAACAAAAACAGCTGAAGCTATAGTTAAAAAACCTAAGACAATAAACGCTTTTCCTCCTGGTTTAATCTCAATCTTTTCTAATTTGTCTTGATATTGTTTAGGTTGAATATTAGGCACATAGCGAGATAACAAATAAGCAGTAAGTATCCAACCAATAAAAGAAGCTGGAAAAAGAGCAAAAAATTCAAAAAAAGTTGCTTTTTTAGCTGTCCATACCATTAAAGTTGTAATATCACCAAAAGGAGACCAAGCTCCGCCCGCATTTGCTGCTACTACTATATTAATTGCACCAGGAATTAAAAATTCTTTGTTATTTTTATCTATAGTTAAAAGCACCGTTGATAAAATTAATGCTGTAGTAAGATTATCTGCTATTGGGGAGATAAAAAATGCTAAAAAACCTGTAAGCCAAAATAATCTTCTATAAGTAAAACCTTTGCTAATTAATTTATATTTTAGAGTTTCAAAAACTGATCTTTCTATTAAAGCCTCTATAAAAGTCATTGCGGCCACTAAAAAAAATACAATCTGTGCAATTTCTAAAATAAGATGATTAACACTTTCTTCGAGTATTTGCGTATCTAAATCATTAATCACCATGTATATACCAATTATTATAAAAGAAAAAGTGCCTATAAATAACGCTGGTTTTGTTTTATTAATGTGATATTTTTCTTCTGTAGCAATAAAATAATAACCTATTATAAAAATTATTAAAATTCCAATACCTAAACCACTGAAAGCTAAATTTAATTCATGGTTTTGTGCTAGTAAAAAATTTACCCCCAAACAAAGTGATAAAAATATTTTTATCATATTTCATTCTCCAATGATTGAAATTTTTTGATCTCAACAATACTACCATTGCCATCTTTTATTTCATAAAATGGCACATCTTTGTAACCACAAGCATTTAAAAATATTAATAAAAAAAATGATAAAATAAACAAATGGAACAAATGAAAATTAAAACAAGTAATGATATTATTAATAAACTTACTAACGACCATTATAAACCTTTAAAAACATTTTTCTATTATAAAGAGTTTTTAAGCTATTTCTCTCAAAATCACCAAAAAATGATAAGCAAACTCTTCATCAAAAACGATACTTTGATTATTTTAGCTAAGCATCATATTGGATATATTGAGCTAAATCATGATAATACCAAAAAAATGATTAAAAGTCTCATAAAAAGCTATGTTTTAGCTAAACCAATGAGTAATTTTATCAAAGTAAAAAATATTAAAATACTTAGCGACAGAAACCATATAATACAAAAAAATATTTCTAATAAAAATCAAAATTTTTTAGAGTTATCTGAAGCAAATTTTAAAAATAATATCAAAAATCCTCTCTTGCATAAAAAATTTGAAGAATTAAGAAAAATTATAAAAAATGCTAGAAAATGAACTTAAAACTTTACCCAATTTACCAGGTATATATCAGTATTTTGATATTCAAGGTAGGCTTTTATATGTAGGAAAGGCTAAAAATTTAAAAAATAGAGTAAAAAGTTATTTTAATTTTGCCCCAAAGCTTTGTCCTAATCCAAATAATAGTTTAAGAATTCAAAAAATGATTAGCCAAACTCATCATTTAGAATTCATCACAACAAATAGTGAAGCTGATGCTTTAATTTTGGAAAATTCTTTCATAAAACAACTTCATCCAAAATATAACATACTATTAAGAGATGATAAAACTTATCCTTATATTTATATAGATTTTAGTGATGACTTTCCAAGATTTGAAATTACAAGAAAAATTATTAAAAAAAACAAAATCAAATATTTTGGACCTTTTTTTAAAGGAGCAAAAGAACTTATAAATGCTTTATATCTAACCTTTCCATTGAGACAAAAAAAAACTTGTAAAGAACTTTGTCTGTTTTATCAAATAAAACGTTGTAAAGGACCTTGTAAAGAAAAAATTTCCAAGCAAGAATATGAAAAAATCATACAAAAAGCAACACAAGCTCTTTTAAACCCTTTATCTTTGGTAAAAAATTTAGAAAGTAAAATGCTTGAATATGCAAAAAATGAAAACTATGAAGATGCTGCTATTATTAGGGATCAAATTAAAACCATTCAAGAATTAAGTGTAAAAATACAAATTGATCTTGCTAAATTAGAAGATTTTGATATTTTTGCTATATATTGCGAAGAAAACATACTTTCTATGGTACGTTTTGTAGTAAATAATGGAAAAGTAATTAGCTCAAATTATAAAATTTTAGTTTTGAAAAATCACAATGAATTTGATAAAAATGCAATCTATAAACAATATATTTTAGAAAATTACACCAAAGAAGCACCTATAAATTCAAATCATATTTATACATATGAAGAATTTGAAGATATGAAACTCTTACAAGATTTACTTAGCAAAAGGTTTTCTAAAAAATTTTATATCAAAACACCAAAACTTAGAGAAAAAAAAGATCTATGTAGTTTAGCTCTAGAAAATGCAAAAATTAATATACAAAAACATTTAAAAAATGAACATTATTTAATCTTAAAAGAAATCAAAGAATATTTTAAATTGCAAAATTTTCCTAATCGTATAGAGATTTTTGATAATTCTCATATGCAAGGAATTGCAAATGTTGGTGGATTGGTGGTATTTAAAGATGGAGGTTTTGATAAAAAATCTTATAGACACTATCATTTAAAACATAAAAATGATTACGAACAAATGCTTGAAATTCTTAGCAAAAGAGCTTTGTCCTTTGACAAAAACCCACCACCTGATTTATGGATTATTGATGGAGGGAGTGCGTTATTAAAACTAGCAAATGATATTATAAAAAGTTCAGGGGCAAATGTAGATATATTAGCTATATCTAAAGAAAAAATTGATGCAAAAGCCCATAGAGCAAAAGGGAGTGCTAAAGATAAACTTTATACATTAGAAGGTAAAATCCAACTTTTACCTGAAGACAAAAAACTACAATTTTTTCAAAAATTACGTGATGAAGCACACCGCTTTGCTATTAGTTTTCATCAAAGAACAAAAAGAAAACAAGATTTACAAAGTTCAAAATTGATACAACTTGGGATTTCTCAAGGATATATTAAAAAATTTTTAGATTATTATGGTAGTTTTGATAAAATCTTAAATGCTGATTTTAATGAATTAAAACTACTTTCTAACACAAAAATTGCAAAATTAATTAAGGAAAATTTATGATATTAGCAATTTTGACTTTGATTTTATTTGTTTTAAACTACTATTTTATTTTGCCTATAAATGAAAATCTATTTTTTATATATAATTTTATTATATTTTTAATTTTAACCACAATAGCTGGTTATATGATTATTAAAAATAATCAAAACAAAGCCTTTGTAAGATATATTAACAATTTCTGTAATCTCTCATCTTCTTGCAATCTAATAGAATTAAAACAAATGCTAAAAAATAAAATATATACATTAGAAAAATCATTAAAAGACCAAGAAAATAAAAATTTTATTTTAGAAAATCATATAAACTATCTACTTAAAAGTTTAAAATATTTAAAAAATGAAGATAACATCTCTTTTGTCAAAAATCTTCAAACTCAATATAAAAACCTTTTATCTTTAGAAGATGGTAATATTGTTTTCAACAATCTCAATGTAGCTATCATTAATAATAATGAACTTGAAAATTTTTTATTGCAAAATATACTTTTAGAGTTTAATATCCATAGCGAAATTTTTAAAAATTCTCAAAATATTTCAAAAGAATATTCTTTAATTGTATCAAAAGAAAAAATAATAAAAGATAATATTTTATGTTTTGTTTTCACGTATATAGATGCAAAATCAATACTATTATTTTTACAAGAAAACTTTAGTCATCTTTGTTCTAATAAACAAAAAGAATATAATGTTCTTATATTTAAATCAACAATTTTCGAAAATAATTTATTTTTAAATATTGCAAATCAATATTTTTCCCACAATGATGCTGTAGGCTATTTATATGATTTTAAAAAAAGTTTAGAAAAAAATTATAAACTAATTTTACTAGATTATGAAGTTATAAAATATGATATACAACTTATAAGCAATATTTTAGAAAATTATAAAATCCAAAATCCACATACTAATGTTTTACTTTTTTCCAAAGAAAGAATAAAAAATTGCAATTTTGCAGACAAAATTTTAAATGATATTAGCAAAAAAGATTGGATTTTATTGTTAAAAAAATATATTAATCAAGTTTAGTTCTATGGTTAATCGCTTTATGTAATGAAATAAAATCGACATTTTCAAGGCTAACACCACTTGGGATACCTTGGGCAATTTGAGAAAATTTTAAATTCAAATCTTTTAGTTTTTCCTCTATAAAAAATACTATTGTATCTGAATTTATTCCTTGAGTAAAAGCAAAAAAAACTTCTTTTATATTTTTGTTTTTTATCATAGTTCTTAACTTAAAAATATTTTCTTCATTTGTATCATCAAGAACAAAATAAAAACCATCAAAACTTCCGCTCTCTTCTAACACAAGAATATCTTTTGGATCTTGAACTATACAAATTATAGTATGATCCCTATCTTCGTTTGAGCAAATTTCACAAAGTTCGTTTTCACTTAATGCTCCACATTGAACACATTTTTTTATCATTCTAATTGCATCTTCTATATTATACGAAAGTTTTAAACCAAGCAAAGGATCTTTTATGCATACATGATAAGCAAGTCTTAAAGCAGTTTTTTTTCCTATGGTCGGAAGGGAAGAAAAAGCTTTTACCAATTCGTTAAATTTTTCTATACCTTTCATATCATTTCAATCTTGAAAATATAATTTTAAAAGTATGGTAACCATCTTCATAACTATAAGTTAAATTATAACCATGGAGATTACATATATTGTTTATAATATAAAGTCCAAGCCCCATTCCTTTAACTTGGGCATTATATTCTCTTACAAAAGGTTTTAAATAGTAATCAAAAGTTTTTTTAAACTGCATGCCAGTATTTCGAACAATAATATAATCAGCAGAACATATTATCTCACAACTTTTATCATCTGAATATTTAATTGCATTATCAATCAAATTTTTAAGCATCAAAGAAAATAGTTCCAAATCTGCTACTATCATAGCATCTTCTTTATAAGTTATTTTTACTTTTTGATAAAAATCATCTCTCATTAGATAATCTTCAGCTTGTTCTAAAATCAAGCTCAAATGATAGGTTTGTAAATTTAATTGATAGTTTCTTGACAAAACTTTTTCTATTTTTCCAAATTCATCAATTAGCAATTCAAGTCTTTCAAATATGGTTATTAATCTTTCCTTTTGTTTTTGATCATCTAGCATTTCGCATACTATTCGACCTTTTCCTATAGGAGTCTTAATCTCATGCATAATCATTCTTAAAAAAAATTGTCTCGACTTTATAAGTTCTTGAATTTTATTTATCGCATGATCAAATTCAAAAGAAATTTCTGAAATTTCATCATTAATTTGTGAATATTCATGTAAAGATTCTATTTTACCAGCATTAATATTTTCAATTTTTCTCTTTAAAATTTTTAAAGGCATTAAAGAACGTAAAACAGAAAAATATAAAAACACAATTAAAATTAAACTAAAAAAGAAGCTAAACAAAAACAGATATTCTAAACGTGCTGAAGTGTTTAATTCATATAATAGTTGTTTTGAATCTGCTTGTTTAACATAAAAGAAAATTTGATTATGATAAATAATAGACGAAAAACTACCATATACTGAATCAACTCGAAGGACTTTTTCACCCTTTGCAATAATATATTTTATATCACGTTCATTTTCAACTAATACAAAAGATTTAGAAAGAAGATAATCATGTATAGAAAAATCTTCTCTCATCTCCAAATTATAAATAATTTTTTCTACGATTTCTTTTTGCCTGTTTTGTTCATTGGTTAGATAAGAATCAATTTGAACCTTACCAAGCAAAACAAACAATGCACAAACAAATAAAAATGCTGCCGCAAAAAGAACAGTAATCTTAAGGTTGATGGTTACTTTCATCCTATTAATTTATAACCTATTCCCCTAACTGAAAAAATATGTTTTGGTGCTTTTGAACTGTCACCTATTTTAGTTCTAAGCCTGCCTATAATTACATCCAAGCTTTTAGAATCTTTATCTTTCAAGCTTTTACAATGATATACAAGTTGTTCTCTACTTACCGAAAAACCATGCTGCCTTATCATATAACTTAAGATCTCGTATTCTGCAGGAGTTAACACCAAAACCTCATCATTATAACTTATCTCATGCCTTTTTTCATCAATTTTAAATGCCGAATTGATAATTTTTTCTGGAATTTCATTTACGCGCTTAGAACGACGAATCAAACTCATGATTCTTGCATGCATTTCTTTAGGATCATAAGGTTTTGGTAAATAATCATCTGCACCAATTTGAAGTCCTACAATCTTATCACTTAAATCACTCCTTGCTGAAGAAATAATAATAGGTATGCTATATTTTTCTCTTATTTCACGACAAACTTCTAGCCCATCAAGCCCTGGTAAAGTTAAATCGAGAATTAAGCAATCATAATTTTTTATACCAGCACTCATTCCTAAATAAGGATCTTCGTAATTTGTAACTTTTATATTAAATTGGGCTAAATATTCTGCTAAAAATTCTGCAAAATCTGGATCATCTTCAATCATTAAAACGTTAATCATTTTTACCCCTTTTTTTTTCTTATAAATATACTAAAAGGTTATATTATAACACATAATTTTAATCAATCATTTATTTTTTTGCTAAAATTATATTATTAAAACATTAGAGAGGAAAAAAGTGGAATTAAGCTATTATGAAATACTAGAAATATCTCAAAATTCGGATAAAGATACAATAAAGAAAGCATATAGAAAAATGGCATTAAAGTATCACCCAGACAGAAATCAAGGCAATAAAGAAGCTGAGGAAAAATTTAAACTTATTAACGAAGCTTATGAAGTTCTTAGTAACGATGAAAAAAGAAATATATATGATAAATATGGAAAAGATGGACTAAAAGGACAATCAGGGGGCTTTAGTGGATTTGATGATGTTGATTTAGGTGATATATTTTCAAGTTTTTTTGGAGAAGGATTTGGTTTTAGAGGATCAACTAAAAAAAGGGAAAAAGATAGTAAATATCCTCACGATTTAAAAATTACAATGAAAATATCATTTAAAGAAGCTATATTTGGATGTAAAAAGCAAACTGATTTTACATATAAAACATTTTGTAAAAGCTGCAATGGAAGCGGATCTGAAAATGGAAAAGAAGATATTTGTTTACATTGCGAAGGCAAAGGTCAAATGGGTGTAAGACAAGGATTTATGACTTTTGTGCAAACTTGTCCATACTGCAATGGAAATGGTAAAATTGTAAAAAACAAATGCAAAACTTGTCAAGGCAAAGGATATAAAGAGGTTAATGATAATATTGAACTTGACATACCAGAAGGTATTGATAGTGGCATGAGTCTTAGGGTACAAAATAAAGCAAATGAACTTCCAAATAAAGCCCAAAGAGGTGATTTATATATTAAAATTATAGTAGAAGATGATAGTAAATTCGTTAGACACGAGGATGATATTTATACCATAGTACCCGTATTCTTCACTCAAGTTGCACTTGGAAAAACTATCAAAATTTCAACTATTAGAGGAGAAGCAGATCTTAAGCTTCCAATTGGAGCAAAAGATAAACAAAAATTTGAACTTGCTAATGAAGGTGTTAAAAACATACATAATGGAAAACTTGGCTCCCATATAGTACAAATTGATATTAAATTTCCTAAAAACATCAATGAAGAACAAAAAAAACTACTACAACAACTAGAAAAAAGTTTTGGAATAACAGAAGAAGAACCTATTATAGAACAAGAAGGACTATTGGACAAAATTAAATCTTGGTTTAATCACTAGGGAAGTTTTAAAGCTATTTCCATGGCTTTAAAAATTTCTTTTGTTTTTTTACAATCTAAAAAAAGTTCAAAAGCAAATACTCCTTGCCATAAAAGCATATCTAATCCATCTTTTGTTTTTAAATTATATTTTTTTGCCAAATTTAAAAAAGGCGTATTTTTGCCATAAATAACATCAAAAGCATAACGAGCATTTGAAAAAATATTTTTTAAAATAATTTCATTACAAGGTAAATCCGTATCATGTAGCCCTGCACTAGTAGTATTGATAACTAAATCAAATTTTTTATGCAAATTCAAATTGCTATATAAACAACATTCATAGTCGGATAAATGTTTTAGTCTATTACTTGAGCGATTTGATATTGTTACTTGGATATTTTTTATTTTTAGAGCAAAAGCTAAGGCTCTAGCTGTCCCTCCTGCACCCAAAATTAAAGCATTTTTTATATTACAAAAATTATCTATAGCTTTTAAGAAGCCCAAATAATCCGTATTATAGGCATAAATTTTATTATTTTTATTCAATAAAGTATTCGCACAACCTATATCTACAACACTTTTGTCTTTAAAATCAGCAATTTTAAAAGCTTCTTCTTTAAAAGGTATGGTTATATTAACGCCATTAAAAAAATTCACAATTTCTTTTAATTTTGCATTATCTTTTAAGTGATATCTTGTATATACTGCATTTTTCATGAGAACTTGTAGAGCATTATTGTGCATTCTTGGGGACTTAGAATGCACAATAGGATCACCTATAACTGCAAAAAGCTTCATTTTATCCTAAAAGTAAAAGCACCTTTTGTTATTTTAGAACGTACTTTTTCCAATTCTGCTTTTAAGTCACTCTCTTTATATGGTCCAACTAAAACCTTGGTAAGTTCTTTACCATTAACATTTGTTTTATAGATTTTATATTCATAACCATTTGATTTAAGAATATTTAATTCTTTAGATTTTGGATCCAAATTATTTAATGAAAATACTTGTATATAGGCACCTGGTTGTAATTGAGTTTGTGTATTTGTTGTTATGTTTTCAAATAACTCACTAGTACTTGCCTGCTCTGATTTTTTTTGTCCTTCAGTAGTTTTTGTTTTAGGCTTTTCTACAGATTTTGAAGTAACTTTATCTAAAGATTTTTCCTCTTTTTTGTTTTCTTCTTGTTTTGCTTCATTTTGAACAATTTCTTCTTTTGGTTCTATTGTAGAAATTTGATCTAATACACTATTGTTTGTGGTTGGAATTTCTTTTTTTTCTTCTATTGTAATATTGCTATCAACTAAAGCATTTTCTTCTTTTAATTTCCTTGCTAAAGCTTCAAATTCATCTTCTTCTTTGTTATCAGTGATAGGCAAAGAATTAAAATTTTTATCATAAGAGCCTTGATTTTGAGGTTCAGCTGGCATTTGTAATGTTTTGTCTTCACTTGGGTTGTTAATCAATTTCATAACTATCATAACAACTAAAAAAACAATAACTAAAATAATAGATCTTAAAAGAATCTTTTTTAGTTTTTCACTTTTATTGCTTTTTTGCAAAATAATATCATCAAATTCATTTTTTTTGTTTTCTTCCATTTTAAATCCTTTCTTTATTTACATATGTTTAGACCAAGATGCACCACGTTCTTTTTGATATACTTCATAAGGCAAAGTGAGAATATTAAATTCTCTAGGTATATCCATACTAGGAAACACTTTCCACTCTACTGGCATTTTTTGAGAAAATAACAAAGATAATTTAGACCCCAAAGAACAAGCTTCATTAAAAGTTGTATGTCCTTTATGAATGTATAAATGTAAGTGATTGTTTGATCTAGTTTTATATGCAGTAAAATTAATAAAGCCCTCTTCTCTTAAAATAAGTTGTGCTCTATGCCAAAAACGCTCTGCGTTAAAACCATTGTAATCAAACACAATATTTTCCACTTTATCAAAACTATTGATTAAAGAATGTGCTACAACAATCTTTTTTTCCATATGTTCTTGTATAACATTAGCAGTTAATGGTGCATTTATTTTTTCAAATTTATCAAAAAAAATTCTACCTTTATATTCATATTTATTAATTATAACATCACGCTTAATATAATAATGACTTGTAACCATTTTAATTAAAGCTAAATCCATCGTTGTAATCAAAACAAAGCCTTTTCGTAAATAACAAAATTACTTGCTAAATCTTTTAATTTGATCTTAATTTCTCCTTGTAATTTTATATTTTGTATATCATCTAAAATATCAGCTATATAATTTGCAACAATACTTATATGTTCTTCCTTAAAACCTCTCGCAGTTAACGCTGCAGTCCCAAGTCTCAAACCACTTGTTATAAATGGACTTCTTGTTTCACCTGGAACAGTATTTTTATTTGCAGTGATACCTGCTCTTTCTAAAGCTAAATCTGCTTCTTTACCACTAAATTCTTTATTTAAAAAATTCAATAAAATTAAATGATTATCTGTTCCACCACTTACTAAGTCGTATTTTCTATCTATTAGCACTTTTGCTAATATCGCAGTATTTTTGATGATTTGTTTAGCATAAATTCTCCACTCATCACTTAAATTATATTTAAAACCAACTGCTTTAGCAGCAATTACATGCATTAAAGGACCACCTTGAATTCCTGGAAAAATTGCTGAATTGATTTTTTTTGCAATTTCTTCATCATTACACATAATAATCCCACCTCTTGGACCTCTTAATGTTTTATGTGTAGTTGAACTTACTACATGTGCATAAGGAAATGGACTAGGGTGCTCACCCGCTACAACCAAACCTGCAATATGTGCAATATCAGCAAACAAATACGCACCAACTTCATCTGCAATTTCTCTAAATTTAGCAAAATCAATCACTCTAGGATAAGCACTTGCTCCACATACTATCAGTTTAGGTTTTACATCTTTTGCAATTTCTTTAACTTTGTCATAATTAATCCTTCCATCAAGCTCTACTCCATAAAAAAAACTTTCATAAACTTTTCCAGAAGAACTTACTTTAGCTCCATGGGTTAAGTGTCCTCCGTGGCTTAAATCCATACCTAAGATTTTATCGCCTGGATTTAACAAAGCCATATATACAGCTTGATTTGCTTGAGAACCTGAATTTGGCTGAACATTAGCATAATTACAATTAAAAAGTTTTTTGCATCTTTCTATAGCAATTGTCTCAATCTCATCTACAAATTCACACCCACCATAATATCTTTTGCCAGGGTATCCTTCTGCATATTTATTTGTTAAAATACTTCCCATTACTTCCATAACCTCTGGAATAGTAAAGTTTTCACTTGCTATCATTTCAAGGCCATTGCACTGCCTTACTAATTCCTTTTGAGTTAAATCAAAAATTTCTTTATCAAAATTTTCTAGCATCTACTCTCCTTTTATTTCGTTCTTCAGCGGTCTCATTGCCGGAAAAAGCACTACATCACGAATTGATTTTTTATTAATTAAAAGCATAACTAGTCTATCTATCCCTATGCCTTGTCCTGCCGTAGGTGCCATAGCATAACCTAATGCATTTACAAAGTCTTCATCCATCTCGCATGCTTCTTCATCACCTGCTTGTTTAGCTTCAATTTGTTTTAAAAATCTCTCATACTGATCAAGCGGATCGTTTAATTCATTAAAACCATTGGCAATTTCTCTACCTGCAATGAATAATTCAAATCTTTCCGCAATCTCTGTATCCTTGTCACTTCTCCTAGAAAGCGGACTTATAGAAATTGGAAAATCTATTACAAAAGTAGGATCTATAAGCTTATCTTCGACATAATTATCAAAAAGCTCAGCTTGCAAATGACCTAATTCTAATTTTTTATTAGCTTCAAAACCATCTTTTTTTAGTTTTTCTAAAATCAATTCTTTGTTGTTAATAAGCTCATCATCTAAACCACCGTACTTTTTCAAAGCATTTTTATAAGTTATTCTCTCAAAAGGCTTGGAAAAGTCAATCATCTTTCCATCAAATTCTAATTTTTTATTCAAACCTAACTTGTCTAAAAGTACAGCAAAAAGCTCTTCAGTCAAATCCATAAGATCATAATAATTATGATAAGCCCAATAAAATTCAATAGTAGTAAATTCAGGATTGTGGGTTAAGTCCATTCCTTCATTTCTAAAGCATCTATTAATCTCATAAACCGCTTCAAAACCACCTACTATTAGGCGTTTTAAATATAACTCTGGAGCAATTCTTAAAAATCTTTCTACCCCCAAAGCATTATGAAATGTTACAAAAGGTTTTGCATTTGCCCCTCCAGCAATAGGGTGCATCATGGGAGTTTCCACTTCTAAAAAGCCTTTATTATCAAAGAAAGATCTGATATACGAAACAATTTTAGAACGTAAAATAAAATCTCTCCTGACTTCGATATTCATAATCATATCAAGATATCTTTTTCTATATCTTTGTTCAATATCAGTTAATCCATGATATTTTTCTGGTAAAGGCACTATAGCTTTTGTTGCTATTTGAATTTGCTCAACATGTAAGCTAAATTCTCCTGTTTTAGTTATAAATGGAAATCCTCTAACTAAAATAATATCCCCTACTTCAAGATATTTTTTTAAAATTGTAAAATATTCTTCCCCTAAAATATTTTGGTTAAAATAAATTTGTAGATTGTCTTGCTCATCTTCAATATTAGCAAATACCGATTTGCCAGCTATTCTAAGAAGTTTTAATCTTCCTGCTAAAATTCCATAAACGTTTTCATCTCTTTGATTTTCCATGTCTTTAATATAAGCAAATTTATTTTTATACTCACTTATATTCATTTCTTTTTTAAGAAAATGAGGATACGGATTTATTCCTTGTTTTTTTAATTCTTGTGCTTTTTGAATTTTTTGCTGTTCTAAAATATTATCAAACATCAATTAGCCCTTATCTTCTACTGCACTGTGGACACAATCCATAAAGCTGCATCAAATGTCCTGTTAATTTAAAATTATATTCTTTTGCAATTAACATTTGCTGTTGCTCAATAATAGAATTTTCAAATTCAACAATTTTTCCACAACTTTTACAAATTAAATGATCATGATGGGGTTTATTTGCTAGTTCAAATTTTTTTCCAGAAGCACCAAAAGATATAGACGTGGCCATACCTGATTCTTCTAATAAGTTTAAAGTTCTATAAACTGTTGCAATACCCACATTTAATTCAGGATTTTTTCGTTTGATCTCCACATACAAACTCTCTGGCGTATAATGTATATCACTATTATACAAAGTTTTCAAAAGTATTTCTCTTTGTTTGGTGTACTTTAAACCATTATCTTTTAATATTTTTTTAAAACGTTCGTGTAAAACATCATATTCTATATTATCAATTTGCATAACTTTCCTCCGAATTTAAACTTGAGCTTAAACTTAAATTAGTATCTTTAACTTGTTCTTCTATTTTTTCTAAACCATTTTGTGTAAAATCTGTATTCATTATATATTCACCTGTTTTTCTAAGTAATTCTATAGTATAACTACTTTCTGTATATTTTTTTAATATTAAATTTAAAAATTCAATATTACTAATGCAGGCTACTAAAATTGCAAAAACCAAAAATATCTTAGCACTACCAAATAAAAATCCACCTAAACGATCTATAAAACCAAGACCACTCATACTAAATACTTTTGACAGTATATTTCCTAAAATCATGCAAATAATCCAAATAATAATTAATAAAATTAAAAAACCTGTAAAAACGGCAAGATTCTCATTTTGAATTTGATAAAAATTATTATTAATAATATCAGATACTTCTTTGGCATATCTTGAAGCAAGTAAAACACCGCCAACTATACCTAAAAGTCCGAAAATTTCTTTAAATAAACCACTTACTAAACCTTTCAAGCCTAAAACCAAAGTTAAACCTATAACAAAAACATCAAACCATGAAAAATTTTCCATTTTATTCTAAACTCCAATTTTATTTAATTATTCTATTATTTTAGGAACAATAAAAAAATCATCTTGTGAATTTGGAGCATACCTGCTCACTGTTTTTATAACTTCAGATTTCTTAACTTCATCACTCCTAAAAGGAGTTCCACCATGTGTCGTGCTAATCAATGCCTCTGTACTATCAAGACTTAATTCATCTAGTTTTTCAACAAAATTTACAATCTGACTCAGTTGCTCTTCTAGTTCTTTCCTTTTTTCATCAGCAATTTTCAAAGCACTTAATTTTTCAAGCTTACTTAATAGTTTATCATCAATTTGCATTATATCACCCTTTGTATATTTACTAAAATCTTAACCAAAAACTTTTACTAATTTTATAAAAATTATAACATAAAATAGTTTATTTTTCATTTTTATATGATACAATTATGTCTTTATAAAAACTAAAAAAATAATATTCTTGATATTTACTTAAAAAATTAAAAAAAGGAATTATATGGCTTTAAAAGAAAATTTAAAAGCTGCGCAGCAAGAATTAAATTCTCAAGAACAAATGATAGAAAGTTTTATAAAATCGGAACGTTTTATAAAAAAATACAAATATTATCTTATAACTATAATAACACTTTTGTTCGTTTATTTTTGTGGAAATTATTTTTATAAAATTAATCAAGAAAAAAATATAAAAGAAAGTAACGCTATTTTTGTTAGCTTATTAAAAAATCCTACCGATAAAAAACTACTTGAAGATTTAAAGCAAAAAAATGCAAATTTATATACTATTTTTACAATCAATCAAGCAAACTATGATTTAAACCAAACTATAAGCCTTAATATAGATCCTTTACTCAAACAGATTGTTTTAGCTCAAAACAATCAAAAGTCAGATTTTTTAAAAGATTACAACACTTTATTAAAGGGGTTTGAATTCTTAAAAAATAACAACTTTAAAGATGCGGATATAGAATTTAATAAAATACCTATAAGTTCTCCTTTATGGCAAATTATTACAAGTTTAAAACATTATCAAGGAATAAAATGAGGTATTTCTTTTTATTTGCTGTAGTAATATTTTTATTTACCGCATGTGGCACAAAAAGAGAATACTACCAACCATCTCAAATAAGCCAACTGCCAAATACACCAAAAAATATTAATGGCAAGATTATCAATTTTAATAATAATATAGCTCAATTAAACAACAATACATTCATAAATAGTTTTGGAGATATTGTTAAATTTAAGCTAGATGAAAACTATCATATCATAAATACACATCAGGATGAAATTCTTATTGCTGATGACAATGGAAATTTTAAAGTTATAAATTTACAAGGAGAAGAATTATTTTCTTATAAGTTTAATGAAAGTGTTGTTAGTGCAAGTTTAGATGGGGATGATATTGCATTAGTATTAGCTAGTAATACTTTAGTATATGCTAATAAAAATTTAGGAATTAGAATTTTACAAAATTTAGGAACGGCTTATGCACAAGATAGTCGTTATGCTAGCCCGTATTTTTTAAATACCATTATTATATTTCCAATGCTTAATGGAAAATTAGCTATAGTAAATAAAAGCACATTAAAAGTAACCAAAGAAATTATAGTTAGTAGTGAAGAATTTTTCAACAATATTATCTATCTTCATATCAAAAATGATACAATGATAGCATCAACTGCTGAAAAGTTAATCGTTGTGACGCCAAATAAAACACTATATTTTAATGAAAACATTAAAGAAGTTAACGCAAATGATAACGAAATTTTTATATTAACAAAAGATGGAAGAATCATCAAAAAAGACTATAATCTTAGAAAAATTGATGAGATAAAATTCCAATTTGCATTATTTTCAAAAAGTATGCTATATAATAACTCTTTATATATATTTGAAAAAACAGGTTATTTAATAAAAATAGATACAGACTTAAAAAATTTTATTGTTTATAAGTTAAGTGATGCTATAGATAAAAAAAGCTTTATGACGAATGGTAAATTTTTCTATCAAAACAAAATATTGCAATTTAATTGAAAAATTTTGATTAAGGAAAATAAGTTTTATGCTATTATGTGATATAGGTAATACTACAGCCAGTTTCTTAGATGATCAAAAGTTTCACTCCATAAGTATTGAGCAATTTTTGCAATATGAGCCAACAGAAAAAATATATTATATAAATGTCAATCCAAATTTAGAAGACAAATTAAAACAAAATCCTTTATATGTTAATTTAGCTCCTTATTTTAATTTTGATACAATCTATAAAAATCTAGGAACTGATAGAATTGCAGCTTGCTACACTATAGAAGATGGAGTGGTGGTAGATGCAGGATCAGCTATTACTGTGGATATAATATCTAATTCCATTCATTTAGGCGGGTTTATACTCCCCGGAATTGAAAGTTATAAAAAATCTTTTATAAATATTTCTTCATGTTTAAAATGTGAATTTAATACACAAATTAGCTTTGATGCTTTTCCTCAAAGAACAGCAGATGCTTTAAGCTATGGAGTATTTAAAAGTATTTATTTGCTTATAAAAGATAGTGCCTATAACAAAAAATTGTATTTTACAGGTGGCGATGGACAATTTCTCGCTAATTTTTTTGATTATGCAATATATGATAAATTTTTAATCTTTAGAGGTATGAAAAAAGCTGTTTGTGAAAATTTTAAACTTTAATTTACTTAAACTCTTACTTTAATTATTCTATAAGCTTTATTTAAACATAGAGCAATTATATTTTGATATTATAACCGAACAAATACTTTGAAAAAAGGAAAATACAATGGTTCAAAAACATTTTGATACTATAGTAATTGGTGGTGGTATATCAGGTGCTGCTGTTTTTTATGAACTAGCTAGATATACAAATATCAAAAGCATAGCTCTTTTAGAAAAATACAATAGTGCTGCTACATTAAACAGTCATAGCACAAGCAATTCCCAAACTATTCATTGTGGTGATATAGAAACAAATTATACTTTAGAGAAAGCTAAAAAAGTAAAAAAAACAGCAGATATGATAGTTAAATATGGAATTTTACAAAACGCACAAAATAAATTTATGTACTCACATCAAAAAATGGCTCTTGCTGTTGGAAACAATGAGTGTGAATATATGAAAAATAGGTATGAAGAATTTAAACAATTATATCCTTATATCAAATTCTTTACAAAAAAAGATATAAAAAAAATTGAGCCTAATGTAGTACTAAACGAAAATAAAACAGCAGATAGGACAGATGAAATTGTGGCTATGGGCGTAGAAGAAGGGGAAATCTTCACTACGGTAGATTTTGGTTTAATGAGTCAAAATTTAATAGAACAAGCTTGTTTACAAGGAAAAAATACTTATGTTGCATATAACCAAGAAGTAATATTTATAGAAAAAAAAGATGATATTTTTTATATAAAAACAAGAGATTTTAAAGAATACACTGCTAAATCTATTATAGTTAATGCTGGAGCTCATTCACTATTTTTAGCACATAAAATGGGAATAGGTCTAGATAAATCTTGTTTTCCAGTTGCTGGAAGTTTTTATATGGCAAATAAAAAAATTTTAAATGGTAAGGTCTATATGGTTCAAAATCCAAAACTTCCTTTTGCAGCATTACATGGAGATCCTGACTTATTAACCAATATGAATACACGTTTTGGACCTACTGCTTTAGTTATTCCAATGCTTGAAAGATACCATGGCTTTAAATCTTTACCTGAATTTTTCAAAACACTAAACCTTGATATGAATGTAATTAAAATTTGTTTTAATCTTTTTAAAGATTCAACTATTAGAAATTACATACTTTACAACTATTTGTTTGAAATTCCATATATTAATAAAAAGCTATTTGTTAAAGATGCAAAAAAAATCATTCCTAGCTTAACAACAAATGATATTTATTATGCTAAAAATTTTGGTGGAGTAAGACCTCAAGTGCTTGATAAAAAATCAGGAGAATTAATGCTTGGAGAAGCTAGCATTACAGAAATACCAGGAATTATATTTAATATGACACCAAGTCCTGGAGCCACAAGCTGTCTTGGAAATGGCTATAAAGATGCCAAACTTACATGTCAGTATTTAGGTGCAAGCTTTAATGAAGATTTATTTGCCAAGGAATTATTATAAAAAAGGATTAAAATGCTAAAAAAAACAAAAATAGTTGCCACTATTGGTCCAGCTAGTGAAAATGAAGCTATTATTAGACAAATGATTATTAACGGAGTAAATGTATTTCGCTTAAATTTTTCCCATGGAAGCCATGACTATCATGATAAAAATTTAAATACAATTAGAAAAGTTGCCACAGAATTAAATACAAGAATTGGAATTTTACAAGATATTAGTGGTCCTAAAATTAGAACTTTGAAAATATTAGAACCTTTTGAATTAAAAACTGGCGATAGACTTGATTTTTATAAGGATACTTTTGATGGCGAAAAACTTTCCAACGAACATTATAAAGTTTGCATTAATCATCCAGAAATTCTTTCTATGCTAAAAGAAGGAGAATATATTTATCTTTGTGATGGATCTATCAAAACAAAAGTTATACAAGTAGAAAATGATTTCATTCAAACCCAGGTAGAAAATAGTGGAATACTCAGTTCAAACAAAGGAATTAATTTTCCAAATACAAAAATTAATATAGATATTATTACTCAAAAAGACAAAGATGATCTTGCATGGGGTATTAAAAATGATGTTGATTTTCTAGCCATATCTTTTGTGCAAAATGCACATGATATTGATGAAGTAAGAAAAATTTTAGATGAAAACAATGCTAAAATAGCTATTTTTGCAAAAATAGAAAAATTTGATGCTGTAGAAAATATAGACGAGATTATAAACTGCAGCGATGGCATCATGGTAGCAAGAGGGGATTTGGGCATAGAGGTTCCTTACTATAAAGTTCCAAATATACAAAAACTAATCATCAAAAAAGCTAATGAAGCTAATAAACCAGTTATTACAGCCACACAAATGCTCTTTTCATTAGCAAAATCCAAAACCGCGACAAGGGCTGAAATTTCAGATGTTGCAAACGCAGTGTTGGATGGAACTGATGCGGTAATGTTAAGCGAAGAAAGTGCTATAGGGATTGATCCTGCAAATGCAGTAGATGTAATGACTCAAACTATCATTGAAGCTGAAAAAAATTATCCGTATAATAAATTTGAAAATTTTAAATGTTTTAATGAAATAGACATAATAGCTAAGTCTAGCACACAGCTTGCAACAAATTTAAATGCAGATGCGATTTTCACTCTTACAAGCAGCGGTGCCTCGGCTATTAAAACTGCAAGATATAGACCAAAAACAGATATTATAGCTATAACTCATTCTAAAAAAACATTAAACTTTTTGAGCATAGTGTGGGGAGTTCAACCAACTATTTTAATAGAAAAACACGAAAATTTAACAAAACTTTTAAGCAACTCTGTAAAACTTGGCATTGAAAAAGGATTAATGAATAAAGATGGCGTTTATACGCTCACTGCAGGTTTTCCAATAGGGGTTGCAGGTAGCACAAACCTTATTAGAATCCTACAAAAAGAACAAATTGAATACTATTTGAGCTTGAATAAATAGTCAAGCTCAGTATTTTTGATCTATTAAATCACACAAACAATGAATAATTAAAATATGCATTTCTTGAATTCTAGCAGTATCATTAGATGAAACTACTAAATTTACATCACAAATTTTATTCATATCTCCACCATTTTTTCCACTAAGTCCTACACAAAATCCACCTAGTTCTTTTGCTTTTTCAAAAGCATTTAGCACATTTTTGCTTTTTCCACTAGTTGAGATTCCTATTAAAACATCATTTTTGTTCATTAAAGCTTCTACTTGTCTTGAAAATACAAATTCAAAACCATAATCATTCCCTATAGCACTAAGAGCAGAAGTATCAGTAGTTAACGCTATAGCAGCTAATGCTTTTCTTTCTTTTTTATATCTTCCACTAAGTTCAGCTGCAAAATGCTGTGCATCAGCAGCACTTCCTCCATTACCACAGATTAAAATTTTTCCATTGTTATTTAAACAATGTAGTAAAATCTTAACCACTTTGACAATATCATCTTTTAATATTAGTGTTTTCTCTAGTGTTTCCCTATGATTTTTAAATTCTTGTTCTATTTGCTTAATCATTTTTTATCCTATTTATAATATTTGTAGTACTAAAACCATCTTCAAATTCTATTAATTTGACTTTTTTAACTAAATTTGAGCCTATTATTTCTTTATCTTTATAATCAGCACCTTTTACTAAAATATCTGGCTTTAAAAAGCTAATTAACTTATAAGGAGTATCTTCATCAAAAATCACAACATAATCAACAAAATACAAACTAGCAAGCATACAAGCTCTATTAAATTCATTATTTATAGGTCTATCATTTCCTTTTAATCTTTTTATACTTTTATCAGAATTTAAACCTACTACCAAAATATCGCCTAGTTTTTTTGCTTTTTCAAGGTATTTTATATGACCAAAATGTAAAATATCAAAACATCCATTTGTAAAAACTATTTTTTTATTTTGTATGATTTTTACAAGATCTTCTTTTATTTTTATCTTATCTTCAAAAGATGATTTTTCAAGATTTTTAACCTCATCAAAACTTACACTCACACTTCCTACTTTAGCTACAACTACAGCTGCTACTTTATTTGCTAATTCACAAGCTTTTAAAATATCTATATTTAAAGACAATGCATAAGCAAGCATAGCTATTACACTATCTCCAGCTCCTGTTACATCATAAACTTCTAAAGCTTTAGCAGGAATTATGTGTAATTTTCCATCAAAAACAGCTATTCCTTCTTCTGATAAAGTAATAATAGAATATTTTAAACTATAATCATCTTTTAATTTTTTTATAAAAAATTCCAAATCATCTAAATTATCAACCCCTAAAGCATTCATAGCTTCTTTTTTATTTGGAGTTAGTAAAGTTGCATTTTTATATTTTGAAAAGTCACTTCCTTTTGGATCTACTAAAATTGGTATATTTAAAGAATTTGCTATGCCTATAAGCTCTTTACATACCTTATCACTTAAAGTGCCTTTTTTATAATCGCTTAGAATAACAGCTTTAAAATCATTTATTATTTTTTTAAACTCGTCTATTAATTCATCTTCTAATTTTGTTTCAAAATCATTTTCATCATCAAGCCTTAAAACTTGTTGAGCGTGAGATAAAATTCTACTTTTTAAAGGCGTTTTTCTGTCTTTTTCTATAAATAATTTTGCATTTAAATTTTCTTGCAAAAATTTACCGCTTTCATCATCGCCAATAACACCTATAGCATAAACATCAGCACCTAAACTTTTTAAATTTGCATAAACATTGCCAGCTCCGCCTAATCTTTTATCTTCTTTTTTTGATTTTACTACCATAACAGGTGCTTCAGGACTTATCCTTTCACAATCACACCATATATAATGATCTACCATAAAATCGCCTACTACTAAAATTTTAGGCTTTTTAGAAGTTAAAAAATCAAACATTTACTTCCTTTTGAAAAATTCTTTTTATTTCTGGTAAATAATCTTTTATGCCATCTTCTAAACTAAATTTTGGTCTATAAGAAAAATTTTCATCTAATTTTGCTTGAGTATGAAATTGATAAGCTTTTGCATAGGGATTTGGTATATATTCGCATTTTAAATTTGTATTTAATTCTTTTTGTAAAATATCTACTATATCTTGAAAAGTTCTAGCAATTCCAGTTGCTACATTATAAATTCCACTTTTTGAATTTAAACAATCAAGATTTGCATTTACAGCATCTTTTATATAAACAAAATCTCTATAAATTTTATCACTTCCTTCAAATAAACACGGATTTTTATTTGATAAAATTTGCAAACCAAATTGCAATATCATAGAAGCAGTAGTATTTTTAAAAAATTCATTTTTACCATAAACATTGAAATATCTAAGCCCTATTATATGCATTTTATCAAAATATTTTTTTGCTAAATTATCCATCATTAATTTTGAAAAAGCATAAGGATTTTTTGGAATTTCATGCTCTCCTACACATTGTGGGCTAGGTGCATCTCCATAAACAGAAGCTGAGCTTGCATAAATTAATTTGCAATTATTTTTTAAACAAATATCTATTAAATATTTAAAAGTATTTAAATTTGTTGTTAAAACTTTGTTTTGATCATAAACCGTTGTATCAGAAATTGCGGCCTTATGAAAAATAACATCAGGTTTAAAATCTTTTATTTTTTCATAAACTTGCATTTCGTTTATATCAGCTGTAAAAATTTCTCCTTTAAAATCTAACAAATTTTTAAAATGACCAAAACATTCTAAATTTCCATTATCTAATTTATTATTAGTTCTCATTTTATCTATGATTAAAATTTCATGATTTTGTTCTTGTAATTTTAAAGCAAGATTTGAACCTATAAAACCAGCTCCACCTGTTATAACAACTCTCATCTTAATCCTTTAAATATCTTAAAAGTTCTTTTAAATTTTTAAAAACTTTATAATCTTTATTATCTTTGTAATTTTCATTTATCAAAAATAAATTTTTAATATTTGCATTTATTCCTGCTTGCATATCAGTAATATTATCGCCTATAAAAAAAGATTTTTCCATATTTATATCAAATTCTTTTTGTGCTTTTAAAAGCATAGCAGGCTTTGGCTTTCTACACTCACAATCTTTTAAATGAGGACAATGATAAATTTTTTCTATTTTTATATTTTTTTTATAAAATTCATCTTTCATAAATGAACTTAATATTTGAAAATCATCTTCAGTATAATAACCTCTTGCTATACCTGATTGATTTGTTACAACAAAAATTAAAAAATCTTTTTGTATAAAAAATTCACAAAGCTCAAAAATACCATCACAAAATTCAAAATCTTTTATTTTATGAACGTATTTTTTATCTATATTTATAACTCCATCTCTATCTAAAAACAAGGCATTTTTTTTCATAAAAAAATTATAATGTATTTTTGTTAAGATTTTTATAATTTATCAAGCAAAAATTTTCAAGTAAGTTTAAATAAAAACTCGTATAATTAAAAATGCTAATTATTTAAATTTTACTAGGAGTGATATAATGAAAAAATTAATTATTTTATCAGCTTTAGCGTGTATTGGTGTTTCAACTTTTGCTGCAGATGGTGCAACGCTTTATAAAAAATGTGCAGTTTGTCATGGCGCTAAGGCAGATAAAGTGTATCTTAATAAAGTTCCAGCTTTAAATTCGCTAACTAAAGCAGAAAGACTACAGTTCATGAAAGAGTATGCAGCAGGCACAAGAAATGCTTATGGACAAGGTGCTATTATGAAAATTAATCTTAAAGGTCTAACAGAAGCAGATTTTCAAGCAATTGAGAACTATATAGAAAGCTTAAAAAAATAATAACAGCCTTAGGCTGTTATTATTTTTTGTTTAAAAGTTCTTTTTTTCTTTTCTCCAAGATAATAGCATCTTTTAAGGCATCTTCACTGTCATTTAAAATTGTAAATTTACGATCATCATCAAATTGTTTATTCTTAATACCCCAAAGCAAAGATATAATAGCCAAAAATAAAGCAAGCAATGAAACCCCTATCATCATTATCAAAACACCATTCATTTTTTTATCCTTAAAGCATTTAAAATAACTATTATACTACTAAACGACATAGATAAAGCAGCTATTAATGGATTAATCAAACCAAAAAACGCCAAAGGCATGCTCAAAGCATTATAAAATAAAGAAAAAGCTAAATTTTGTTTAATAATTTGATAAGTTTTTTTAGCTATTTGTATGGCTTTTTGTAAGCTTTTTAGATCATTTTTTAATAAAATAATATCACTATTTTCCATAGCAATTTCAGAACCTTCTTTTAAAGAAATTCCAACTCCTGCATAAGCAAGTGCTAAGGCATCATTTACCCCATCTCCTACCATCAAAACCTTACCTTGCTGGTTTAACCTATTTATCATTTGCATTTTATCTTCTGGCATACATAAAGCTTCAAAATTTTTTATTTTTAACTCTTGAGCTATTTTACTTGTTGCATAAAAATTATCTCCAGTTAGCATATAAATTGCCATTTTTTGTTCTTTTATAAACTCAATTAATTCTTTAGAATACTCTCTAATATTATCTTCTAATTCAAATATAGCCATTACTTTTTTATTTTTAGTAAATATAAAATGCGTAGTTTGAAATTCTTGTACTTGTATATGATTTTCTTTTAAAAATTTCTCATTTCCTCCTAAGAATTCATCCTTACCCAAAAAAGCTTTATAGCCTCTTGCTTGAAAATTTTGAACTTTTTCAAATTTTATTCTGTTATCGATTTTTTCATTTAAAAATTTCAAAATACTTTTAGCTACTGGGTGGTTAGTTAAATGTAAGAAATTTAATAATTCGTTTTTATTTAACCTTTCATCTAAAAAGCCTTTTTTAACTTCTAAACTAGCCTTTGTTAAAACTCCTGTTTTATCAAAAACAGCAATATCACATTTACTTAAATCTTCTACTACACCAGCTTCTTTGAATAAAATTTTTTCTTTTAATCCTGTACTAATTGCCATCAAAGAACATACAGGAGTAGCTAAAGCTAAAGCACAAGGACAAGCAATGATTAGCACCGAAACCATACGTATCATAGACTCTTCAAAACCTAAATTTGCAATAAAATAAGTAAAAGCAAAGCAAAGCAAAGCACAAGTTAAGATAACGGGCGAAAAGTATTTGCTCACTTGTTGTACTAATTTTTCTATCTTTGCTTTTTTAGTACTTGAATTTTCAAGTAGCGTAATAATTTTAGCTAATTTAGAATCTTTATAAAGTGCATTTGCTTTATATAAGGCATTGCCGCTTAAAACCAAAGAAGCAGAATAAATCACATCATCTTTTTGTATATCAAGTGGCAAACTCTCTCCACTTAAGCTTGAAACATCTAAACTGATATTACCACCAATACACACTCCATCAATTAATATCCTATCACCTTCTTTTAACTCTATAATATCTCCTATTTTTACTTCTTCTACATCAATATTTTCTATTTTGTCATTTTTTAACACTCTTACTTCATTAGTCAAAAAAGAACGTAAATGATCAAGCGTATCAAGAGCTTTCTTCTTGCTTAAAAGTTCTAAATATTTTCCTACAAATACAAAACAAATAATCATCGCCACAGAGTCAAAATATACCTGCGAAGCTCTTGAAAACATCGCCCACACTGAATATATATAAGCTAAACTTGCTCCACTAATTACTAAAGTATCCATATTGACATTTTTAAATTTTAATGCATAATAAGCATTTTTATAAAAAACTGAACCTGTGTAAAAAAGTACAGGAGAACAAAGTATAAATTCAGCAAAATGTAAAATATCTTTAGTTTCTTCTTCCATACCACTAAAAAATCCAGCATATTTTGCAACAGAAATCCACATAATATTCATCACGCAAGCTATGGCAACTATTAATTTTGCATAAAAATCTCTTTTAGTTTGAGTTGCTCTTTGCTCATTTTTTGTAGGTAAATAAACACTAGCTTTATAACCTATATTTTCTATATTTTGTATTATCTTTGCTATGCTAATAATGCTATCATCAAAAACAACTCTTGCTTTATGTGAAATAGAATTTATATCTACTTCTATAATCCCATCACTTTTTATAAGAATTTTTTCATTTAACCAAATACAAGCTGCACAATGAATTTCTTCTATAAGCAAAAAAATTTCACTAAACCCTTCTTTGGTCTTTTGAATATATTTTTCATAATTTTTATGAATATGTTTTATTGTCGCTGGAGTTAAAGTTTGATTGCCAAGTTTTTCATAAAATTCTTCTAAATTATTCTCTTGTAGTATCTCATAAACACTCTCACAACCTTTACAACAAAAATAGTTTTCGTTTTTTTTAATCATTTGTTCTTGTTTAAAATTTAACTGACAATGCTTACATTTCATCTATAACTTTCAAATTTATATTTCAAAATATTTTATCATTTTTTATAAAAGTATATTAAATAACTATACAAACATACATATAATTTTATAAATTTGACAAGAAAGTATTTTTTTAATAAAATCTCATATTCATTTTAATACTACATTTTCTACAATTTTAGAGGATATATGGAAAAAGAAAAAAAACAACATCAAAGAACACACATTCCTGTAGAAGGTTACAAGATTGAAGACTTAAAGTTGCTTGATTTAGAAAGCTTAATAAAAATAGCTAATGAAGCTGAGATAGAAAACCCAAGAGAATTTAGAAGACAAGACCTTATTTTTGAGATTCTAAAAGCACAAACTAAAAAAGGTGGTTTTATACTCTTTACGGGAATTTTAGAAATTTCTCCCGAAGGTTATGGTTTCTTGCGTGGAATGGATTCAAATTTAAGTGATAGTGTAAATGATGCTTATGTATCAAACTCACAAATTCGTAAATTTGCTCTTCGTGTTGGAGATATAGTAACAGGACAAGTTAGAGAACCCAAAGATCAAGAAAAATACTATGCTTTATTAAAAATAGAAGCGATTAATTATCTTCCGTTAAAAGAAGCTAGAGAAAGACCTTTATTTGATAATCTTACTCCAATCTTCCCAACTGAAAAAATCAAATTAGAATACGATCCTTTAAAACTAACAGGTAGAATGCTTGATCTTTTTGCGCCTATTGGAAAAGGCCAAAGAAGTCTAATTGTAGCACCTCCAAGAACAGGTAAAACTGAACTTATGAAAGAATTAGCTACTGCTATTGCAAAAAATCACCCAGAAGCTCATTTGATTGTTTTATTAGTTGATGAGCGTCCAGAAGAAGTTACTGATATGCAAAGATGCGTTAAAGGGGAGGTATTTAGCTCTACCTTTGATCTACCTGCTTATAACCATGTTAGAGTAGCTGAACTTGTTATAGAAAAAGCAAAAAGAATGGTTGAGACAGGTAAAGATGTGGTTATTTTACTTGATTCTATCACAAGATTAGCAAGAGCTTATAATACTGCTACACCAAGTAGTGGAAAAGTTTTAAGCGGTGGGGTTGATGCAAATGCTCTTCATAAGCCAAAAAGATTTTTTGGAGCTGCTAGAAATATAGAGCATGGTGGCTCATTAACCATTATAGCAACTGCTCTAATTGAAACAGGTTCAAGAATGGATGAAGTTATTTTTGAAGAATTTAAAGGCACAGGAAATAGCGAAATTGTTCTTGATAGAAATATTTCAGATAGAAGAATTTATCCTGCAATCAACATCATAAAATCAGGCACAAGAAAAGAAGAATTACTCCAAGGAGTTGAAAAACTTCAAAAAATTTGGGCAATTAGATCGGCTATTTCGCAAATGGATGACATAGAAGCTTTAAAATTTTTATACTCTAAAATGCTAAAAACCAAAAGCAATGATGAATTGCTATCTATTATGAATGAGTAGTAATGCTTCAAGCACTTGCTATAAAATATAGACCAAAGAATTTTGATGAACTCATAGGGCAAAATACTGTTTCTACAAGTTTAAAATATGCTCTTGAAAACAATCGTTTGGCACATGCTTATTTATTTTCAGGATTACGAGGTAGTGGAAAAACTTCAAGTGCAAGAATTTTTTCAAGAGCCCTAGTATGTGAAAAAGGACCAAGAGCCAATCCATGTGGCGAATGCTCTCAATGCTTATCTTCATTAAATGGATCTAATATAGACATTATAGAAATGGATGCAGCAAGTCATAGAGGTTTAGAAGACATTCAAGAACTTATCGAGCAAGTAAAATACGCGCCATCTTTAGCTAGATTTAAAATTTTTATTATAGATGAAGTGCATATGCTTACCCCACAAGCTGCAAATGCCTTACTTAAAACATTAGAAGAACCACCAAGCTATGTAAAATTTATATTAGCAACAACAGATCCCTTAAAACTTCCCGCTACAGTTCTTTCAAGAACGCAACATTTTAGATTTAAACAAATTTCCACTCATGATATCTTAAATCATCTTGAATGGATTTTAGAAAAAGAAAATATCAACTATGAAAAAGAAGCTTTAAAACTTATAGCAAGAAGTGGAAATGGATCTTTAAGAGATACTTTAACTTTGTTAGATCAAGCCATAATATATTGTCAAAACCATATACAAACACAAAAAATCACAGCTATGTTGGGCTTTTTAGATCCAGCTAAAATTGAAGAATTTTATCAAGCTATCTTAGCTAATAACAAAGACAAAGTTCTTGAGTTTTTAAAAGAATTTGAAGATTATGAAGCAAGCAATATCATTGATGAGATGATATTTTACCTAAAAGAAGCGTTTTTTGCTAAAAATAGTCTCTTTTCTATGTTAATTTATGAAAGATTTTTCAGGATTCTTTCACGTGCTAAAACTATGTTAATTTCTAGTGATGATGATAGTTTTGTACTTTGTGTTATGGCTTTCATGCTTATAGAAGCAACTTATTTAAAAAGTATTGATGAGGCTATTTATAGTAAAAGTCCAAAACAAGATAATATATTAATTCCAAAACAACAAGAAATTCTTTCTGTACAAATTCCTAAAGAAGAAAAGTTTAGTCCTTATGAAAATCTTTTAAATGCTATATATAAAAGAGACTATGATTTGGCTGAAGTTTTCAAAAAAACGACACAATTTATTTCTTTTGAAGATGATATTTTAAGCATTAGTTCGCATGCTAAAGATGATGATAGAATAGTTTTAAACAATGGTTTTAAACTAATCAAAACTCTACTTCATGAGCTTTTTGGAGAAAAAACACAAATTAAAATTCAAAAAATAGAAACTATAGATACACAAAAATTACAAAATATATTCAAAGAACCTATAAAACAAGAAGCAAAAAATACTCCGAATTTAAATGAACATTTTGAAAATTTTAAAAAAGATGCTAAGAAATATGATCCAAAAGATGAAACCAAAGAAGCTCTTAACAAACTCTTTGGTTCTCCAACAATACAAAATTAAAAACTACCATTGATTGAGATATAAATTCTTCTTCCCTCTTCTATGCGGTTATAAGTATTCACCCAATTAACACCACTACTACCACTATAAGACTCCCAAGCATTAGTAAAACTTTTATCAAAAAGATTATAAATAGCTGCGTTAATATTCCATTTTTTATTAATATCATAACGCACACCCATAGAAGCTAAAAATATATCTTTATAATATTCTCTATCAATATTAGCATCACCCATATAGCGGTCTATTTGCCACTCTCCCTTTACCCAAGGGGTAAATTTATTAAAGATATTATATTCAGCTTTTAACATGATATTATGTTTTAAGCTATCTTCTTCAGGTTTACCTACAATACTTCTATCTTGTGCATCTTTAACTTCACTATCAAGATAAGTATAAGCAAAATCTAAATTTAAATTTTCAATGGGATTTATTCCTGCTCCAAATTCTATACCTTTATACTCAACTTCGCCATGGTTAATTGCCCTAAAACATCTACTAGCACTACAAACACCGATACCAGGAATCATAATACCACTACTGTATCCTTGACTGGAAATTTTATCTTTAAAATTTGTTAAAAATCCAGTGGCTGAAACATAAAATAAGTCATTATTATAAATAGCTGCTAATTCATAATTTAAAGATGTCTCTTCTTTTAAATTAGGATTTCCATATATAGGAAATCTACCTTGACCACTATAATTATAAGCTCCATTTATCAATCTATTTGCATAAGGTGTTCTAAATCCTGTAGATACACCCCCCTTTAAAGTAAGTTCATTGGTAGGGTTATAAACCAAATAAGCCCTTGGAGAAATATTATTTCCAAAAATTTCGTGATGATTATACCTTGCCCCAAAAGTAAATCTTAAATCATCTTTTATACTATATTCATCCTCTGCAAAAATTGCTAATAAATATTGATCAAAATTAGTAGGATTGGCTATTTTATCTTGCATTTTTTCAAGTCTATATTCACCGCCTACACTCAAAATATGATTTTTCCCCAAAGGAATTACCGATTTTGTATCTAAAATAATATCTTCGGCAATTATATCTCTATTTTCTCCTAAGAATGGCTGTGTAGCTTGTCCTACAACCTCGCGTCCATCATTACTCACTCTATTGTATTGTAAAGTAGAAATAATAGAAAAATTTTCATAAACACCCTCATGACTTAAATAAGTAACTAATTTATCAACTTGCATAGTATCTGCATAACCACCAGTTAAACTACCTGGCGTACTACCTGGTTTTGTAATAGTTCCTAATTGACCTTTTTTATTATCATAATGATTTCTTGAAAAATCTATATCAAATATTAAAGTATTATAATCATTAATTAAATAATTTAATCTAGTTCCAAAATTAAAATTATTTGCTTTTGTAGGACTTTGTGCTTGATCTCCTTGAACCCTTTGTCCGCTTCCGTTTGTAAATTCAACATTAGATTGCTCTCTATAAAATTCTCTAAAACGCAAAGTAAGTCCCAAACGATCATTCATCAATGGACCACTAGAATATATACTTGTCCCATAAGTATTACCCCAATCTTTATGTGCATTAAAAATACCATCTAAACTAACTGATGTTGCCCATTCATTGCTCACTTTTTTTGTGATGATATTTACAACACCACCCAAAGCTTCAGAACCATATAAAGTACTCATAGGTCCTTTTATAACTTCTATTCTTTCTATGCTAGAAATTGGCGGTAAAAACGAGTTTGATATTTCATTAAAACCATTAGGACCAACTTCACCGCCTATCCCTTGACGACGCCCGTCAATCAAAACCAAAGTATATCCAGTAATACCTCTCATAGTAATATTATAAGAGCCTGTTTTTCCTTTACTAGCATACAAATCAACCCCTGGAATATCCGCAATAGCTTCTGCAACATCTCTATAAGGTTTGCTTTCTAAGTCTTTTTTGTTAATCACATTTATAGTAGCAGGGGCTTCTTTGATATCTTGAGAAAATCCCGAAGCACTAACGATCGAACTATCTAATTCTACAACTTGCGATATAGCATTAGAAATTAAAAAGCCAATGGTACAAACTGATAGGCATAATTTTTTCATTTTTCTCCTTTGTAAAAAATAATTTCAAAAATCAAATATTATGATAACAATTATTAATTTTAAATAAATTTTATATTAATTATGATAATTGATATTAATTAAAAATTTAATTTTCCTTGCTATAATCCCAAAAATATTTTTTAGAGGAATACATGGAATTTTTAAAGACTTATATTGATTTAATCATTTTTATTGTTTTAGGAATTATGGCTTTTGTTGCTCTTTGGTGTACAATAGAGCGTATTTTATTTTTTAGAAAAATCAATCTCAATGATTATCCAAATCAAGAAAAATTTGATGATATTATTAGTGAAAATCTCACTATGCTTTACATTATTTATACCAATGCACCTTATGTAGGACTTTTAGGAACAGTTGTTGGAATAATGATTACTTTTTACGATATGGGTTTAAGTGGAAATATTGATGTTCAATCCATCGTTATTGGATTATCACTAGCTTTAAAAGCTACTGCTTTGGGAATTTTAGTCGCCATTCCATCTTTGATGGCTTACAATGGATTACTTAGAAAAGTATCTCTTTTAAGTAACTCCTATCGCATTTTTAAGGACAAAAATGCTTAAACTGCCAAAAAATGAAGGTTTAAACATTATTCCTTTTATAGATATAATGTTAGTTTTACTAGCCATTGTTTTAAGCATATCTACTTTTATAGCACATGGTGAAATCAAAATCAATCTACCTCAAAGTGAAAATTCAAATTCTACAAATGAAAACAAAGATAAAATAAGTATTTTGATTGATAAAGAAAATAAATTTTATATTGATGGAAAAACAACTTCCCTAGAAGAAATAAAAGCAAAAATTAACACTATAGACTCTAAAACATTAGTAGAGTTAAAAAGCGATAAAGAAGCAAAATTTGAGAGTTTTATACAAATTATTGATATTTTAAAAAATAAAAATCATGAAAATTTTCAAATCTTGACAGAGCAAAAAAGATGAAAACTTTTATAAGCAACCATAAAAATCAATCATTTCTTATCACTTTATTTCTTTTTACACCTTTATTTCTTGTTTTCATTTATTCTAAAAATTTTTTACATGTACAGCATAGCACTACAAAAGAAGAAAAATTTAACATAGCCATAAAACAATTCTTAGAAGAGTCTTCTAAAGCAAAAAACGAACAACCAAAACAAAAAAGAGTTGAAAAAATAGAGCAAGTCAAAGAAAAAGCTATTATTCAGCCTAAAAAAGCAAAATCTTTAACTAATACTAAAACAATAAATCAACCAAAAGAAGTAAAGTCTCAACAACCCATTATCACCCAAGAACAAAAAACTCAACTAGCTTCTCAAGAAAACATAACCTTGTCTAACAATAATGAACTTTTAAAAGAAGTCAAACAAGCTATAGATGAAGCTTTAGTTTATCCTAGACAAGCTAAAAAAATGCGTATGAGTGGTGAAATTTTAGTAGAATTTACATGGACTAAAGATAAAAACTTACTAAACTTAAAAATATTAAAACCATCAAAATACAAATTATTAAACGATAGTGCCTTAGAAACTATACGCATAGCATCTAAGAATTTTCCACAATATGAAAAAACTTTTCATATAAAAATACCATTGATATATAAAATAAACTAAACAAAACTACTTAATTTGTCTTGATTAAATCATGTCCTTTATAGATTTCCATAAATTTTACAATCTCCATTTTTAAGCATTAAAACAACAGGATATTCTTTCTTCATAACCCTGCTCCATTCTAGGACTTCCTTGAGGCATACCAGAAGCAGAAATACCTATAACATCTTTAGGTTTATTTTCCAAAAGCCAAGCAACTGCATCTTCAAGAACATGTCCCTCCATAGCATAACCATCAATCACACTAGTATGACAGCTTTGATATATAGACTGAATATTCATTTCTTTTTTTATCTTTAAAAATCATCACTTTTATGCACTAGCACCTTATAACCTTTAGTTTTCATATAATCAACCCAAAGATCACAACATCCACAAGTAGGACTTTCATAAATATTTAATAATTTATCTCCACTCATTAAAGTTATACTTGATAATATTAAAATACCAATATAATTTTCTTCATAATTTTCCTTTTCTCAAATAACTACATAAAAACATCTGATGTTTTAAGAGTAACTTTTTATTTTTCTTCAAATTGTACTTGAGTTATTAATTGTTTAGGACTCAATTGAATATTAATATGGGAAAATTTTTGCACACTATTTTGTATATTATCTTTAATTTGTTCTTCTATTTTCTCTTTTATCTTTTCTTTATATTTTCACTGCTTTCTACAAATTTCTTCTCGTATTTACCAATTTCTCTATTGCAATACATTTCTTCTCTGTATTCTTTTAAGGCATTCCCTGAAGTATCTTTTGCTTCTTGAAATAACTCTTTAAAGGTCTATCGTATAAACTAGATTTATCTTGAATAACTGATCTTCGTTTTTTCGTTTTAAAGTAAAAAACGTCATATGAGTGATTAAAAAAATCCATTTTGCTCAATACGAAACATATTATTCCTCTTTTATAAAAATACAAATTTCGACAGCAATATTTATTCCTTTTATATTATATCTTTACTGCCAAATAACTTTAATTATACAAACAATACTGGTCGTACTTTCACTTTTTTCATACTAAAGTCAACTCAAATAATATAATAATAAAATCAATAGTCCAATCTATATCAACAATAATAACCACAACCCATAAGCAGCAACCATAAAACTAACTAAAATATCTCCTCTTCCTTTTAACTAACAACCAAATCCCATATCAAAAAAATATTCAATAAATACCATAAAAACAAAAAATACCAACCAATTAAACCAACTCACAATTCAAACAATTATAAGAATACCTATATTATTAAAGCAATCAAATCTTATAATTCTTAGTAAATATTCATAAAACAACACGTTACTAAACATAAAAACTAATTTATAAACAACAACTAAAAACATATATACCTAACATTGAATAATTTAAACTAAAACCAGTTTTATTTCAATCAAACAATTACACAACTTACACTATATAACTAATAAATTTAAATCTATAACCCAACAACAAAAAAACAACTATAATAATCCAACTAAATCCTCTAAATTATACATATTAAAAAACTAATAAACCCAAACAAATCATCAAATAACTTATTAGAATAATACAATCAACAATACATACTAAAAAATAAAAAAGTAAAATATAAACCTAGCTAATAAGATTTAATCTAGCTCAACAATCTAAATAAAACTTAATACAATCAATAATATAAATAATATAAATAACAAGAATAAACTAAATCAAAAAAATGAATATAAGTAGTAGTAAGAATAATAAGAATTAACAAGTCCGCAATGAGCTACTTTCCCCCTGCCAGTAAGGCGTAGTATCATCACCCACGATGTGCTTAGCTTCTTGGTTCGGGATGGGACAAGGCGTCTCCACATCTGTATAATCACGGACATTGTTATTTAAATATTCCATTAAAAGTATAAAAACATAGTAAAATAAAAAATAATCAAATAAAACTATTTTTATTTTAGTTTTCTCTTAGTCTTGTATTTAGATATTTTATTTATCTAAGCTAAATACTTTATTGTTTTACTTTAGAATACTTAAAAAACAATGTTAAGAGCAAATTCTAATATAAACTTTACTTGTAAAGATTTTATCAAGCTTAAATATCATTTATTGAAATATTTTATAAAAAACATTTAAAGCTTTATAAAAACCTTAACAAGGAAGTGATGCTTATAAAAAAGATAAGCCAAACGCTCTATTAGTACTGGTCAGCTAAAGGACTTTCATCCATTACACACCCAGCCTATCAAACTAGTAGTCTTCTAGAGAGCTTAGAGAAGATTCATCTTAGAGTTGGCTTCACGCTTAGATGCTTTCAGCGTTTATCCGTTCCAAACTTAGCTACGCTGCGATGCTCTTGGCAGAACAACAGCTACACCAGTGGTTTGTTCAACCCGGTCCTCTCGTACTAGGGTCAAATCTCTTCAATCTTCTTACGCCCACGGCAGATAGGGACCGAACTGTCTCACGACGTTCTGAACCCAGCTCGCGTACCGCTTTAAATGGCGAACAGCCATACCCTTGGGACCTGCTCCAGCCCCAGGATGCGATGAGCCGACATCGAGGTGCCAAACCTCCCCGTCGATGTGAGCTCTTGGGGGAGATCAGCCTGTTATCCCCGGGGTACCTTTTATCCTTTGAGCGATGGCCCTTCCACACAGAACCACCGGATCACTAAGACCGACTTTCGTCTCTGCTTGACTTGTATGTCTTGCAGTTAAGCTGGCTTATACCTTTATACTCTACGAACGATTTCCAACCGTTCTGAGCCAACCTTTGTAAGCCTCCGTTATTATTTGGGAGGCGACCGCCCCAGTCAAACTACCCACCAGACATTGTCCCACTTGAGGATAACTCAAGCTGGTTAGCTACCCAAATAAGAAAGAGTGGTATCTCAACAACGGCTCATATACAACTGGCGTCATATACTCAAAGCCTCCCACCTATCCTGCACATTCTTATCCAAATAGCAGTGTCAAGCTGTAGTAAAGGTCCACGGGGTCTTTCCGTCTTGCCGCGGGTAGGAGGAATTTTCACCTCCACTACAATTTCACTGGATCCCTCTTTGAGACAGCTCCCATCTCGTTACGCCATTCATGCAGGTCGGTATTTAACCGACAAGGAATTTCGCTACCTTAGGACCGTTATAGTTACGGCCGCCGTTTACTCGGGCTTCGATCAAGAGCTTCGCTAATGCTAACCCCATCAATTAACCTTCGAGCACCGGGCAGGCGTCACACCCTATACATCCTCTTACGAGTTAGCAGAGTGCTGTGTTTTTGGTAAACAGTCGGGAGGGACTCTTTGTTGTAAGTTTCTTTGCTTTCGGAGTAAATCCTAATACAAAGCGAACCACACCTTATACCGAAGATACGGTGCTATTTTGCAGAGTTCCTTAAAGAGAGTTCTTCCACGCGCCTTAGAATACTCATCCCACCCACCTGTGTCGGTTTACGGTACGGGCAACATTAGCTAAACTTAGAAACTTTTCTTGGCTCGACGGCATCAGCAATTCTCCTCGCTGTCCGAAGACTTTGAAGAGCCTTTCAGATCTCGGAGTATTCTTATACGGATTTGCCTATATAAGCTCCTACTTCCTTAGACTAGCACTTCCATCCGCTAGCTTGCTTAGCCCTAAGCGTCCTTCCATCGCACACTAATGTTGGTATTGGAATATTAACCAATTTGCCATCGCCTACCCCTTTCGGACTTGGCTTAGGACCCGACTAACCCTACGATGACGAGCATCGCGTAGGAAACCTTGGGTTTACGGCGTTAATGATTCTCACATTAATTATCGCTACTCATGCCTGCATGCTCACTTCTATTCGCTCCAGCACTCCTTACCGGTATACCTTCGACGCAAATAGAACGCTCTCCTACCACTTAGTAAAACTAAGTCTACAGCTTCGGTACTTACTTTAGCCCCGTTATATTTTCCGCGCAAAATCACTAGACCAGTGAGCTATTACGCTTTCTTTAAAGGATGGCTGCTTCTAAGCCAACCTCCTGGTTGTTTAAGTAACTTCACATCGTTTTCCACTTAAGTAAGATTTAGGGACCTTAGCTGGTAGTCTGGGTTGTTTCCCTCTTGACGACGGATTTTATCACTCGCCGCCTGACTGCTGTGATTACACTAAAGGTATTCGGAGTTTGATAGGGTTTGGTACATTGGTGTATGCCCTAGCCCATTCAGTGCTCTACCCCCTTTAGTTACGACACAACGCTATACCTAAATATATTTCGGAGAGAACCAGCTATCACGAAGTTTGATTGGCCTTTCACCCCTATCCACAAGTCATCCCATAGCTTTTCAACGCTAGCGGGTTCAGTCCTCCACTAGTTCTTACACTAGCTTCAACTTGCTCATGGATAGATCACTTCGTTTCGGGTCTGCAGCATCTGACTTAATCGCCCTATTCAGACTCGCTTTCGCTACGGCTTCGCGTGTGCTTAACCTTGCCAGACACCACAACTCGCAGGCTCATTATGCAAAAGGCAGTCCATCACACTGTATTGCTACATAGTGCTCTGAATGATTGTAAGCAAATGGTTTCAGGTTCTATTTCACTCTGATCACCTCAGTTCTTTTCACCTTTCCCTCACGGTACTTGTGCACTATCGATCTGGTATTAGTATTTAGGGTTGGATCGTGGTCGACCCAGCTTCAGACAAAATTCCACGTGTTTCGCCCTACTCAGGATACTGCTAGCTAAGGTTTGGTTTTCGTATACGGGACTATCACCCTCTATGGCTACACTTTCCAGAGTGTTCTACTAACCTTACCTATTGCACATTGCAGTCCTACAACCCCCAGTGCAAGCACTGGGTTTGCCCTCTTACGCTTTCGCTCGCCGCTACTGACGCAATCTCTATTGATTTCTTTTCCTGTAGGTACTAAGATGTTTCAATTCCCTACGTTCGCTCCATTATGGTAGTATATATCTCTATATACTGGGTTGCCCCATTCGGAAATCTACGGATCAAAGCTTCTTGACAGCTCCCCGTAGCTTATCGCAGTCTAGTACGTCCTTCATCGCCTTTACCAGTCAAGGCATCCACCATTCGCTCTTAGTAGCTTACCTTTTTTACCTTTTATTCTAAAACGCATCACTTCCTTGTTAAAGTTTTTATGATAAGACTTTTACTATCTTAAGACGGAAAGCATTTAAACACTTAATAAAAATACCAAAAGTTTATTTTAGATTTAAACTAAGTTGTGAGTTTAAAACTTATCTTTAACTAAAAGCTAAAGAAAAGATAGTTAGGTTTTATCCTTTAACAAGTCCTGTAAAATTGTTTTTATTAAAACTTGCTTGTGACTCTTAACAATGATAATTCAAATAACATTAAATAACTAATTCAATATAACCCACTTTAAGACTAATGCAAATCTTTATAAGCTTATATATTTTATTATTTATTTAACTTAGGTCTTAAAACCTAAAGCAAGTATATATAAAGAGTTTAAATAGTTTTAAAAATATAATAAATACTTTTAAATATTTATATACTTGCTTTAAGTTTTAAAACTTATTAATATTTAAATTGATAAACAAATCTTTTTTGATGGTGGGCCTAACAAGACTTGAACTTGTGACCTCACCCTTATCAGGGGTGCACTCTAACCAGCTGAGCTATAGGCCCTTAATAATGGTGGAGAATAGCGGGATCGAACCGCTGACCTCCTGCGTGCAAAGCAGGCGCTCTCCCAGCTGAGCTAATTCCCCAAAATTAGCTTTTCATCAATCTTTGAAATCTAAACAAGGATGATTGAGTTTATATATGAACTGATAGTTGTGAGACTTATCAGTTTGTACTCTAGAAAGGAGGTGATCCAACCGCAGGTTCTCCTACGGTTACCTTGTTACGACTTCACCCCAGTCGCTGATTCCACTGTGGACGGTAACTAGTTTAGTATTCCGGCTTCGAGTGAAATCAACTCCCATGGTGTGACGGGCGGTGAGTACAAGACCCGGGAACGTATTCACCGTAGCATGGCTGATCTACGATTACTAGCGATTCCGGCTTCATGCTCTCGAGTTGCAGAGAACAATCCGAACTGGGACATATTTTATAGATTTGCTCCACCTCGCGGTATTGCGTCTCATTGTATATGCCATTGTAGCACGTGTGTCGCCCTGGGCATAAGGGCCATGATGACTTGACGTCGTCCACACCTTCCTCCTCCTTACGAAGGCAGTCTATTTAGAGTGCTCGGCCGAACCGTTAGCAACTAAATACGTGGGTTGCGCTCGTTGCGGGACTTAACCCAACATCTCACGACACGAGCTGACGACAGCCGTGCAGCACCTGTCTCTAAGTTCTAGCAAGCTAGCACCCTCATATCTCTATAAGGTTCTTAGGATATCAAGCCCAGGTAAGGTTCTTCGCGTATCTTCGAATTAAACCACATGCTCCACCGCTTGTGCGGGTCCCCGTCTATTCCTTTGAGTTTTAATCTTGCGACCGTACTCCCCAGGCGGTATGCTTAATGCGTTAGCTGCATTACTGAGATGACTAGCACCCCAACAACTAGCATACATCGTTTAGGGCGTGGACTACCAGGGTATCTAATCCTGTTTGCTCCCCACGCTTTCGCGCCTTAGCGTCAGTTAAGTTCCAGCAGATCGCCTTCGCAATGGGTATTCTTGGTGATATCTACGGATTTTACCCCTACACCACCAATTCCATCTGCCTCTCCCTCACTCTAGATTACCAGTTTCCCAAGCAGTTTAATGGTTAAGCCATTAGATTTCACAAGAGACTTGATAATCCGCCTACGCGCCCTTTACGCCCAGTGATTCCGAGTAACGCTTGCACCCTCCGTATTACCGCGGCTGCTGGCACGGAGTTAGCCGGTGCTTATTCCTTAGGTACCGTCAGAATTCTTCCCTAAGAAAAGGAGTTTACGCTCCGAAAAGTGTCATCCTCCACGCGGCGTTGCTGCGTCAGGGTTTCCCCCATTGCGCAATATTCCCTACTGCTGCCTCCCGTAGGAGTCTGGACCGTGTCTCAGTTCCAGTGTGACTGATCATCCTCTCAGACCAGTTAAGCGTCATAGCCTTGGTGAGCCATTACCTCACCAACTAGCTGATACTATATAGTCTCATCCTACACCGAAAAACTTTCCCTACTCAACTTGTGTTAAGCAGGAGTATAGAGTATTAGCAGTCGTTTCCAACTGTTGTCCTCTTGTGTAGGGCAGATTAACTATACCTTACTCACCCGTGCGCCACTAATCCACAACTAGCAAGCTAGTTGCTTCATCGTTCGACTTGCATGTATTAGGCACGCCGCCAGCGTTCACTCTGAGCCAGGATCAAACTCTCCATAAAATTATAGATAGTTTAATCTTTTTCTTCAAAGAAAAAGTATTTAAAAGATTAATAAAAATAATCTTTAATTATTTAATTGATAGATTTACATAAATAAAGTAAATCTCTGGCTCAATCGATCACTTATTTAGATTTCAAAGATTGACTATAAGATTTGATTAACAATATTAATAATTTAAAGAACAATTAAAAATTAGAGATTGAAATATCTTAATTTTTACTTACCTTTTTTTAAGAAAAGGAAATGAAATTATATCTATATAAGCTTAAAGTTTTATTAATAAAATTAGGAAAATTTTTGGATTTATTTCTTGTATTCTCACTAAGATATAAATAAATATAAATAAAATAGTATATATTTCATTGTAAGTATTGTAGCATATAAAGTTATGGTTGATAATTGATAAAGCAAAATAAGGATTGATAAGGATTGATAGGTTTTATTAATCCTTATAATATATACATATATTAATATTAATCAATAATCTAATAATTCAACATTAATATGTTTATTATCATCGCTAAGCTGTACTCTATAATATAAACTTAACTCTTCCATACCATTGCCATTAACAATAGTTTTATATTTATCTTTTAGTTCTCGTCCTAATAAATTTCTTACTAAATTAGCAGGTGATTTTAATTCATCAGATGTATTTGGAAAATTTGCTTTAATATCTACTTGACAATGTTTATATTTGTATTTAGAATTTTCTTCTTGAGTTCTAAAATTTGCAAATTCTATTTGACATTTTTTAGATATTCTTTATATTTTTGTAATAATTCATTTGCATTTGCACCAAAATTTTCAACTCCAGTAAGATTTAAACTTTCTACATAGATACTTTCAAATTCTTCCTTAGCTAATTCTTCTAAAAGCTCTAATGCTACTTTATCATCACATTTTGGTGTTGTATCATAACAAGCACTAAAGAAAAAAACAAACATTATGCTAATTAATATTTTTATTATTTTCATTAAAACTCCTTATTTGTTCTATAGCATTTAAAATTCTATGATTATACTCACTACTTTCACCGATTAAAATTTTTAAAAATTCAATTCCAAAATGAGATGGAAAGATAAAATAACAAGAATTTTTATTATAAGAAAAATTCTTGGTTGATGTTTTAATGCCTATTGAAATTTCATTTTTATTTGTTGATGCTTCTCCAATAGCTACTTCAAACAAATCATCTTTAAAAATAACCTCAAAAGGATATTTTTCACTTTCTATAAAAGGCTTTATGTTTTCAGTATTCACACATTATCCTTTGCTAAAGTTTCATCAAGAATGTTATTAATTTTTTCTATATTTTGATTTCTAAGACTTACTCCAACCATAAACAAATCAGCTACCCATAATCCTTGACCTCCATAGTAAAAGAATATATACAATAAACCTATTAAAGGATCATAAGGATTTATTTCCAAGAAAAATGAAACAATTATGGCAATTATTGTAAATATAAGCCTAAACAAACCAATTTTAAAATGTCCTATAGCAAATCTAGCAACGCCTAATGCACCAAATATAAAATTATAAAGCCAAAAAACCTTTGTTGGATTTAAAATTTTTGTATTTGATAATTTAAACGCAACTTCATTTAATTGTGTATTATTTAGTTTTTCAAACTTCAGTTTTAATTCTTCATTAGAAATTTTAGGTTTTTCAAATTTTATGTACCAATTTGTGAACCAATGATATTTTCTTGGAAGTTTGTTTTCTATTGAATAATATAAATCCAAACCTGTCATTTTAATCCTTTTTTATTTTAATTTTTTAATTTGATTTTGAATTATTTCACAACATAACTTAATATATATTTAATATTTCAATTATTTTTTTATTTTTTATTGAATATTTCAATTGTTTTTAATAAAGAAAAAACTTTATACAATTTATTTTTTGTAATTTAAGGATATAAGCTTGAAGAAAACAAAGCGAGATATGGCATATGAATTAGATATTGATGTTAGTACTTTATATAATTGGAGAAAATATAAACCAAATTTATACCGCATAGTAATGCTTGGTTTTAAATATAATAGTCTTTTAGAATGTCATAAAAAAACATACGAGGAATTATTAAATATTGAAAATGAAATTTTAGAAGAAATAGAAAAATTTAAATAAAATATTTATAATTATTATACAATTTGTATTTAATGATAATATTATTTGATTTTTATCTTCTTTTACAACAAAAACTAACATTTGTTATTTCTTTTTTAAAAAATTTACACAAAATAAAACCACAAAACTAAAAATTAATAAAATCAAACTATATATATGTGCGGTTGTGAAATCTAAATTTTCCATACTTTCATAAATTGCGATACTAGCTACTTTGGTTTCACCACTCAAAGAACCTCCTATCATTAATACTATACCAAATTCACCCATAGTATGTGCAAAAGTAATAACCAAAGCACTTAATACAGCTGGCTTTATACCTAACAAAATAACTTTAAAAAGTGTCTCCAAAGTGCTTTTTCCCAAAGAATAACTAGCTTCTATAATATTTTTTGGAAGAACTAACATAGCTGAATATAAAGGATTAAACATGAAAGGCAAAGAATAAATACAACTAGCAATTACCAATCCTTCAAAAGTAAAAACTAAAGAAATATTAAAATTTTTCTCTAAAAATTCTCCTACTATGGAATATTTTGAAAATAAAATTAATAAATAAAAACCTATGACAGATGGTGGTAAAACTAAAGGTAAAGCTATAAGTGTTTCTAAAAAATTTTTAAATTTAAAATTTTTAAAAGCAAAAATCCAAGCAAGAAAAATGCAAAGTAAAAATAAAATTACACAAGTAATAAAAGATAATTTAATAGAAACCAAAAAAGGTTCCCAGTCGATATTTTCTAAATTTTCTAGCACTTTTTAAACTTTAACTAATTTTTAATTACCTAAATTTGGCTCCATTTCTATGATTTTCCAAGGAAGTCCTTGAGAATTTAACTCATCCATAAAAGGCTTAGCATCAAATTCTTCCATATTAAACACGCCTTGTCCTTTCCAAATACCTTTAGCTATTAGTTTTGTTCCTATCATAGCTGGAACTCCGGTTGTATAACTTACTGCTTGAGCCCCCGTTTCTTTAAAACATTCTTCATGATTGCAAACATTATAAATATAAATTTGTTTATCTTTACCATCTTTAATGCCTCTTATAACACAACCTATATTTGTATATCCTTTTGTTCTAGGGCCTAAACTAGCAGGATCAGGCAATAAAGTCTTTAAAAATTCAATAGGAATTATCTCTACGCCTTTATGCATTATAGGTTTAATACCGAGCATTCCTACATTTTCTAAACATTTCATATGCATTAAATAACTTTGTCCAAAAGTCATGAAAAATCTTATTCTTTTTAAACCTTTTATGTTTTTTACTAAACTTTCTAATTCTTCATGATAAAGCAAATAACTATCTTTTACACCAACTTCAGGATAATCCCACTCCATTTTTATTTGCATAGGATCAGTTTCTATCCATTTGCCATTTTCCCAATAACGCCCTTTTGCTGATACTTCTCTTAAATTTATTTCAGGATTAAAATTTGTAGCAAAAGCATATCCATGATCTCCAGCATTGCAATCAAGTATGTCTATATAATGGATTTCATCAAATAAATTTTGTTGTGCATAAGCGCAAAATACATTAGTAACACCAGGATCAAAACCACTACCTAAAAGTCCTAAAATTCCAGCTTCTTTAAATTTTTCATTTTTAGCCCATTGTTCTTTATATTCAAATTTTGCTAAATCAGGGTGTTCGTAATTTGCAGTATCTACATAATGAATTTTGGTTTTTATACAAGCATCCATCAAGCTTAAATCTTGATAAGGTAGAGCTACATTTAATAAAATTTCAGCACCTGTTTGTTTTATAAGTTCAACAACCGCATCAGTATCATCAGCATCAATTTGTGCAGTTTGAATTTGCACTCCTAAACGATCTTTTATAAATTTAGCTATTTCATCGCATTTGCTTTTTGTTCTACTTGCTAAAGTTATTTTACTAAATACATCAGCATTCATAGCACATTTTGCTGTAGCTACTCTACTTACCCCACCAGCCCCTATTATTAAAAGATTTTTCATTTATTTTCCTTCATTTTTATATTAAATAATTTTTCTATTTCATTACAAAACCATTTTTTTCTATTTTTCATTGCATCTTCGTTCCATTCCATTATTTCTCTTTTTTCATAATTATTTACAATTATTTGTGTAATCAAAAAAGAGCTTTGTTTTTTATCTTTTCCTTCACCTTTGTAAATTTCTATTTTTTTATCAAATGGCTTATTGCCAGCTTCTATATTCTTTTTACTTTTCAATAGTGTTAAATTACAACAGCTATTTAGATTATTATCGGCAATTTCTTTATCTATATAAGAATAGAATTTTTCATAAGATTTTGGCAATATATGTTCTATATGAGCTTCTTCTAAATCAACAAATTCTCTTTCTTCACTATCATCTTGATTATATTCTATAAGGATTAGCAGAGGTTTAATCCATTTATTATGATTGTATATATCCTTATTTAATAAATTTTCTATAACTTTTCTTTCCACATCATCTTTATTGTGTTTATTTATCAAAATTTCATTTATTTCTGATATATCTTTATTATCTTTTATCATATTTATCAGTTGAAAAGATGTTTGCTTTATTTTTGATAAAGTGTAGCCAGAAATCCAATATAAATAATAAAATTTTCTAAGCAAAACCAATAATGTTAAATGATCTCTATATTTAGTATGTAACGAAGTCATTACAACTGCCATAGGATGTATTTTCCATGGCAAATACCAAAAAGAATTTACTATTTTGTTATTATTATTAAATAAATCATTCACATATTCATTACAAAAATTTTTAAATTCATCAATAATTTCTTTAGTCGTTTTTCTTTTGAATTGATTTTCTAATTCTATATGCAATGATTTTTTAGGATTACCACCTAATAAGAAATAACCAAATAAAGTAAACATGTCTTCCATATTTATTTCTTGGTAATTACCTGTTTTAGATAATATAGTTTCAATTTCTTTCCAAACCATAATAAATGAATTTTCTTCATTTTTTGCATATTGTAAATCATCTTTATTTTCTTCATATATTTTATTTATTAAAATGCTTTTAATCAGGTCTAATTGAGTTAAATCAAGACCTCTGTCATTAATTGTTTGAAACAATTTAATTGCGGTATTCAAATTACTGCAAATAATTTTAATTAACAATACTTTATTAAATAGATAATTAACAAAATTATTAATTTCATCTTTACTTATATTTGATAGATAACTTAATTTTTCATAAATTATCACAGCTGTATTTTTATATTTAAATTTGGGATCATCTGATTTTATTTCTTTTTTGCTAGGTTTTTTAAAAGTTTTTATGTTATTTCCATTGCTTAAAAATAACAAATCAAATTCGTTTTTATATTGCGGATTTTGCGAAAATTTTAATCTTTGAAAATGATTGTTTATATATATACATTGTTCAATTCTTTGTATATTTATGTCATCTGGATTTTTGTATTCTTTATTAATATCTTTAAAACAATCTCTTAAAACACAAAATAATATCATTAGCGTAGTGATTCTTTGCTGTCCATCAATCACTTCATATTCATAATTATCATTTGATTGTTTTGTAACAACAATAGAACCTAAAAAATAATTTTCACCTTCATCGTGTTTACTATTTTTATATGCTTCATATATATCATCAAATAATTGTTCAACTTGTTCATCTTCCCATTTATATGGCCTTTGATAATTTGGTATCCTATAAATGTTATTGCTACTGAATATATCAACAATAGATTTACTTTCAACTTCAAATTCTTTCATTTTAAAAACCTTTTTCTGCTATAAATCACAATAAAACAACCATTAAATTATAATAATATTTTACTTAAACTACAAAAAGCAAAGCCAACGAATGTTAGGTTAAATATTTTATCTAAAATATATAAAATAAACTTTTAATATTTACAATTAAATTTCAAATATTAACCTTGTTAATTGCTAAACAATCAATAAATTTTTATAATGTTTTTTTAAAATAAAAAAAGTAAAATAATAATTTTTTAATTTTTTAAGGACACTTATGAATTTACAAAGTGTAGAACTTTCTTATCCTATTATTGTGACTTTTATCACTTATGCGTTTTTAATGCTTTTTATAGGATTTTATTTTTATAAAAAAAATCAAAATAGCAAAGATTATTTTTTAGGCAATGCTTCTATGGGACCTGTAGTATCTGCTTTAAGTGCAGGAGCTTCAGATATGAGTAGTTGGCTTTTGATGGCTTTTCCTGGTGCTTTGTATGCAGCAGGTCTAGGACAAATTTATATAGCTATAGGCTTAAGTTTTGGTATGTTTTTAAACTGGACTTTTGTAGCAAAAAGACTTAAAATTTTTTCTCAAATAGCCAAAGAGTGCATTACAATTCCTGATTTTTTTGAAAGCCGTTTTCATGATGATAAACACATTTTAAGAAGCATATGTGCGATAGTTATTTTAGTATTCTTTACTATTTATATTAGTGCAGGATTAGTAAGCGGTGCAAAACTTTTTGAAAGTGTATTTAATTTATCATATACTCTTGCATTAAGTATTGGATTTTTAGTCATTGTTTTATATACCTTTTTAGGTGGATATAAAGCAGTGTGTTGGACTGATATGATACAAGGACTTTTGATGATGAGTTCACTCATAATCATTCCTTTTGTAATGATTTTTGAATTAGGTGGATTTGGAGAAGCTTTTTCAACTATAAATAATGTAAAACCTCAAGCTTTTGGTTTAGATGGCGGAGGTTGGATAGTAGTAATTTCAACATTAGCTTGGGGACTTGGATATTTTGGACAACCTCATATTTTAATTCGTTTTATCTCGATAAAAAATGTAAAAGAAATTCCTACAGCGACTTTTATAGGTATAACTTGGATGGTAGTTTCTTTATTTGGTGCTGCTATGATAGGATTTTTAGGTATTGCTTATGTTGCTAAATTTAATCTTACTTTAAATGATCCTGAAAGAATATTCATCGTAATGTCTCAAATGCTTTTTAACCCTTGGGTAGCTGGAATTTTATTATCTGCTATACTAGCTGCTATTATGAGTACTGCAAGTTCTCAATTGTTAGTATGTGCTTCTAGTTTAGCACAAGATTTTTATACACAAATTCTAAAAAGAAAAACAGATGATAATAAAATAACTTTACTATCTCGTTTAGCTGTATTAATGGTAGCACTAGTAGCTTTTTTATTATCTCTTGACACTCAAAGTCAAATTTTAAGTATAGTTTCCTATGCTTGGGCAGGATTTGGGGCAAGTTTTGGAAGTGTTGTTTTATTTTCATTATTTTATAAAAATATGAGTAAAGAAGGTGCTATAGCAGGTATGATAAGTGGAGCATTAACTGTAATTTTTTATAAAAATTTTGGTTCAAATTTTATAAAAATTTATGAAATCATTCCTGGATTTTTAGTTGCAAGTTGTTTTATTATAGTTTTTAGTCTAATTTTTAAAGCAAAAAAACATACAATAAAACACTATGAAAAAATGCTAAAAGAAGTCTAAAATGTTTAAATCTTTCTTTTATTCTAGAAAATGGATCTTATGGGCTTATTTGGGTTTATTTTTTTTATTAGGTTCTTTGTTAGCCCAAACTTCAATTAATGTTGCAATTAATGAATGGTATAAACAATTTTATGATGTATTACAAGATGCTAAAAATCATAGCATAAATGATTTTTATTATTTTATAAAGCAATTTTTATATTTAGCATTGCCTTATGTTTTAATAGCTACTATAACTCAATATTTTGGTAGTGTTTATGCTTTTAAATGGCGAGAAGCTATGACTTTTGATTATATTAAATTTTGGCAAAAAAAAGATGATAATATTGAGGGAAGCTCTCAAAGAATTCAAGAAGATATTTATAATTTTTCTAAAATTATAGAGAGTTTAGGGCTAGCTTTTGTAAAAGCTATAATGACTTTAATTGCTTTTATACCAATATTATGGATGCTTAGTGAGCATGTAAATTTGCCTATTTTAAAAGATATCAAAGGTTCTTTGGTATGGATAGCTTTTTTGGTTTCTTTAGGGGGTCTTGTTATATCATGGTTTGTTGGTATTAAACTGCCTGGACTTGAATATAATAATCAAAAAGCAGAAGCTGCCTTTAGAAAAGAACTTGTATTTGCAGAAGATGATAGAAAAAACTATGCTAATGATGAAAGTATTTTAAGTTTATTTACCGGACTTAAAATTAATTATAAAAGATTATTTTTACACTATGGATATTTTAACATATGGCTTTATTTATTTGAACAAATTATGGTTATAGTTCCTTTTTTAATTATGGCTCCTAGCTTATTTTTAGGACTTATACAACTTGGTATTATCATACAAGTTGGAAATGCTTTTGATCAGGTTAGATCTTCGTTTAGTATTTTTATTACAAATTGGACTACTATTACACAATTGCGTAGTATTTATAAGCGTTTAGATGAATTTGAAAAAAATATAGATTATAGAAAAATTAAATAAATACATTTTTTAAGCAATTTTTATAGCTTACTTTTGATATAATTTTGCGAAATTTTTATTAAAGGAGTTTTTTTGGACCCCAGTCAAATTTTAGACTTAAATCAAACTTTACCCACTGTTGCCTCTATAGATATAGGCTATTCTACTTTTATGATTTTTATTGCATTAGTCTTAGTATTTTTAAATGGTTTTTTTGTTCTTTCTGAATTTAGTATTGTCAAGGTACGTAGATCAAAACTTGAAGAAATGATAAAAGAAAAAAAACGCAATGCAAAAAAAGCTCTAGAAGTTACTTCAAAACTTGATACTTATTTAAGTGCTTGTCAACTTGGTATTACATTAAGTTCTTTGGCGCTTGGATGGATTGGTGAACCCGCTATTGCAAAAATATTAGAAATTCCTTTGGCTAATTTAGGATTAACTCCTGCACTAATTCATACTATGGCTTTTATTATAGCTTTTGCAATTATTACATTATTACATGTTGTTTTAGGTGAATTAGTTCCAAAAAGTGTTGCTATAGCTATTGCAGATAAAGCTGTTTTATGGGTTGCAAGACCATTACATTTGTTTTGGTTGCTTTTCTTGCCATTTATTAAAACATTTGATTTTTTAGCTGCAATTTCTTTAAAAGTTATAGGTATTAAACCGGCAAAAGAACACGAGTTAAGTCATTCTGAAGAAGAAATTAAATTTATCGCAAGTGAAAGCCAAAAGGGCGGAATATTAGATGAATTTGAAACAGAAATCATACGCAATGCTGTTGATTTTTCAGATACAGTTGCAAAAGAAATTATGACACCTAGAAAAGATATGATTTGTCTTAATAAACAAAAAAGTTATGAAGAAAATATGCAGGTTGTATGTCAATATAAACACACACGCTTTCCTTATATAGATGGTTCTAAAGATATTATTTTAGGTATGGTACATATAAGAGATATTATGCAAAATGAACTTAGTAAAAATAAGAAAAATCTAGATGATTTTTTAATTAAAATGATACTAGTTCCAGAAAACATTAGTATCTCTAAGGTTCTTTTTATGATGAATAAAGAGCAAGTTCATACAGCATTGGTGGTAGATGAATATGGTGGAACAGCTGGTCTTTTAACTATGGAAGATATTATGGAAGAAATTATCGGCGATATTAATGATGAACATGATGATTCTAGTCCACATTTTAAAAAACTTGCAGAAAATATCTATGAATTTCAAGGAAGATATGAAATTAGTGAAGTGGAAGAGTTGCTAGATATATCTTATAATGAAGAATTAGAACAAGTTACTATAGGTGGATATGTATTTAATCTTTTAGGACGCTTACCAGTTGTTGGAGATAGAATAGAAGATGAATTTTGCTACTATGAGGTAAAAAAAATGGATGGCAATAGCATAGAACGTGTCAAAGTAGTTCGTAAAAATACTACTGAAGAAGAAGAATAAAAAATTCTTCTTCACTTCTTATTTCTTTTGTAAAATATTGAGGAAATTACATGCAATTACATAATGAAATAAATGATTTTATACAAAGCTGCAAAAGCATTATACTATCAACTATAAATTTAAAAAAACAAGTCATATGCTCTTATGCTCCTATTATAAAGATAAAAGATAGTTTTTATATTTATATCAGTGAAATAGCCGAACACTTTGAAGGTGTTAAATATAATAGTGAAAATATAGAAATAATGTTTATAGAAGATGAACAAAACACTTTTTCTATACTTGCTAGAAAAAGGTTAAAATTTAAAGTTAAAACTTTAGAAATAGAAAGAAATAATGAAAATTTTGATTATATATTAGAATATTATAAAAAACAAAATCCACAAGAAGAAGAAATAATAAAAACTATAAAAAATATGCAAGATTTCCATTTATTTAAACTCGTATTAAAAAACGGAAGATATGTTAAAGGTTTTGGAAAAGCTTATGATATTAATAAAGAAGAAATTAAACTAGTTGATACTAAAGGACATAAATAAAGCTCAAGATGAGTTCTCACTCATCTTGATATATTAACCATTTCTTTTTTTGATAATTTCTTCAGAAACATTTTTTGGAACTTCATCATAGTGATCAAATTCCATAGAATAAGTAGCACGGCCTTGAGTTTGACTTCTAAGATCAGTTGAGTAACCAAACATTTCAGCCAAAGGACAAAACGCGGTAATGATTTTATTGCCGCCTCTTTCATCCATTGAATTTACTTGGCCACGGCGTTTATTTAAATCACCTATCACATCACCCATATACTCTTCTGGAGTTTCAACTTCAACTTTCATCATAGGCTCAAGTATTACAGCACCTGCCTTTCTAGCACCTTCTTTAAAGCCCATAGAAGCTGCGAGTTTAAATGCCATTTCAGAAGAATCCACTTCGTGGTAACTTCCATCATAAACAGTCACTTTAACATCTTCAACAGGATATCCCGCTAAAACACCATTTTGTAATGCTTCTTGAACACCTTTATCAACCGCTGGAATATATTCTTTTGGAATTACCCCACCTTTGATATCATTTACAAATTCATATCCACTACCTGGTTCAAGCGGTTCAAGTCTTAAGAATACATGTCCGTATTGTCCACGACCACCAGATTGTTTAGCATATTTATATTCTTGCTCAACAGTTTTTCTAATAGTTTCACGATAAGCAACTTGAGGCTGACCTACCTCTGCTTCTACCTTAAATTCTCTAAGCATACGATCAACAATGATTTCTAAGTGAAGCTCACCCATACCTGAAATGATGGTTTGTCCACTTTCTTCATCAGTTGAAACTCTAAAGCTTGGATCTTCTTGAGCTAATTTATTTAAAGCTATAGACATTTTCTCTTGATCAGCTTTTGTTTTAGGTTCAACTGCAACAGAAATAACAGGATCTGGAAAATCCATTCTTTCCAAAATAACTTTATCTTTTTCACTTGCTAAAGTATCACCAGTTAATGTATCTTTAAGACCAACAACAGCTCCAATTTCTCCAGCATATAAAGTTTTAATTTCTTCTCTTTTATTAGAATGCATTTTCAAAAGACGACCGATTCTTTCTTTTTTATCTTTTGTTGAATTATATGCATAAGAACCACTTTCTAAACTTCCTCTATACACACGAACGAAAGTAAGTTGTCCAACAAATGGATCAGTCATAATTTTAAATGCAAGCCCTGCAAATTCACCATCATCAGTTGATTTTACAGAAACTTCAGTTCCATCTTCATATTCACCTTTAATATTAGCCACTTCATCAGGAGCTGGTAAATATGCAACAACAGCATCAAGCAAAGGTTGTATACCTTTGTTTTTAAATGCAGTTCCGCAAAGCATAGGAACCATAGAAAGACTTAAACACCCAGCTTTAATTCCTGCTCTGATTTCATCTTGAGTAAGTTCTTCCCCACCTAGATATTTTTCCATCAATTCATCAGATGTTTCAGATACTGCTTCTATCATTTTAGTGCGATATTCTTCAGCTTTTTCCATTAATTCAGCTGGAATTTCCTTTTCTACATAATCAGTTGGTTTGTTTTCATCTTCCCAAACTAAAGCTTTCATTGTGATAAGATCAATCACACCTTTGAAATTATCTTCAGCACCAATTGGAATTTGAAGTGGAACAGGATTACCTTTTAAACGATTTTTGATTTGCTCTTCAACATTAAAGAAATTTGCACCAATTCTATCCATTTTGTTAACAAAAACAATTCTTGGAACACCATATTTATTTGCTTGTCTCCAAACTGTTTCAGATTGTGGCTGAACTCCACCTACAGAACAAAAAACAGAAACTGCACCATCTAAAACACGCATTGATCTTTCAACTTCAATAGTAAAATCAACGTGGCCTGGAGTGTCTATAAGGTTAATTTGGTGATTTTTCCAAAAACAAGTTGTAGCAGCAGAAGTAATAGTAATACCTCTTTCTTTTTCTTGCTCCATCCAGTCCATTGTAGCTGCACCATCATGCACTTCACCAATTTTATGACTCATACCTGTAAAGAAAAGAATTCTTTCACTAGTGGTTGTTTTACCTGCATCAATATGAGCTGCAATACCTATATTTCTAACTTTTTTTAAAGGAGTACTTCTTGACATATTTTACTCCTCTTACCAACGATAATGAGCAAATGCTTTATTAGCTTCTGCCATTTTATAAGTATCTTCTTTCTTCTTGAATGAAGCACCTTTGCTATTAGCTGCATCTAATAATTCAGCTGCTAATTTTTCAATCATAGTTCTTTCACTTCTTTTTCTAGCAAAAGAAATAATCCATCTTATAGCTAAAGCTTGTTGTCTAGCTGGGCGTACTTCTACTGGCACTTGATAAGTAGCACCACCAACACGACGAGATTTAACTTCTAATAAAGGCTTGATATTTTCAATAGCATCATTAAAAATTTCTATACCTTTTTTCTCTCCACCTTTTTTATCGATAGCTTCTAAAGCACCATACATAATAGTAGTAGCTGTGCTTTTTTTACCATCATACATTAAAGAATTAATGAATTTTGTGATTACTTTGTTTCCATAAATCGGATCTGGCAAGACTTCTCTTACCGGAGCTTTTCTTCTTCTCATAATTTTCCTTCAAATTTATAATTTTACTCAAACAAAATCAAATCTAACGGATTTGTCTGCAATTTTATTACTTAGCTGCTGCTTTAGGGCGTTTTGCACCATATTTAGAACGAGAAACAGTTCTTTTTGCAACACCTGCAGTATCTAAGGCACCACGAACAATGTGATACTTAACACCTGGTAAGTCTTTTACCCTACCACCACGCACTAAAACAATGCTGTGTTCTTGTAGGTTGTGACCCTCACCACCGATATAACTAATAACTTCAAAGCCACTTGTAAGTCTTACTTTGGCAACTTTTCTTAACGCTGAGTTTGGTTTTTTAGGGGTTGTTGTATAAACCCTAGTACAAACTCCCCTTCTTTGTGGGCAATTTTTAAGCGCTGGTGATTTAGATTTTTCTAAAACTTTTTTACGCTCTTTTCTAACCAATTGATTTATGGTTGGCACAGTAATTCCTTTCATTAATAAAATAATAAACTTTGCATAATATCTAAATTTTACTTATAAAATTATAAACTGACTTAAGAATATATTTAAGAAGCTAAGCACAACTTGTCACTGAAGGTATCTAATTAAAATAAAAGATACTTTAACTTTAAAGAATTTAAAATTAAATATATTAAGAAGTTTATATTATATAAATATAATCAAAATTGAAAAATTTAAAAATTGAAGTTATTATAGCTAATTAGAATTATTGCATTTGTTAAAAATAACAATGTGAAAAAATAAAAAATCCTAGCAAAATTGCTAGGATAAAAATTAATTTTGTTGTTTAAGTTTTAAATTTTGATCTCCATAAAGACCTGTACCAACAGGAATCATACGACCTAAAATTACATTTTCTTTTAGATCTTCAAGATAATCAAATTTACCTGCAATACTTGCTTCTGTTAAAACCTTAGTTGTTTCTTGGAATGATGCAGCTGAAATCACACTATCACTTCCGATAGCTGCCCTTGTTACTCCTAGTAATACTGGTTCAGCTACTGCAGGTTCTCCCCCATGTTTTAAAATTCTCTCATTTTCTTCTCTGAATTTTCTTCTTGAAACCAAATCACCTACAATAAAATTAGTGTTACCGCTATCTACTATTTTAACTTGTCTTAACATTTGTGATACAATAATTTCAATATGTTTATCAGAAATCACAACACCTTGCCCACGATAAACTTGCTGAATTTCAGAAATAAGATAATAATGTAATGCTTTTTCACCTAAAATTCTTAAAACATCATGACTTGAGATAATTCCATCGGTTAATTTTTCTCCTGCATGGATAAATTCTCCATCTCTTACTTGAATACGTTTTGATTTATCTATTAAATACTCTGCACTACTTCCATCTTCGGCTTGAATGATGATTCTTTCTTTTGATCTCAAAGGTTTATCAAATCTTACAACTCCATCAATTTCTGCTACTACAGCAGTATTTTTTGGTTTTCTTGCTTCAAATAATTCAGAAACCCTTGGAAGACCTCCGGTAATATCTTTTGATTTAGTTGCTGCTTTTGGTGTTTTAGCTAAAATATCTGCTTGCTTAACTTTATCACCATCATTTACATAAATAACAGTTTTAGGTTCTAATTGATAACGTAAAACCTTATCGTTTTCACCTATAATTAATAAGGTAGGTCGCACTCCACTTGGTAAATATTCATTAATTACAAGTGATCTTTTTCCTGTTGCTTCATCAATTTGCTCATCAGCACTATAACCTGATTCAATATCTTCAAAATTAATAGTTCCTGCAATTTCTGCAATTACAGTATTGTTATATGCATCCCATTCAGCAATAATTGTTTTATCTTCTTTACTTGATTTTGCAATCACGGTTTTAGGATCATCTATAAAAGTACTATCGTTAAATTCAATCACAGATTCTCTTGGAATATAGTGTCTTTTTGCTTCTCTATCATTTTCATCTGCAATTACAACAAACACACCTTTTTCTTTAACTATATCGCCTTTTTTTAATTTTCTAATTCTATCTAAACCATCGCCTTTAAGCATATAAAATTTCAAAGTACCTTTTGCACCAGCTACAATATCTTGAGTAATTGGATCTCCATCTTTTACTAACAATTCACTTGCATAAGGAATACGGTTTGGTATATTCCAACCTTCTTTGATAACTTCTACTATACTTTCATTTTCAGCTACTTCATCACCATCATTATATGGAATATATAATTTACCTTCGATATTACCACTTACCCCAGCAAGTTCATTTGCTTTTGCTAAGTCATATTTTCTTAGTATAAATTTAGCTTCATTATTTTTAGCTTTTACGCTTACTACCACATCTTCATATGCATGCTCAATATGGACTACGCCCTTAAATGGAGCTTTAATTTTTGGCTCAACAAGTAAAATAGCAGCATTGCGATGATTAGCAACAATAGTCTTGCCTTCTCTGTCTTTATATGTATTAAGATTATAAAATCTTACAAAACCTTCTTTATGAGCTACTACTTGACGATCTTGTAAATCTGTGCTTGCTGTACCACCACTATGGAATGTCCTAAGTGTAAGTTGGGTTCCTGGTTCACCAATTGATTGAGCTGAAATAATACCAACAGCTTCTCCTGGTTTAACTAATTTACCCTCACCTAAGTTAATACCATAGCATTTAGAACATACACCTTTTTTAGCTTTACACGTAATAGGGGTCCTAATACTTACGCTTTTTATTCCGCTTTCAACAACAATTCTAGCTTTTTCTTCATCTATTAAAGTTCCTTCTGAAAATAAAATTTCATTTGTAATGGAATCTATAATATTTTCCGCTAAAACTCTTCCTAAAATTCTTTCTTCTAAAGTTTCAATTACAATACCATCTGCTGTAATCTCATTAATTTCAACACCCTCATGTGCTCCACAATCTTCTATAGTTACTTTAACATTTTGAGCAACATCAATAAGCTTTCTTGTCAAATAACCTGCATTTGCTGTTTTTAACGCAGTATCTGCAAGACCTTTTCTAGCACCGTGAGTTGAAATGAAATACTCAAGAACATTAAGTCCTTCACGGAAGTTTGAAATAATTGGTGTTTCAATAATAGAACCATCAGGTTTAGCCATAAGTCCTCTCATAGCAGCAAGCTGAGAAATTTGAGCAGCTGAACCTCTAGCACCAGAATCTGCCATCATATAAATGGAGTTAAATCCATCTTTATCTTTTTTAATCAAATCCATCATATCTTTTGATAAAATATTGTTAGTACTTTTCCAAATATCAATGATTTTATTGTATCTTTCGCCTGAAGTAATCAAACCTAAATTATATGAATTTTGAATTTCTCTGACTTGTTTTTTTGCTTCATCAATATTTTTTTGTTTTTTATTTGGAACTATAATATCTGCAATTGAAATTGAAATTCCAGCCTTTGTCGCATACTCAAAACCAAGATCTTTAAGTTTATCTAAAAAGCTAGCACTTATCTCTAGACCACCTTCTTTGTATATAAAATCAACTAAAGCGGCTATATCTTTTTTCTTCATTACTTTGTTCCACATATTTTCTGGAACAAAATCAGGTAGTATAGATTTAATAATCAATCTACCAGCAGTCGTTGTAATTTTTCTACCATCAATTACACTTCTAATGCTTGCATGAATATCTAAAGATTTTGCTTCTAAAGCAATCATAACTTCCTCAATACCCGTACAAATCTTATGTTCACCTTTAGCACCATCTTTTTCCAAAGATAAATAATAAATTCCTAAAACCATATCTTGAGATGGAACAGTTACTGAACGACCACTTGCAGGAAGTAAGATATTCATAGATGATAGCATTAATATTTTACATTCAGCAATTGCTTCTTGTGATAAAGGCACATGTACAGCCATTTGGTCTCCATCAAAGTCAGCATTAAATGCAGCACAAACTAAAGGATGAAGTTGTATAGCCTTACCTTCTACAAGTACAGGATGAAATGCTTGTATGGAAAGTTTATGTAAAGTTGGTGCACGATTAAGCATTACAGGATGACCTTTAACAACCTCTTCCAAACACTCCCAAACTTCATTTGTTTTATTTTCTATCATTTTTTTAGCTTGCTTAACTGTTGTAGCATAACCTTTTTCTTCAAGCTTGGCTAATAAATGTGGTTTAAATAATTCTAAAGCCATTTTTTTAGGTAATCCGCACTGATCCATCCTAAGTTTTGGACCAACAACAATAACGCTACGACCTGAAAAATCCACCCTTTTACCAAGTAGATTTTGTCTAAAACGACCTTGCTTACCTTTAATAATTTCACTTAAAGATTTTAATGGTCGTTTGTTTGCACCCTTAACAGCATTTGCTCTTCTACCATTATCAAATAATGCATCAACAGCCTCTTGAAGCATTCTTTTTTCATTTCTTATAATAATTTCAGGTGCATCAAGTTCCATTAGTCTTTTTAAACGTGTATTTCTATTAATAACTCTTCTATATAAATCATTTACATCAGAAACTGCAAATTTTCCACCATCTAGAGCAACTAAAGGTCTTAAATCAGGTGGCAATACAGGTAAATTCGTAATCATCATCCATTCAGGACGATTTGGAACAACTTCATCACTATTTGTATTAGTATTTAAATTGCTATTTAGAAAATTTTCTACTACTTTTAAACGTTTAATGATTGTCTTTTTCTTAGCTTCAGAATTAGTTGCTAAAATATCTTCTTTTAATTGATTTAAAAGCTCAACAAGATCTAAATTTGCTAACAAATCTCTAACAACTTCTCCACCCATTCTAGCTTTAAAACCACTGCTTTCATAACGCTGCATTAAATTTAAATACTGCTCTTCATTTAATACATCACAAAATTCAACTTTTTTAGTATTTTCATTATCATAGTATGCATCACCTGGATTTTCTACTATATATGCTTCATAATACAACACACGTTCTAGATCTTTCATTTTTACACCAAGCAAAGTACCGATACGACTTGGCAAAGAATTTACATACCAAATATGAGCAACTGGTGTAACTAATTCAATATGCCCCATTCTTGAACGGCGTACTTTAGAACTAGTAACTTCAACGCCACATTTTTCGCACTTAATGCCTTTAAAACGCATTTTCTTATACTTACCACAAAGACACTCATAATCTCTTACCGGTCCAAAAATTTTAGCGCAAAAAAGTCCATCTCTTTCAGGCTTTAAAGTTCTATAATTAATTGTTTCAGGTTTTTTTACTTCCCCATAAGACCATGATTTGATTTTTTCAGGACTTGCAAGTCTTAATTGAAAAGCTTCAAAGTCTCTAGGTCTGCCATCTTCTTTTATTTCGATAGGTTTAAATTTACTCATTATTCTCATCCTTATCAAAAATCTCAACATCTAAAGCAAGAGATTTTAATTCATTTGTAAGTACAAAGAATGTCTCTGGAATACCTGTTGCTGGAACATTCTCACCTTTTGTTAAAGCTTTATAAGCACTAAATCTACCTTCAACATCATCAGATTTTATAGTAAGCATTTCTCTTAGAGTATGAGCTGCTCCATAAGCTTCAAGAGCCCAAACCTCCATCTCACCAAATCTTTGTCCACCAAACAATGCTTTACCACCTACTGGTTGTTGTGTTACAAGACTATAAGGTCCTGTACTTCTTGCATGTACTTTTTCATCTACTAAATGGTGCAATTTAAGCATATACATACATCCAACATGAACGCGTTCTGCCATTTTTTCGCCAGTTCTTCCATCATAAAGTTCGCTTTTTCCATCCATAGCAATTTTTGCCATTTCAAAAAGCTTACCAAGTTCCTCAACTGTAACACCTTCAAAAACAGGCGTAGCAAATTTTACACCTTTAGTCCAATCTCTAGCATAAGCAATTAATTGTTCATCATTAAGTGTTTGTATAAATTTTTTCTCGATTTTTAGTCTAGAAACATCACAAATTTCAAGAATTTTTTTACGTAGCTCTTTTATAAAATCTTTTTGTTTTCTATCAAAAATTTCTTGAATTTGATCTCCTAATTTCATTCCTACTATGCCTAAATGGCTTTCAAGAATTTGTCCAATATTCATACGACTTGGAACCCCCAAAGGATTTAAAGCTATATCAATAGGTCTTCCATCAGGCAAATATGGCATATCAACTTCAGGAACAATATTAGACACAATACCTTTATTTCCATGGCGTCCTGCCATTTTATCACCAACTTTTAATTTTCTTTTTGTAGCAATATAAACTTTAACAAGTTTTACTACACCACTTGGCAATATATCATCTTTTTCTAGAATTTCTAATTTTTCATCATGTTCTGTTTTTAGTTTTTTCTTTTCATTTTGAAAATGATTTTTTAAATCATCATATTCTTTTTGAACTTCTTTAGAATAAGCCTTTACTAAAGAATTTAAAGCAAAGCGATTTATTTTTTCAAGTTCTTTAATGTCTACCTTTGCACCTTTTTTATATTTTACACCATTAATTTCTTCATTTGAATTTAAAGGCGATTTAGAAAGTAAAGAGCATACTCTTAAAATTTCTTCTCTATCCATCATTAAAAGTCTATCGTGGTGCTCTTTTTCAAGATTTAACTTTTCTTCATCATAAGCTTTTACAGCACGTGTATCTTTCTCATAACCTTTTTTAGTAAAGATTTTCACATCAACCACTACACCTTCTAAAGAAGCTGTAGCATATAAAGATTTATTAACAACATGTCCAGCTTTTTCACCAAAAATAGCTCTTAATAATCTTTCCTCTGGGGTTGGTTTAACCTCGCCTTTTGGAGAAACCTTACCAACTAAAATCATGCCAGGTTTTATATGAGTTCCTATTTTTGCTATACCACTTTCATCAAGATGAGCTAAATCCTCTTCTTTGATATTTGGAATATCTTTTGTGATTTCTTCTACACCATCTTTTAACTCTCTAGCTTCAACCTCTTTTTCATAAATATGTACGCTAGTAAAAGTGTCTTCACGCAAAATCTTTTCACTAATTACAATAGCATCTTCATAGTTATATCCATGCCATGGCATAAAAGCAATTAAAGCGTTTTTACCAATAGCAAGTTCGCCTAGATCCATACTTGGACCATCTGCGATAATTTGACCTACTTGTACAATTTCACCTTTTTTTACAATAGGACGTTGAATAAATGTTGTATTATTGTTGGTTCTTAAATTTTTTTCCATTTTATAATGATCTATAAATGGACCATTTTCATCTTCACCTAATATAAAGATATTTTTATTATCAACTTTTTCAACTATACCAGCTCTTTTAACTTTAATAGCCTCCCAAGCATCTCTAGCTATTATTTTTTCCATTCCTGTTCCAACAATTGGAGCTTGAGTTGTTAAAAGCGGTACCGCTTGACGCTGCATGTTTGAACCCATCAAAGCCCTGTTTGCATCATCATGTTCTAAGAATGGAATTAAAGAGGCCGTAACACCAACTATCATACCTGAACAAAGGTCGATTAATTGTACTTCTTCTCTTCTAGCTAAAATTGTTTCTCCATCTTGTCTTGCTTCAACAAATTCTTCAACAATATTGCCTTTATCATCAGTTTTAGTTGAAGCAGCAGCAATTACCAAGCCCTCTTCTTGCGTAGCCGTTAAATACACAATTTCATTACTTACTTTTCCATTTTCAACTTTTTTATAAGGTGCTTCAACAAAACCTAAATCATTTACTCTAGCATAAGTAGAAAGTGTATTTATCAAACCAATATTTTGTCCTTCTGGAGTTTCAACAGGACAAATTCTTCCATAATGAGTTGCATGAACATCACGCACTTCAAATCCAGCTCTTTCTTTTACAAGACCACCTTCTCCGAGTGCAGATAAACGACGCTTATGGGTAACCTCACTTAAAGGATTAGTTTGATCCATAAATTGTGATAATTGACCACCGGTAAAAAATTCCATAATGGTTACAGTTATTGTTTTAGGATTGATCAAATCATATGGCATAACCTTTTCAATATCAGTATTCAAAGCTGTAAATTTATCTCTAATAGATTTTTGCATTTTAGCTAAACCTATATGAAGCTCATTTGCCAAAAGTTCCCCAATAGATCTTATACGACGATTACCCAAATGATCTCTATCGTCAATATGCCCTCTACCATTTTTAACTTTTATAAGATATTTTGCAGTTTTTACTATATCCTCATTTGTTAAAACTGTAACATATTCAGGCGTATCTAAACCTAGTTTATGATTCATTTTCATACGACCAACTTTAGTTAGATCATATCTTTCTGGATTAAAAAACAAATCATTTACAAAAGCTTTCGCAGCATCTTTTACAACAGGCTCACCTGGTCTCATAACTTTATAAATTCTAATTGCAGCTAAATCGTTTTCATCATCTATATTTTCAGTTTGTTTTAATAATTTCAAAGTTTCATTATCTTGAATAAAAGAATTGATAATAGCCGCATCTACTCCATTGGCTAAATCATTTGCTATATCAAATTGTTTTTTTTCTTCTTTAATTTTAGCTATCTTTGCTTCATCTAACAATGTTAATGAATCAAATAAAACTTCTCCAGTTTCTTTATTGATAATTGGATTTGCTAAATATCTATTTGTTAAAATTTCAATTGGATATTCCACCCACTTAACACCATCTTTTACAAGCTGTTCTGCTTTTTTCTTAGTCATTCTTTTACCAGCTTGGTGTATAATATTTCCTTTGTCATCTTTTAGATCATATTCAACTCTATCTAAAAAATCATTTGGATTAAACTCGGTTAAAAATTTATCTTTTTTAACATGAATAGTTTGTATAGGATAAAATAATTTTATAATATCTTGTTTTTTATAACCAAGTGCTCTAAACAAAATTGTAATAGGTATTTTTCTTCTTTTATTAATACGCACATAAAGAATATCTTTGGCATCGTATTCAAAATAAAGCCAAGATCCTCTATCTGGTATAATTTGAGCTGTATATACTAATTTATTAGCAACAGTAGAACTTTCTTCTTCTTTAAAAATAACACCAGGGCTTCTATGAAGTTGGTTTACAACAACTCTTTCTACCCCATTAACAATAAAAGAAATTCTATCTGTCATTAAAGGAATTTCTCTAATATAAATTTCTTGTTCTTTGATATCTTTTATACCAATTTTTTCGCCAGTTTTTTCATCTTTTTCATGTAAAGTAAGACGGATTTTCATTTTTAAATTAACCGAATAAGTCAATCCTCTTTCCATACACTCTCTTATAGTGTATTTTGGTTTACCTACTTCACTACTTACATATTCTAAACTTAATCTATTTTGTGGATCATGAATTGGAAAAATAGATTTAAATACTTTTTCAATTCCACTTTCTGAATTTTTTGCGTCTAAATTTAAAAAATAATCAAAACTCTTTTTTTGCAATTGTAATAAATTTGGAATGTCTATTTGTTGTGGAACATTCGAGAAGTCTACTCTTAAACGATTTCCTGATTGTGAATTTAACATAATTATACCCCATGGTAAAAGTATTAAAAGAAAGAATCCTAATTAAAGGAAAACAAGAAAGGATATAAATCCTTTCTTTTAAAACAAAATTTATTTAAGCTCAACCTTAGCGCCAGCTTCTTCAAGTTGTTTTTTAGCTTCTTCAGCCTCAGCCTTACTAACACCTTCTTTAATAACTGATGGAGTTTGCTCAACTGCATCTTTTGCTTCTTTTAGTCCAAGGCCAGTTAAAGCACGAACAACTTTAATAACATTTATTTTTTTGTCACCACCATCTTGTATTACAATATCAAATTCAGTTTTTTCTTCAGCAGCAGCACCTGTAGCACCTGCAACAGCGGCACCTGCAACCATAACTGGAGCTGCAGAAACACCAAATTTTTCTTCAAATTCTTTTACTAACTCTGAAAGTTCAAGAACACTTAGGTTAGAAATAAATTCTAATACATCTTCTTTAGTAATTGCCATAATTTATCCTTTTTTTTATATTTTTATTCAGCTTCTTTTTTTTCTTTTAATGCATTTAATCCAATTGTAAAATTGGTAATTGGTGCATTCCAAACTTGCAAAAGCATAGCAAGCAATTCGTTGCGAGAAGGCATTTTAGCTAAAGCTTTAACCTTATCAACTGAAGCAACTTCGCCTTCAATAAAAGCAGTTTTAATCTCAAATGCTTGATTTGCTTCATTAAATTTATCAGCAACTTTTGAAACATTTAGTTGATCTTCACCCCAAAGATAAATATTAGTATCTTTAAGTTCCATTCCATCTTTGCCGGCATTTTTAAGAGCAATACTTGCTAAAGTATTTTTTATAATTTGAACTTTAACATCCACTTCTCTTGCATTGCTTCTTAGCTCTTCAAGTTTTTTAGTATTTAAACCTTTATAGTTACAAACTATAACTGCTTCACTAACCTTAAAACTTTCCTCAAGTTTAGAAACAAGTTCAACTTTTTGGCTTTTAGTCATCTTTACTCCTTTCCGACCGGTGATTTCAAGCAGAGTAGAAATCTAATTAAGTCCTAAGACCTCGGCTATCTCCAATCTAAGATAAAAATTAGATAAAATAAAAAGCATTATCTTATCTAATTTTTATTAATGAGAGTAAAAACTCTCATTAATTTTATTTTGTATCAAGTAATTCTTGAGTATCAAGAGAAAGAGAAGGACTCATAGTCAAAGAAAGACTTGCGTTTTTAATGTATCTTCCTTTTGCTGCTGCTGGTTTATGCTTATTGATAGCTTTAACAAAAGCTGTTATATTTTCTTTTAATTGTTCTTGTGTAAAGCTTACTTTACCTAATCCTGCATGAATATTACCTTGTTTATCTACACGAAAATTCACTTGTCCGTTTTTAGCATTATTTACAGCTTGAGCAACATCCATTGTAACTGTCCCAGTTTTTGGATTTGGCATTAAACCTTTCGGACCTAAAATACGACCAACTTTACCAACTAAACCCATTAAATTTGGAGTAGCGATTAAAACATCAAAATTCATATTTCCTTTTTGAATTTCTTCAACCAAATCATCACTTCCAACTATATCAGCACCAGCATTTTTTGCTTCATCTGCTTTAGCATCTTTAGCAATTACTGCAACACGAACTTTTTTTCCTGTACCAGCTGGTAAAACAACACTACCTCTTACCATTTGATCAGCATGTCTTGGATCAACATTTAGTTTTAATGCTATTTCAACCGTTTCATCAAATTTAGCAGAAGCAAGAGTTTTTACTGCACTAATTGCCTCATCCATTAAGTAATTTTTATTTGAATCTATCTTTTTTAATAATTCTGTAAATCTTTTAGTATTTTTTGACATTAATTTTCTCCGCATTTTATATAAAGTGCTACCGCTTTTTTAAACTCCTAGCGGTAAAGAGTATTAATCTACGATTTCAACACCCATAGAACGAGCAGAACCCATAATAATCTTAGCAGCTTGCTCTCTATCTTTTGTGTTCATATCAGCAATTTTTTTATCAACAATCTCTAAAACTTGTGCTTTAGTGAGTTTTCCTACTTTATTTTTAAGAGGATTATCTGCACCTTTAGAAATACCAGCAGTTTTTTTAATCAAATCAGTTGCTGGTGGCTGTTTAGTAATAAAAGTAAAGCTTTTATCTGCATAAACAGTAATAACAACTGGAATATTAAAACCAGCCATATCTTTTGTTTTTTCGTTAAATGCTTTACAAAATTCCATAATATTTACACCTTGCTGACCCAAAGCAGGACCAACTGGAGGTGATGGATTAGCCTTAGTAGCAGCTATTTGTAATTTAATTTCTCCTACGACTTTTTTAGCCATAACCTTTCTCCTTTACTTGCTATATTATTAAACTATCTTTTCAACTTGAGAGTATAAGATTTCCACTGGGGTTGATCTGCCAAATATTGAAACATTTAGTTTTAAAACACCTCTAACCATATCATATTCTTCTACAATACCAACAAAGTTTGCAAAAGGACCTTCGGTTATTCTTACACTTTCTTCTTTATCAAATGAAATTTTAGGCTTAGGTGCTGCTTTATTTTTCACCTTTTCTAAAATAAGATTGATATCTTTTTCACTTAATGGGGTTGGTTTTTTACTTTCCCCTATAAATCTTCCTACTTTTGGTAAAGATTGTATTTTATGCCAAAGCTCAGTTGATAAATCAATATTTGCAAAAACATAACCAGAATATAAGCTTCTTTCGCTTATTTTTTCTTTACCATTTTTAAATTCAATCACATCTTCAGTCGGAACAATAACTTCTAGTAATTGCTCTTGAATTCCATGATCTCTAACTAAATTTTCTATAGCTTTTTTTACAGCCATTTCACTGCCTGCATAAGTTTGAATTGCATACCATTTGTGATTCATTTTCTATCCTATAATTTTAGATAATGAAAATGACATAATCAAATCAACTAATGCCAAAAACAAAGAAACAACAGCAACAACTACAAAAACTGTAATATAAGCATTTCTAACTTGCTCTTTCAAAGGCCAAATTACTTTTCCTAATTCAGCTTTTGATAATTTAAAATAAGTTATTAGTTTTTCCATATTTAACCTTATTTTGTGGCAGGGCAAGAGGGACTCGAACCCCCAACCATCGGATTTGGAATCCGGCGCTCTACCATTGGAGCTATTGCCCTAGGGGCTTTTACCTATAAAGCCTTAACTTTTTAATTTAACTTCTTTATGAATAGTATGTTTTTTTAATCTAGGACAATACTTTTTTAATTCTAACTTTTCAGTTGTATTTTTACTATTTTTAAAAGTGCTGTAGTTAATATCACCACATTCTTCACATTTTAATCCGACTTTAATTCTCATTTTTATCCCTTAAAAAAGCGAGATAAAATCTCGCTTATAATTATTTAATAATTTTAGAAACAACACCTGAACCAACAGTACGTCCACCCTCACGGATAGCAAAACGAGTACCTTCTTCAAGTGCAACTGGAGCAATTAGACTTACAGTAATTCTTACATTCTCACCTGGCATAACCATTTCAACACCATCTGCAAGTTTGATAGAACCAGTTACATCGGTTGTTCTTACATAAAATTGTGGTCTGTAATTATTAAAGAATGGTGTATGACGACCACCTTCATCTTTATTTAAAATATAAACTTCAGCTTCAAAATCAGTATGTGGTGTAATTGATTTTGGTTTAGCAAGAACCATACCACGAAGAACATCTTCTTTTTTAGTTCCACGAAGAAGAACACCTACATTATCACCTGCTTCGCCTTGATCCATTTCTTTTCTAAACATTTCAACACCAGTTACTGTGGTTGTTTGAGTATCTCTAATACCAACTATTTCAATAGTATCGCCAACTTTTACAACACCTTTTTCAATTCTACCAGTAACAACTGTACCACGACCTGAAATAGAGAATACATCTTCGATAGGCATTAAGAAATCTTTATCTGTATCACGGGTTGGAGTTGGAATATATTCATCAACTGCAGCCATAAGATCTAGGATTTTTTTAGACCATTCACCATCTTGACCAGCTTTTGCTTCTTCAAGTGCTTGTAAAGCAGAACCTGAAATAATTGGTGTATCATCTCCTGGGAAATCATATGAGCTTAATAATTCTCTAATTTCCATTTCAACTAATTCTAATAATTCAGCATCATCAACCATATCAGCTTTATTCATAAAAACAACGATATATGGTACACCTACTTGACGAGAAAGTAGAATATGCTCTCTAGTTTGTGGCATTGGACCATCTGCAGCAGAAACAACAAGAATAGCACCATCCATTTGAGCAGCACCAGTAATCATATTTTTAACATAGTCTGCGTGACCTGGACAATCAACATGAGCATAGTGGCGATTTTCTGTTTCATACTCAATATGAGATGTAGCAATAGTAATACCACGCTCTTTTTCTTCAGGAGCATTATCGATATTATCATAATCTTTTAGCTCAGCCAAACCTCTTCTAGAAAGAACAGCAGAGATAGCAGCTGTTAAAGTTGTTTTACCATGATCAACGTGACCAATAGTACCAATATTTACGTGAGGCTTATTACGTGAAAATTTTTCTTTAGCCATCTTTTTCCTCCATATAAAATTTACAAACAAATACTTAAAAAATTTATGTTTTATAATCTTTTCAATTCAATGGAGCTCATAGCGGGACTTGAACCCGCGACCTCTCCCTTACCAAGGGAGTGCTCTACCTCTGAGCCATACGAGCGCTCAGAAAAATCAAAAAACATAAATAATTATTTTGGATTGAAACTGCTAGAAATTCTGAATATAAAAAACAGCTCCCAGTTTCACTCTGCCAAAATTTGGGTTGGAGCGGGAAACGGGACTCGAACCCGCGACCCTCAGCTTGGAAGGCTGATGCTCTAGCCAACTGAGCTACTCCCGCAAAGCAATGGTGGTGAGTCGTGGATTCGAACCACGGAAGGCGAAAGCCAGCAGATTTACAGTCTGCCCTCGTTGGCCACTTGAGTAACTCACCATGAAAAATGCCTTATTTCTGGTCAAACACTGCTATTAACAATGGAGCTGGTTAAGGGACTTGAACCCCCGACCTGCTGCTTACAAGGCAGCTGCTCTACCAACTGAGCTAAACCAGCAAAAAATAAAGTTGAATTATATTAAAATTTTAAAACAATGTCAAGCATTGTAACTAATTTTGTATAATTTTTAAAACAATAAGGATTATATATGATAATTTTATTTTCACCTAGTGAGAGCAAAAACAAAATAGCTACTCACGAACCAATAAATTGTGAGTCATTTGTTTTCAAGCATAAGTATAACAAGAGAATAGAAGCTTTGAATAAATATCAAGAATTTATTAAAAATTGTAGTATATTAGATCTTGAGAAATTTTTTGGTGTAAAAGATATAAACGAAATTCATAATCTAAGTCAAAATATATTAAATCAAAAAACCATAAAAGCTATTAAAAGATATAATGGAGTTGCTTTTGAACACTTAGATTATAGTAGTTTAAATGCTAATTCTAAAAAATACATAGATGAAAATGTTTTGATATTTTCTAATCTTTTTGGACCAATCTTAGCAAAAGACTTAATTCCTTATTATAAATTTAAACAAGGAGAGAAAATCAAAGACTTTAATATAGAAAAATTTTATAAAGAAAATTTTTCAAAAGACATTGATGGTTTGTTGGAAAATAAAACAATAATAGATCTAAGAGCTAAATTTTATGAGAAATTTTACACTATAAAACAACCTTTTATTACTTTTGTTTTTTTAAAAAATTCTAAAATTATAAGCCATTATGCAAAAGCATATAGAGGAATAATTTTAAAAATATTAGCTCAGCACAATATAAATACAAAAGAAGAAATATTCAATAAACTACCAAATGATTTAAAAATTAAAGAGATTAAAAAACAAGGATTAAAAGAAGAAATAGTTTTACAAGTTTAAGCTAAGCCAAAAAGGCTTAGCTTTTATAATTAGAATTTGTATAAAGCTTGAAGTCTGATGAATTGGTTATCACCATTATCAACACCTTGAATACCGAAATCTTCAGTTAAGTAAGAATAAAATCCACTAAATGTAAGTTTTGGACTATAAGCATAAGATACTCTTGCAACATATTCGTTTTTGTCTATATCATAACCAACTTGCTCAGATTTACCACCTACATAGTCAAATCCTACTCTTACAGTTTCAGCAAAAGTATAACCTAAACCTGCAAAGTAGAAGAAGTTTTCACCAAAATCACCTCTTAAATCACTACCTTCAGAATAGAAAATTCTTTCACCTGGAGCAATAACTTTACCTAAATCTTCTAAAGTAACTACAGTTTTTTTGTCTTTTTCACCATAGCCTACAACACCTAATTGGAAATCAAATGCAGAAATATCTCCACTTAATTTAGCTGCATAGAAGCTACCATTATCTACAGCGTTATTGTAGAAGTTTTCAAAATCGCCATCTAAGCTATTGCCTAAATATTGACCTTGGATTTTGAAGTTTGCATCATTGAAGCTGAATTTATAGCTAGCATCAATTGCATATAAGAACGCATTGTTAGCTGAATAAGCAGCCCATAATTGGAAAGCAAATGGATCAAAATCGCCTAATACAGCAGCACCATATAGTGAAGATTTATTTAGTTTTGTTGTACCAAAATCACCATCATCAACATAGTTTAAAGCATCAAACCAATAACCTGCAAAAGTTAAACCTTCGATAGAATTATTAACGATTTTAGCTCCTGTGCCTACTGCATCATCAGTCCAAATAGAACCAACTTCTAATTTACCGAAAGTTACGCTTGTAGCATAAGTTTCGTTAGTGTATTCTAAGTAAGCTTGTTTTACACCAAATGTACTTTTTGTTCCAGTACCAAGATTTCCTTGTGCTTGACTACCAAAACCAAAATCTGTTTGATTGTATTCAAATTGAACGAAAGCTTTGAAGTTATCATCTAAAGCTGCTTTGAAATTTAGTTGTGATTTGAATCTGTGTCTGTTCGCTTTGTTACCACTGTAACCATTAGAAACTTCATCACCTTGTGTGTATCTGTTAGATTCAAATCTGTATCTTAACATTCCTGATACATCAACATCTTTTATAGCTTCTTCAAGTGAAACAGCATTAGCTGCTGAAAAAGCACCTGCAGCCAAAGCTGCTACTAAACTAAGTTTAACTAGTTTCATGAGAATTCTCCTTATTTAAATTAAAACTACATTGGGGATTATAGCATAATTTTTTATGAAAATTCTTAAAACTAAATAAAAATATAAAAACTGCAGTATTTTATAAAAAAATTTCCAAAGGTCTAGTCATAAAGAATAGACCTTTAAAAACTAAGGAGTTATCTATGAATGTTTGTTTTACAAGTGTAATTATGCTCTTTGATAGTTAATGCTTGGAAACTAAAAAAATTATAAATTTTCACAATATAAATTTTTATTGTTTATGGTGATTGGTTGTTTATTATTTTGATTAAAATCTGGAATAAAAGCATAAGCACTTATTGGATTGATGATAATACATATATGTTGGTTTTTTTTATTGGATAATCTTATAATACAATCATTTGTATAATTTGAAAGCTTATCAAAAACCCGCAAAGAATTTTTTAATGGAGTATATAAACGACCATAATCATCAAAAATTAAACGCGTGCTTCCTTTGCAAGCACCTTCAAATAATACTTTATTAATGCCATAAGTTTTTTCTATGTTATATCTAGGATTTGCTTTAAAATCATTTTGATTTATCACTCCACTTTGACCTGAATTCATTAAAATGTTTGGATTTAATAAATCAACTGCTATTTCTCTGTCTTTATTGACTATATTTTTACCTATATTTGCATTGCCATCTCCGTTTTTATCTAAAAAAATAGTATATGTTTGTTCATTGTTGGTTGCTGATTGTGAGCGTATAAAATAAATTTGCCATTTTGCTTTATACCACTCTCTTTTTGCAACATTAAATTCTTTTACTCTAAAATCATTTTGTATCATCGCTAAATGTCTAGTGTATTTAATATCATTTAAAATTTGTTCAGCACCTAAACGCAAATAATCAGGTTTAAAATAAAAATATCCCATAGAAAACAAGATTGAAAATATCATGCAAACAAAAATTAATTCTATAAGGGTAAATGATTTTTTCATTTTACTTCAAAGTATAATTTATGTTTGCCTAAACTCACATATAAATTACTAGGTTTTTGTGTAAATATAAGCTTTGTCTTGCCTTTAGAAATTCCGTAAAATTTCAATCTTAAAGCTAAATCATCATCTTTAAGATTAATAGAATTGATATTTTGTTCTTTTAGCTTCATAGCTAAATTTTTTGCAATATGATAATCATATGCAAAATGTTTTTTAGGTTTATTTAATACATAATAAAAACTATGGTTAAAGATAATTCCAAGATAAAAAATTACCAAAAATGCTAAAGAGCATTCAATGAATATCTTATGTTTTAAGCGAAGTTCAGGAACTCTTGAACGATATGAAGACATTAAATAGCGGATCAAAAGCGGGGTGCAAACTACACAAAAAGGTAAAAAATCTTCTAAAAAAAGTCTTTGTCTGATAGAAAATATCAAACAAAAAATAAAAGTAGTAGCACTAATAAACCATAAAAGTGGTTTATTGGCTTGTAAAAGAATTCTATATATTACATAAAAAAAATAAAGAAAAATTAAAGGCGAAAAACAGGCAGCAAAAACGCCTAAAGTATCTAAAAAATACCCCTTAGGCTTACCACTTGCATCAAAACCATAAACACTCATAGAAATACCAAATAAAATCAAAGAAAGTCCTATAAGGATTTTATTTTTATTATAAATTCCATAAAAGAAAAAAGATAAATATAAAATAGCAAAATTTTTATCTACAAATAATACTAAAAAAAATAATATAAAAAAAAGTATATTTTTTTTATATTCAAACAAAACTAAAATTAGAAGTGTTAAAAAGATTACAATACTTGATTCATTTATAAGCAATGCACTAGCAACACTACCTGGTAGTAGTATAAATAAAACTACAGATATAAAAGCATCAAAAGAAGTTCTAGTGTATTTTAAAGCCAAAATATAAAGTAAAATACAACTTAATGAATGCAATAAAACAAAAGGAAGTCTTAATCCAAAATCATTTTGACCAAAAATAGCAGTGCCAAATCTGGCAATTATAGCTATTAAACTATGATCATAAAAGTAAATTTGTGCTTCATTGTAACTTATAGATAAAGTGCTTATACCATACAACAAAGCACAAAAGTCAAAAAATAAAACGGCTAGTAAATACCTTTTCATTTTTGATTAGTCAAGCTTTACAGGTCCATTACTTGCGTGAGATTGTAAAAATCTTAAAATTCTAGCTTTTTCTGCGTCAGTAATCTTTGCAAAACCTTGCATGGCGGATAAATATGCATCCCATTCTTCCATTAAGTGTTCTTTTGGTTTATGAGCTGCATGACAACTTGTGCAAGTATCATAATAAGTTAATTCTATCTCATCCCAAGCAAGAATTTCTTTATCAGTTAAATCTTTACTTTTAACTAAAAATTCCATTTCATTGCTTGCATTTTTAGCATTTAAAGTAAGTAAAAGATAAATTCCATCTTTAGTATAAGCAAGACTTTTTGGATTTGAATCTACTACCTCACCTTTAACTTTTATCAAAGAATATTCACCCTCTTCTTTTACAAGTTCTACTTTAGAGCCTTCATAAATTTGTCCTACCACCTTTTTACTAGCACTATCTAAAAGATCTACTTTCTCATTAAAAATAAACATATCTTTGGCAAATAGGGTACTAGCTAAAAAAGTCAATGCTAATATAATTTTTTTCATTATTAAGCTCCTATAATTTTTGGCGGTGTAGTTGAGTTATATGGTTTTATAACTTCTTTTAACTTTTTAATACCTACTAAACAAGTATTTACACTGGTTGCTTGAGCCATAGTTGAAGTTGGTCTTGAGCTAGTTAAAACATTCACATGACCTGCATTACATCTTGGCTTATTATCATCTACATCTTCAGGATCATACCAAGCACCCTCTTGGATACTAATAACCCCTTCCATGATATTATCTGTTACAAAAGCACCTGCTAAAAGTGAGCCACGATCGTTAAATACTTCTACAACCTCTCCGTGAGTAATGCCAAGTTTTTTAGCGTCATTTGTATTTATAACAACTGGTTCTCTACCCTGAATTTTGTATAAATCTCTTACCCAAGTATTATCAAGTTGAGAATGCACTCTATATCTTGGATGTGGGCTTACTAAATGAAAAGGATATTTTTTAACCAATTTTTCATTGCCTAACCATTCAGCTGGTTCAAACCAAGTAGGATGTGCTTTAAAATCCTCTAAATTATACTTTTCAAATTTTGGTGAATAAATTTGAATTTTTCCACTTTCTGTTGCAAGTTTATTTGCCACAGGATCTGCTCTAAATTCAGAATGTCTAACATAATTATAAGCTTCTTTTGGTGGCTCAAAATAAATAAAACCTTGCTTCCAAAAATCAGCAAATTCCATATAATAAGGACAATCACTTCTGCCATAAAACCCTTCAAGCCATTGTTGTTTTGTTTTATTTCCTGTGAATTTTTTATGTTCTCTCTCGCCTATTCTTTTTGCTAATTCTTCAAAAATATCATAATCATTTCTACTTTCAAAATAAGGTTCAATTACTTTTTTCATAGCATAAACATAATCTTGAGAATAAGAACCACCAAAGCTAATATCATCTCTTTCTAAAGTTGTAGTTGAAGGTAATACAATATCTGCCATTTTTGCCATAGGAGTCCACCAAGGCTCATGTACGATTAATGTATCAAGAGTCCTCAAAGCTTTAATAAGCTCATTAGTATTTGGATGGTGACCTAAAACCGAAGCTCCAACAACATACATTAATTTAATTTTTGGATAAGTGATTTCTTTACCTTTAAATTTAATAGTTTTACCTGGGTTTAAAATAGCTTCTGAAATTCTACTTGCTGGTATATTAGTATCAAGATTATTTTTACCCTGTGGTAAACCTACTGGTAATCTTACACCTGAAAAAGCTTGTCCACCACCTGAATAATGCATAGAAAAACCAAATCCACCACCTGGTAAGCCAACTTGCCCTATCATAGAAGCTAAAACCATTAAAGTCCAATCAGCTTGTTCTCCATGCTGAGCTCTTTGCATAGCCCAATTACCTGCTAAGAAAGTTCTATTTTTAACAAAAGTATCTGCTAAGCTTGTGATAACTTTTTCTTCAACGCCAGTAATATTTGCAGCCCAAGCTGGAGTTTTATCAATACCATCAGTTTTTCCAAGCAAATAAGGTAAGAATTTATCAAAACCATCAGTATATTTTTCTATAAATTTTTTATCATACTTGCCACTTTTATAAAGATAATTCATCATACCAAGCATTAAAGCCACATCGGTATTTGGACGAATTTTAATCCAATCAGCATTTAAAATTTCAGCTGTTTGAGTGTATTGAGGATCGATTGTGATAAATTTGATTTTTGATTTGCTGTATTTTTTATAATACTCATCATTTCCACGATTTGCAACCTTAAAATCAATTTGATTACATTTATAAAGGTCAGCTCCCCATAAAACATAAACTTGAGTATTTTCTAAGATAACCTCGTGAGAAGTTTGCAAAGAATAAACTTCCAAATCTCCCATTATAGTCGCATTAACCCTACCAGCAGCACCATTACTATACTCACCATCTGTTCCTATGTGACCGCCTAAAGCAGTATTAAAAAATCTTCCAGCTACAGAGTTACAATTGTGCAATAAGCCTACATGTCCCCAAGCACCATAACTTGCATTGAATAAATTTTCAATAGGAGTTTCTTTTAGTTTCTCTAAAACCAATTCTAAAGCTTTTTCCCAACTTACTCTTACAAAAGGCTCTTTTCCTCTTAATTTAGGTCTTTTTTTACCTTCTAAAAAGCTTTTTCTAACGCAAGGATATTTCACCCTAGTATCTGAATATGTTCTATCAACAATAGCATCAGTGATAATAGAAGGATGTTTATCAGATTGTTGTGGAATAGTTTTAACTATTTTGCCCTCTGAATTGACTTCAGCCCAAAAAGCACCAAAGTGTGTTGCGTGAGGAATTTTTTTAGTATCATAAAACTTAGTTCCCCCATTTGCAGCCATTAAAGGATTAACCGAGACAAGTGCAGAAGTCGCAGCAAGTCCTTTTAAAAACTTTCTTCTTGTTAAACTCATTAAAATATCCTCCTTGTTAAGATAATATGCAATATATTACACAACATTTCTTACAAAGAGCTAAATTTTAATGCTCCAAAAAAATTCTATCCACTCTTTTGCTTCTTTAATACAAAACTCAGGAATTAATAATGCTGAAGGCTTGTAAAACACGCTAGCAACCTTAAGTTCTAAATGAGGATATTTTTCCATTAAAACTCTTTTAATTTCTATCATAGTTTCACCACTATCTATAATATCATCTACCAAAAGAATTTTTTTATATGAATTAAGATTAGGAATATTAAAAATTTTAATCGTATCTAGCTTTTGAGTATCTTCATAGTGAATAGAATTTAAAGAAAATAAATTTCTATTTCCCATACCTTCTGCCAAAAAATGCCCTAAAGTCATACCACCTCTTGCTATGGCAAGCAAAACATCAGGGTTAAATTCTTCTTTAATTTTACGCGTAAAAGGTATAATTTCTTTTTGAAATTCTTCATAAGTGTAATAATACATAATTTTTCCTATAAAAATTGTAATAAAAATACTAGCAATGAAATTGCACTTAAAACGATGATACCAAGATTAATTTTATCAAATTCTTTTTGCATAATACACATAAATAAATATGCTATAAAACCAAAAGCAAAGCCTGTTGTGATAGAATAAGTTAATGGCATCATAATGATGATAAAAAACGCACTTACTGCTATAGCTTTGTCTTTAAAATTAATATTAGCAACTTCCATAAACATTAAAACTCCAACAAGAACTAAAATAGGATAGATAGAATTTGAAGGAATTGCTTTAAATACTGGCAATAAAAATAAAGTAAAAACAAAACATATAGCAGCTACTAAAGCCGTAAGTCCTGTTCTACCACCTGCTTCAACACCCGCTGAACTTTCCACAAATGCAGTAACCGTGGAAGTTCCTACTACTGCACCCATAGCTGAACTTACCGCATCAGCTCCTAAGGTTTTACCTAGTTTTTTTTCACCTTGCTTTGGATCATCAAAAATTTTTCCTCTTGAACCCACGCCTGTGATAGTTCCCACACTATCAAAAAGTTGAGTTACAAAAAAAGTTAATACTATAGGGATCATACTAAGTTCTAATGCACCTTTAATATCAAGTTTGCCAAATATAGCACTTAAGCCATTATCTCCACTAATAACTGGTAAAGATAAAAGTTGTTCTGGAAATTTAGCCCCATCAATGCCAAAAATCCAAGCACATAAAGCACTCACAAATACAGCTAAAATAAATGCACCTTTAATCTTCCAAGCCCAAAACACAAAAACTAAAAATAAGCCAAACAAACCAAAAAGTACTTTAGTGCTTGAAAAATCTCCTAAGCCGACTAAAGTTGCTTCATTTTTTGTAATAATCCCCATTTGCACAAGCCCCATAAATGCTATAAAGGTTCCAATACCTGCTGATATGGCTTTTCTTAAATCATTTGGTATGCTTTTAATAACCCAAATTCTAAAATTAGTAAAAGATAATAAAGTAAAAATAAAACCTGATAAAAATACAGCACCTAAAGCACTTTGCCAAGGAATTTGATAAGTACCACACACACTAAAAGTAAAATATGCATTTAAACCCATACCCACACTCATAGCCACCGGAGTATTAGAAAAAAAGGCACTAAAAGCAGTGGCTATGATAGTTACTAATGCAGTGGCTATGATTAAAGCTTCTAATGGCATACCTGATTTACTCATAATATTTGCATTAACTGGTATAATATAAATCATTGCTAAAAAAGTAGCAATACCTGCATAAATTTCTGTTTTTATATCTGTATTATGTTCTTTAAGTTTAAAAAAATCCATTTTTATCCTTAATAAGTTTTTAATTCATTATATAAACTATCGCGTTCTATTGCAATATAACCTGAACTTTGTATCATTTCCACAAAAGTTTTCAAATTTAAACCATTTGAACTTTTTGCACCACCTGCACTTTGTATGCTTTCTTTTTCTATAGTTCCATCTAAGTCATTTGCTCCAAAATCTTGAGCAACCATAGCTAGATTTATCCCCATAGTTGCCCAATAAGCTTTAATATTTTTGATATTATCAAGCACTATTCTTGCTATGGCTAAGGTTTTTAAAATTTCAACCGAACCTAGTGGTTTTTTACCTGTAATAAAACTATTATCTTGTTGCCAAACTAAAGGTATAAAAGCATTAAAACCACCGGTTTGATCTTGAAGATTTCTTAATCTTATCATATGATTGATTCTATTTTCCCTACTTTCTATATGCCCAAATAACATAGTGGCATTACTTTGTCTTCCTTTTTCATGCCAAAGTTTGTGAATTTTTAACCAGTTTTCACTGCTAACTTTGCCATGACAAATTCTTTTTCGAACCTCTTCATCAAAAATTTCAGCTCCACCACCTGGCATAGAATCTACACCATATTCAAGCATTTTTTCTATAATTTCTTCATAACTCATATTAAATGCTCTACTTAAAAAATCAACCTCAGCAGCAGTTAAAGCTTTAATGTGTAAAAATGGATATTTTTGTTTAATCATTTTAAAAATTTCTAAATACCATTGCCACGATGTGTTTTTATTGTGTGCTGAAACTATATGAATTTCTTTAGTGTCTCTTTGAACTGTTTCATCAACTATTTTCATAATCTCTTCATGAGTCATAGTATAAGGGTTGGGATTTTTTCTATGAGCTGAAAAGGCACAAAATTTACAAGTATCCACACATATATTTGTAGGATTGATATGGCGATTGACATTAAAATAAACTTTTTTACCATGCAAATTAGTGCGAATTTTTTGTGCATATTTTCCTAAAGTAAAAAGTTCCAAATTCCAAAGCTCGTTTGCTTCTTCTTCATTTAATCTTTCTTGATTTTCTAATTTTTTTATAATTGTTTGCATATTCTTACCATTTTTTAAATTTAAAAGTATAATTATAATTTCAACTTACTTAAAATTTAATACAAAATATTTTTGGTATGATATAAGAAATTCAATACTAAGGAATTAATTTTAAATATGAATATGCAAAAAATTCAAAAATTAAAAAATTCTTTAAAAGATTATGAAGCTTATTGTTCTAGACTTTTTTTAAAACAAGGTTCATTTAGTTTTTATCATTCTAAAGAAATTGATCGATTCATAGAAGATATTTATGAGCTTGTTTTAAGTGATTTTTTTGATGATTTTTATCCACATAATGATAAATTTCCATTTTGCATTGTTGCTATAAAACAATATGCTAAAATGAATCTGAGTATAAAGGAAAATGTGGAATTATTATTTGTTTATAAAGACATTAAAGCTTATAATATCAAACCATTGATGAAAACTTTTATTGCATCTTTAAATGACATTAATTTAAGCATAAATTATCAAATTTGTGAAATAAATGGGCTTTACAATATAGCTAAAAACGAACTTAAACAAAATATTTTACAATATCGCTATATTTGTGGTTCAAAAATTTTATTTAAACAAATTAAAGAAAAAATCAATCAAACCCAAGAGGAATTAAAAGAAGAATTTGCTTTGAAGATTTTACAAAGATTTAATCCTTTTTATCAGCCTTTCATCAAACAAGAATTTGATATTAATAAAAATTTTGGTGGCTTAGATGAACAACTTGATATAGAAAATTTAAATATTTTATTTAAAGATTCTCCTAAAAATTATATGCTTTCTTTTATCAATGAAAAAGAGCTTAGTGAATTTAAACTTGCTAGTGATTTTTTATTTTCGCTTAAATGCGCAATGAATCTTTTAGAAGGTAAAAATACTAATTTATTTTTAATACAAAATTCCCAAGAACTTGCAAATTTAATGCAAAAAAAAGAGAAAAAGAATTTAGATCTTAAATCTATACTCATTCAAAAAGCTATGCAGTGTATGCAAACTTGTGGATTTTATACGCATTTTATAGCTAGATGTATTCAAGAAAAACACTATAAAGATAGCAAACTTTATGAAGTACAAGATAGCTTTTTTACTTATTCTAGTGAAAGTGAAAATCTAGACTTAATATTAAATCAACTTTTACAATTAGATGATAGAGATTATAATTTTGATATTAAACTCGTTTTTGCACTAAAAAGAGCAGAAAATAAAGATGAAAATCTAGAATTATTCAAAAAAATCTTAAAAAGAAAACATTCTTTTACTCTTTTAAAACTTCTTGCTGATGCAAATATTTTAAAAGATTTTTGTAAGCCCCTTACACAAAGCAAATTTTTACTTGAAGAAGAGGGAATTTATAGTGCATTGGATAGAGCTTTGCTTTGTTTAAAGCACTTTGAAGAAAAAGAATATACTTTTGATGAAAATATGCTTTTAATTTTAAAAATTACTATACTTTTAAGTGCAATACATGAAGAAAACGAAATTTCTTTAGCGAACATTTATAGAGCTTATGTTGGAAAATTTCAAATAAGTAGTGATTTGTTAGATCTTGGATTAAGACTGCTAAAAAATTTTAATGCATTTAAGGATATTATAGAAAAAGAAGATATTTATAATTCTACCATAGTTTTAAATTTTATCTCAAAATTAAATGATATTGAAACATTAAAAATATTACATACTTTGTCTTTGTGTAATGCTAGGGCTTTAAATATCACGAATCATTTTTACTATAAAAGTCTTGAAAGGTTATTTCAAAACGCATTAGAAGGTTTTGAAGATGAAAATTTAATCGATGAAGGACAAAGAAGAGTTAAAAAAGAACAAATTTTAAAGAGAACTAAAGCTTTTTTAGAGCTTGATGAGCAAACTCAAAATAATATCACTCATATTAAATCTAATTTATTTTTTATAAAAAATAGCTTTGAAAAAATCATTAAAATAACACAAACAGCACAGAAAGAAAACTTTATCTTTTGGCTGGATAATCAAGATAATTTTACATTAGAACTTATAATGAATAAAAAAAATAATCTTGAGAATATACTCAACACTTTAAGCTCGTTAAATTTGGTATTTATGGGTTTTTTTGAGCTATTTGATGAAAAAGTTTATCTTAAATTTGAGTATTCAGACATTGTTAGTGATACTCAAAAACAAAGCTTAGAAAATTTACTTAATTCTAAATTACACTTAAAAGTACCCAAAAAAGCAAAAAAACCAAACATTAAAAAAGATGAATTAAAATTAGATATGAATTATTCCAAAAACTATGCCAAAATAACTTTAAACACAAAAGATCAAAAAGGTTTAATGGCTTATGTAATGGATGTACTTGCAAGATATGATATTATTTTAAGTGCAGCAAAAATTCAAACTATAAAAGAAAGAACAAGAAATGTTTTAATTTTGCACAAAAACGAAAGTTTGCAAAACCATAAAGAACAAATTCTTAAATCAATAATAAGTGAGTAAATATGTGTGGAATAGTAGGATATATAGGGACTAAAGAAAAAAGAAAAATCATACTAGATGGTTTAAAAGAACTTGAATATAGAGGTTATGATAGTGCTGGATTAGCTGTGATGAAAGATGGAGAGCTTGATTTTTTCAAAGCGGTTGGTAAATTAGAAAATTTGGCAAACAAAACCATTAATTTTACTAGTGATGGTTTTGGACTTGCTATAGGCCATACACGCTGGGCTACACATGGAAAGCCAACCGAAATTAACGCTCATCCTCACCTAGGGCAATATTCTTGTGTTATACATAATGGAATTATAGAAAATTATCAAGAATTAAAAACAAAGCTTATCAAAGAAGGTATAAATTTTTTAAGTCAAACTGATACTGAAGTAATTGTACATTTATTTGAATACTATGCAAATAACTTAGAACCTTTTAAAGCTTTTGAAAAAACTATAACAGAATTAAAAGGAGCTTTTGCAATATTGCTTGTAAGTAAAAAAAATCCAAATACTATTTACTTTGCTAAAAATGCTGTGCCATTAATCATCGGTAAAAATGGAGATGAAAACGAATATTATTTTGCTTCAAGTGATGCACCGCTTGTTTCCTTGGTTGATAAAGTGGCTTATCTTGAAGATGGAGATTATGGATATGTTAATTTAAGTGAATGTAAAATTTGCCACGAACAAGCTTGTAATCAACCTAATTTTGTCGCTTTAAGTAAGGATAAAAGTTTTGCTCAAAAAGATGGTTATAGATTTTTTATGGAAAAAGAAATTTATGAACAAAGCAGAGTTTTAGGCGAAGTTTTAATGGGACGTTTGCAAGGCGAACAAATCGTTTTTGAAGATATAGATGAAACACTTTTAAAAGATATAGATGAAATAACGCTTTGTGCTTGTGGTACCAGCTATCACGCAGCTTTAAGTGGAGCTTATTTGCTAGAAAGACTTGCAAAAATTAAAACCAAAGTTGAAGTAGCTAGTGAATTTAGATATAGAGAAGCTATTATAGGTAAAAATACCCTTTTTGTGGTAATTTCTCAAAGTGGGGAAACTGCTGATACACTAGAAGCTTTAAAAATAGCAAAAACACAGGGTGTTAAAACTTTGGCAATATGCAATGTAGATAATTCTAATATCGTGCGTTTGGCTGATATATCATTACTTACTAGAGCAGGAATTGAAAAAGGCGTAGCTTCAACCAAAGCTTTTGCTACCCAAGTGGCAACTTTATGGATGCTTGCAATTTATCTTGCTCAAAAAGCAAATTTAGATATGAGTAAAGAGATTAAAGCCTTAAGAAGCTTACCAAATATAGTAAAAGTTGAACAAAGCTTACATGAAAAAGTTCATAGAATATCAAAAAGATATTTACACGGGCATGGATTTTTCTTTATAGGAAGAGATGTGTTTTATCCACTAGCACTAGAAGGTGCTTTAAAATTAAAAGAAATTTCATATTTACATGCTGAAGGTTATCCTGCAGGAGAAATGAAACACGGACCTATAGCCTTAGCAGATAGTGAGCTTTTTACCGTTGCACTAATGCCACAAAATTGCCTTTATGAAAAAACTAAGTCAAATGTAGAAGAACTTGCTGCAAGAGATTCCACCTTGCTTGCTATTTCTCCACTTGATTTTGACTTAAGTGATGATTTTATAAGAACTTCAAAACAAGAACACTACATGTGTGAATTTTTTGAGATGATGGTAATATTACAGCTTTTAGCTTTAGAAGTTTCTATACGACTTGGCAATGATGTAGATATGCCAAGAAATCTAGCAAAAAGCGTTACGGTGGAATAATTTTATGCAGTTTTTAAAACTGCATTTTATTTTTATAAATATTTTTTAAATTATAAGCAAACTTTATGGTTTATTTCGTTTAAATGTTATATATCATTTCAACAAAAAGGAAAAACTATGGAATATAGAATTGAACATGACACCATGGGTGAGGTTAAAGTTCCTAATGATAAATATTGGGGTGCACAAACACAAAGAAGTTTTGAAAATTTTAAAATCAGTTGTGAAAAAATGCCAAAAGTTTTAATTTATGCCTTTGCAAATCTTAAAAAATCATTGGCTTTAGTAAATAATAAACTAGGAAAACTAGATGATGCTAAAAAAAATGCCATAGTGCAAGCTTGCGATGAAATCGTAGCTGGAAAATTTGATGATAATTTCCCTCTAGCAATATGGCAAACAGGATCTGGTACACAAAGCAATATGAATATGAATGAAGTTATAGCAAATCGTGCTACAGAAATTATGGGTGGAGATTTTAGAAAAGAAAAATTAGTTCATCCTAATGATCATGTTAATATGAGCCAAAGCTCTAATGATACTTTTCCAACTGCTATGAGTATAGTTTCAGTAGAACAAGTAGAAAAAAAACTTATCCCTGCTTTAGATGAGCTTATAGTAACTTTTGAGAAAAAAGTAAAAGAATTTGAAGGTATTATAAAAATAGGAAGAACTCATCTTCAAGATGCAACTCCACTTACATTAGCACAAGAATTTAGTGGATATTTGTCTATGCTGCTTCACTCAAAAGAACAAATCATAGCTTCATTACCTACTTTAAGAGAACTTGCTATAGGTGGAACAGCTGTTGGTACAGGATTAAACGCTCATCCAGAACTTAGTGAAAAAGTAAGCGAAGAATTAAGCAAACTAATAGGCACTAAATTTGTCTCAAGTCCAAATAAATTTCATGCACTAACAAGTCATGATGCAATTAATTTTACCCATGGAGCTATGAAAGGTTTGGCAGCAAATTTAATGAAAATTGCAAATGATATTAGATGGCTTGCCTCAGGTCCAAGATGCGGCCTTGGGGAATTAAACATACCTGAAAATGAGCCAGGAAGTTCTATCATGCCAGGTAAGGTTAACCCTACACAATGTGAAGCTTTAACTATGGTTGCGGTACAAGTTATGGGAAATGACGCAGCTATTGGTTTTGCAGCAAGTCAAGGAAATTTTGAACTTAATGTATTTAAGCCTGTTATTATTTATAATTTTTTACAAAGCCTTGATTTATTAGCTGATGCTATGCATTCATTTAATATCCATTGTGCTGTTGGTATAGAGCCAAATAAAGAAAAAATTGACCATAATTTACATAATTCTTTAATGCTAGTAACAGCATTAAATCCACACATTGGTTATGAAAATGCAGCTAAAGTAGCAAAAAATGCTCACAAAAAAGGAATTTCTTTAAAAGAAAGTGCAATGGAACTTGGCTTAGTAAGCGAAGAAGATTTTGCAAAATTTGTTGATCCTACAAAAATGATAGGTCCAAAAAAATAAACAATAGACTAGGAAATATCCTAGTCTTTTTTTGAAAGACAATTACTTATGATTTATCAAAACGATTATTTATATATAGAAAAAGAAAATTCTCAAATTCCTTGGATTAAAATTTTTACCAAAGAAAACTACAAAGAATTAAGTGATTGCCCTGATTTTTTACAAAACATACTTTTTCAATCTGTTATAGCTAGTGAGCTTAGTTTAAAAGAATATTATAAGCCGGAAAAAATTAATATCGCATCTTTTGCAAATTATGTTCCTAGAGTACATTTTCACATAATGGCAAGATTTAAAGAGGATGCATTTTTTCCCGAATGCATGTGGGGGAAACAACAAAGAGAAATCAAAGATTTAAATTTGCCAAATTTTGAAGGCTTTACTTTGATTTTAATTGAAAGACTAAAAAAAATTTATGTTTAAAAATTTTATTCATTCTAGTTATTTAGCCTTAGCAAATCACCCACTTGGGGCAATTTTTTATTTATTTTTTTGGTTTTTGATAGCATTTTTTTACGATAGTTATATTGTATCTGACTTTTTATTTTTAGGACTTTTTGTTATTTTTTGTGAGACATTTTTTACGGCAAAAACAAGCTTAAAGCAAGCCTATAAAAATCCAAAAAATTTTTGGACTATTTTCTTTGGGTTAATTTTTTATATATTTTTACATTTTATCTTTAAGCAAGATGAAAATTATCTAATATTTTACACCAATAATACTTTTTATATATCTTTAACAATTGCTCTTATATCTTTAGTGTGTGCAAGAAAACTACACGATTTTGATACTTTTCATCATTTTTTAGCAGCCCTTTCTTTTAGCATAAGTTTTTGGCTGATTTTTGGTATATTTTTAGCTATATTTTATAGTTCATTTAATTTTTTATTTGATATTTCTTCAAGCAAGCTAAATTCTCATGTTTTATCATTATGGTTCTTTAGTGCCGGAATTTTTTCTTTATTTTTACTTGGAAATTTTATTTCATATAATTTTAATAAAATTTTTATATTTATATTAAATACTTTTAGTATTTTATATATAATCATGCTTTTTGCTTATAGCTTAGGAGTGTTATTTAATCTTTTAGAAAGTCTTAGCATAGTTCATTTGTGTCTTTGGTTTGGAGTTTTTTTATTATTTAATTTTTGGATAAATTTATCTTTTTATAAAATCAAAAAAATTATTCTTTATGCTTTTTTTATATTTTTATCATTTTTAACAAGTTTTGTATTTTATGCCATTATAACTAGAATTATACAATATGGATTTACCCCTGAACGCTTAGCTGTATTAACTCTTAATTTATGGCTAATAATTTCAAGTTTTTTAAGCGTATTTAAGCAAAATAAAGCATTAAAATTTTCTTTTTATCTACTTGCATTTATGTCGTTATTTTTGGGAATTTTTGCAAATTATATAAGTATTTCTTCTCAAAAACATCGATTAGAAAAACTAGAAAAAATTATACAAGAAAAAAAATCAGAATTTGATTATTCTAAAAGCAAACAATACTATGATCAAATAAAAGATATTAAAAATACCATATACAATCTAGATAAAAATTATGATAAATCTTATAGTTTTGATGAATTTTTAAAGAAAAATAATCTCAATCATTTAAAAAATCAAACAAAACCTTTTAATCCTGATCTTTCTATGTATAAAAATTTTAATCCAGAATACTTAAAATTAAAAAAAGACTATGATGAGATATTGTTTAATTTCACTAATAAAAGCAATTTTAAATACTCAATGAAAATACAAGATAATATTTTATACTTTTACTTACAAGAACAAGAAATTTTAAAAATTAATGATTTTGATAAAATTTTAAAAACCTATCAAAAAAACTCTCAACTAGATTATGAGCTTTACAATGGCTCTACTATAACTTTTATACCTTTAATGTTTAACATAGATGCAAGAGGAAATGTAACAAAATTTAAAACTCATATTTTTATAAAAAACACTAAATAAAAATATTTAATATTTTTATTTAAAATTTAAAAAATTTTAAAAAGGTGTAATATGAAAAAAATATTTATTTTACTTGCTTTTTGTTCTTTAGCTTTTTCTACACAATGTGAAAAAAAGATAGAACAAATTCAAAAAGAAATAACTTATGCAAAAAATTATAACCATCACCAAAAAGTTCTAAATTTAGAACTTGTATTAAAAGAAGTTCAAGCAAATTGTGCTAAAGATCCTTATTATTATGATAAAAAATTAGAAGCAAAAAAACTTAAAGAACAAGAAATTGAAAAAATCGAACAAGAGCTAAAAGAGTTAAAAAAACAAAAAGATTATATGAGTAAAGCAGAATACAAAAGTAAAAAAGAAACTTTAAAAAATAAAAAAGAAAAAATCAAAAAAGAGATTGAAGAATACTTAGACAATCTCTAATTTAATTCCAAATTTTCCACCATTTTTTATTTTGCTGTTTTAGTTTTTGCATTAAAAGATTTTGATATTTTAATGCTTCTTCGTGTTCTGAATCTAACTTTAAAAGTTCGTTAGCAGTTTCTAATGCCTTTTTATATTCTTGTAATTGCTCTAAGCATTGAATTTTTCCCACTAAAGCATCGGTGTTTTCTCTAGTTATTTTTAAACAATCCTCATAACATTTTATAGCATCATCAAATTCACCCAAATTTCTTAAACATTCTGCCTTATAATAATGTGTCCAGTTTTGATTTTCATCTAAATTTAAAGCCATATTAAGATATTTTATAGCTTCTTTAAAATCTTGCGAATATACTTTAACCGCACCCATAAAATGATAACATTCATATGATTTTGGTTCGAGCTCGCTAGCTTTTTTTGCTGCTTTAAAACTTTCTTCATATTTTCCTAAAAAGCTTAAAATTTGTGCTTTTTCTATCCAATATTCTGCAACATCATCAATTATTTTTAAGCACTCGTTAATATCCTTTAAAGCTTCGTTGTATTTTTCAAGATTTCTTTTGCATTTTGCTCTATGAAAATACGATTCATCATCTTCTTCATTGCTTAAAATCACGCTATCATAGCATTTTATAGCTTCTTCAAATATATAAAGATCTTCATAACAAAGACCTTTATAATACTTTGCTCCATTGTGATTTTTATCAATTTTTAAAGCCTTATTTAAATCTTTTATAGCTTCTTCTTCTAAGCTTAAATTATATTTAGCAATTCCTTGCCAAAAATAAAGTTTAAAATTATTTTTATCTACCTTGTGTGCTGCATTACAATAAGCTATTAATTCTTCATAAGATTCAAGTTCTTTTGCACAATATGCTCTTTCAAATAGTACATCTTTTAAATCAATATAGTCTTTATATGATTTTATAAGCTCATTGTATTCATCTATAGCTTCTTGAAATCTTTCAAGTTTGCTTTTAATCCAAGCTCTTTGAGAAAGAGAATTAGCATAATCTTCAGTATTATTTTGTTTTTTATAATATTTTATAGCTAGCTCGCTATCTTCTAAAGCTTCCTCATATTTTTCAAGATCAGATTTTAAATAAGCCCTGTTAAAAAATACATCAGGATATTCTTTTTGATATTTCAAAGCTTTTTCATAACTTATTAATGCTTCATCGTATTTATCTATCTCATATAAACTATTGCCTAAATGATAAAAACCATAAGGAACTGCGTGTTTAAGCTCTGCTAATTCTGATGGAGTAAGATCATGTTTTCTTGCTCTTTCTTGATAATATTTAGCTGCTAAGTCAAAATCTTCTATAGCCTCTTCAATCATTTTTAGATTGATTTTAGTATTACCTCTGTTAATGTATGCTTGGGCGTATTCTTCATAAAGCTCAATTGTTTTATCATAATACTTCAAAGCCTGTTCATAATCTTTTAAATCATATAAAATCCTAGCTAATGCAAAACATGGATATTGTAAATTTTCATCTAATTCAATTGATTTTTTAAAAGCATCTATTGATAATTCTATCTTTTCTAAATCTTTATAAATATGTCCCAAAATCAAATATGCCATTGCATTTTCATTATCTAATTCAATTGATTTTAAGCAATCTTGCAAAGCCCCCTCTAAATCATCTATTTTGCGTTTATTATTAGCTCTTTTATAATATGCATCAGCATAATTTTCATCATACTCAATCGTTTTAGTAAAAAATTCTACAGCTTTTTGATAATTTTCTAAATTCTCATAAGCTACGCCTTGATAATAAAGCAATTGTGTGGATTCAAAACCCAAATTTTGAGACTTTTTAAAATCAAGCAAAGCTTGTTTTGGATCAACACTAAGTAAGGCAATAGCTCTAGTATAATAAGCAATATGATATTTTGGAGCTAAATCAATACAAGTTTGTAAATCTTTTAAAGCTTTTGTGTGTTCATCTAAAAGTATATAAACTCTAGCTCTATTAAAATAAGCTAAATAATATGCATTATCTAGTGCTATAACCCTATTAAAAGCCAAAAGTGCATCTTGTAATAAATCTAATTTAAAATTACACAAACCCAAAAGATTAAATAAAAATACATTACTAGGATCAAATTCCACAGCTATAGTTGCATCTTTGAGTGCTTCTTGAAATTTTAAGCAATTAAATCTGCAAAGTGCTCTATTATGATAAGCTTCTAAAAGCAAACGCTCTTTGTCCTCATCATCTATAAAAATCATTTGACCATCTTGGGCAAGTGTGATTTCACCTTTACAAAAAGCTATAAGCTCACTTAAAATTTCATCACATTTTTCAAATTCTGAATTTTCAAAATATTCTTTAGCTAAATCTGATAATTCAACAATTAAACTATCCAATGTTTATCCTAATTAAGATTTTCTTTGTTTAAGCTTTTTAAAAAATCTTCAATATTGTATTTTGCTCTATAAGTTTCACTCATTAAATGGATTAAAATATCTCCTAAATCAAGCACAGTCCATTCTTCACTGCTTTCTATATTTAAAAATTCTTCACCTTTACTTTTAAGATTAGTTTTTAAATCATCAATCAAAGAAAGTGCATGTCTTTCCCCCATAGTAGTAGCAATTACTACAAATTTAACAAAATAATCCTTATCTTGCATATCAAAAGTTTCTATTAAATCTGCTTTTTTGTCATCTAAAATTTGAACTATATTGTTAATTCTTTCTTGCATTTTTTTCCTTTTGTTAAATATTTTTAAATTTAGAATAATAAAGCTTAACTTCTTCTTTGATTTGCTCGCAAACTTGTGTTGTTTGCAAGGTTTGCCTTATAAAAGAAGAAGAAATATTTACTTTAGTATCTAATGTTTTGAAATATTTTGGTATAAAAATACTATCTCTTTTAGCTATAACAAATTCTACCAAACTTTGCAATCTTTCAAATTCATGCCATTTTTCAAGACTTTGTAAATGATCAGCTCCTAAAATAAGATAAAATTTTGAAATTTGATATTTTTGATACAAAAAATCAACACTTTCTATACTAGGAACAGGTCTTTGCTTTTTTATTTCAAAGTCACAAATTTCAACTTTTTTTAAACCTCCCCAAATCATCTCACACCATTTTAAGCGTTTTTGTTCATCTGCTGTAAATTCTTGTTTAAATGGACTAATAAATGTAGGCATAATAATAAGCTTGTCAAGAACTAAATTTCCTAAAGCATTTAAGACTATAGCATTATGTCCTAAGTGAGGTGGATCAAAACTGCCACCAAAAAGTGCAATTTTCATTAAAATTTAACCTTTTTTTAGTAGAATTTTACCTACTTAATCATAAAAAGGAAATGAAAATGGCTGTAAAAGTTGCAATAAATGGTTTTGGACGCATTGGAAGATGTGTTGCTAGAATTATCATGAAACGTAATGATATAGAACTTGTAGCGATTAATGATACCACTGATATTGAACTAACTAAATATCTTTTTAAATACGACACCGTTCATGGTGTATATGATGGCAATGTTGAAAGTGAAAATGATGATTTAATAATTGACAATAAAAAAATAAAAGTTTTAAAAAGTAGAAATGTGGCAGATTTGGACTTTGCAAAATATGGTGCACAAATTGTTTTAGAATGTACAGGGGCACATTTAACTATGGAAAAATGTCAAGGATTTTTAGATCATGGGGTACAAAAAGTTATCATGAGTGCACCTGCAAAAGATAAAACTCCAACCTATGTTTTAGGAGTAAATGCACATGAGTATAAAGGTGAAAATATCATCTCCAATGCAAGTTGTACTACTAACTGCTTAGGTCCAATTTGTAGAGTTTTGCAAGATAATTTTGGTATAGAAAAAGGCTTAATGACAACTATTCATGCATATACTAATGGACAAAGCATTATTGATGCAAAAGCAAGAGATAAAAGAAGATCACGTGCTGCTGCACAAAATATTATCCCTACTTCTACTGGTGCAGCAAAAGCTATGAAACTTGTTATGCCTGAACTTGATGGAAAATTGCACGGCCAAAGTATGCGCGTGCCTGTAGCTGATGTATCAACGGTGGATTTGACTGCAACTTTAAAGAAAAAAGTAAGTAAAGAAGAAATCAACGAAGCTTTTAGAAAAGCAGCTAATAGTAACTTAAAAGGCTTATTGTTAGTAGATGATGAAGAAAGAGTCTCAAGTGATTTTATCACTTGTTCTTATGGTGCGATTGTAGCAAGTGATTTAACTCAAGTAATTTGTGATGATTTTGTTAAAGTAGTTGCTTGGTATGATAATGAATGGGGATATTCTTCTCGTTTAGTAGATATGGCAGTATTTGTCGCAAAGGCATAATATGAGTAGTATTTTATCAATTAAAGATATTGATCTTGCTAAGAAAAAAGTATTTATTAGATGTGATTTTAATGTTCCTCAAGATGAGTTTTTAAATATCACTGATGATCGTCGTATTCGTTCAGCTATCCCTACTATAAGATATTGTTTAGATAATGGTTGTGCAGTTATTTTAGCTTCACACTTAGGCCGACCAAAAGAAATTGCTTCAAAATATTCTTTAGAGCCGGTTGCAAAAAGACTAGCTCGCTTAATGGCAAAAGAAGTTATTATGGCTAAAGATGTTATAGGCGAAGATGCAAAGAAAAAAGCAAGTGAATTAAAGCCAAGTGAAATTTTGCTTTTAGAAAATTTACGCTTTGAAAAAGGTGAAACTAAAAACGATGAAAATTTAGCTAAAGAACTTGCTTCTATGGCTGATGTTTATATTAACGATGCTTTTGGAGTTTGTCATAGAGCTCATGCTAGTGTTGAAGCTATAACAAAATACTTTGATAATGCCAATAAAGGTGCAGGATTTTTACTCCAAAAAGAAATAGAATTTGCAAGCAATCTCATCAAACATCCAGCGCGTCCTTTTGTAGCTGTAGTAGGTGGATCAAAAGTAAGTGGAAAATTGCAAGCTTTGACTAATCTACTTCCAAAAGTAGATAAATTAATCATAGGCGGTGGTATGGCCTTTACTTTCTTAAAAGCACAAGGTTATGATATAGGAAATTCGCTTTTAGAAGAAGATTTAATTGAAGAGGCAAATAAAATCTTACTCAAAGGTAAAAATCTAGGTGTAAAAATTTATCTTCCTGTAGATGTTACAGCGGCACAAACTTGTTCACAAGAAGCGGTGATGAAATACACCCCCGTACAAGAAATTCCAGCAGGTTGGATGGGACTTGATATAGGTCCTGCTAGTGTAAGATTGTTTAAAGAAGCACTTTCTGATGCTCAAACTATATGGTGGAATGGTCCTATGGGAGTTTTTGAAATTGATAAATTCTCAAAAGGTAGCATTAAAATGAGTCATTATATTAGCGAATCTCATGCGACAACTGTAATAGGTGGTGGTGATACAGCTGATGTTGTAGCAAGAGCAGGCGATGCTGATGAAATGACTTTTATTTCAACAGGCGGCGGAGCTTCTTTAGAGCTTATAGAAGGTAAAGAACTTCCTGGTGTAAAACCTTTAACAATAAAGGATAATGAATGATTTTTGCAGCAAATTTAAAGTGTAATCACACAAGATCAAGCTTTGAACTTTATGCTCAAGAATTAAATCAAAAACTAAATTATAAAGATGAAGTTTTCATCTTCCCTCCAAGCACAGCCTTTTTAAAAGAAAAATTACCTTTCCATCAAGGAGCTCAAAATTTCTACCCTTGTGAAAATGGAGCTTATACTGGAGAAATAGGTAAAATTCATTTAGAAGAATTTAATATCAAAAGTGTTTTAATAGGCCATTCTGAAAGAAGAATTATAGGAGAAGACGAAAGCTTTTTAAAAGCTAAATTTGATTTTGCTAAAAGTTTTGATTTTAATATTATTTATTGCATAGGTGAAAGTTTAGATACTAAAAATTCTAGAAAAAGCTTAGATTTTCTAAAAAAACAAATTGAAAATATTGACTTATCTTATAAAAAACTCATTATAGCTTATGAACCTATTTACTCTATAGGTACTGGAGTGAGTGCAGATCTTAATGATATCAACACTATACTTAATTTTTTAAGAGAATTTACCGAGGCTAAGCTTTTATATGGTGGAAGCGTCAATCAAAGCAATATTAAAGAAATTTGTGCTTTAAAAAATTGTGATGGAGTATTAATAGGTTCAGCTGCATTAAATGCAAATGATTTTTTAAATATGATACAAATAGCTAAAGGTTAAAAAATGTCTTTAAGCAATGAAGAACTAAAAAGCATACTAGAACGCAAAATCGCTCTATTAGAAAACTCACATAAAGAAGAAAAAAATATCTCTTTAGATGCTGTAAGCTCTATTATCAAAACCTTAGGCTTATCTAGTGATTTTATTCCTTTAGCACAAAGATATTTTCAACTTCATACTCCACCTAGCTTAATATGGCTTCATTTAAGTGAATGTACAGGGTGTAGTGAAAGTTTGCTTAGAACTTCATTACCTGATTTTTTAGATTTGATCTTTGATTTTATTTCTTTGGAATATCATGAAACCTTTATGAGTGCAAGCGGACACCAAGCAGAAGCACATTTAGAAAAAATTTTAGAAAAAAAAGACTTTATTTTGGCTGTTGAAGGTGGAGTTTGCGCCATAGATCCATTTTTTCTAACCATAGGAGCACATGGTGAAAATGGATATGAGATTTTAAAAAAATGTGCAAAAAATGCTAAAACAATTTTTGCTATGGGAACTTGCTCAAGTTATGGAGGAATTCAAGCAGCATATCCCAATCCTACTAAAAGCGTAAAAATTTCTGAGGTTTTAGAAGAAAAGGTAATCAACATACCAGGCTGTCCTCCAAGCGATATAAATATCATTGCAGCACTTTGTTTTTATATATTATTTGAACAAAATCCTAGTTTAGATGAGCAAAATAGACCTTTGGCTCTTTATGGAAAATGTCTACATGATTTATGCGAGAGAAAAGCCAAATTTGAAGCAGGAAATTTTGCTCAAAGTTTTGATGATGAAAATATCAAACAAGGTTATTGCCTTTTTAAAGTAGGATGTAAAGGACCTTATGCATACAACAACTGCCCTAAGGTTAAATTTAATTCCAAAACCTCTTGGCCAGTAGCTGCAGGACATGGTTGTATTGCCTGTAGTGAAGCAAATTTTTGGGATGATTTTGGTTTTTATGAAAAACCTATGAATAATGAATTTTCCTATAATAGTTTTTCTACTATTATGAGTGAAAAAAATATCCATAATGCATCACTTGATAATTTAAATTCAAAAAATATTATATTAAATTTGAATGATACTACTCAAATTCTGTGTCAAAACGAAACAAAATTTAATTTTTTGGATTTTAGTTTTGAAGCTAATCCAAAAATTTTTTTAAACACTTTTGCAAAAACTAAAATGGCAATGACTTTAGTACAAAATTACCAAGAACAATTTAAAACATACTATGATTTCATACAAGAAAATTACGACGATGAGAGTAAAATTAGCAATAATATCTTAGATTTATTTTATTTTATATATCCATTTACCAGCGGAAAAAAATTAAGCCATTTAGATGAGTTTTTAGATCTTGCTTTAGCTTATAAATTTAAACATCCTAGCAAATTTGATTTTAAAATCACAATTAATGAACAAGCAAAACTTGATGTTTCTAAATCAATGCGTATGCCTTTAATTTATTTATTAGGTGGATTAGATAAAGAAGCTATTGCTTTTGGTTTGGTTTATTCTTTAAAAGAACACTTAAAACAAGCTTTAAAAGCATGTAAAAATAAGTATAGTAAAGAACAAATTTTAATTTGTTCTAACAATGAAAAAATATTAAAATTATTTTGGGATTTAACGAGTATTTAAAAACTTAATGCTAGAATATTTATCTCCCTAATATTTGAAATTTGCAAAGTTGAAAAACTTTGCAAATTTATTCAAGATTGGATTATTTTGACGATATAACCTTATCTTTACTTGAAAGGAAAAGCTATGCAAATTTCTAGCTACAATTCTCAAAATTTTTCTATGGATATTAAAACAAAAAATGGCAATCATCTTTCTTTTTCTATGTATGATAATAAAGAAGCAAAACTTGATAAAGATGGAAATTCAACTTCATTGAGTTTAAGAAATCAATTTGGTTTTTCATTTTCATATAGTGGTACTAAACTTTCACAAGAAGAAATTAACGAAATAAAAGATGCAGTTGCAAAAATACAACCACAAATTGATGAATTTATGAAAAACTCAAGAGTAGGAGCTTTAAAACCAAAAGAACTTATAACAACGGCTATGAAAATAGGTAATGCCTTACCTGAACCAAAAGATGAAGAACACAAAAAAGCTACTTTACATGAGTTATTTAATATCATGGATAAGAGTTTAAATAAAGAAATGGCAAAAGCAGATCTTGAAGATATTAAAAAGCAAATTTTCCAAGATAGTGCTAAATTGCTAGAAGAAATTTGGGAACAATATAATAATCAAGAAAATAAAAAAGAAGAAAATAAAGAATTTGGATTTTATGCATAAAAAAGGAAGTAAAATGGAAGTAAAAGATATTTTAAAAGGTATGCTAGAACTCCAGCAAAAACTAAACGATGATACCAATGGCATAGGATGGGAAAATGGTTATACCAAAGAAGGTAAATTAATCAGTTTTAGAAGATGCATTTATATGGAGTGTGCTGAGCTTATCGACTCTTTTGCTTGGAAGCATTGGAAAAGCATTTACACTCCTACAAACTGGGATAATGTTCGCATTGAAATAGTAGATATTTGGCATTTTATTCTAAGTTTAATTTTAGAAGAATACAAAGAAAGACAAATAAATGATAAAAATTTTATTGCAGAAGAAGTTTCTTCCGTGACTTTTTTTGATGACTTTTGCAAAGAAACTTCCAATCCAAATGAAGCAGATATCTATGGAATTTTAAATGATATTGAACTTATTATCCATAAATGCAGTGGGTTTGATTATGATTTAGGCGAACTCTTGAGTGCGTATTTTGTTTTAGCTAGAAAATGTGGTTTAAATTTCTTTGAGCTTTATAAAACCTATATTGGAAAAAATATATTAAATCAATTCAGACAAGAAAATGGCTACAAAGAAGGCACTTATAAAAAAATTTGGAATGGCACAGAAGACAATGAAGTTTTAAATCAAATTTTAAAAGAAACACTAGAATATAAAGAAATTTACCAAAAACTTCAAGATGCGTATAAACAAATTAAATGAATATACTATACCTAAGCTTGCAAGATTTTCTTAGTAAGCCTTTTTTAAAATTCTCATTTTTACCTTTATTTATTAGTATAATAATCTTAGGTTTACTTGTTTTTTTTACTTATGATATATTTTTTTCTTATTTTGATGATTTAATTAGTGGAAGTTTTTTAGCTTGGTTTTTTAGTTTTTCTATAGTGCAATTTTCATTAGCATTTTTAAGTGCTATTGGTGGGTTTTTTATAGTAATATTTGCTTCTATCTTTTTAACAATGCTAATCATTTCCTTCTTAACTCCCTATATTGTCAAAAAAATTAATGAAAAATATTACAACCATTCTATAGAAAAAGAAATAATTTTTTTCGAAATATTATTAAAAATTATTAAAATTATTATTATTTTTTGCATTTTATTCTGTGTGGCAACTTTTTTACTTATCATACCTTTTGTTAGCATTATTATATATTATGGCGTATTTTACTATTTATTTCATAAATTGCTTATATTAGATGTAATGAGTAATGTTTTAGATCGAGAAACATTTCGCAATTTTTATAAAAATTCATCACCTTTATATTTTAAATTATATACATTGATATTTTTTCTAATTTCTAGTATTCCTTTTATAGGAATATTTTTACAAGTTTTTTATGTTATTTTTTTAACTCATCTAACTTATCAGAAAATTCTATATTTAAAAGCTAAAACTTATGGATGAAAGAATTAAAGAATTTATTCACTCTCAAAAACTATTAACATTAAGCGTATTAGATAATGATGGTGGAGTATATTGTGCTAGTTGTTATTATGTTTTTGATGAGAAAAAACTAGCTTTAATTTTTGCTAGTGAAGAACATACAAAACACATTCAATTAGCTTATAAAAATCCTAAAATTGCTATCAATATAACACTAGATACAAATATTATTAATCTTATTAAAGGTGTGCAAATAAAAGCAAAATTTACAAAAGCGACCAAAAAACAAGGAGAATTATATTATCAAAAATTTCCCTTTGCTAAACTTGCAAAAGCTTCAATTTTCGCATCAAATATCCAATGGCTAAAATATACCGATAATAAAATTTTGCTATCTAAAAAATTAGAATTTTTTATTAAATAATATTATATTTATAATATTTTAATAATTACACAATATAATACTAACACAAGCAAAAAAGTAAAAAAAGAGGAGGGTATAGTATGACTTTTTCGATCAAAAAATATTTATTAGGAAACTTTTCCAATAAAATAGCTCTTATTGTCTGTATATTTATTGTTATATTGCTATGTACCTTAGGTATTTTTAATTATATTAAATCCAAATCTAATACTCATACACTTCTTGTTCAATTTCAGCAAAAAGTCGCTTTTGACATTAGTAAAAGATTTGATCTATATGCAAGTGATAGACGTAATGTAATTAACTCTTTAACAAAATATATTAAAGATAATAAAGAAAAATTAAGTGCAGAAAGTTATACAAGTTTGTTAAAATCATTTGGTGATTCTTTAGGATTTGATTTAACTTATGTAGGCTTTGACGATGGCTCTATGTTTAGATCAAATGGTAATAATCAAACACCAGAAAGTGGATATGATCCAAGAACGAGAGGTTGGTATAAGGAAGCTAAAGAAAAAAAAGAATTAGTTGTCACAGAACCTTATATTTCATCTAGCATGAAAAAACCTACTATTTCTTATGCTAATCCTATCATAGAAAATGGAAAGGTAATTGGAGTAGTTGCAGCTGATTATGATTTAAAGAAATTTTCAGAAGAAGTTTTAGCTATAGGTAAAACACCTTATAGCCATGCTGCAGTTTTAGCTAGCGATGGAACTTATTTGTTTCATACAGATCTTGAAAAAATACTAACATCTACACCAATAAGTAAAGAAATTATCAAAAATTATCTAGCTACCCCAGAAGGACAAAACAAAAGTCTTTCTAAAAACATATTTAAAATTCAAACAGAAAATGATATCAGAGCTGTTATTTGTAGTGGTAGTATAAATCAAAAATATACTATTTGTAGTATAGCTGATTATGACTTTTATAACGATGCAGCAAAGCAAACTTTAACAGAGCAAGCATTTATATCTCTTATTGCAATTTTTATCACTTTGATATTTGTTAAAATGATTATTTCATATAACTTAAAACCAATAACAATCATTTCATCTGGTTTGCACAATTTCTTTAATTACTTAAACCACAAAGATATTCATTCTCACCCTATTAAATTAAAAACCCAAGATGAATTTGGTAAAATGGCAGATGAAATTAATGAGAATATTGAGATAATTAAAGAAGCACTAAGTAAAGATGCTAAAGCTATAGAAGAATCTGTAAATGTCGCAAAAAAAATAGAAACGGGTGAACTTAATTTACACATTGCTTCTCATGCAAATAATCCACAAATTCAAGAACTTATAGAAGTTTTAAACAAAATGCTTACCACTTTACAAGTAAAAATAGGTCGTGATTTAAATGAAATTCAAGCTGTATTTGATAGCTATAAGCACCTTAATTTTACTGCATCAATCAATTCACCAAAAGGTGATATAGAAAAAGCAATCAATAGTCTTGGTGCTGAAATTAAAAATATGCTTTTATTATCTTTAAACCAAGGAGAACTACTTAGTCAAAAAGCTGAAGACTTAAAGCAAAGTATGCAAGAACTTGCCAACGATACAACATATCAAACATCATCTTTGCAAGAAAGTGCTAAAGCTTTAGAACAGATGAATTCAGCTATGAATGAAATTTCAATTAAAGCACAAGATGTAGTTAAACAAAGTAATGATATAAAAAGCGTTACTACTGTTATTTCAGATATAGCTGATCAAATTAATCTACTTGCATTAAATGCGGCTATTGAAGCAGCACGTGCAGGTGAGCATGGACGTGGTTTTGCTGTTGTTGCTGAAGAAGTTAGAAATCTAGCAGAACGTACTCAAAAGTCTTTAGGTGAAATTGAAGCTAATACTAATATTTTGGCTCAATCTATTAATGAAATGGGTGAAGCCATTAAAGAAGAGGCTAATGATATTAGTCAAATCAATGAATCTGTAGCAACTATAGAAAAGCTCACTCAACAAAATTCAAATACAGCAATTCAAACAAATAAAATAGCAAATGAAGTGGATTCTTTAGCACAAGATATACTAAGTGAAACAAAAAAGAGAAAATTTTAAAGATGCCTTTTAAGGCATCTATTTTAAGAAAAATATGGTTTTATTTGTTCTAGCCAAGCATCAATTCTACTTTCAGTCAGATTCTCGTAATTATCATTATCTAACGCAAGTCCTACAAATTTATCATCTTCAACTGCATCACTTGCTTCAAAAGTATATCCACCAGTAGAAACAGCTCCTACTAAATTTGCCCCTGCTGATTTTAAAGCTTGAGCAAGTTTTCCCATGGCACTACAATATGTATCTGAGTAACTTTCGCTATCGCCCATACCAAAAACTGCTACAGTTTTACCATTGAGATTTAATGATGAAAAATCAAATCCATCCCAATCATCTTGAAAATCACCACTTCCCCAAGTAGAAGTCCCGCAAATCAATCTATCATAAGAATTAATTTTTTCTGCATCAATATCTGCAATATTTAATACATCTGAAATTCCTAATTTTTGTGCAATCATATTTGCCGCACTTTCAGTATTACCCATAGAACTACCAAAAATTATAGCTGTTGTCATTTACATCTCCTTAAAATTTGATTATTGATAGTATAAGGAACTAATTTTAACAAAGTTTTGTTATTTTCACATAGGAAATGTCTTATTTTTTTATATCTATTAAAATTTTTATTTCTTGGATACACAATGTAAAATATTTCAAAAGAATTTTCCTTAATAATATTTAAAGCTGTTTGTATATCCTTTTTATTGTTTTCGAAAAAATACGGCATAACCGCTATTTTTTCATTAATAATAATGATATTTTTTTGAATATCTACTTTAGCTTTAGTATTACTCTTACAAATTTTATCATATACAAAAGCCTCAAATGCTACTTGTGGATCTATAATAAATTTTGAGGACAAAAATATATTTTGGATTAATTTAGCTAAAGCATATTTTGGAATTTTTTCCTCAAATTTTATTTCACATAATCTTCTTTCTGTATATGCTTTAATTATTTTATGTGAATAAGAACAAAATTGTTTTGTTTTTGTTGGCTTTAATGGATTATTTTTAAGCACATCTTGAATTCTAAGTTCAAATATGTTTTTTATACTGTTTGCCATAATAGCATATTTATAAGGTATTTTTAATTCATTTTCAACCAAGGCATTATATAAATTCAAAAAAATATAATTAATATTTGCTTGTTCTAGATCTTTAAAGATTGTAGGAACAATATCTTCTTTTGTGCTAAAACCAAACACACTAAGCCTTTTTAGTGCACTCATATGTTTGATCTAAACCAAAAACCTTGCAATATTCACAATAAACGCAACTTACGCTACGCTTAGCACACACTAAAGGTATATTACGCTTTTTAGCCTCTGTTTTGATTTTTTTCATAGTGTTATGATTTAAAAAACTAGTAAGCATAACTATACATTCTGTATTTTGTGGAATAGGTTTTCTATTTACCCTATTTTCATTTCTAGCATCCCAATGCTCAATACTTTTTGCACCCAAATTTGTTAAAACTGCTTTTATTGGGGTTATTTCATCCGCTCCGATAACTAAAACTGACATTAAATTTTCCTTTTATAAAAATGATAATTGTTATTATATTTTATAAAAGATAAATTTTTTCTGATATTAAATATCAATTTTATAGATTAAAATGGATTATAAATTTTGCTCAAGAATGTCTTTGTGTAAAATTTCCTCTAATACAACTGTCGCATACGAACCTTTTTGCAAGAAAAATTCCAAAGTAAAATGGGCTTTTTCTTCATCATAATGACTTTTGCAATCTTGCAAATAAGACCACATAAAACGTCTTGAACCTTGCATTTTATCTTTAAATTCATATGCAATAGAAAAAATCTCATCTTCCATTTTTTTAGCTAAACCTTCATTTACTTCAAAAGCTTTAGAACCTATCAAAAGACCCATAGCACTAATATCTTTTTGATTAAATCTTTCCACTTCACTTGGTAAATCTTCACATATAAAACATTTTCCAAAAGGATAATGCCCTAAGACTTCACCTTTTAAAAGCTTAAAAAATTGCTTTTGGTTTTTTAAGCTTTTAATCTCATCTTTTTCTAAACCATAAATTTGCTTTAATTCTTTCTCATTAAAATCATTAATAAAATGAGACAACTCGACTCTTTTGCTTAAATATCTATTAAAAAGCTCACTTTGAAATGCAGAAATTAAAAATTCTTGCATTTTTTTGTTTTTGATTTTTTTACCTTTTAAAATTTCTAATCCTTGTAAAAAATTATCTTGAAATTTGCCAAAACGTTGATATCCAAAATAATTAGCATATCCTTGCTCTTTAATATTTTTAAAAGCTTGTTCTATTTTTAAAGCATCTACCTTAGAAACTTTTTTTAATCTTATAAAAAACAAATTTCCTTTTAAATGTCCTATTCTAAGTTTATTATTATGATAAAAAGTTTCTATAATTTTCATCTTATCATGTTTGAAAATTTTTAAACTTTCTTCAAATTTTTTAGGCATGGAAATATACTGAAATGTTAAACCTTGCTTATCTTTTAAACCACTATAGCCAAAATCTCTCATTTTAATACCACTATGCTCACTTAAAATTCTCAAAGCTTCACTAGTACTAAGATCTTTTTTTTGTATATGTAAAATAAGATGCTCACCCTTGCCACTAAATTCGTACAAAGGTTTTTCTCTAACCACAAAATCATTACTATTTTTAGAAAAATATACATTTATTGGGCTATGCTTTAAAGTATATAAGGGTTTAAAAATGATGTTCTCTTCCATAAAATTTATACCTTCCTGTTATTGTTTTTGCAAAAATATTTAGTTTAACTCTGTGCTTTTTGGCTATGTTTTGTATATATGCTTTATGTTTTTTATCAAAAGCAAATAAAATTTCATACTCTTCCCCACTATTTAGGCTAAATTTATCTAATTTTTTAAGAAATTTCACATTCAAATGATTTAAAGATAATATCCTTGATAAATCTTTGTTTAAGCCATCTGATATATCCATACTCACTCTAACTTTTTTTGCTATATCATAAAAAAAATTTTGTCTTAAACTAGGCTTTATAAAACGATGGTTAGAGTGCAATTTTCCACCCCGTAGTAAAATATTTAAACCCTTTAAGCTACCACCTAATTTTCCGCTAAAAGCAAATAAATCTCCCTTTTTTAAACCTTTTCTAAAAATAGCTTTATGATTAATCTTAGAAATAATAGTTATACTAATATTTATTTTTTTATCTGCAATCGTATCTCCACCTATAATTTGGATGCCAAATTTTTTTGCAGTATTTAATAATCCTTTTTGTAAATTTTCAATTTCTTTTATACTCAAATATTTTGGTAAAGAAAGTCCTAAAAGTGCATATTTTGGAATAGCATTCATAGCTATAGCATCAGAAATATTCACAAGCATAGCCTTTGCTCCAATTTGCTCCAAACTCATCCATGAAGATTTAAAATGTACATCTTCGCAAAATAAATCCTTAGAATAACAATATCCATTAATAACAGCACCATCATCACCAATAATAGAATTAGCAAAAGCATTTATAATAATTTTTTCTTTATCCATTGTGAATATTTTATACAAAAAGCTTTTAATTTTATATAAGAATTAAATTTTTATAAGTTTAAAATGTATATAATCAAAATAATACCTAAGGATATAAAGATGAAAATAACTTTAAAAATTTTTCGTTTTGATAAAAATAGTGATTATTTAGCTTATTATAAACCTTATGTTTATGAAAGCAATGATTTTAAACGCATTTATGATATTTTAGCTCAAATAAAAAAAGATGATATATATTTTGATTTTGAAGAAAACCCGGAAGCTTGTATTAAAATCAACCAATTAGCCATTCGGCAAAGAAGAATTTTGAATAATATTGTAGAGCAGTTTGGAAATGAACTTACTATAGAACCACTTGATACTAAAAGAGCTACAAAAGATCTTATTATGGATAAAAGTGATTTTTTAGATAAATTAGATTTTTTTAAGGGACTTATTGATATTCACGATATAGAACTTTATAAGCAGTATGATTTTTTATACTATATGAGTGAAGTTAGAGAATTCTTGCCTGAATATCTTGGCGATAGCTTTTTTATATTTGCTTATAAAATGTTATTAAAATATCCAGAAAAAACTCCACAATTTTTAAAATTAATCGCCGATGAAGATAAAGGGATTTATTATCATACTAAATTTAAAAATTTCATTACTTCTAATGCACTTGATTATGAATCCTACATTAAAGAATTAAAAGTTATGCTTGTAAAATCAGGTTTAGCTAGAAGAATTTTCTAAGGATTTAAAATGTATAAACTTTATACCAATAGCAATAATGATTTATTTTGTTATTTTGATATTATTAAACATGCTTTAGAAAAAATTCATATCCAAACCACAATATGCGAAAAACCTTTAGGAAAAAATTATTTTATTATAGATTACAATCCTAACGATATCTTAGAAGAATATTCAAGAATGATGGATGAAGATAATATTTTAGTATGTGAATATAGTATTTATGAAATTATGAGTAAAATCAAAAAAATCCAATATGCACCAGAAATTTTTTTAAAGTATTTAAAAATAGAAAATATTAAATATTTTTTTAAAGATTTTAATATAGGAATTTATCAAGGTTTTTCTGATGCAAAGCATTCTTTGCAATTAACAAATATTCTTCAGGCAAAAATTATAGATTTTGAAAGAAAACATAAAAGTTGTGGATATAACTTTTTAAATTTAAATACAGAACTAGCTTATAAATGTGCAGCTGCAATTATTTTAGATGCTTATGATAGTGGATGTGATTTTTTAGTTGTAGAAGATTTTTATTCTTTTTATATGTTTGATAAGTGTGCTAAAGGATTACAGGCTGTTTCAAATAGAAATTTTGAAGATTTTTATATACTAACTTTTGCAGAACTTGCAAATTTAGCACTAGGTATTGTACCATACACTTTAAAAAAACATAAATTAAAAGTGAGCTTAACATGATGAAAATTGCACTTGAATGTAAAGATTTAATTTTAGAAAAAACCTTAGAAACAATCTTAAAAGATTTTTTGGTTTTAAAAAAGGATTGTGATTTTATAATTAGTGATGAAAAAATTAACACACAAAAACCACAATTTATCATTAATAAAAAATCAAATTTCTTAACATTACCTTTCAGTACAGAAGAATTGCTGAATGAATTAAATGATTTTAACGCTAGTTTACAAAATATTTCTTACAAAATTGCTATGCGAGAAAAAAAAATTATGAATCAAAAATGTGAAGCCATTTTAGAGCAACTACGCCAAGAAAGCCATAAAAAAATTGATGCAATGTTTGATTTTTATAAGCTAGAACTTAAAAATCTTATCAAAGAAGAAGAAAATAATAATGCATAAAACACAAGAATATCAAAGTGTTAAAGAATTTTTGAAAAATTATAAAGAAAAAGAAAGCAAAAAAGCAAACTCAAAAAAGCAAACTCAAAAAATCTACACCACTATAGAAAGTGGAATCTACAAAGGGAAAAAAATTTTACTTCCTAGTTTAGAAACTACAAGAAGTACAAAAAGTATAGTAAAATCGTGTGTTTTTAATGTTTTACGTTTTTCTTTGCAAGATAAAATTTTTATAGAAGCCTTTGGTGGAAGTGCTTTGATGGCATTAGAAGCAAGAAGCAATGGCTGCTTAAAAAGTTATGCTATAGAAAAAGATAAAAAAGCTTATGAAATAGCTTCTAAAAATGCTTCTGATATTGATCAAAATACTATTTGCCTAAATGATGATACCTTTAAAAAAACACCTCAAATCATTCAAGATTCCAAGGAAAATATTATTTTATATCTTGATCCTCCTTTTGATATTAGAGAAGGTTTTTTTGATATATACGAAAAAACTTTGAAAATGATAGAAAATATAAAAAGTTCTAGTGTGAAAATCATTATTATAGAACATCATAGTTCTTTTAAAACCCCAGCTAGATTACAAAAGTATGAAAAAACTAAAGAAAGAAAATTTGGCTCCACCACTCTAAGCTTTTACTCCTTTGTATAAATTTGGAACTTTTTTTGCTTTAATTTATGAAAATAGCATGGATTAAAGGAAGAATCGATGAAAATATTATTAATCTGCTTAACATTAAGCTTAAGCATTTTTGCAGCTACCATCAAAGAACTTACCAATGTAGTAGGTGTTAGAGATAATCAACTCATAGGATATGGTTTGGTTGTTGGTTTAAATGGAAGTGGAGATGGTACGAGTAGTGAATTTACTTTACAATCTATCTCAAATATGCTTCAAGGTATGAATGTAAAAATTAGCCCAGGCGATATAAAATCAAAAAATACAGCAGCAGTAATGGTTACAGCAAAACTTCCTGCTTTTGCAAGAAGTGGAGATAAACTTGATGTAAGCGTAGCTTCTTTGGGTGATGCAAAGTCTTTACAAGGTGGAACCTTACTTATGACAGCTTTAAAAGGTGTTGATGGAGAAATTTATGCAGTAGCTCAAGGTTCTTTAGCTATAGGAGGACTTAGCCCAAGACCAGGTGCAGCAGGGACACATTCGACTTCTGCAAACGTAATCAATGGTGCAGTAGTTGAAAGAGAAATTCCTCAAAATTTCAGTCAAAATCAAGATTTAACCTTAAGTTTAAAAGATGCCGATTTTAAAATTGCAAATAATATAGAAAGAGTTTTAAATAGTATTTTTGATGCAGATATAGCAAAAGCTTTAGATTCTAGAACCATCAAATTAACAAAGCCAGAAGAATTTTCTCATGTTGAATTTATGGCTAGAGTATTAGAGCAAGACATTGCTTATACTCCTGAAAGCAAAGTTATAATTGATGAGAGAACTGGCACTATAGTAGCTGGAGTAAATATAGAAGTAGAACCTATATTAATCACCCATAAAGATATAACTATAAAAATTGATCCAAATAACAATGCAGCATTAGCACAAAACGAAATTGATATGAAAGATGGGGGAATTTTAGATCCTATTTCAAATACTTTAAAAATCACAAATACTAAAACAACAGTAGCAAATATAGCTAGAATGTTAAATAAACTTGGAGCTACTCCAAATGATATTATTGCAATTATGCAAAATTTAAAAAGAGCTGGTGCAATTAGTGCTGAATTAGAGGTGATATAATGAGAGTGGATAATTATTTAGCAAGTAAAAATTATAGTAGCAAACTTTATGAAAGTATTACCAAGCACAACAATAGCTATAAAGCAGCAAAAAACTATGCAGATAGTGCTTTTAAAAACGACTTAACTCATATACAGGCATTAAGTAATGAAGATAAAGCATTAAAAGAACAAACTGATGCTTTTGAGGCTTTTTTAATCAAAAGTGTTTTAGATATTTCTTTAAAACAAGAAAATTCTTTGTTTGGAAAAGATGCAAGTGATGAAATTTATTCATCTATGTATAATGATACTATGAGTAAGGCATTAAGTGGAGGGTTAGGTTTTTCAAAATTATTATTTGATTATTTAAAAGAAAGGGGTTAAGTTATTTTTTTAAGTGCCGATATAGTTTTTAGAGTTTTTCAATAGAACTGGAGGCTTAAAATGATAAACCCTATACATCAAAGTTATGTAGCTCAAGTTGCTACTAATGATTTAAACAAAACAGAAAATAAAGAAAACAATAAGGCAAAAGAAACTCAAGAAATAGAGGAAAATAAGGTATCTTTAATTGCTTCTCAGATTAAAAATGGTGAGTATAAAATAGATTTACAAGCCACTTCAAAAGCAATAGCAGATTCTTTATTATAATATTTATCTTTTTTTGGGTTAATTGCCCAAGAAAGGATAAAAAATGGTTAAACAATATCTAGATGAAACAAATTCCATATTAGAAAAACTCATCAATCTTACTATAGAAGATATAGCACAAATTCAAGTTGCTAATCATCAATATGTAAATAAAAGTATAGAAGATAAAACTAAATTAGTAAGTGATTTTCAAATTGCTAAAAAAAATCTTGACAAAGCTTTAATAGATCTTAGTAATCAAGGAAATAACAAAGGCTTAGATGAGCTTTTAGATGATGAAGATAAAGAAAAATTAGCACTTCTAAAGCAAAATTTAAACACTCTACACCAAAAAAATAAAGAATATGCTAAATTAGTTCTTGTAATTAAAGATTTTTATGACAATCTTTTAAATACCATGTTTGAACAAAATGGAACAAATAATGCTTATGGAGATAAAAAAACAATTCCAGATTCATTATTTAAAATTAATGTTTAAAGGCTAAATCATGGGAATTTTTGATAGTTTATATACAGGAGTTGGTGGCATAAAAGCTGCTGAAATTCAAATCAACACAACTGGTAACAATATTTCCAATGCAAACGCGGTATTTTATACGAGACAAAGAGCTGTACAAGGCACTGGAATGTCTATTGATAGAGGTGGTTTACATTTAGGAACTGGCACTCAAATTAACACCATTAAAAGATTACATGATGAGCATTCTTATTATAAATTAAAAAACGCTACAACACAACAACAATATACAGACTATTTGGGGAAAATTTTACAAGAAGCAAGTCAAAGATTTCCTGATATGCAAGGAACAGGTATTTTACAAGATTACAAAAATTATTACGATGCATGGAATAATTTTGCTTCAAATCCAAGTGATGGTGCAAGCAAAATAGATCTTGTAGAAAGTGCTAACACTCTCACACAAAATATACAAAAAACACTACAAGCTCTTGATCAAATGCAACAAACGGTAAATGAACAAATTAGACAAAGCGTAGATGAAATTAACAACATTGGTCAAGAAATTGCAAATATCAATAAACAGCTTGAAAACGAAGAAGTTTTACCAACCGATAATGCAAATCAATTAAGAGATAGAAGGGATGAGCTTGAACTTAGACTCTCAAAGCTAGTAGATGCAGTAGCTTGGAAAGGTAAAAGTACACAAGATAGCACCTTAGAATCAACTATGACAGATTCTGGAAGATATTATGATTTAAGTATTCAAGGATTTAGTATAGTAAATGGATCAAGTTTTCATCCTTTAAAACTTGACAACAAAAATCCTCAAGGATTTTACCAAATTTCTTATGAAGTTAATGATGAAAATCGCTATGACTTAACAGGTAAAATCACAGGCGGACAACTTGGAGCACAACTTGATCTTAGAGGTAGAAATTATGATGGTAACCACAGTACTTATAGTGATGGCATTTTGCAAGAATACAAGGATATGCTAAATACTTTTACTAAGACTTTGATTACCCAAACTAACAATGTTTATGCACAAGCAGCAACTAGTAGGGTTAACTCTGATGATTTAAAAGGCTTAAAACCAAACACCTCTTTAATGAGTTATGACAAAAACATCCAAGCAGGAAATTTTGATCTTACTGTTTACAATGATAAAGGCGAACCTGTAGCCACAAGAACAATAAAAATAGATGTAAATACCACCATACAAGATATAGTTAACCAAATTAACGCTGATATTGATGATAATAAAAATAGTCAAGGTGGTGATGATTTAAACGATTTTTTCAAAGCTTTTTATCATTATGATGTGCAAAGCGATAGTGGAAATTTTCAAATCAATGGTTTAAAAGAGGGTTATAAAATAGCTTTTAAAGATAAAGGCACTAATTTTCCTGGAGCATTAAATGTATCTTCATTCTTCAATGGACAAGATGCAAGCAGTATAAATGTAAATTCAAGCATAAGAAATGATCCTAATACCTTAAAAGCAAGCTCAAATGGAATCAACGGAAATAACGATGTTGCTAATGCTATGTTACAACTTCAAACTACTAAAGTAAATTTTTATAATAAAAACGGCACGGTAGATACTTTAACTTTAGATGGATATTATAGAAAATTTACAGGAAAAATTGCTTCAAATGCAGAAAGTAACGGTTTTTCTCATGCAACAAACACAACTGTTTATAATACAGTTTATGCAGAATACCAATCAAAAAGCGGGGTAAATACCAATGAAGAATTAGCTTCGCTTATACAATATCAAGCAAGTTATGGTGCTGCAGCTAAAATAGTAACCACAGTTGATCAAATGCTAGATACTTTACTTGGCCTAAAATCCTAATGCAATTAAAAGCTCTTTTGGAAAAAGCTATTTTAGATAAAAATACCCAAAAAGAGCTTTTTTCTCATCCTGATCCATTGCAAATTGCAAGCATATATAAAGATGAAACTATAGCTTTGCTTTGTGCTTTATTTGCTTATGGAAATGCTAAAAATATTGTCAATTTTTTAAAAAAGCTTGATTTTACTTTATTAGAAAAAAGTGATGAATATATTATAAAAGAATGTAAAAATTTAAAATATCGTTTTCAAAATTCACAAGATATAGCTCAAATTTTTATTACTCTAAAGCGTTTAAAAAATCAAAATAGCATTGAAAATATTTTCACTACAGCCTATAAAAAAGAACAAAATATCACACACGCTATAAAATATTTTATAGAACAAATCTATAGAATCAATTCATATAGAAGTTATGGTTATGAGTTTTTCTTTTCTAAAAATTTTACATTCCCCAAAGGACCTTTAAAAAGATATAATATGTATTTAAGATGGATGGTTAGAAAAGATGAACTTGATCTTGGATTATTTAAAAACATAGATAAAAAAGATTTGCTTATACCTTTAGATACACATACTCATAAAGTTTCATTAAAGATTAAGCTTTTAGAGCGTAAGATTTATGATTTTAAAAGTGTATTAGAACTTACGCAAAATCTTAAAAAATTTGATCCACACGATCCTATAAAATATGATTTTGCTTTATATAGAATCGGACAAAACAAGGAAAGCTTATGGAGCTTGAATTAACTTATTATGTGATTTTATTTTTTGTTGCAGCTTTTGCAGGATGTGTTGATGCTATAGTAGGTGGAGGTGGGCTTATTACTATACCTGCTTTATTTGCCTGCGGGATTCCTCCTCATTTAGCACTAGCTACAAATAAACTTCAAAGTACTTTTGGTTCATTAACAGCTGTTTTAGCCTATAGAAAATCTATGCATATAGAAAAAATTGCTTTGGGAATTTTATTTACCGCCATTGGTGCAGCTATTGGAACTTATGCTGTTTTACTCATAGATCAAAATGCTGTTAAAATCATTGTATTAATTTGTCTTGTTTTAATCTTTTTATATACTATTTTTAAACCTGATTTGGGTCATATCCATAATAAAGCTAAAATGAGTGCTACAAGTTTTCAAATCACTTTTGGTTTGTTGCTTGGCTTTTATGATGGCTTTTTAGGACCAGGAACTGGGTCATTTTGGATCTTTGCTTGTGTAATATTTCTTGGTTTTAGCATGAAAAATGCAAGCATTAATACCAAAATCTTAAATTTTACCAGTAACATAGTAGCCTTGGGGGTTTTTTTATATTCTTATGAAGTATTATGGAAGGTTGGTTTTTTAATGGGTATAGGTCAAATTTTAGGTGCTTTCATAGGCTCTAAATTTGTTTTAAAAACTCAAGGAACTTTCATTAAAAAACTTTTTTTAACTATGGTTGCATTAACTATAGCTAAAGTTACTTATGATTATCTTGCTTAAATTTCTTTATAATTTTTATTGTTTCAATAAAAAATTTTAAATATCCGCCTTTATATCGAATTTTATGAGCTCTAATCAAAGCATTTCCAAGCTGATATGAAAGGCTATTTTTTATATTTATTGCTTCTTCATAGTCACAAAAATCTTGCAAATTTACTTTATTTTGGATTGTATTTTTATGTTCTTTTGCAATTTTCAAAAGCACAAAGGGTATTTTTATATAGTTTCTAAAATTTTTTGAGTTTTTAATTATGGCAAATCCTAATTTATAGGATAAATGATTTTTTACTATACATACAGCACCTTTATACTTGAGTGCTAATTCATCCTGTCTTTTAGAATTTTGAAATTTTAATCTTGAAAAAGAAATTTTATTTTTATCTTTATAAAGTTTGCATTTACTTTGATTACTATTCTCAAATAAAGAAAAACGATTTTTATGAGTATTATTATAAATATAATCGTATATAAATTCTAATTTATCATGTGCATTTTCTAATTTTTCAAGTTCTTTTTCTAATAAAACAGGATTTAAAAATTTTTGTTCTTCAAAGTCAAATTTAAATTCTTTAGTATTCATTGTAGAATATTGTGCAATTTCATTTTTGCACCAATTGCCAACAACTGGATCTTCTCTACTCCAAAAACAATTATCCTTAATTATTCTACTAGGATTTCCAGCATAAATACTATTAGAAAACTTATATCCGGCATTAACGCTTTTTGCACCTAAAATACTCCCACTTGCTACGAAACTACCTTTTAACACAGCAACTTCTTGGGCACACCAAACATGATCACCTATATAAATACTTTTAGCAAAGTTAATTCTTTTATAAGAATTTGAATGAAAAATTAAATGATAATCAGAAGTTTGCATCCAAATAGACCAAGAAAGCATATTATCATTACCTAATATAATGCTCCTTCCCTCATAAACACGAAAATGAGTCCAACCTGAAGTACAATTTTCACCTGCGTAAAAAACTCCACCTGTTCTTATTTCAATTTTTCCATTCAACCGACAATTATTACAAATAAAAACTAAAGAATTATCTCCATGAAAAATAATATTAATATTTAAACTAGATCCTGCGAAAAAAACAATATTTTTTCTACCACAAAATTCAATATTCAAATTCTTTTGAGCAGATAAATCTCCATAGATAATATTATCTTTTTCGTCAATTGATTTTAACACACCAAAACCTTAAAAAATAAATTAAGTCCTAAATTTACCCTTTTTATAATTAAAAAGTTCTAAATTTACCTTGTTTTCTTTTAAAGCCATTATTGATATAAATCAAATAAAAAAATGGATTTTGATGACTCAAAGAGATATAGCAGGAAAATTAGATATCAATGTTAAAACATTGCGTAAGTGGAAAAAAGATCGACCAAAAGTTTATGAATTACTAATGATAGGTTTAAAAGCTCAAGAAATACTAGAAAAACTTAAAAAAGATTATCAAGAACTAGAAAGCATCATTGAAAATTCTAAAAACTAACACCTTGACTCATTTGCCACATAGGTAAAAATACGCCCAAAGCAAGAATTAAAATCAAACTTGCCATGATAATCGTCATTAATGGCTCAAGTAAAGTAAGAAGTTTTTGAGTGTAATTTTCTTTTTTATATTCAAAAAACAATGCAAGCTCATAAGTGCTTTTATCTAATTTTGAACTTTTTAAAGCTAATTTTAACATTCTTATAACAAAAGGTTCAAATATATCTATTTTTAAAAACGCCTGTGCTATATCTAGTCCTGATTCAAATAATTTCATAGCTTCAAACATTTTATTTTTCAAAAATAAATTTTCTATACCTCCGATAGACAATTCAAAAGCTTTTTTTGCATCTATTCCAGCACTTAATAGATGAGATAAAATTATAAAAAAACAAAATTTATCTTGATTTTGAATAATTTTGCCAAAAATAGGAAAATAAAACATTATTTTATGAAAAAGAAATGTGTTTTTAAAAAAAATTACAAAGAATATAAGGATAAATACTCCTAAAATAATATATATCAAGAAATTGGTAAAAAAATCTGCTATTGTAAAAAGAATTTTTGTAACAACTGGCAATGGTAATTCAAGTTGTTTAAACAAGAGTTGGAATTCAGGTAAAACAAAAATTATAAGAACAAAAAAAGCCAAAATAACACAAGTAAATACCAAAATTGGATAAGTTATGGCTTTTTTAAATTGTTTTAAGTTTTTTATGTTTTTTTCTTTTAAATCAACAATAATATCAAAAGCTTTACTTAATTCTTGTTTTCCCTCACAAATTTTTAAAACTGCTAATTCTCTAGAATTTAAAATGCCTATAAAAGACTCTTCATAAGAATATCCATTTATGAGTTTATTATAAACTACACTAAATTTATTAACGACTTTTTCATCATAAGCATAATTTATAAATTCTAATATTGCCTCTTGTAAACTCATTCCACTCTTTAAAACAACACTTAAATCTTTCAAAATAAACACAAGATCTTCATCTTTTATTTTATGTTTTGTTTGTTCAAAATACTCTTGTATATCAACCAATTTAGAGTATTTTTCTAAAGCCCAAATTCTAGCTTCATATAAATTTTTAGCTTTAATGATACGTTGTTTTGACTCATTATTTAAAACATAAGTAATAATAAATTTTTTCAAAAGCTTATCTTTTTTAATTCTTCTAGACTAGTTAAACCTTGTTTAACCTTTTGTACTGCATCACATCCTAAGGTTAAAAATCCTTTTTCTATAGCATATTTTAAAATATTATCATAACCTATGTTATTTTCTATCATATTTTTTATGTTTTGATCTAAAAACAAAAATTCAGCTATCATTATACGACCCTTATAACCACTATTTAAACACCTAGCACAACCTTTTGCTTTATAAAAATAACCTTCAATCACTTCATTTTGAAAAATGCTTTTTTCATAAACTTTCTCTTTGCATTTGCATAATTTTCTCACTAAACGTTGAGCTATAATTAAATTTAAAGAACAAGATATTAAATAAGATTTAGCATTCATATGCATCATTCTAAAAATAGCCTCTAAAGCATTATTAGTATGTAAGGTACTTAAAACCAAATGTCCGCTTAATGATGCCTTTAAAACTATATCTAAACTTTCCTCATCTCTAATCTCACCAACCATTATTACATCAGGATCTTGTCTTAAAACAGATCTTAATGCTTTATGAAAATCAAAATTAGCTTTAGGATTTAAAAGAATTTGTTGCGCATGCTTTAGTTTGTATTCTATAGGATCTTCTAAAGTAATTATTTTTTTACTAGTATCAAGTTGGTTTAAAATTGCATGCATAAAAGTGCTTTTTCCACTACCTGTAGGACCACAAAACAAAATAAGACCATATGGTGCTTGAATATATCTTTTTAAATTTGATAAAATATCTTCATCAATAAACAATTTATCAAGTTCAAAAACCCGTTCTTCTTGTTTTAAAATTCTAAGAACAATGCTTTGTCCAAAAAGTAAAGGCATAATAGATACTCTAAAATCATATTTTTGCTCTAGAATTATTTTACTAAAACTACCATCTTGGGCATTTCTTTGTTCTGCAACATTTAATAAAGAAATAATCTTTATATGTAAAAGTAAAGCTTGATATACTCTAAAATTTAAAACACAAATATTATTTAAAATTCCATCAATTCTAAATCTTACTAAAACTTCATTTTCTAATGGTTCAAAATGAATATCACTTGCTTTAAAAAAACAAGCATGTGATAAAATTAGCAATAAAAATTGTTCCAATATAGCATCTTCTTGTACTTCTTGGTTGTTTAAATTTTTATATAAAATATCAGCATAATCTCTAATTTTTATCAAAAATTGAATTTTTTTGAAAAAATATTCAAATTGAACATATGTACAAATAAAAATCTGTATATTTTTAAAACGATATAAATTTTGTATTTTTTCTATAGCTTCTTCTAATAAAGGTTTAAAAGAAACAATATAAATATTTTCATCATCCTCATTAAAACAAAAAAGTTCATATTGCTCCATTAAAGCAATCGGTAAAATATCAAGATACTTTTCAAATTTCATATCTTTATTTAAATCCAAAAAATTTAAGCCATAATTTTGTGATAATTCTTTAAAAAAACATTCATCTAAACTTTTTAATTCTTTTTTTGTAAATAAATTTTGTTCTAAAAGAATATATTTGTCACTCAAGATCAATTCCTAAGAGTTTTTCATACTCATTTTTTGCTTTTAGAGCATGTTCGTATTTTCCTTGCTTAAGCTTTGCATTGATAAAAATCAACCATGCCTCTTTTTGTTCTAAATCAAAATCATTTGCTTCTATAGCCCAATAAATAGCTTCTTCATAAGCTTTATTTTGATAAAAATACTTAGCTAAATTCAGAGCATTTTCATAATTTGGTTGCAAAATAAACTTCTCATAAAAAAGTGCAGTATCATAGGTGCTATTTTCAATATCAATTGCTTGCATAAATGATAAACAAAGTAATAATTTAAAATATATTATCTTCATGTTCAAAACCCAATTCTTTTAAACTTAAAATTTTTTTATCAGCTTTTATTAAACTTGGTTTAATAATAAAAACTATTTCACTAGTATCTTCTAAATTCTGTTTTCCCTGAAACAAAAAACCAAAAAGTGGTATTTTAGATAAAGCACTGATTTCATTATGATTACTAATAGTATTTTTACTAATTAATCCACCTAAAATTAAGGTTTGTCCATCTTCAACTTCTACTACAGTTGAAAGCTTTTTTTGTATAGTATCAGGTGCAATATCTCTAGGTTTATTTTGACGATAATTATCTACACTATATTTAAAATCACTCAAACTTGGATTAATCCTAAGCATAATTTTATGATCATCTGAAATCTCTGGCAAAATATTAAGTAATATCCCTACAAAAATAGAATAATTATTAAAAGTCTCACTAATAGTTGTCCCATTTTCAGTTCCTTTAGAACTTTCTTTTACTTGATAATTTATTGTATCTCCTATGGAAATAATAGCTTGTTGATTATTTAAAGCCATAAGTTTTGGATTTGAAAGTACGGTTGTTTTTCCATTTTCTTGTAATAAATTTAAAATAGCCTTTGTTTCTATATTGGCTTTTAAATTAATATTCCTGATTCCACCCTTATTTATAATAAAATCATCATCACTGTTAAGTTTAAAAGCAAGTTCTTGCCAGTTAATTCCGCTAGAATGACTTTTATTTAAATGCACCGCAACAATACTTACATCAATTAATACTTGTTTTTTAAGTCTTTTATTTAAATCATATAGATATTTTTCAACTCTCGCAAGTTCGTATGGTGTTGCATTTAATGTTATAATTCCTGCATTAGTGTTAATAATAGGCTTATTTGTTTTTTCATCCAATAAAGCTTGAATTTCTTCAGCTATTTTTTCCCAAAAATCAAATTTGTCTGTACTTATCACTAAATTATCTGCTTCTTTAGTATTATCATAATCTCCTTGCCTAGGTCTTGAATCTACCGAAGCCTTGGTAATACTTTGCCCTTCTCTAATAGAACTTATATAGTGAACTTTAAAAGTTTTTATTTTTTTTCCATAAACTTTTAAAATATTTCTTTCGTATTCATAAGCAAGATTATTTTCTTTTAATAGCAAATTAAAAATTTCTTTTAAAGTCATTTTTCTTATATGTAAATAGTTTTGCTTGCTATCTAATTTTTCTTTAGCTATTAAATCTTTTATAATAATACTAAAACCGCATTCTCTACCAAGCTCATTCAAAACTTCAAGTAAAGAAGTTTTATTTTCAATACTTATATCAAAAACACGTTGATTGCATTGAATTATTGAAGCATTTGTAAAAATAAAAAAACTAATAAACAAAAATATTATTTTTATCATATAAATCCAGAACCAATACTTTATCTTTTTTCATCAAAACAACTTGAGAATTTGTTATTTCAATAATCATAAATCCATCAATACTATCATTTAAAGCATACCATATATTGTTAATTTTAACTTTATTAGAAACAATAGCTTGTAAAGAATAATCTGATTTTAATTTTTCAATATTTTGAAAAAAAGGGTCTTTAATTGAATCAAAACTATCTATTTTACAATCATTGATAAAAAATGGATAATTAGTACTAAAAGCACTAATTATCCAAAAACTCACAATTAAAATTTTAAGCAAGTTTAGTTTTCATTACTAAAATCAGCACTTGCTAAACGTTTTAATTGCCTATATCTGCGTTGTGCATCTTTTTTATTTTTTTCAAAAAGATCATTAGCCTGCTCAGGATTTGATTTTTTCAGTGAAGTATAGCGAACTTCATTCATTAAAAAGCTTTCATATAAGTCCCAATCAGGCTCTTTAGAAGAAATTACTAGAGGATTTTTTCCTTCTGATTCTAAACGCGGATCATAAATATAAGTTGGCCAATATCCACACTTTGTAGCAAGCTCTGCTTGAATTCCTGAATTTCCAAGCCCTCCTTTAATACCATGGGCTATACAAGGAGAATAAGCAATAATCAATGATGGTCCATTATAAGATTCAGCAGCAATTAATGCCTTTAACAAGTGAGAATAATTTGCATTAGAATTTACTTGAGCAACAAATATATAACCATAAGTCATAGCAATTTGCCCCAAATCTTTTTTCTGCACAGGCTTACCTGCAGCAGCAAATTGAGCTACTGAACCAGTTCTTGACGATTTTGAACTTTGACCTCCGGTATTTGAATAAACTTCAGTATCAAGTACTAAGATATTTACATTTTCACCACTTGCTAAAACATGATCAAGACCACCATATCCTATATCATAGGCCCAACCATCACCACCAAAAATCCAGTGTGATTTTTTACTCAAATAGCTTTTAAGTTCTAAAATATCATTTACAGCTTTAATTTGTTTGTTTTCTTCTAATAATGGAACTAATTTATCCCTTAACTCCAATGAAGCTTTAGAATCTTCTTTATTTACAATCCATTCTTTATATAAAGCAGAAAGTGCATTAGGGACTTCTTGCATACTTTCATTCATAATTTGTTCTATTTTATGTCTTGTAGTTTCGGTTGCTATTTTCATACCTAAACCAAATTCAGCATTATCTTCAAATAAAGAATTACCCCAAGCTGGACCATGACCATTTTTATTACTTTTTCTATAAGGAGTTGAAGGTGCTGAACCACCATAAATAGAACTACAACCCGTTGCATTAGCTATAATCATTCTCTCACCAAATAATCTAGTAATTAAAGTGATATATGGAGTTTCCCCACAACCTGGACATGCACCATGAAATTCAAATAAAGGTTGAGAAAACTGAATACCTTTGGTGTTTTCTCTATTTAAAATATCATCTTTATAACTTACTTTTTTAAACAAATAGTCAGCATTTTCTTGCTCTCCATGTTCAAGTTCTTCACCTAGTGGAACCATTACTAAAGATTTTTCTTTAGTAGGACACTCATGCACACAAAGCTCACAGCCTGTACAATCAAGTGGTGAAACTTGAATTTTGAAATTTAGTTTTTGTTCTTTTACACCTTTTGCATTTAAACTATGCTCTTTTACACCTACTGGGGCATCATTTAGCTCTTCTTCATCAATCAAGAATGGTCTAATAACTGCATGAGGACATACTGAAGCACATTGATTACACTGAATACAATTAGTTTCTATCCATCTTGGCACCATAACACCAACACCTCTTTTTTCATACTCAGTTGTGCCGTGTTCAAAACTACCATCTTCATACCCTAAAAACGCAGAAACTGGTAAATCATCGCCTTTAGCTGCATTCATAGGTTTTGCAATTTTTTCAACAAATTCTGTACCTTTATAAGCTATAGTTTCTTCTTTTGTTTCATCAGCTAAATTTGCCCAAGAAGGATCAATATCAACTTTCACAAGTTCATCTGCACCTACATCAATAGCTTTGTAATTCATCTCAACTATAGCATCACCTTTTTTGCTATATGATTTATATGCCAATTCCTTCATATATTTTTGAGCATCTTCAAAAGGAATAATATTAGCAAGTTTGAAAAATGCTGATTGCATAATAGTATTTGTTCTACTACCTAATCCTATTTCTCTAGCAAGTTTTGTAGCATTGATAATATAAAAATTAATTTCTTTTTGCGCTAAAATTCTTTTTACTGCATTTGGAATTTTTTTGATAGTTTCTTCTGCACTCCAAATACTATTTAAAAGGAAAGTTCCACCTCTTCTAATGCCAGCTAATACATCATAGATTTCTAAATATGCAGCCACAGAACACGCTACAAAATGTGGCGTAGAAACTAAATAAGTTGAAGTAATAGGCTTTTTAGAAAATCTTAAATGACTTCTTGTATAGCCACCTGATTTTTTAGAATCATAAGCAAAATAAGCTTGCGCATAAAAATCTGTTTTATCCCCTATAATTTTAATAGAGTTTTTATTCGCCCCTACAGTACCATCAGCACCAAGTCCATAGAATAGGCACTCTATAGTACTCTCATCGCCCAAAGAAATTTTTTCTCCTACAGCTAATGAAGTAAAAGTTACATCATCATTAATTCCTATAGTAAACCCATCTTTTGGATTAGCTTGATTTAGATTTTCAAATACTGCTATTAGTTGAGCAGGATCAACATCTTTTGAAGAAAGTCCATATCTACCACCAACGATTAAAGGTGCTTTTTCTTTTCCATAATAAGCACTTTTTAAATCCAGATAAAGTGGCTCGCCTAAACTTCCTGGCTCTTTAGTTCTATCTAATACAGCAATTTTTTCAACACTTTGAGGCATTACATCAAATAAATATTTTAAACTAAACGGTCTATATAAATGAACTTTTAAAACCCCTACTTTTTCACCCTTGCTATTAAGATAATCTACAACTTCTTTTAAAGCTTCGGTTACTGAACCCATAGCTACTACAATGCGTGTTGCATTTTTATCTCCATAATACACAAAAGGCTTATATTCTCTTTCTGTAATTTTTGAAATTTCTTGCATATATTCATTGACAATATCAGGAATTGCCTCATAATATTTATTTGCCAATTCCCTTGTTTGAAAATAAATATCATCATTTTGAGCTGTTCCTCTTGTTTTTGGATTTTCCGAATTAAGACAGGAATTTCTAAATTCCAATAAAGCCTTACGATCTAATAATCTATCAAAATGTGCATAATCCATTACTTCAATTTTTTGTATTTCATGGGAGGTTCTAAAACCATCAAAAAAGTGCATAAACGGCACTCTACCTTTGATAGCTGCTAAGTGTGCAACGCCAGCTAAATCCATACTTTCTTGCACAGAGTGTGAGCAAAGCATAGCAAAACCAGTTTGTCTTGCCGCATAAACATCCTGATGGTCCCCAAAAATAGAAAGAGCTTGAGAGGCTAAAGCTCTTGCTGCTACATGAATTACTCCAGGCAAAAGCTGGCCTGCGATTTTATACATATTTGGTATTTTTAATAAAAGTCCTTGAGAAGCAGTATATGTAGTAGTTAAAGCACCTGCCTGTAAAGAACCATGAACGGTTCCAGCAGCTCCTGCCTCACTTTGCATTTCTACAACTTTAACAGGCACGCCAAAAAGATTCTTTTTTCCTTGAGAAGCCCATATATCAGTATAATCTGCCATAGGAGAACTTGGAGTAATAGGATAAATTCCAGCAACCTCTGTGAATGCATATGCAGCATAAGCTGCTGCTTCATTACCATCCATTGTTTTCATTATTTTACTCATCTAATATTATCCTTAAAATCAAAATAATTATTTAATTCAAAACTACTTTATCTTTAATTGTCTTAAACAATGATAAAAATTTTTTATTATGTTAAAACTGATGGAATAAATGTGAATTTATGCTATACTTTTTATGTGTTGTATAGCTTTATAGGTATTGTCAAAAATAGGAATTTTAAATTTAGCTAAACTTTCTTTGCTCTCATAACCACTACTTACAGCTATAGGAGTAATTTTTGCATTACAAGCTGCTTGAATATCCAAATGAGTATCTCCAATCATGAATGCATCTTTTTTGCTCTTGGATAATTTTTCCAAAGCTAATAAAATAGGTTCAGCATGTGGTTTTGGGTTTATAACATCATCTCTACCTATAATAACTTTAAAATACTCTCCTATACCCAAACAACTAAGCAAAGGTTTAGAAAATTTAGAACTTTTAGTCGTTACAACAGCTAAATCAGCAAATAAACTAGCCTCATATACACTTTCTTTTGCCAATGGGAGTAAAGAAGTTTGTTCTATATAAATTTTTTGATATACACTTCTATATGCGTTAATATACTCATTTATTTTTTCTTTTGCCACACCAAGCTTTTCAAAAGCAATATCTAAAGGAAATCCTATAAGAGCTTTGATAGATTCATGATCTTGTAAAGGCTCATTAAACGCTTTAAAAGCAGCATCAAATCCATCTAAAATGGCACTTGTAGAGTCTATCAAAGTGCCATCTAAATCAAATAAAATCGTTTTTTTTGACAAAGCTTATTCTTTTATGAAAAATTTTGCTTCTACGCGTCTATTTTGTGCACGACCTTCCTTGGTATCATTGCTAGCTTTTGGCTTTTCAAAACCATAACCTTTGGTTGCTATTTTTTCTTTAGCAACACCTGTCTTTTCAAGTTCTTTTGCTACTGCTTTAGCACGCTCTAAAGATAATTTTTGATTATATGCTTTAGGGCCTGTACTATCTGTATGTCCTTCTAAAATAGTATAATATTGAGGATTTTCTTCTAAAACTTTACCCACTTCTTGAATTTTTTGAGCAAATTTTGGATTAATAGAAATTTGATCAAAACCAAAATATCCTTCAAGTGCTATTGTTTTTTCACATCCTATATGATCGACTAAAGCACCCTTTCTTGGCTCTGAACATGATTTTTTGATTTGTTTTACCTGTGGCTTTTCTTCGATTTGTCTCGTTTGTGGCTTTTCTTCGATTTGTCTAGTTGTACTTTGAGGTGTTTTTGGGGTTTTATTGCCAAAATAAAAACTTAAACCAACACTAGAAATTAAATTATGCTCACCATTATTAAATTTAATTTGATCTCTTGCTTCTAGTCTTAAAGCTAAGTCTTCTCCGAGTGCAAATTTAAATCCTGCACCATATTGAGCAAACACACCGCTTTTGTTTTCATAAGCACCATGACTTAAATACTCATAACCTGTTCCTAATAAACCGTATAAATATACATGATTTGCTAAATCAATCCCTTTAATCGCATTTACATAAAATCTTGATACACTAGTATCTGTGTGAGCGTTATCATTTGGATTGTTATATTTTGCGTTGTCATAGTATTCTATACCCAACTCAGCTTGATCTATCCATAAATCATCATAGTGATAACCAAATCTTAAGCCCACTCCACCATAATTTTTAAGATCTAAATTTCCTTCTGGAGTTGTATAGTTAAATGTTGGAGTGATTTCTATCTTGCTAGTATCAAAAGCGAATAATGCACTTGCTAAACTTACCAAAGTTATTATTTTTTTCATAATTTTTCCTTTGAAGCAATAATATAGTTTTAAACTATTATATAAAAAAGAAATTAAAATAAAATAAGCCCCTTTTTAATAAGGGGCTTAAATTTACTACAAAAAGGAGGTTTCCCTGATCGGACATTGAAATTATAAAAGCTTATTCTAAACAAAAAATCCTTTGATTTTAAATAAAACAAAAATATATGAAAAAATGGGAGAGAAAATGGATCCAAAAAATGGATCCAAAAAATTAGCGTTTAGAGAATTGTGGGCTTCTTCTTGCTTTTCTGCGGCCGTATTTTTTACGCTCAACAGTTCTACTATCTCTAGTAAGAAGTCCTTTTGGTTTTAATAATGCTCTAAAATCTGCATCCATAGCAGCCAAAGCTCTTGAAATACCATGTCTTAAAGCTTCAGCTTGAGCACTATAACCACCGCCTAGAGTTGTTGCTTTAATATCCATAGAAGTTTCTTGCTTAGTTACTAATAAAGGCTGAACTACTTTTAATTTTATAGCTTCATGTCCGCCAAGCCAAGTGTTTAAATCCATACCATTAACGATGATTTTACCACTACCAGCTTTTACCCAAACTTTAGCTACAGCGGTTTTTCTTTTACCTGTTGCGTATGTTGTTGCCATGATTATTTTCCTTTATTAGCAATTTGAGCAGTATGAGGATGTTCGCTACCTGCATAAATTTTTAATTTTTTAAGCATAGCTCTACCCAAATTTGTTTTAGGTAGCATACCACGAACTGCTAATTTATATAATTTAACTGGATTTTTTTCTAATAAATCACCAAATTTTTCACTTTTTACGCTTCCAAAATATCCTGAATGTCTGTGGTATAGTTTATCTTCTGCCTTATTTGCACCTGTGAAAACTGCTTTAGAAGCATTGATAATGATTACATAATCCCCACAATCAACATTTGGAGTATAGCAAGGTTTATTTTTACCTCTTAAAATAGTCGCTACTTCTGTCAAAAGACGACCAAAACGCTTTCCTTCAGCGTCTAAAACGATCCATTCGCGTTTTACTTCGTTTGGCTTTGTTATCTTTGTCATCATCTTACCTTTGCCAAAAATTTTTTTAAAAATGAGATTATAATTATTTTAGCTTAATTAATACTTAATTTAAGAATATTTAAAGTTTAAATATTTTGATTAATTCTTATAGATAAAAGCAAAATAGCACATTTTAAGTAAGTTCTTTGTAAAATAACTTTTTATTATATTTAAAATAAGGTTTTATTTTGTTTTCTTTAAAATTTGAAGCTCAAGAATATAGAATTTGCAAACACTGCTCAGAATTTAATCCTGATAAAGACGCTAAATTTTGTATATTTTGCGGAAAAGAATTATACCATGTTGTAAGACAAAAATTTGATTATATTTATAGTAAAAATCCTGCTATTATAGTTGCTTTTTTAGCAAAAGTTGCCAAAGTAGATAATAAAATCATTACTCAAAATTTATCTAAATTTATATCTTCTTTACTTGATAAGATAGAAATGTTTTATACTAAAGAGTATAGTGGCTTTAGAAATACTTATGCAAGTATTTTTGAGTATGAGAAAAATCAAGGCAGAAGCATTAGTGAGCTTTGCTCTAATATACGTATAAGCAAGGAAGAAGCGGATTTTCTTATATGTTTATTGCTTGATCTAATATATTATGATAAACAAATGAGTGCAAATGAAAACACCTTAATGGAAAATATCATCATAGGACTTGGGTTAAACCTCATAAGCTTTAGAGAAATAAAAATAAGATATGAGCAAATTTATAATTTCACACATGAAAACACTCAGCAAAAACAAGAAAAACACCAAGATGAAGTAAAAATCACCCTAGAACAAGCCTATGAAATTTTAAATTCTCATCCAAATGATGATTTTGAAAGTATAAAGAAAAGTTATAGAAAACTAGCTAAAGAATACCACTATGATAACCTTCATTCTAAAGAACTCCCACCTGAACTTTTAAAGATAACTCAAGAGATGATGAAAAAAATCAACCAAGCCTATGAAATCATAAAACAAGCAAGGGGTATATGATGCTTATTTGCAAACGCTGTAATATGAAAAATTTAGATGTAGCTAAATTTTGTAAAGAATGTGGAAGTAATGAACTATACGATCCACAAGCACAAGAAAAACTAGAAAAAGAAAGAAAAAGACAAGAAGAATTAAAAAGATTAGAAGAAGAAAGAAAAAAGAAAATCGAAGAAGAGATAAAAATAGCCCAAGAAGAAAGAGAAAAGAAACTCAAACGAAGAAAAGAATTCATCACAAAACACAAAAGTAAAATCATAGCTAGTGTGATGATTTTGTTTTTGATAGCTTTAGCTAGTGTGTATCAGTATTTTTATGGTGGAAAATATAGCCGAATTTACATAAGCGAACTTGAAAGTAAATGCCACAGCGATGAAGCAAGTTGTAAAATACTCCAAACTATCTACAAAGAAAAATGCGACAAGGGAGATAGTAAAGCTTGCTTTGCTAATATATTTATGAATGGTAATTTAATAAGAGTTAAAATCAATGGAAAATGGAGTTTTTTAGATAAAAACGGTGAAGTTGCGATTGAAAAATTTGATTATGCTCAGAGATTTAGTGAAGGTTTGGCTAGTGTTAGACTAAATGGAAAATATGGATTTATAGATAAAAATGGAGAATTTGTTATAAAACCTAAATTTGATGATGCTTGGGATTTTAGCAATGGTTTGGCAGCTATTGAATTAAATGAAAAATATGGATTTATAGATAAAAATGGAGAATTTGTTATAAAACCTAAATTTGATAATGCTTGGAGTTTTAACAAAGGTTTAGCAATTGAACTAGATAAAAAATATGGTCTCGTAAATAAAAATGGAAAAGTTATAGTAGAACCAAAATTTGATCATATTTATGGTTTTAGTGAAGGTTTAGCAATTGTAGAATTAAATGGAAAATATGGATTTATTAATCAAAGTGGAAAAGTTATAGTTGAACCCAAAATTGATGATGTTAAAGAATTTAGTGAAGGTTTAGCTGGTGTTAAACTAAATCAAAAATGGGGTTTTATAGACAAAAGTGGGAAAATTGTAATAAAACCTAAATTTGATGGTGCTTGGAATTTTAGTGAAGGTTTAGCAATTATCGAATTAAATGGAAAGTATGGATTTATTAATCAAAATGGAAAAGTTATAATAAAACCAGAACTTGATAATACTTCGTATTTTAGTGATGGTTTGGCAATTATCAAATTAAATGAAAAGTATAAAATTATAAATAAAAGTGGAGAAATTGTAGCGGAGCCTAAAATTGATTTTGATAGTATTTGGGAATTTAAAGAGGGTTTAGCAAGAATTGTAATAAATGGGAAATATGGTTTTATAGATAAAAAAGGGAAAATTATAATAAAACCTAAATTTGATGGTGCTTGGAGTTTTAACAAAGGTTTAGCAAGAATTGAAATAAATGAGAAATATGGTTTTATAGATAAAAAAGGGAAAGTTATAATAAAACCTAAATTTGATAAAATAGATTATTAAACCTCCACTATCTCCACTTTATCCTTTAAAACATACACTAAAAAAGCCTTAGTGGAAGTTTTAGCTAAGATTTTTTCTATGGCTTCTTTATAAAGTAAAACTTGTTTTTTATGCTCATTTAAATTTAAACCCGTTTTATAGTCTATAATGATAGCTTCATTATCATCAAATGCAAGCATATCAAGCTGTTTTTGCTCGCCTTTATAAGTGATGATTTGCTCTTTTAGTAGCTTTTTACCTGCTAAAAGAGTGTTAAAACTCTCATCTTTTAAAAGCATAGTAAGTCTTTTAAAAAGCTCATTAAAACCTTCATCATCTAAATAAAAACGATATTTTTTATACACCATTTGCTTACAAAATTCGAAATTGCTTTTAGTGTTAAAATCAAAATATTGCAAAAATTCATGCAAAGCCAAGCCAAAATGTATTTGCACACTTGAAAGATGGCTTTTAATTTTAACTTCTTGTAAATTTACCTTTTGAAATTCTTCAAAGTTTTCTATTTGCTCTAAATTTTCTATAAACTCGTTTGGATTTGAAAGTTTTTGCTCTAAAATGCCTATTTGCTTTTCTTCATAGTCTTTAAAATATCCTTTAAAGCCTGTAAAATTCTCATCATTTTTTATAATAAAAAGAGAATTTTTTGCTCTAGTAAGTGCTACATATAGACAATTTATCTCATCTTCTGCTTGGAGTTTTTCTCTTTTTGCTAAAAAGGCATTGTAACTTTGATCTTTAAGATGGATTCTAGCACTATGTCTGTATTTTACCTCCCAACCTTGCTCTAAATCATAATCAAAAAGCAAAGTATCATTATCTGGAGCTTTTTTACTAAATCTATCAAGCACAATTAAATTTTCAAATTCAAGTCCTTTAGACTTATGCACGGTCATAATAATCACACCATCATCTTGAGCTTGTAAAGATTTTAATTCACACGGAGTAAATAAAAAATCAAAAAAATTATCAAAAGCACTAGCGTATTCTAAATACGCAATGAGATTAATATCACTTAAATCAAGTTTTAAAACATACACTAGGTATTTTAAAATCTCGCCTACACTGCGGTTTAAATCAAGTGTGATAAACTCGAATTCTTTTTCTAAAATACTATTTACAAAATACAAGCTAAACTCATCTTTAAGTACACAAGCTTTTGCATACTCAAAAAGCACTCTCACACTAATACAATCTAACAAAGCTACATTGCTCTGTGTATAAGCTTTTATATTATTTTCTTCAAGAAATTCTTTCATTAAAGTTGCATCTTTATTAATCCACACTAAAATACAAATTTCATTAAGCTTTACACCTTTTTCTAAAAGTCTTTGAATGATTTTTAAAACTTCTTTGCCACTTGCTTCATATAAAGGACTTTTTGGTGGGACATGATTTTGCAAAACTTCCACATATCCACCTTCTTTAATGCTTTTTTGCAAAGTAAAACTAGGATTTAAAAAGCTATCAAAAAATTTATCTTTAAAAACTTCATTTACATAATCAACAATGATTTTTCTACTACGATAATTAGTATCTAAATGCTCTAACTTAATCTGTGGAAAGTCTTTTAAAAGTTTATCAAAAAGCTCTTTTTTACCCCCTCTAAAACCATATATACTTTGTTTTTTATCGCCTACATAAAAAAAACTTCTATCTTTTTTTACACCTTCACCTGATACAAGTTCAGCTATAATAGGCTTTAAAATTTGATATTGTAATACATTAGTATCTTGGAATTCATCGATTAACAAATGCGATATATAGCCATCAAGTCTAAAATAAATCAAATCTTTATTGGTTTCATCGCTGATTAACTCATAAGTTTTTAAAGCTATATCTGAAAAAGTTAGTGCATTTTGTTTGGTGGAATTTTCATTTCTTGCTTCTTTAAAATGCTCCAAAAGTTTTGCAAGCATACTAATACGATAATTTTCCATTTGAGTAAAATACTCTTTTGCACTTTGTAAAAACTCTGCTCTTTTTTGCATAAATTCATTATCAATGACTTTTTTAAAATAATTTTTATCTAAATTACTAATGATAGGCTTAGTAAAAAAATCTTCTATGTTTTCAAATTCAAAATTTTTTTGATAGTTTTTATCTGTGCTTAAATTTCTTGCATAAGCTATAAATTTATCAAGGCTTTTTTCTAAAATAATTTTGCTTGGAAAGTGAGCGTTTAAACTAGGATTAATCTCACAAGATCTTTCATATAAACTTTCAAGATTTTTCAAAAAATCACTTTTGCTTTGAGTTTGAACGATATAATAAGCTAAAGCTCTTAATTCTTCTTCATTTAATTTAGCAATAAAATTTTTATAACTATCATGACTTTCTATAATCTCAAAATCACTCATAAAACCTAAATTTAAAGCAAAAGAACGAATGATTTGCGAAAAAAAGCTATCAAAAGTATAAATATTAAGTTTTGATCTTAAAAACTCATCTTTGTATTTTTCTCTTAAAGCTACAAGCTCATTTTTGCTTTTACCTAGCATTTTTATAAGCTCATTACACTCTGCTTTATTTTCTCCATTTTCAAGTAAATCAAATTCTAAAAAAGTTTTGAAAATTCTTTCTTTCATCTCGCTTGTAGCTTTGTTGGTAAAAGTAAGAGCTAAAATTTCATTAATCTTAGCTCCCATTAAAACCAAAGCTACAAAACGAACACTTAATGCAAAGGTTTTCCCACTTCCTGCACTAGCTTCCAAAGCTAAAAAAGGCTCAAAATGATAACTCAAAGCTTAAACTCCTTTTTATAAAGCATGGTATAAGGACTATAAGTATTGTCGTTTTTTTGATTAGAAAATTCTTTTTCTAAGGGCTCTTTGGAAAGTTCATTTAGCAATTTTTTTAACTCTTGTACACTTTTACTTTTAGCATCTTCATATATAATTTTCATATTTTTTAAATCATAAAAACAAGTTTTTATATTTGCTAATGTATGATTTTCTTCTAACAAAAATCTATAAAAAGCTAGTTGATAAGATTTTTCATCTACCTTGCCCGTTTTATAATCTATAATCAATCTTTCATAGTTATTATTATCTATTCTATCTAAACGCCCAAAAGCGATTATTTTTACTCCATTTTCTGTAGTAAATTCTTTTTTTTGCAAAAATTCACATTTTTCTACCATATAACCTTGATTAAAATGTTCATTTTCAAGGATTTGAAATTCTTTAAACATTACTTGTATTGAAGCTAAATTCAAAGCATCAATTTTATAGTCTTTTAAATTCTTAACTATATCTATAAATTTTTCATAGTCAAAATATCTTAATTTTTTATTTTGATTATAGTATTCTTCTAAAGCTTTATGAATAAAACTTCCTAGTTCATTTGCCCTAAGATTATCATCTAAAACTTTTGGTTCTTTTAATCCTAAAACATATTTATAATAATAATCCAAACCATAATTAATCAATTGATGAAGTCTTGAAAAAGAAAGATCATCTTGAAAATAATCATGCTTTGCTTTAATACTTGTAATAGGCTCAAGATTAAAAGTACATGTGTAAGTTTGAAAGTATTTTACATAAGCTTTATTACTATAAATTTTATCTTCACTAAGTGGAAAATCAAGCTCACTTAAAAATCTTGACTTAATTCTTTCTTCATTTTCAACATAAGAAATTCCAACTAATTTTGCCTTAGCTATTAACATATAATAATAATGTCTTTGCAAATTTTCTCTTTGTGCATGAGTAATAAGTCCTGATTTTTTACGAATTTCATTATTTAAAAATAACTCACTAGAAACCCTTTTTGGGATAAATTCATCATTAAAATCCACTATAATTACCCCATCAAAACTAAGCCCCCTGCTTTCTAAAAGCCCCATTACGGTAACTTCTCCACCGCCAACATTGCTTAATCTTATGCTATCAATTTGCATAAAAAATAATTCTAAAATTTGTACAAAACTTAATTCATGAGTTTTTATAAGTTCTTTAATAAAAAGAAGCTCTTGATAAATATAATTTTTAAGCTCTTCACTACTATCTTCCATCAAAGCTAAAATAAAATTTTCAAAAAAATCAAAAGTAATATTTTTATCAAAAAGCTTTTTAAATTCCATAAAATCAATATTAGAAGGAAAAAAATGTAAATTACATAAATGCTTGTTTAAATTATACCTTTCATAAAACTCTTCATTTTCTTCATATTCAAACTCATCATCTTTAGCACTTTCATACAAAGACTTTAATCTGTGATAAAAAAGTGTGTTTTTGATACTTTCTCCACTTGCATAGTTTAAAACATTGTTTTTATCATAAAGTCTTAAAATATCTACGAAATTCTCATCAGGAGTAATCACTACAATATCTTTTGCACAAACACCTGCTTTTAAAAAAGAATTGATTTTTTCAAAAACAAAAGCAGCTTGTAAAGATCTTAGATGAAAACTTTTATAGCTAATTTTGCATTCTTTAAAAAAACTCTCTTCTTTTAAAATTACTTTTTGATTTAAATCAAACAAATAGGTATGATTTTCTTTAAGAGAAAATCCTTGCAAAAAACTAAGAGTATTCAAAAAATCTTTGTTAAATTTAGTGCAATTAAACTGCACTTTAAAAGGAAGCACTTCCTTAACTTTTAACAAAAGCTCCACTTCAAAAGCATTTAAAAAACCTTGAAAATCAAAAATAATCTCATCATAATTTTTTAAAAAATCAGTATTGATTTCATAATCTAACGGCAAAGAAATATCATCATATAAATTTTGCTCTTTTAATAGGGTAAGATAGTTTTTAAAAAGTTCTTCTAAAATTTGTAAATGTTCATCATATTGTGCATATGCATCGTAAAATTTTAATGAATTAATATCTTTTTTTTCTAAACTTAACTCTTTAAAAAAACTAAACAAATAAGCATTATTTTTTAAAAACGCAAAAAAATTACTTGGTATTTTTAAGCTTAGTTCTAAATTTTTAGTTTGCTCACAAGCTTTTTTCATCAAAAGCAAACATTCATAATGTGTTGCTTGAAAATATTTAGAAAATACTATCTTTTGTATGAATTCAGCTATACTCATAGCTGAATCTACCAAAGTATCTACTTGTAATTTTTTCTCATAATATTTTCTTAAAGCTCTTAATGAGCTAAAAACAAAAAGTTTCATTATTTAGTCTGTAAAAAGAATTTAAAAAAACCTATGCTATTTTTATCTTGAGTGATTTTTACAAGTAATTGCCATACACCTTTTTCTTTGATATTAAAATTAAATACTAAATCACTTCCATCTATAATTGCTTGTAATTTTTTATCATTCTCACTTGTATGTGGGCGTGAAAGTAAAGCTTGAATTTGAAGTTTGTTTAAATCAAAATTTCTTAAATTATCAACACTAACTCTAAGTTCATTTTGTCCTTCATTAATATAATAAACTTGATTTTTCTTATGCATAAAACTTTCTTTGTCTTTTATACTTAGTTTAAAATTTTCATCAAAAGTCTTTTGATTTTTTTGAATTTCATTATAATTTAATTCTACATTTTGATAAGAATCAAAATAAAAATTATCTTCATACACCGGAGCTTTACTTGCAACAAAGATGGTGATAATACAAGCAAGTACAATAAGAAATAAAGAAATCAAAATTCCATATGGCCAAAAGGTTTTTTGATTTTGCATTTATCTTCTCCTTTTAACTTTTCTTTGAACTAACATTAAAATAGCAACACATAAAAAGCCATAAATTAAAATCCGCATAATATTTAAAGTATCACGATTTGAATTTCCATAAAAAGGCTTAATCTTAAAATGATTTGCAACTTGATCAGCGATATCTGCATAACCATTTAAAATTGCTGCATTATAAATATCTTTTTGTTTAGGGTTTGCAAGTATAGGCAAAATTGTTCCTTGTTCAGGATAAGGACTTAACACCGCTTCTTTATCAAAAAATTTTAAAGCATCATCACTTGCAAGTATATCAACCTTATGTGAAACCTTAGAAAATATAAGCAAAATATAAGGCTTACTTAAATTAGCCTCATAATTTTTCAAGCTATCAAAATCTTTTTTATCACTTAAAGCCAAAGCTATATTAACACCAGTTAATTCATATATTTGCTTAGAACTCATAGAGATATTTTGCTCTATCGCGGTATTTAATATATTATCATTTAATAAAATTTCAGCATATGAGAAATTAGTAAAACAAATAAAAATGGCGGTTAAAAAACCGCCTTTAAATATATTGATCATCCTATAAAAAGATGGTTTGCGGTTAAAACCGACCAAGCAGTAATTCCAGCAGCTACAACAAGGCCAGCTATAATTAAGTATTCAAGAACTTTTGCCATAATCATTCCTTTATTATGATATGTTCTTCTCTTTTAGAGTCAAACATTTTAATTTGCTCTGCTTTTTCCAATTTATATGGTTTTTGCATAACATCTTGTTGTGCTTTAAGACCCCAAATAGTAAGTCCAGCTAAAATTGATAATAATAAAACAGTCGCTATCAGCATACCACTAACACCTGAAAGTGAAAATACACACCTATTTGAATTTTCCATTATTCGCTCCTTGAAAGAGAAATAGCATATTCGCTAACTGCTTCTTTTTGAAGCTCATTTAATAATCCGTTATTAAAATGAGGCATTACGCCTATACTTCCTGCTTTACCTCGATTTAAAACATCTACGACAAATTCAGCACTACCATATTTTGTTAAGTCTGGAGCCACTAATTGACCATCAATAGTACCTTTTCCATCTTCACCATGGCACACTGTACAAGTCACAAAAAGTTCTTTTCCCTTTGCAACAAGTTGAGGATTTTCGGTTTTTTTAATTGCTGCAATTTCAGAAGCAACATAAGCTGCAATTGCAGGGATATCAGCTTCATCTATACCATTATCCGCTGCACTTAACATTTCACCCATAGGATAATTCATACCTTTAGAACCTTTGGTAATCACTTCTATAAGTCCTTCTTCCGAACCCCATATATTAAGATTTTGTGCTTTTCCATTAATACCATCACCTGTAATTCCATGACAAGAAGAACATTGAACCAAAAAGATATTCTTTCCCATTTCTTGTTTATCTTTTGCACTTAAATTCGCAAATTTTTGTGCAAATTTTTCATTGTGTGCTTGTACTTCCTTATTATATTCACCAATTTGAGAATAACTATTTAAAGGATATCCCCAAAGAAAATACCATATACACCAAACGATTGACAAGAAAAATACTACAGCCCAGCCAAGTGGTATAGGATTTTTAAATTCACCTATACCATCCCAGTTATGTTCGCTTAACTCACCTTGACTTTTTTCTTCTTTCATACTTTTAAACAATTTTCCTACCACGACAAGAGTAATTAAGATGATAAGAATTGCTCCAATAAAAGACAATAAATTAACATTATCTTGTAAATTCAACCATTGCATTAAGCACTCCTTTTATTTTGCTCTAAAACACGATCATTAATTTCATCATGTAATGCTAAATCAGCATATTTTTCATAGTTTCTTCTACCTGTTTTTTCAGATCTATATAAATGAAACCAATAAGAATACAAAACTACCACTAAAAATACTACAAGAGCAAAAAAACCATAAGCTTGTAACTCTCTTATTAGTTCTAAATTCATTTTTCATCCTATTTTAAACTATTAAGATACGCAATCAATGCTACGATTTCTCTAATTTCACCTCTAGCAAACGCATCTTTAACATCTTGGTTTTTCATCTGATCTACGATAATTTGAGCTTCTGCTTTAACTTCTGCTTGAGCTTCTTCCCAAGTACCAAGTTTGGTACCATCTTCACTATCATAAGGCACATTGAAAACTTTTTTTACAGTTAGTGCTTCTGCATAAGCTGTTTCTATATTTGCATTATTATTAAACATATGCTTATAAGCTGGCATAATAGAACCAGGTACTACAGATACTGGATCCCACATATGGTTTTCATGCCAATCAGTAGTTCTAAAATTGCCTATACGCAACAAATCAGGTCCTGTTCTTTTTGAACCCCATAAGAATGGCCTATCATAAGCATATTCTCCACTAACCGAATACATACCATAACGATCAGTTTCTGATTTAAAAGGACGAATAAGTTGAGAATGACATGCATTGCAGCTTTCTTTTATATAGGCATTACGCCCTGCAAGTTGTAATACAGTATAAGGTTTTTTTCCTTCAATTGGTCTTGCATTTTGTGCAAAATCAGGTAAAACTTCTACAATTCCCGCATAAGCAATCACAATAAATACCGCTACAGCAAAAAAGAATGGATTTTTTTCTAACCAACTAAACATATTTTTCCTCCTTATGCTGCCATAGGTGAAGCACTTTTTGGCTCTTTATCAAGCACTTTACCTACTACGATTGATTTATAAATGTTGTAAATAAACATAAAAAAGCCTACTAGATACAATAATCCACCTATTGCTCTAATCCAATAATAAGGAATAATAGCTTCAACAGTATCAATGAAAGTATAAAGTAAGTTACCATACTCATCAGTTGTTCTCCACATCATACCTTGAGTAATACCAGCTATCCACATTGAACTAAAATACAATACTATACCTGTAGTTTGAATCCAAAATTGAGCTTCCATTAGTGATTTACTATATAGTTCTCTTTTAAACATTCTAGGCACCATGTGATAAAGTGCTGCCATAGTCATAAAGCCAACCCAACCAAGCGTTCCATCATGAACATGTCCTGGAATCCAATCTGTAAAATGTGCTAAAGCATTTACTGATTTAATTGAAAGAATTGGGCCTTCTAAAGTTGAAAACATATAAAAAGTTGAAGCTAAAATCATAAATTTAATCAATGGACTTTCTCTTAATTGACCCCACTCACCTTTCATAGTAAGCAAAATATTAATTGCCGAACCCCAAGAAGGCAAAATAAGAACCACTGAGAAAACAGAACCCATAGTTTGCATCCAATCAGGCACAGTTGAATAAATTAAGTGATGACCTCCGGCCCATAAATAAACAAACATTAAACCCCAAAATGCAAATAATGATAATTTATAAGAAAAAATTGGCTGTCCGCTTTCTTTTGGTAGGAAATAATAAATTTGAGCAATAATACCAACAGTAAATACAAATGCGACAGCATTATGTCCATACCACCATTGAACCAATGCATCATTTGTTCCTGCATACATAGAAACACTGTGCCACCAATCACCCATTCCACTTACAAAATAAGTAGGTACAGACATATTATTAAATAAATAAAGCATTGCTATACCTAAAAATGTAGCTATATAATACCAAAGCGAAACATATAATGTTTTTTCACGGCGAATTCCAATAAGTCCAAAAATACTTACACCCCATAAAACCCATATTAAAACTACTAATATATCAAGTGGCCATTCAAGTTCAGCATATTCTTTTGATGTACTAATACCTGCAAACAAAGTAATCACAGCTATAATCATAGTAATCATATAAAGCCAAAAGTGTAATTTACCAATAAACATCAAAAAGCTTGATTCTGCCATGCTAACTTTCAATACGCGCTGACCAATATAATACCAAGTAGCCCATATTCCTGAAAGCATAAAACCAAAAATCACACCAGAAGTATGTAGTGGTCTAAGTCTTGAAAAAGTACCATATTCACCAGCTAAGTAATTTAAATCTGGATATGCCATTTGAAAGGCAATAAATGTTCCAATAGCCATACCAATAACACCAAACAATAAGGTAGCAAACATAAAATATTTAGCAACCGTATAGTCATAGTTCAATGCATTTCCTGGGTGCATTTCCTCTCCTTATTTTTTTTTATGCATAAGCAATCTGTGTATTATACGACAATTAATATCTTTTTTTGCTTAAACTATTTTAAGTATTTATCATTTATTAATAAACTATCTTGTAAAAGTAAAACCAATATAGGAAAAATATAAACCATAAGCAAAAATTAAAACATAAGAAATGAAACTTGATATTTTTTGAAATTTATCATTTAGTGTTTTAGAAAAATATGCAAAAAATACAAGAGCAGGTAGAGTAGAAAGTCCAAATATCAACATAATCAAAATAGATAAATATACATCTTGCACACTCATACTAAATGCAATATAAAAATAAACTAAACCGCATGGAATAAAACCATTTAAAAAACCAAGTAAAATAGTGCTTTTTAGAGATTTTTGTTTTATCAATTTAAGAATATTATTTCTTATAATACAATCAAAAAATATAGAATTTTCAAAAAAAGCTAGTAATTTTCCTTTAAAAATTAAACCAATAGCCAAAAACATCATAAAAATTCCAATGCTAAAAAACAATAACCCTTTTGCAAATTCATTAAAATTAAACAAATTTCCAAAAATTCCAAAAAAAACACCTAGGCATATATAAGCAAAAATTCGTGAAAAATGGTAAGATAAAATCAAAATAAAAAAAGGAAGTTTAATTTGTTTTGCAAGTTGAGTGTAGGCTAAAACAAAACCTCCACACATTCCATAACAATGACCAAAACTTGAAAGAAAAGCTATACTTGCTAAAGCAATAAAATCTAAATTCACAAAAGCTCTAAAAATTCTTTAAAAATATACTTACTCTCATGTGGTCCTGATGAGCTTTCTGGATGGTGTTGTACTGATATAATAGGATAATTTTTATATCTTACACCCTCTACATTATCACCAAATAAATTTCTATGAGTAATTGTTGCAACCTCTGCTATTTCTTCAGGGACATTGTAGTTGTGATTTTGTGCTGTAATTTCTACTATATTATTTGTAAGATTGATTACTGGATGATTTGCACCATGTTGACCAAATTTCATTTTATAAGTTTCATAACCAAAAGCATTGCTTAAAAGTTGATGTCCTAAACAAATACCTAGCATAGGAATTTTAGCCTCTGCTAGTTTTTTAATCTCTGTAATTTCATCTTTTAAAATTTTTGGCTCACCTGGTCCATTTGATAAAAATATACCATGAATTACACCTTTTTGATATAAATCAATCAAATCTTTTGCCTTAGTATTATAAGGAAAAACTTCTACTTCAAGCCCAACATTTACAAGTTCATTTAAAATATTTTCTTTAACACCATAATCAATCACAGCTACTTTTTTGCCACTTGTTTTTACGCTCTCATAAACTTTTTTACTATGATTCCAAGCACCCTTACTATGCATATAAGAGTTTTTAGTACTAACTTGTGCTACATAATTTACCTCATCAATTTTAGCACTAGAAAGAAGTATTTTCTTAAGCTCTTCTTTGTCTTTAATTTCAGTAGATATAACTGCTCTTAAATTACCTTGATCTCTAATCATTTTTACCAAAAATCTAGTATCAATTTCGCAAAGTCCTATTTTTTTATGTTTTTTCATATAAGCATCTAAAGAATTATTTGCTCTAAAATTAGAATACTCTTTATTTAATTCTCTCACAATTATTCCACTTGCAAATACTTCTTTGCTTTCATTATCTTCATCATTTACACCAACTACACCAATTTCAGGCATTGAAAATACTACAAATTGTCCTGCGTAAGAAGGATCTGAAATGATTTCTTGATAACCTGTTAAAGAAGTATTAAAAACAAGTTCTCCAAAAAAAGTTCCACTTTCTCCAAAAGCCTTAGCACTTAAAAAAACATCGTTTTCTATATAAATATAAGCTTTCATAAAAGTCCTTTTTTTCTAAGTTCTTCTTGATATAATTTTTCAAATACCAACTCATATTCTTCAGAGCCTGGAATAAGTTTTCTTTTATAGTTTGAAATTTTTTCATATACTACATCTTCTAATTTTTCATATTCTTTTAAGTAAGCCATAATACTTGAAAATATTAAATTTTTTACACGATTTTCAGAAACATTGAAATTGATTAAATCTTCATCTATCAAATTTTTTAAAATTTTATGTGAAATATTGTTATATCTATCTTCACTATCAAGTATAAATTTAAATTCACTTGCTAATTTTTTCTTGATCATCCAAAACATATTTTTTCTGTCTATTTGCATAAATTCAATTTCATCTTCTTGGCTTTCTAAAAGCTCTTTTGCTTTTTCATCAAGCTTACGTTCGTTTAACACATCAATTTCTAAAATTTCTTTTGTGATTTTTATAAGTTTTTGGTTGTCATCTTTGATTTTAACAAAAGAAGAATGCATTAAATCTAGTATTATTTTATTTGCTATGTAAGGTATATGAGCTGGTTTAATACGCATTTTTTCACCTTTTTATTTTTATTGAAATAATACTAAAAAAAAGGTAAAAACTGCTTAAAAGTTATTGCGAACTTGCATTTTGATCTAAATTTTTTAAAAGTAATGTCAAATCTGAAGCTTTTTTAGGATCCATTTTAGCCATAATAGAAGAAATCTTTCTAGGATCAAGTGAAAGTAAAATTTTGGATGCTTCTTCGCTATCCATTTCACTAAGTATACCAGCAACTGCAACATCCTTCATTTTGGCATAAATTTCTGTAATGCGTCCCATTGTTTTCTCATTAATTGTTTGTAAATTTTGCTTAGTTGCTTCTAAAATTCGCTCATTTTGTTCTTTTAAAGTTTTAATTTGCTCTAAACTTGCATTAATATCAGCTTCTTTTTGAACTAAAGCTTGCATTTTTTCTTTTTGTAAAGCTTCAAAAGACGCTTTATATGCTTCTAAATTTTGTTTAGCTTCATCATATTCTCTTATTTGATCTTGCATTTGCTCTTTTCTTGCCTCAAAATATTTCTCGCAATTTTGCTGTGCATTTAAAATACTTAAAAAAACTAATAGATATATTATTTTTTTCATTATTTATCCTTATTAAAATGTCTTGTTATGGCAAGCTCATCTATAAATTTTTCTTCTTCTTTTTGTAAAGCCTTTTGAATTTTTTTTAATTCTTCATTTTCTAATACTTTTATTTTTTCAAATTCTAAGTGGGCTTTTTTATACAAATGCTGATAATGCATGAGTTCTTTTTGAGTTAAATCTAACTTTTGTTTGATTCTTTGCTTACCTTCTCTTGCTATTTCTTGCATTTTTAAAGAAGATTTTAAAAGTATCACTGAACCTTTATTGGCTAAAGATAAACTTTCACAGGTTTTAGAAGCTTCTTTGAGTTCCTCTTCACACTGCAAAAGCTTTTGTCTTGTTTTTGTTAAATTTGCTTCTGCCTTATCAAGCTGTTGTTTTCTAAGCTTAATCACAGAAGAATATTTGCTTTTCATAAAATAATTGTATCTTCTCTTTCAGGACTTGTAGAAATATAACCTACTTTTATTCCACTTAACTCTTCTAAGCGTTTAATATATTTTTTTGCATTTTCAGGCAGTAAATCATAATCTCTAATTCCTGCAACTTTATCCCAGCCTTCCATTACTTCATAAATAGGTTTAGCGTTTTCTAAGTCACAAGGCACATAATCTATTTCTTGTCCTTTATACTCATAAGCTTTACAAATCTTAACGCTTTCAAATCCATCTAAAACATCAAGTTTCATTAAAGACAAAGTATCCAAACCATTTAATCTTGCCGTATATCTTACAGCAACCGCATCAAACCAGCCACACCTTCTTTTTCTACCAGTACTTACACCAATTTCTTTTCCAATAAGTCCTATTTTTTCACCATCTTCACCTAAATCTTCACTTGGAAACGCTCCGTTTCCTACTCTTGTTGTATAAGCTTTTACTATACCTATAACTTTTCCAATTTCCTTTGGATTTAATCCCAAACCACTTAAAGCTCCAGCTGAAATAGTTGTTGAACTAGTTACATAAGGATAAGTTCCATGATCAATATCAAGCATAGAACCTTGTGCACCTTCTAAAAGCACCTTTTTATCTTCATCTAAAGCCTTCCAAAGCATTCTTGTAGTATCTGTAATATATGGTGCTAAAACTTCTTTAAAGCGTTTTAAATCTTTTAAAACCACTTCATAACTTGGCATATCAACACCAAGTGTAGCAAAATAAGTCTTTTTAAGTTCGAAATCTTTCATTAAATTCTCACATAATTTTTCAGGCTCTAAAAGCTCACCTACTCTATGCCCATTACGGCTAATTTTATCTTCATAACTTGGCCCTATACCTTTACCAGTTGTACCTATAGCCTTATCACCCTTAAGTCTTTCTCTTGCTTGATCAATTAAAGCATGATGATTTAAATTTAAATGTGCTCTATCACTTATAAACAATCTTCCTTCTAAATTTTCAAATTGAGCCATTTCGCTAATTAATACATCAGGATTAACCACAACTCCATTTCCAATAACATTAATACATTGTTTATTTAAAACACCAGAAGGAACTAAATGTAAAGCATATCTTATACCATCGACCCATATAGTATGACCCGCATTATGTCCGCCTGCACTTCTGCATACATAATCATAATTTTCGCATAATTTATCTACTATTTTGCCCTTACCTTCATCACCCCATTGGATTCCAACGACAATATCTGCTTTACTCATAAAAACTCCATTTTGACTTAAATTTGGCGAGAAGGTGAGAGAATCGAACTCCCCAAAGAATAGTCAACTACCCTTTCATCTGATTTGAAGTCAGTGGCCATCACCAGATAAGCTAACCTTCCAAAAGAATTATTATACCTTAACATTTTTTAATTAAAACAAAAATTAAATCAATGAAATGTCTAAATTAATGTGGTTTATTTTTATATCCCTTTAAAAAATTCCATCAAATCTACTTCTAAAATTTGTGAAATTTTCAACAGATGTTCTATATTAAAATGTTGTTTTTTATGATAAATTTCAGCACAAGATACAAGACTCACTGACTTATGACCCATAGCTAATGATAATTCTAATTGAGTAATGTGTTTTGTTTCTCTAATTTTTTTAACATTTAAACCTATTGTTTTATAAGCATTCTCAATATAATCTTTATCTATATTTTTCATTACAACTTGTTATAGTAAGTTTTTTTTAATTTTATTTTTAATAAAATATGTTTTCAACTTGTTATAACAAGTTTTTATTTTACAAATAAAGGAAAGATTATGTTAAAAAAAATATCTTTACTATCTAGCGTATTAGTTTTTTGTGCTTGTTCATCTTCTACAGAAGAAAAAATAACAAAACAAATAACCAATGCATGCGAATATGTAAGTATGGATAGAAAAATATGTTCTTGTTTATCTAAAGAAATTGTAAAAAAATTTACAGAAGATGAATTAAAAATAATAGGCATGAATTCTATAGAACTACAAAAACATCCTCAAGAATTTAATCATATTCAGGAAAAAATAATGTATTTAATGAATGATCAAAGTCTAATTGAAAAATGTATTAAGTAATTAAGGAAAATAATGTCATTAAAAGTAAAAATAATTATTATATATTTTATAATAGCAATTATTAGAGGTATGTACTACCAACTTACAACAAATACAGATACGAGTAGTTATGGAATAGGTTATGTAATAGGTGTTGGTTTGGGATGGCCTATACAATTATTATCATGGTTTTTTAATTAAAATGAAAAATTTAAGCACATTTATATCTACAAATAACTCTGATAAAATTTACATAAAGCCAAATATACCAAAGCCTAAACTTTTTAATGCAATAAATTCTTATGCCCCAGGAATAGATCCTAATGAAGTAGAAATTTTAATCGATGAAACACTATTTGGAAGTTCTAAAAATGGAGCAATTATTACACAAGTATATTTTATTTGTAAAGAAGATTTTGAAGATATATACTCTATAGAGCTTCAAAATCTACAATCTTTTAAAATAAAAAAAGGACTGACAGGTAATAAATTATATATTAATGAAAAATATATTATGACATTCACACAAGCTAGTTTTAATGAACTAGAAAATATTTTTAAAAACATAAAACTATACTTAAATCAAAAAGATTTTATTGATATATCAACAAAATCGAATCAAAATCTATGTATATTTAAAAATATATCGCAAAATAATTTAGAAAATATTTTTAAAATACATAATAGCCTTTTAGTTAAAGGATTAAAATATTTTACATATGATGAATCAAATAATATTAGTGATTTAATATCTAAGTATTATATTAATAGCTTTACATATATACAAAAAAAATACATAAACAATCAAACAAAAGAATATTTTAAAAATGATTTTGCATATTTTGAAATAATAACAATGTTAACCATTCTACTGGAAAGAGAAATTGCAACAAATTTCAATATACAAGAAAATAATTTAAAAAATATAATAAACCAAGGTTTATATAAATTAATGCAAGATCGAAAAATGATCAATTTAATAAATATAAATATGCAATCATATGATTATAATATATATAACATAATAGAATGTTTCTCCATAAAAATGTTTTTAAACAATTTTTATGAGAAAATAATATTTCCACAAGAAATTGAACAACATTTACAAAACGAAAAATTGTTGATTTTTTTACAAAAGCTATTTAATGATAATTTTGATATTGAAAACTCATTCGATACTCTTTTTGAAAAACTTTTAAAAATTTTTACACCATGGATTCAAGATGTAGAGCTTAAATTTTTTGTAGAAAATACGGCAAGTAATATTATAGATAAACTAATCTAAAAAAGATTAGTTTATCCAACTACAAATGTTTTAACATAGTTTCATAAGCTGCTTTAGTTCCTGGACGCACTTTTGTTACTAAACTTACTAAAATAATTACAATAGAAGCAGCTAAAAATCCAGGGATAATTTCATAAATTGGGAAATTAAGCCACTCAGCTAAGAAATTTTTATATGCTACTACCACAACTGCACCTGTAATCATACCTGCAATAGCAGCATATCTAGTCATTTTTGACCAAAACAACGAAAAAAGCATCACTGAACCAAAACTTGCACCAAATCCTGCCCAAGCATAAGCTACTATGCTTAAAACACTTGAGTTTTTATCAGTTGAAATGATGAAAGCTATTACAGCCACAGCTAAAACTCCAAATCTACCCAGAGTCATAACCATCTTATTAGATGCTTCTTTATTGAAAATTCTTTTATAAAAATCTTCTGCTATAGTTGAACTTGAAACAAGTAGTTGCGAACTTGCTGTACTCATAATAGCAGCCAAAATCGCACTTAATAAAATACCTGCTATCCAAGGATTAAAAAGAAGTTGAGACATTACGATAAAAATCTTTTCAGGATCTTGTAAACTAAGTTCAAATTTACTTACATAAGCTATACCTAAAATACCTATAAAACAAGCACCAATTAAAGATATAATCATCCAAGAAATTCCTACAAAAGTAGCAGTTGGAATGTCTTTAGTTGATCTTATAGACATAAAACGCACCAAAATATGTGGCTGTCCAAAATACCCAAGTCCCCATGAAAGTGCTGAAACTATGCCCAAAAAACTTAATCCTTCTCCCATAGAAAAAGTATTTGGTTTAATTTCTTTAACTATATTCATAGCCTCATCGAAACCACCCAAATGATAAATCATTACTATAGGCACGATAATCAAAGCACTCATCATCAATAAACCTTGAATCAAGTCCGTCCAACAAACAGCCTTATATCCACCTAAAAATGTATATGCAACTATAATCACAGTTCCTGTAGTAAGTGCATAGTCATATTGAATTCCAAAAGTTGCTTCAAAAAGCTTTGCCCCACCTACAAGTCCAGAAGAAACATAAAAAGTAAAAAATATCAAGATAACAATAGCACAAACTACTCTTAAAATATGCTTATCATCATCAAATCTTGTTTCAAAATAATCTGGAATTGTAATAGAATCTGCAATCACACTAGTGTAAATTCTAAGTCTTTTTGCTACAAAAGTCCAGTTTAAAAACGCACCTATGCTAAGACCTATTGCAATATAACTTTCAGCCAAACCACTTACATACAAAGCTCCCGGTAAGCCCATTAAAAGCCAACCACTCATATCAGAAGCTCCTGCACTGAGTGCAGAAACTACTGGACCCATAGAACGACCACCTAAAAAATAATCTTCTGAGTCTTTGTTTTGCTTATAAAAATAAAAACCTATAAAAAGCATTAAAGCTGAATATGCGACAAACATTATCGCAATTTGTGTATTAATTTGAACTACTTCCATTTATTCTCCTTTCATTTTAAAGCACGAATACCTAAATTTCCATAACGATGGAAAGATATACTCAAAGCTTTTTCATTATGATATAAAAGTAATTCAAAGCGACCATTCATTAAAGGTTTAGTATTAGCAATGATTTTTGCACAACTTGCTGCTTTTTTGAAAACTTCATCGTTTACATTTAATGGAGCAAAATAACGAATTCTTTCATAATCAGCTATTTTTCTAAGGAAATTTTCTTCATTTTCTTTAAGGAATAAAGTTTTTGAGCTAATTTTTTGATTAATCTTTTGCACTAAATCCATTTTTTCATGCTCATCATAACTTAAAATAAGATCAATATTTAGTACGCTAGCTGCCAAAATAACCCCTAAAATATCTTTTAAGCTATCATCTTTATGCACTCTATAAGCAATATTTTTAACCTTTGTATAAGAGAAAAGATTATCCTCACCTCTAATATTGACATAATCTTTCGCACTCGCAAATTCATGCTTTGCATGATAAGCATAACTTCTAGCCATAGCTTTAATAACTTCAAAATCTGCTTTATCTTTTTCATTTAAATCAAGGCTTAAAGCATTCAAATTTGACACTAATTCATTATCTAAAAGATTTTGATCAGCTTGACTTTGTTCTATATCCATAAATTGGGTGATATAATTATAAATTCCCACCTTTCTACCAAAACCGATTGCAGATTTTTTAATACCACCAAAAGGTTGTCTAAGAACTATAGCACCAGTTGTTGGTTTATTTATGTAGATATTTCCTGCTTCTATGTGAGTGTGAAAATATTCCCATTCTCTCTCATCTAAACTTTCAAATCCAGCTGTCAGACCATAACCTGTGGAATTTACTATATCAATAGCTTCTTTTAAATCTTTTGCTTTCATTACAGTTAAAATTGGAGCAAAAAGCTCATTCATATGTGTAAAATCACCTTTTTTTGTACCATATTTAATCCCTGGAGTTAAAAGATAAGGATTGTCATCTATAAATTTAGGTTTTAAAGCCCAACTTTCATAAGGAGCTAGCTCATCTAAAGCTTTTTGTAATTTTGCATCTGGTTTATCTGCTAAAGCACCAAGTTTATTTTTAAATACAAAAGGATTTCCAACAGCCATAGAACTTGCAGCATCTACTAAAGTCTTTTTAAATTCTTCGTCTTCATAAACTTCTTCTTCTAAGACAAGCAAGGAAGTAGCTGAGCATTTCTGACCTGAATTTGAAAATGCTGAATGAATGATATTTTTAATCGCACTATCACGATCTGCAAATTTAGAAACAATAGTTGCATTTTTACCGCCTGTTTCAGCACTTAAAAGCAAGGTTGGATTAGCTTTAAGCATTGCATAAGCTGTTTCTTCTCCACCGGTTAATACTGAAAATTTCACGCTTTGATCAATAAGCAAATATTTTGATATATCACTACCTTTAGCAGGTAAGAAAATCAAAGCATCTTTAGGAATTCCTGCATCCCAAAAGCACTTACAAAGCATATAACCTGTTAGCATAGACAAAGATGATGGTTTATAAATCACTCTATTTCCTGCAGCAAGTGGAGCTGCTATAGTTCCTACTGAAATACCTACTGGAAAATTCCACGGAGCAATCACCACACCTATACCTTTTGCTTTAAAAGTAGTATTTGGATTTTGTTCTTTTAATTTTTCTAAAGAATGTGGATAAAATTCTAAAAAGTCTATCGCTTCACTAACTTCAGGGTCAATTTCTAAGAAAGTTTTTCCTACTTCTAATGCCGCTATACCTATTAAATCACCTCTGCGTTCTCTAACAAGTTGGGCAGTTTTTGCTAAAATTTTATAAATTTCATCATGACTTAACTCACTAAAATTTGAATTTTTAGCCACATCTAAAGCATACTTAATCTCTGTTTCGCCAGCTAAGTATGCTTTTCCTATGGTGCGATTATTGATTTTATCTTTTACTTCCACTACTTGTAAATTTTCATTTTTAATTTGCTCTTTTGCAACTGGATATACATCATAATTTTCTAAATTTTCATATTTAGTTCTTATATCTTTAGCCCACTCTCTATTTGCCTTTAAGATAAAATCAGTATCAGGTTCGTTTTTAAATTCTTTGCTCTCATAAGAACTTATAGCTTTTGCTTCATTATTTCTATCTTGAGTTCTGTGAGTAGAATTATCCAAACTAGCAACACCTTCTAAAGATTTTATAAATAATTCTTTTTGTGTCTGCCAGTTTTTATCATTAATTTTAAGATTGAAAAAATATCTCATAAAATTATCTTCACTAGTATTTTCATCAAGTCTTCTTACCAAATATGCAATAGCGTTGTTAAAATGTGCTTCATCACAAACTGGTGCATAAAGTATAAGATCATGCATTTTAGAAAGCTCATAAGAGCATTGCAAACTCATACCTTCAAGCATTTCAAAAGTAAAAGACGATAAAGCTCCCGCTTGTGAAATTCTAGTATAAGCATAAGCTATTTCAAATAAATTGTGACTTGCAATACCTATATTAATATACTTATAATTGTCTCCTTCTAAGACAAAATCAAGCATTTTTTTATAATTACTATCAGTGTCAATTTTTTTATAAAAAGTAGGTAGAGCCCAACCTCTTTGCGAAGCTATAGTTTCTTCACTTTCCATATTTGCACCTTTAACAAAGCGAATTTTTATAGGCTTCATACCTTTTAAAACTCTTTCTTTAGAAAAGGCAAAAAGTTTTTTCAAATACTCATAAGAATCAGGTAAATAAGCTTGCAAAACAATACCTGCTTTAATATCGTATTTTGCAACACTTTCCATAAAAGCTTCAACGGTTAATTCTAAATCTCTAAATTCTTCCATGTCAAGATTGATAAATTTAGACACACCTTGCTTTTTTTCTTCTTCTAGTGCAAGAGCATATAATTTATCCAATCTTTTTACCACCTCATCTTTAGAGTATTCAAAATCAATGATATTGATTTGGGAAAAAATGGTAGTAATCTTAATAGAAATATAAGTAATATAGCTTGTTTTTAATGCTTCTTCGTATTTTTTCATCCTGTAAGCACTCTCAGCTTCACCCAAAACCTCTTCGCCAATTAAATTTACATTTAAAGTGATTTTATCTTCATCTTTTCTTTTACGCATATGAGGCTCTAAAACGCTAGGATTTGCATCTAAAACCATAGCTTTTGTATCTTCTCTTAAATGCTTAATGAAAAATGGCACACTAAGAGTTGGTGCAAATTTTCCAAAATTTAAAAATGAAAAAAGTAAAAATTTTTCAAAAGCACTAAAAAAATCTGCTATACCATATTTATTTAAAGTATGCTCTATGAGTTCAAAACTTGCACTTTTATCCTTACATCTAAAGGATCGGTCTAATAACTCAATCAACATTACTTTATTTTTAGGATTATTTAAAAGTTTTTGCATTTTGGCGTGAAATTCTTTTTCACTTTGAGAAATATTACTTTCTATTTTTTTTTGTAGCTCTTCTGCTAACTGTAAAGCTTTTTGTATCATTTTTTCCTCCATTTTATGGTTAATATATTTTATGATACAAAAAACATTACGAAAATGAACATAATATTTATTTATAATTTATGTATATATGTAAAAAAGTAACAAATAAAAAGAAAAATTATTTATTATAGAATAAAATATTAGCGTAATAATAAATAATTATGAGTATTTTTTACACATCGTGCAATAATTTTTGCTTCTATGTTTTTATCTTTTAGAATTTTTATAGCTTCATTAGCTTCCTTTTCACTCATAGCAGCTAAAAGTCCTCCTGAAGTTTGAGGATCAAAAAAAACTATATCTTTATCATTTTCATTTAAATTTTCAACCCAAGATTTTAAACTATCTTTATTTTTATAAGCCCCTACAGGAATAATTCCCATATTAGCCATTGACAAGACTCCATCCATTAAAGGAATTTCATTTTTATATACTTCAATCATAATATTTTTATTTAGCATTTCTTTTAAATGCCCCAAAAGACCAAAACCTGTAACATCGCTCAATGCATTAAGGCTTTTAAATTCTCTTAATACACGACTTGCATATACATTTAAAAAGCTCATTTGTTCACATGCTTTAATAATTTTTTCTTTATCCATTAATTTTGCTTTTATAGCAGTACTAATAATACCACTACCTATAGGTTTAGTAAGTAAAATCACATCACCATCTTTTGCATTATTATTGGTTATAAATTTATTAGGGTGAACCATACCTGTAACACTGAGTCCAAAAATAAATTCATCATTTTCTATAGTATGTCCACCCACTAGAACAGCTCCTGCTTCTTCAACCTTAGCTCTAGCACCCTCTAAAACTTCAAGTAAAATTTCATTTCCAAAATGACAAGTATCAAAACCTACGATATTTAAAGCATTAATCACTTCAGCACCCATTGCAAATACATCACTTAAAGCATTAGCAGCAGCTATAGCACCAAAATGATATGCACTATCGACCACTGGGGTAATAAAATCAAGCGTTTGCACCAAAGCCAAATTTTCATTTAGCTTATAAACACTAGCATCTTCATTATTGCCAATACTACTTAAAATATTTTTATGCGGTTTTAGAATACCAAGTATTTTGTCAAGACCCACCGAGTCTAATTTGGCAGCTCAACCCGCAGCTTTAACATATTGAGTTAGTTTTTGATCTTTATATATCATAAAGAGATAATCTTAGCCTTTCCAAAAAGTTCATTTAAAATTTCATAAGCATTACCTATTTTACCTATTTTTAAATCTGCACTTTTGCCAAAAAATTCTAAACAAGCTCCGCAACTATATATCTCAATCCCTAAATTTTCAAGCTCTTTCATAGCTTCAAAAGCCATATGAGAACAATCAGTATTAATCAAAACACTATCATTAACGCAAAGAATTTTTTTAGGTTTACTGGGTAAATCTTTTAAGGTTTTTAAAAAACCTAACATTAAATTTTTTCCAAGTTCACCCTCACCAACCTTATCACTTTTTAAAAATAAAACATTATAGTCTTGTAAATTTTGCTCTTGAATTTGATCCATATTGCCATATTTTACAATACTAACAACACTTTCATCATCTAAATCATTAACATAAAATTCTAAATTTAAAGATTTTAAAAATCTTATTACATTTTCTTTAGAAGCTTGAGAATTTAAAAGAATTTCTAATTTTTCATTTCCTTTTAAATTTTCCAAAGCCTTTTTTGTTTCTATCACAGGACGTGGACAAGCTAAATCTCTACAATCAATTTTCATTTTTTACCTTTTTTAAATTAATAATATATTGTTATAACTTGTAAGAAAATTAAGTTTTATCTTTTTTTTGGTTTTTCTTAAAAAATAATTCTTTAAAACGTTTATTAGTGTATTCTTCTACATCTTCTTGTAAAATTTTAAAATTTTTAATTAATTCATAAGCTCTTGGAGTAAGCTTACTACCAGAATCACTTCCTCTACCTTTTTTAGCAATAAGTAATTCTTCTTTCATGTTAGTTTCTAAATCTTGTACATAAAGCCATGCTTTTTTATAATTAATTCCTAGTTGTTTAGCTGCTTGAGAAATACTTCCACATTCTCCAACTAATTCTAAAATATCTGTTTTTCCTTTACCAAAAAGTAATTCTCCGTCAGGATTTTCAATCCAAATCTTACTTTTTATGTTAAATTTTTTTCCTTTTTTTTCTTCAAAACATCCAAGTTCACAGTACTTTACATCAATTTTATAAGTTTTAAGTGTAGCCCTAATATCAGCCATATTAAAATCTTTGGAACATTTTAAAGCATCTTTACAATTTATTCGGCGTTTTTGATCTAATTTTGTTTCTAAATTTTCTAAAATTTCACTTTTTGCTATATTTTTACTTAACTTACCAAACTGACCTAATTCACAATCTGAAATTTTTATTTCAAGTTCTTTTATAGCCTTTAGAAATTTATCTTTAGGATATTGTTTTAAAATTTCCAATGCTTTTTTACAAGGAAGTTTATTATTTTCATCAAGATTTTTTTGAATTTGTAAAACTAGCTCTTCCATAAATTAACCTTGAATAATTATATAATAAAAGGGTGCTACAAGCACCCTTTGAGTTTTATTTTACATCAAGTCCTAAATTTTGACCTTTAAGTAAAACTCTTTTTCTATACATCGCACTAACTTCGGCTGCATCACCAACCAAAAGTGCATTTGTAGAGCAAACCGCAGCACACATAGGTACTTTACCTTCTGCAATACGATTTTGTCCATAAAGTTCTCTTTCTTCATGAGAATTTGTAGGCTCTGGACCACCTGCACACATAGTACATTTATCCATTTCTCCTTTAATACCAAAGGCTCCATCTCTTGGAAATTGTGGAGCACCAAATGGACATGCATAAAGACAATATCCACAACCTATACAAGTTTTTTTATCGTGTAAAACAATACCATCTGCTCTAATATAAAAACACTTAACAGGGCAAACTTGCTCACATGGTGCATCAGTGCAGTGCTGACATGCTATAGTTGTTGAGAATTCTTTACCTTCTATACCATCATTTAAAGTAATTACTTTTCTTCTATTAATACCAACTGGTACTTCATGAGCACTTGAACAAGCTACTTGACAAGCAAAGCAAGAAATACAACGATTATTATCTACATAAAATTTCATTCTAGCCATAACTTACCCCTTAAGCCTTTTCAAGTCTGCAAAGTCCTGCATTAAACTCAGAAATTTGCGTATTTATATCAAAACCATAGTTAGTAACCGTGTTAGAACTTTCACCTATAGTATAAGGTTTAGTTCCTTCTGGATAGTTATAACTTAAATCCACACCTTGCATAATACCCGCAAAGTTATAAGGCAAGCAAATTCTATCAGGTGTTACAGAATGATTATGTACACATTTTACTTTAATCTTAGTCCCTTGTGGAGAGTGAATCCACATCATATCACCATCATTAATGCCATATTTTAAAGCAAGTTCAGGGTGTACATTAGCAAACATTTCAGGTGTAATAGCTGCAAGATATTTGCTAGTTCTTTCAAGCATACCTGCACCACTTAAATTTACTAAACGCATACTTGAAATAATCGTTGGAAACTCTTTACTCCAATCTGTTTTTTGTTGCTCACTAATAAATTTACTCTCGACTCTAAAGTTTTTCTCTTGATCATCCCAAGTAGGATATTTTTTAACCAAATCCCAGCGTGGTGAGTGAATAGGTTCTCTATGCAATGGAATAGGATCAGCAAATTCCCAAACTTTCATTCTAGCTCTAGCATTTCCTAAACAACAAGCACTTTTTTCCCTACATTTTTCCAAAATAATACCTGAAATATCTGTACTCCAACTAGAACCCATTAATTTTTTTTCATTATCACTTAACCTAATGTTAAATACTTTTTCAATATTGTCTTTAGTAATTTGTGGATATCCACCTTTAATCTTACATCCTTTTGGAGTGAATGCATCATCAGCTAATTGGGAATGACCTTCATGTTCTAAACCAAAGCGGTTTCTAAAACCCATACCACCTTCTTCATAAGGCACATCGGCATTCCATAGAATAGAAGTTCCAGGATGTTGTTTATCCCAGCAAGGCCAAGGTAAACCATAATATTCACCTTTAACTTCTCCACCCATACCTCTTTGAGTATCAGGATCAAAATGTTCCCAATTTTGCTGATGTTTTCTTAAACGCTCTGCAGAAATTCCTCTTAATCCTATACTTAAAAGACCATTACTCATTTCTCTTGTAGCATCATCAGGCCATAAGAAATTATCGTCATTATCATCTCTTGTTTGTACAAGTTTATGATCTTTTAATTCCATTTTCATACCACGAGTGTATTCCTTGTAAAAGCCAAATTTTTTAGCAAATGCAAACATAATTTCATGATCTTCTTTGCTTTCATAAATTGGTTTTACTACTTGAGAACGCCACTGCATAGCACGATTAGTCGCAGTTACATAACCTTCAGTTTCAAACTGAGTTGAAGCAGGAATAATATAAATTCCATCTGGACGATCTGCTAAAACAGCTACTTCATTTACAAAAGGTTCGGCAATTACGATCATATCAAGTTTTTTAAGTGCTTCTTGAATTTTTACTGTATGTGCCATAGAAGTGATACCTGTTCCTTGTACCCAAAGTACGCGGATAGGTGAGTTTGAATAAGTTTTTTCCTCATGTAAAACACCTTGCCACCATTTTGCTAATGAAAAGCCTTTTTCATGCATCCATTCTTTAGAATAAAATCTTGAATTTAGATATTCTCTATCTACATTCCAAAAATTAGCAAAATGATTCCATGCATTATCATCAAGCCCATAATAAGCTGGTAAAGTATCTGCTAAACATCCCATATCAGTAGCACCTTGAACATTATCATGACCTCTAATGATATTTGTTCCCGCTCCTGGTTTGCCTATATTTCCAAGAACAAGCTGTAAGATTGCTAAAATTCTTGTATTAGAACTACCTACTGAATGTTGAGTAATACCTAAAGACCAAAATAGTGTAGCAGGTTTGATAGTAGCCAACATTCTTGTGATTTTTTCAAGTTGAGTAGCTGGAACACCTGTAACATCTTCTACAATCTCTGGAGTCCATTTTGCAGCTTCAGCTTTAATATCTTCAACTCCATAAGTTCTAGCTTTAATAAGTTTTTTATCTTCCCATCCATTTTTAAAAATTAAATGAAGCATACCATAAACTAAAGCTATATCAGTTCCTGGACGAATTCTTACATATTCATCAGCATGTACTGCAGTTTTTGTAAATATAGGATCTACAACTACTAATTTAGCATTATTACGATCTTTTGCTTGCAATAAATGTTTAAATCCAATAGGATTTGCCACTGCGGTATTTGCACCAAAAATAATCATCATTTTTGAATGTTTAGTTACATCACCAAAATGATTTGTCATAGCGCCATAACCCCATGTATTCGCCACACCGGCGACTGTTGCGCTGTGTCAAATTCTAGCAACGTGATCTATATTATTTGTACCCCAAAACGCTGCAAATTTTCTAAAATAATACGCCTGTTGGTTATTGAATTTGGCTGAACCTAAAAACATTACGCTATCTGGTCCATTTTCCTTACGAATTTCAAGCATTTTATCGCCAATTTCGTTGATTGCTTGTTCCCAAGTTAAACGCACCCATTTGCCGTTTTCTTTTTTCATAGGATATTTAATGCGTTGTTTTGATTTAGTAAGATCAATTTGATCTATCCCTTTACAGCAATGTGAGCCTTGAGAAATAGGATGTTCTATAGCGTTTTCTTGACGCACCCAAACTCCATCTTGAACTTCTGCTTTAATTCCACAGCCTGCACTACAGATACTACAAATTGTTCTTACAATCTTAGAATCTGGATAAGGATTTGCTATTTCTTCAGTGTTAGCATTTCTAATAGTTTTATTTTCACTACCAAATGCCACACTTCCAAGACTAGCAATACCAGCAAGCTTAAGAAAATTTCTTCTTGCTAATGCCATGACTTTCCTTTCTTTATTAATAAGCTATTTTGTAATATTTTTCCCAGTGCATAGTTTTTTTATAAAGTATCTCTTTTTTTGTACTTTTACCCAAAACCACACTATTTTGTCCTTGGTAGTCTTCTTTAGCTAAAGCACTAACACTCGCACCAGCTACCACACCTAAAGCACCAATTTTTAAAGATTTTTTTAAAAAATCCCTTCTTTGGTTAGCCTCCATGCTCTCTCCTTTGAAATAAAGTAAAGAATAATTCACAAAAGTTTATTTTTCTAAACTTTTGCATACTAAACAAAATAAATTTCGCATATTTTCACTTAATATTTTATTTAATTTTTATTTTCATAAAAAGTTGATTTTGATAATATGTATTTTTGTAACAAAATACATATTATTTTATAATTTACTTAACTCTTCTATATTTATTTTGCTAAATTTAGTAGGAAGTCTTGGCTGATAAGGAAGTCTTTGTAAAGCTTCATCTGCAATGCTTTTACCTTCTCTTTTAGCAGGTGCTTGTACTTCCAAATAAGCTCTTTCATTTTGAAAAAAAATTTTCATAATATTTGCTATGGATATATAAAGATTTGAATTTTTATGAATTTGAAGTTTTTCTATAAATTCATCAATAACTGGATTAATCACAAAGCGAAACAATTGCTCTGCTATTTTTAAGTCATGTTCTATAATACTTGCCATAAAAGCAAATAAAAATCCAAATTCATCTTCACTTTGTTTGCACTCTTCACTTTTTCTAAATTTTGTTTTTCTAATAATGTCACAAGCTTGTATTTTCATTTTACCATCATCTCTGCCCTCATCATAAAAAGAAGCACTAACAGGTACATTTACATAAGAAAAATCAAAAAAAACTTCATTTTGTTCTTCTTTAAAACTAGTAAAACTACAAGCACTGAGTTTTTCAAAATCTGGCTTTAAACTATCATCTAAAGGACTTTGAGCTAAAACCAAAACTTGTTTATGCCAAATTTTAAATTCATTTTCATCAATAAAATTAAAGGCTTTTGAAAAAAATTCATAAAAATATTTACGCGAAAGATCAATATCTTGTATCATTAATTTTCCTTGTTATATTTTTATTAGATTATAACAAGGAAAATTTAAAAAAATCAAGAAAAATTAAAATTTTGTTTTTGAATCGTAACTAAAAGAAGGATTAATTTGTTTTTTATCACTTAATTCTTTATACCAATAAGAATGTAAAATATAAACTTCCTCTTCTTCTTTGTAGCCATTAATCATAGAATGAATACTTCCTTTAATAGCAAACACAGCCATATAAATATGAACAGCAAAAAATACTGCACATAAAATTCCCAAGATATTATGAATGATAGCTGAAGCTCTTAAAATATCTATATGAGAAATTCCAAAAAATGATTGAAGTGAAGTAGAGTTAAAATCAAGGAAAAACATAAATGCACCGGTGATTATCATCAAAAAGCCACCAAAAACAGCTATATAATACCAAGATTTTTGTCCAAAATTAAATTTACCTGCTGGAACAGGTCTTTTTTCTTTACTTAAATAACCACCAACTATCATCATCCATCTTAAATCATAACTTGCAGGAAGCATTCTTTTAATCCAACACAACAACATAGGAATAATAGAAATTATGAATAAAATAGTAGCAATACCGTGTAAGTTTTTACACATTCTTACAAAAAATCCCCCACCAAAATATGAACCAAAAATCATTATAAGTCCAGTTGGTACAAGAATAATCCAAGAAATAGCAGCTACAAAGTGAAACAATCTTTCAAAAACAGAAAAAGCATAAATTTTCTTTCCATCATGAGAAAATTTTTTTGGTCCTATAACCATATAATGCAATGCAAAAGCTGAAATAACTACTATAAGTATAATCAAAACAGCACTTGCTATATATTCACCTTGTAATTTAGTCCACAAGGCACCAAAATTTTGATAACTTTCTATATTCATCACTCTTTGAATATCCCAAATTTGAGTACTTTTTGTCTCAATCATATCTTGAGCAAATAGAAAGTTAAAACAGGCTAAAAGAGCTAACATAACCCTATGCATCAATCACTCCTAAACATTACAAATCCACTGAAGTGGTGTTGTAGTTTTATTAATTTTTAGTTTCCATTTCTATTTTAAAAAAAGTTTTATTTAAAAAACATAAATTTAAAAAAAACTTTAAAGAAATATTACTTTTAGTTTCTTTTTGAATAATTCTCATATCCAAATTCTCTAACTATACTTAATCTTCCATTTTTATCTAAGAACATTAAATTTGGCAAAACAACACCATTGAATGTTGTATTTTTAACTATAGAATAATGTGCTTGATCTAAAAAAACTATTTTTTGGCCTATTTTTAATTTTTCTTTAAAAGCATATTCTCCCATTATATCACCTGCTAAGCAAGTATTTCCCCCGAGCAAATAAGCAAATTCATTTTCTTTTAAATCACTATTTCTTTCCCCATCACGACTTGCTAAAATTCTTGCATTTAAAACTTCACTAGTATAAGGCATTATTATAGTATCTGGCATATGTGCTTCACTTGAAGTATCTAAAATAGCTATTTTTTTCTCATTTTCTACTATATCAACCACACTTGCAACTAAAGTTCCACACTGCCACCCAACTGCTTCTCCTGGCTCAAGATAAACTTGCACCCCATATTTATCAGCAAAGCTTTTGCATAAATCTATAAGCTTTTGCACATCATAACCTTCTTTGCTTATATGATGGCCTCCACCAAAATTTATCCATTTCATTTTTTTAATATATTTTTCAAATTTATCTTCAAAAGCATTTAATACAAGCTCTAAAGAATATGCACTTTCTTCACATAATGCATGAAAATGCAAACCACTTACTTCACTTAAATCTTTATTTTCAAAATCAATAGCACGGATACCAAGTCTTGAATATCTTCCACAAGGATTATAAATTTCTTTTGGAGCTAGTGAAATTTCAGGATTTACTCTTAATCCTATGCTTTTTATTTTTGCTTTTTCTTTATATTTGTTAAATTGATTAAAAGAATTAAAAACTAAATGATTTGAAAGTTTTATTATCTCATCTATTTCATCATCTTTAAAAGCAGGTGAAAAAGTATGAATTTCTTTATCCATAAATTCTTTTGCGTATTTTGCTTCCCAAAGCCCACTGCAAGTACATCCTGATAAATACTCACCTACTATATCCATAGTTCCTGAAAAAGCAAAACCTTTTAAAGCAAGTAAAATTTTTGCACCACTTTGCTCACCTACTTTAGCTAAAAGCTCACAATTTTTTCTAAGTTTATTTTCTTCTACTACATAAGCTGGTGTTTTAAAATCATTATCTAAATAATTTTTAATTTGCATTAATGACCTTTTTTATTTGATTTTTGATATTATATAAATTAATAAATAATTTTAAGGAAAATTAGTGGTAAAAATTGAATTTTTAGGTCCGATAAGCAAAGATAGTATAGAAATTGACATAAAAAATTTAAAAGAACTCAAACAATTTTTACAAAAAGATGAAAGTTTAAAAGAATGGCTAGAACTTTGTGCTATATCTTTAAATGATGAAATGGTATTTGATGAAAATATAAATTTTAAAGATGGAGATAAAATCTGCTTACTTCCGCCAGTTTGTGGAGGTTGATAAATGTTTGAACTATATAATGGATCTTTAGATATAAATAAAATTTATGCAAAATGGTATGAATTTTCCAAAAATCAAAATTGCGGAGCTTTAATAACATTTTGCGGTATAGTAAGAGCCGAAGATAGCATAAGTGCATTAAACTTTGATATATACGAGCCTTTGCTTAAAAATTGGTTTGAAAAATGGTGTCAAAGAGTAAAAAATGATAATGTTATATTAATGTTTGCTCATTCTATTGGTGAAGTTAAAATTCATGAGAGTTCTTATTTTGCTGGAGTTTTAAGCAAACAAAGAAAGCTGGGATTAAAACTTATAAATGATTTTGTAGAAGATTTTAAAGCTAGTGCACCTATTTGGAAATACGATGTGATAAATGGAGAAAAAATTTATGCCAAAGAACGCTCTTTAAAGCTTAAAGGTGCTGGAATTTTAAAGGATTAAAATGCAATCTTATGAAGATGGTTTAAAAAGTTTAAAAAATGTTATAAATTCTTATGAAAAGATAGAAAAAATAGCTTTAACAGAGTGTTTAGATAGAATTTTAGCCACAGATATAATAGCTTTAGAAAATTATCCTGAAATTCCAACTGCTTCTATGGATGGATATGCTATAAAATTTGATGATCAAGATGAAAATTTAAAAATCATAGGAGAAGTGCCAGCAGGAATTTTTCCTAGTTTTAATTTAAAAGATAAAGAATGTGTTAAAACCTTTACAGGTTCATTAATGAGTGAAGGTAGCGATACTTTAGTGCCTATAGAAAAAGTAGAAGTAAAGGGAAATATTTTAATCATAAAAGAAAAAGTTAGCAAAGGCTTTGCCGTAAGAAAAATAGGAGAAAGCTATAAAAAAGGTGAAATTTTGCTAAAAAAAGGCACAAAAATAAATTATAGTGAAATAGCACTTTTAGCCGAGCTTGGATATTTTCATATCAGTGTATTTATAAAGCCTATCGTGGGAGTTTTAAGTAGCGGTAGTGAGATAAAAGATCTTGGAGAAAGCTTAGAAAACCCTGCTCAAATTCGCTCATCAAATCATGTAGCTATAGTAAATATGGCAAAAAAACTTGGTGCTGAAGCTAGAATTTTTCCACTTTTAAAAGATGATAAAGAAAAAACAAATTCCACTTTAAAACAAGCACTTAACGCATGTGATATTTTAGTTACCACTGGTGGAGTTTCTATGGGGGATTTTGACTTTTTAAAACAAGCAATCAAAGAATATGAAATTATTTTAGATAAAGTTAATGTTAAACCCGGTAAACACATCAAAATAGCCAAATGTGAAGATAAATTCATCTTTGCTTTGCCTGGCTTTCCATATTCAGCGATGGTAATGTTTAATTTATATGTGAGAGAACTTTTAAACGCTTGGCTTTTACAAGAAAAAGACTATGTATTTAAGGCATTTGCAAATACTGACTATAAGAAAAAAAGTTCACATTTAGAATTTATAGCTTGTAATGTGGAATTTAGAGATGGAAAAATATATGCAAATTTAAAAGGCAAAAAACAAGGTTCAAGTGCTATCATCAACAACCTTAATCATAAAGCCGCACTCATGATAGCAAATGATGATATAAGAGAAAATGATTTGGTCGATATTATTTTGATGCCTTAAGTTAGTGCTTTTTGAATTTTTTCAAAAAGTATTTTTGCTTGTTTTTGATTTTGCTCTAACTCGCTTAAAATTTCACTCACTTCACGCAAAGTTTTTTCTTCTTTTACGTTTGGATTTTTAGCACTTAAATCATAATTTCTTTCTTCAAGTTCTTTTTTACTTACCAAGTAAGAATTAGCCGTGACTTTTCTTTCTTTATAACATTTTAAAAATTCTTGCAAATGCGTGTATTCTAAAGGTTTGTTTTTAGTCAATTTAAAAGGTGGCACGAGCTCATAGTAATATACGCTCTCATCATTTTCACCACAAATGCTTCTTTGTCCTTTAGAGAAAAAAAGCACATTAGTTTTTACTGCACTATAAGGCAAAAATACCCCACTTGGCAAGCTTAAAACACATTCGAGATTAAAATTTTCTAGCAAGTCTTTTTTTACGCTCACAAAGGCATTTGAGTTTTGAAAAAGCACTCCTTCAGGCACTACTATAGCACATCTTCCGTTATTTTTCAAAGACTTTAAAATATGCTGTAAGAACAAAAGCTCAGTAGCATTTGATTTTATAGGAAAGTTATTTTGAATTTGATCTTTTTCTTTGCCACCAAAAGGAGGATTTGCCAAAATCACTTCGTATTTTTCATTTTCAGTTATGTCTGTGATTTTTTTATTTAGAGTATTGGTTTTGATGATATTTGGGGACTTAACCTCATGTAAGATCATATTCATCACGCCCATTGCATAACTTAGCGGGGTTTTTTCTTTGCCAAACAAGGCATCATTTTGTAAAAATTCAAGTTCTTCCACACTCAAATTTGCTTTTTTCTTTTTTGCCCTATCTTCATAAAGAATATGCAAAAAACTCTCTACTAAAAACCCACAACTCCCACACGCAGGATCATAAATTCTCTCTTTTGCTTTAGGGTCTAGCACCTCCACCATGGCTCTAACCAAAGGTCTTGGGGTATAAAACTCCCCGCTATTTCCCCCATCGCTTCCCATGTCTTTTAAAAGCTTCTCATAAACCTCACCTAAAGCAAATACATCACTTTCTTTGCTAAAACTTAGCTCATCGACTAAATTTATAACTTCTCTTAAAGTATGGCCATTAGCTATGCGGTTGTCTATAAATTCAAAAATTCCGCCTATCTTATACTCTATGCTTTTGAAATTTTCATTATCTTTAAAACTTTTTAGGTATGGAAAAAGCTCATCATTTACAAAGCTTAGCAAATCACTTCCACTTAAAGCATTTTTTACATCAAGCTTTCCTTCGCTTGTTTTAGGTGCTGCCCAAGCTCTCCAACTGAATTTTTCTTGCAAAATAGCCTTATAAGGCTTTTCATCTAACTCAGCTTCTAGCTTTAACTCTTCTTCATAATCATCTAAAAATTTCAAAAAAAGCACCCAACTAATCTGCTCACTATAATGCATAGCACCGCTTATGCCATCATCGCGTCTTAGAATATCTGTGATTTTATCGATTTTATTTTGCATTTTTATCCTTTAAAGCTTTTAAAATAACCTTGTCAAAATCAGACTTGTAGTTTTTATCTTGAATAACTCTAAACTTATAAAATTCTTCCTTAGCAAAATCATCTGCTAATTTTTTACTTATTTTGCCATTATCTTTTAAAATTTCTCTTTCGTTAAACTCTAAAAAAATATCTAATCTATCTTTCCAATCTTGCATAGTCATAGCTATATTTTTCTTTGCTCTATCTTCAGCATAGTCAAGATACATACCAACTATACGATTTAATTCCAAAAGCTCATCTTGACTAAGATAATTTTTGGCAATCACCACATCACTTTGTAAAATTTTTCCTTCAGGGGCGTTTTTCCATGTATAAAGTCCCATATTTTCTTTTTTATGATCTGCTCTTTGTTTTATAAGCTCTGCTGCAGTGTGTCCATGTGTAGCAAAATGGAGTTTATTTTGCACACTAGCAAAAAACTCTTTAGTCAATTCATCGTTTTTGTCATAATCAATCGCTGTTGTATAAATATCTGTTATCTTTTGATAAAACAACCTTTCGCTAGCTCTTATTTCTCTGATTTCTTCTAAGAGTTCATCAAAATAGTTTTTATTTATCACACTACCATTTTTCAGACGCTCTTTATCTAACACATACCCTTTAATGCTAAATTGCTTTAAGATTGCTGTAGCCCATTGTCTAAACTTTGTGGCTTTATAAGAATTTATTCTATACCCTACACTTATAATAACATCAAGATTATAAAATGCTATCTTCCTTTTAACTTCTCTTTTTCCTTCTTTTTGAACTACCGAGATTTCCTCGGAAGTTGAATTTTTATCAAGCTCATTTTCTTTATAGATATTACTAAGATGTAAATAAATATTATCACTAGAACATTCAAATAGTTTAGCCATTAAAGATACGCTAAGCCATATATCATCATCTTTATAAATCACTTCTAAAAAATCTTCCTGATTTTCCAAGCTAAAGCTTAAAAAATCCATAGCAAGATTTCGTTTTATATTTTTTTGCATTTTTATCCTTCAAAAAATATGTTAAAAAAATCAAAAATTTTTAACATATCTAGCTAATGTGTTAAAATTTGATAGAATTTTTAACATTTATAATCTTCCTTTAAAAGCTCTATCTAGCAATGATTTTTTAAGCTCTTGTAGGTTCTTTATCTGCATTTGATAGTTTTGCTTTAAATTTTTTACATGAGAAGAAAGCTCATCTAGATAAGAAGTGATTTGCTCTTGCTCTTTGAGTGGGGGTAGTGGGGTTTGTAGGGATTTGATAAAGTCTACTGATACACCCTTGACAGTAGCACCTATACCGTTTTCTATTAAAAAATCTTTGTTTTTCTTAAAAAAATAAAATAAATATTTTTTATTCAGTGATTTGTGTGGCAATATTCCCTTTAAGTCTTGATTAATAGCTAAAGTGTCTTTTACTAAACAAACTTTCCCTAATCCAACCCTAGTTGCAATTAATATAAAATCCTGATTAATAATATTTGTAGAACTATTGTCTAAGCCTAAGTTTGTAATACGAAATTCTGTATCTTCAATAGTTTCTGTATTCATGTCTCTTACAGTAGCCCATTTAATCGTTCCATTTTCCCAATATTGTTTTATTTGTTTCGATGGAGTGCCACCACCTATAATTTCGCAAATATCCCCTAAGCTTTTCCATTCCCAACCTTGTGGGAGTTTGTAGTTTTCCTTAGCATTGTCTTTTAATGGATTGAAAGCCTTTTGTAAAGCACTTTGCATTAACTCATCTAAATTAAGCAAATCTTGCTCTAAGATTTTAATACTTTCATCTATCTTTGCAAAACTCTCATCTAAAATCCCCACTATCCTTTCTTGCTCTTGTAAAGGTGGTAAAGGTATTTCGATTTGTTTAAGTTTTTGCTGATTAAGCTTTTTAACAGTTGCTCCTGTAATATACTTTTCTAAATTAGAATAATTTAAAAAATAAACTAAAAATTTATTTATCAACGTCTCATTATTTGGCTTTAAAATATGTGCGTGATTATTAACCCAATATTTTCTACTCGCAATAAAGGCTGAATTCTCAAAAGCACCCCACTTTGCTCCATCTTCTCCAATTAACACCAATTCTTCATCAAATATATATCTATCAATATAATCAACTATACCTGAAGCACCATAATAAGGATAAATTCCTCTTATTCTATCTTTTTGTGAAATTGGAACTCTTTTATTGTCCAAAATTTCACATACTTTTTCTAATTTATTTATTTTCCAAGTTTTAGTTTTCATTATATCTTAGATAGGAAAATCTGAAGCGTATACACAACCAAGATTATTTATTGAATTGTATCTTATTTGATTAATTTTTATTAAAACATTAGAAGAGGAAATATCTTTACTAAATCTAATATGATAAGGTATGGTATTAAGATCTATATTGCATAATTTTGATGCCAAACAAACAGGTCTTCCTAGCCAAATTTCTTTATTTTCACCTCTTTTTCCTGCTTTTTTCACATACACTGTTCCGCAATCTATACCTATCCTAATATTCATATTTAATTTTACATTGAATAATGTATTTATCATTGCAGCTACACATATTCCATTGCTCTTCGAATTATTTCCATCGAATAATGCAAATCCGCCATCACCTTGTATATCAATATATTTAGCATTATGTAATTGGAAAATTTCCACTAAAGCTCTTATATATGGTATTTGAATATTTAATGCTTTATCAATTTGTCCTATAGCCATTTTTGTCGAATTTTCCATATCCACAAATACACATGTAACATCATCTATAACAGCAACTTTATTGGTTTCTAATTGGATATTATTTGTATTTATGGTGTTGTATTTTTCAAATTCAATATTTTTAGAAGTTGTTATTTTGTTATATAACTCATTTATTTTTTCTATATAATCCATTCTTGCTCCTTTTTTTAAAATATTTTTATTATGATGGAAAAAAATTCTATAATTATAATAATAAAAAAACATATAAATAACAGCGCTATGTAAAAAAATGAATTTAAAAAGCATTTATGTTTATTTAAGGTAATTAACGATAGTACACAAATTTGATTTAGCAAATCATTAATAATTTTATCATTTTGAATTTTTTCTTTTTCTGTATTATCATTTAAGTCTCTAATAATAACCTCCATTAATTCTTTGCTGTTAATTCTTGCCAAATCTTTAAAGAAATATATATTACACGGATTAGAATTGTTTTTTGATTTTGTAAAATACATGTATATACGAACTAGAAAATTATATTTTTTCTCTTTATTATTTAAAACAGGCTTAAAAGATAATAACAACTCAAAAGCAGCACATAACAATATTATTAGCATAAAATTTACAAGCACTCTGATATCTGCATAGCTATTTGATGATTGCAAAAATCTAACACCCATAACTATAAAAGCCACAATAAAGACTAATAAAATATTATTTTTAGTTTCTGCAAATTTTAGTTGTTCAAAGATGTGCTTATGAATATCTAAAATTCTTGAATAAATTTCTTTGTGTTCCATTTTCTCTCCTTTAATTTAAATAAATCTCCCTTTGTAAATCATCAATGCATTGTTTTAAATTCTCCATACCTTCAAATTCACTCACTAGCTCTTTTACGCTACCTAAAGAGCTAAGATCTATAAGTGTTTTTAACCCACTATCAAAGTCTTTTATGCCATACTCTTGATACCTATCTAGTAAAAATTCCACAAGCTTTAAGGCTTTTTCTTTTTGGAAGCGTTTTAAAAATGCACTATTTTTTACATTTAGCACGCGTTCATGGCGTGTTTTTATCTCGCTGTTAAAGCTTAAGTGTGCTAGCACATCATACACATCGCAGTCTTTTTGCTCAAAAATCACTGTCAATTCTTCCAAAACCTGCTCGCTTATGCGGTCCTTTTCAAGTTTTTGTAAAAATTCTTTCCTGCTTGCTTGGTTACTCCAAATCTCGCGTAACCTTGTCTCATCGTTATAAAATTCTGCTAGCTTTCCTACTAAAAATTCCAAAAATTCTTTTGTGCTAAGTGGCTTGTCGCTATCTCCTATGTAGCTTGTCGTTATATCAAGCACTTTTAGTTTTGTGCCTTTTAAATGCACGGTGACTTCTTTTTGCTTGGTTGCTTCTTTAGGGTTGCTTTGCTCTCTTTTGTTTTGTATAGTTTTTACCTCGGTTTTTTCTTCATCTTTGATCTGCTCACCATCCCATTTAGGATCATAAAAAAGTCTTGTTACTCCGGTAAAATCTAGTATAGTAAAAAAGTCTTTTCCCTCATACACCCTAGTGCCTCTTCCGATGATTTGCTTAAATTCTATGATAGAACCTATATTTGCCAAAAGCACTATGTTGCGGACATTTCTAGCATCTACTCCTGTGGTTAGCATTTTAGAACTAGTGAGTATCACAGGGTAGCTTTTGTCATTATCTTGAAACTGCTTTAAGTACTCAAGCCCTATTTTACCCTCATCGCTTGTAACCCTCACGCAGTAGTCATCTCTTTTTACACTTTTAAATTTATCAATGGCTCTTTTTACTTCACTTGCATGGGCTTGGTTAGCACAAAAGATGATGGTTTTGTCCATAGGGTTGATGAGCTTTAAAATTTCTTTAGCTAGAAAATCGTTGTATTGAGGTAAGTGAATATTTCTTTCAAATTCATTGATCTTATAAAAGCCTTTTTCTAACTCACCTTCTATGATATCATCAGGGTTATACACATAGCCTTCGCTAAGCGTAGTCGTAACACGCTTAACTTTATAAGGAGTTAAAAAACCATCTTCTATGCCATCTTTAAGACTATACTCATATATACTCTCACCAAAATACCTATAAGTATCTACATTATCACTTTTTTTAGGCGTAGCAGTAAGTCCTAAATGCGTAGCCGATGAAAAATACTCTAGCACCCCTGCCCAGCTACCCTCTTCATTCGCTCCACCTCTGTGACATTCATCGATGATGATAAGATCAAAAAAGTCTTTGGGGTATTGTAAGTAGAATTTGCTTTCTTGCTCTTCATTAGCGTTTTCTTGTTCTTTTGAATTTGAAGCTAGACTTTGGTAAATTCCAAAAAACACATTTGCACTTGTAGGCACTCTACCATTATTTTTTCTCAGCTCTTGCGCACTCACTGCCACGCAATCACCTTCTATAGGATTAAACTCTCCTAAAGCTTGATCTCTCAAACTCACCCTATCACATAAAAATAATATCTTAGGTTTTTTGTCTTGATTTGTTTTATTCCACCTAGCTTCAAGCAAACGATAACACAAAGCAAAAGCTATGGTGGTTTTACCTGTACCTGTAGCAAGAGTGAGTAAAATTCTATTTTTGCCATTAATTAAAGCTTCTATGACTTTATCAACTGCAATCTTTTGATAATACCTTAATCCTTTTTGGGGTATGTATAATTCTCGCTGTGATAAAAGCTTGTATTGCCATTCTTTTAAATTTCCATAAATCCTAGCAAAAAGCTCATTTGGGGTTGGAAATTTTTCTATATACTCACCGCTTGAAGTTTTTAGGTTGTATTCATAAATTTTATCGCCATTAGTGCTGTATACAAATGCTACATTTAAAATTCTGGCATATTCTATGCCTTGAGACAAGCCATCTAAAGGATCTTTGCTAAATTTTTTAGCTTCTATGATGGCAAGATTATTGTTTTGAAATTTCAGCAAATAATCTGCAAATTTCCTTTCGCCTCTTTTATTTCCTATAAGCTTACGCCCATCGGTAAAATAATAATTTCTTATGATATTTTCTTCACTCCAAGAACTAGCGTGAAGTTTTACATCTATGAGTTTAACTCTAGTATCATCTTCTGAAAATAATTTAGCATTCATAACTTTTAAATTTTTAAGACCTTTGATTTAAATTTATATAATATTTGTAAGTATAACTTTATTTTAAAAAAAATTAAATAAAATACAATAGATAGTAAAGCATAGCACTTATGGACTAAAAATGGATATAGAAAAATTTCTAATAATCATTAAAGGTAAAGATGAAACAGAAAAAATTTATTCATTTAAAAAATGCGAGCAAACAATATCAATTAAATTTAATACATCAGAGAAAATTTATAACTATAATATCAATACTTGTAAAATTTACGACAATCCTAAAAAATAAATGCTAATCAAATAAATGGAATTATTTTTTGCAATATAAAATTCATTTTACAATTTGATTGTTATTATAAAATATTTTACAATGACGATAGCACAGAATTGATTTTATCTTCTTTATCACAAAGCTCACATACAGATAATAATATTTTTAACTACTATCAAAGCATTGCAAGAGAAATGATTATACAAGATAATGAAAAATCTATAATTGAAAGATCTTACAAAAAAATTAAAAATATTAACAAACATTCTGCATTACACGCTTATTTAACAAAAAATGCTAACACATTATCATACAATGGAGATTTTTTATTATTTCCATTTGGAACAAATCAATCTCAATATCAAGCCGTTAAAAATGCCTTAAATTCGCAAGTTAGTATCATAGAAGGACCACCAGGAACTGGAAAAACACAAACTATTTTAAATATCATTGCTAATCTTATTGCACAAGGAAAAAATGTTGCAGTAGTTTCTAATAACAATGAAGCCACACAAAATGTTTTTGAAAAATTAAAAAACTATAATCTAGATTTTCTTTGTGCTACTTTAGGAAAAGCAGATAATAAACAAAATTTTATTAGCAACCAACCTCAATTACCGCAAAATTTTGATACTTTCAAAGATAACACAATATCATCTAATATCATAAATCAATTAAATCAAGATATACAAGAAATATTCATCTTACAAAATAAATTAGCTAAAGACAAAGAACTTTTAGAAGAATTTAAAACTCAAAAAAAATATACAAATTTTTTTAATGCTATACAAAATAAAAAATTCTTAAATTTTTCATCAAAAAAAATATTAAAAGTAAAAGTTTATCTAGAAGAATTACAATACATTTCATTTTTTCACAAAATAAAAATTATTTTATTTGATGGTATTGCAAATTTTAGTTTTTTTAAAAATACAAAGGAAGTAATTTTACAAACATTAGAATCTTATTTTTACATCAATTCAATTAATGAACTAAAAAATGATATCCAAGCACGCAAAAACAAACTTGTACAATTAGATTACGAAAATAAAATTAAAAATTTACAAAACAACTCTATTAAATTCCTAAAAAATTATCTAGTCTCAAAATATCAAAATAAAAGAAAAATTTTTACTCTTGAAGATTTAAATACAAATGTCGATGAATTCTTAAGACAATACCCTATCATATTTAGTACAACTCATTCTATCATCAGCTCATTAAATATGAAAGATAACTTGTTTGACTATATTATCGTAGATGAAAGTTCTCAAGTAGATATTGTAACTGGGGCATTAGCCCTAAGTATTGCAAAAAATGCTGTTATCGTAGGAGATAAAAAGCAATTATCATATATTGTAGATTCAAAAATTTTAGAGAAAGTTAAAAATTATAACAAGCAATTTAATGTTAAAGAGGAATATAATTACTTAACACATAGTTTCCTAGATTCAGTGTGTAAAATTTTTCGTAACTCTCCAAAAATTTTATTAAGAGAACACTATCGATGTCACCCTAAAATAATTGGTTTTTGTAACAAAAAATTTTACAACAACGAGCTGCTTATTTTCTCTGAAGATAATAATCAAAACGACGCAATTAAAGTGATATTAACACAAGCAGGTAATCATGCAAAAAACAATTGCAATTTTAGAGAAATAGAAATTATAAAAGAAGAAATTATTCCTGAATTAAACACAAAAATAGAGCTTAAAAATTTAGGAATTATTTCTCCTTACAATAATCAAAAAGATGAACTTAAATCATATCTTGATAAAAATATTCAAGTAGATACTATACATAAATTTCAAGGAAGAGAAAAAGATGGGATTATTATTAGTCTTGTCGATAACAAGCCAAGTAGTTTTATAGACGATCCAAAGATGCTAAATGTATCAATCACTAGAGCTAAAAAATTTTTATATCTAGTAACAAATTCCGAAATTATAGATACCAAAAGCAATATATCAGATTTCATACGCTATGCACAATATAACAATTTTGAAGTTGTAAAAAGTAATATTAATTCTATTTTTGATTTGTTATATGATGCAAACAAAAATGCAAGAAAAGAATATCTCAAAGGAAAGAAGAAAATTTCTTTATATGATTCTGAAAATTTAGCTTATCATACTATTTTAGAGATACTGCAAGATTATCCTAGCTTTAAAGTTGTTAATCATATTCGCCTTGGCACATTAATAAAAGATACTTACTTGCTAGACACAACGGAAAAAATATACATCAATAACGCTTTAACGCATATTGATTTTTTAATTTATCATGAAATGGATAAACATCTTATTCTTGCTATTGAAGTAGATGGTTATAGTTTTCATAACAACAATAACAAACAATATGAAAGAGATAAAATAAAAAACTCAATTCTAAAAAAATACAATATTCCGTTATTACGTTTAAGCACTATTGGTAGTGGAGAAAAAGAACAAATCAAAAACAAATTAGATAATTTATAGTTAATAGCATTTTAAGATAATTAATTTATTAATAATTTGATAAAATATATTAAAACTAAGGGTTTAAATGAAAATTATTTTATTTTTAACACTTTTAATAGCCACATTATATGCTCAAAATTCAGTTATTCAAAAAAGAGCTAACATTATACAAGATTCTAGATTATTGGTTCAAACACATGGGGAAAGGCCAAGATGTCTAAGTCCAGTATCTTTCGATGGTGATATTTTTTTAAGAGTTCAAGAATGCAATGGTGCAAGTATTACACGATATGATATATTTAAAAGAATAGCATTTAGATATAAAAACGAGTGGCTTTGTTTATCTTTAAGAGAAGGTTTAACAAAGGGAAGAGGAGATAAAGATCATTTAGTATTAAGACCTTGTGTTCTAAACGATGATACTCAATGGTTTGATATAAAAAATAATGAATTTTCTCTTAGCAAATATCCAAATATAAAATTATTTGAATTTAATAATTTAATCTTAGCAAGTAAAGTAAATTTTGGAAATAAAGTTAAATTATTTAAACCTGTAATGAAAGAATGGTTAGAGTCTTTAGCTCCTCCTATAAATTATGACATTAAAACTAGTATAGCTTTTAATACAATTAACCCTCAAACAAGAGTTGTTAAAACTTTTTTTATAAACCCAAATGGTGCAGGAACAAAAAAATTTGATTTTTTTTATGATCCTACTAAGGGATATATCAAAACTTATAATATAAATAATGCTCGTTTTTCGTGTTTAACAAGCAACCTTAACAATAAAACAAGTTCTACAATCTCTTGGACAAATTGCCCTCAAATCAATCTTTCACCTAATACTGATCCATATGCTTGGAATTTTGACATTTCAGCTAATTCTTTTATACTCGATGTAAATGGAAATATTTTAGATGTTGCTAGGGGGAGTGATTTTGGAAAATTTTTTATTATTACAAAGAAAGAATTTGTAAAACAAGGATTATATACTTCTGATTTTAGTGGAATTTTTATCTTTAATAAACATTTTAATTCTCTTAGAAATTTTATTGCACGCAACATATCTTTCCAAAATGATACCTGTGGCAATGAAAAAAGATTTAAAAGAGATATAATCAATGATTCTCTTGCAAATTTTGATCCTTTAAAAGGAGGATGGAGAAGAAAATTTTTTGATATATCTACATCAACCGATGGTAATAACGCATTTAATGGAATTTGCGGGTATTGTTTATTACATACTTATGAAATTTTAGCTCTTTTAACCGAAGTATTTCCAATAAACAACCAAGCACCTATAGGAAATATAGGATATTTTTTTAATTACAGAGAAAATACAAATCCTTTAGAATCTTTTAGACTCAGATCTCCAACATTAAGCAATACTTTATTTTTTTCTTTAAATTATTGGGGAGATTCTTTTTATACTAACGAACCATTATATCTTAGAGCTTCTAGAGCTGTAGAAGCTGTAACTAGATTAGTTTTGCCTCATAGAAATTGGGAAATTGGAGAGCCTGTTTTTTCAAGAGATTTATTTGCTGAAAGAATTCAAGATTTGCTAAATGCACCGACTGGGAGTGTTTTTATTGCTTTATTAAATACAAATCCTAATGTTGCATTTGATGGGCATGCTATGCCAATTATTAGAACAAATCAAGGAGTTATAGTAGTTCCTACAAACATTCAAGGGATCAGTTTTACCGATTATGCTGATTTTATAAGACCGGTAAATACTATAGAAGAAATAAGACTTCGTCTTTCAACAAATAATTCTTATGAGATAACAGCTTTAAATTTTATACAAATGCAAGGTCCTATAGAAGATACACTAAGTTCTTTGCTAAGTCAAAATAATTGCAGTGGAGAAGGTAATCGCGGTAGGAGAGGAAATGGGTTAAATCTTAATCCAAGAAATGCAAATTCATGCGATGCAAAAAAATGCTCTTTAATGGAATGGGAAGAAGCTTTACAATAATTTTGATAATTAAATGATATTTGTTTATTTTTAATGTTTAAAATAATCATTAATTAAAAATTTTAAAATTACAAAGGAGATTAGAATGGACTCAAAAATCTTTTTAGAAAATGGTCGTGTTAAAAGCAAAGGCTATGCTATGCTTAGCAAGGATTCTAAATTCACACCTTTTGAATTTACACGCCATAAAGTAGGCAAAAACGACATTTTAATTGCTATTAAATACGCAGGAATTTGCCATAGTGACATTCACACCGCAAGAAGCGAATGGGGCGAGGCAACCTACCCTTGTGTACCTGGGCATGAGATAGCAGGTGAAGTTATCGCGGTGGGTGAAAATGTAAGTAAATTTAAAGTAGGCGATTTAGCCGGAGTTGGATGTATGGTAAATTCATGCGGAGAATGTGAAGCGTGTAAAAAATCTCAAGAGCAATTTTGCGAAAATGGTAAAACTATCTACACTTATAACTGCAAAGATGTATTTCATGATAATGAAAACACCTATGGAGGCTACTCAAACAACATCGTAGTAAGTGAAAAATTTGCTATCAATGTGCCAAAAAACGCTCCACTTGAAAAAGTAGCACCCCTACTTTGTGCTGGTATTACTACTTATTCTCCACTTAAATTTTCAAACATCAAAGAAGGCTCAAGCGTAGCCGTAGCAGGATTTGGTGGGCTTGGTATGATGGCGGTAAAATACGCTGTAAAAATGGGTGCAAAGGTGAGTGTTTTTGCAAGAAATGAAAACAAAAAAGCACAAGCTCTAGCTATGGGTGTGAGTAATTTTTATACTAGTACAGACAAAAGCGTAGTTAAAGAAAGATTTGATCTTATCATCTCAACCATACCAACCCCTTATGATCCACTAGCTTATATGGATTTACTAAAATTTGGCGGTGAGATGGCTATAGTAGGACTACCTCCATATGAAGTAAGCCCTAGTATAAATATCATCAATTTTGTATTCAAAGCAGGTAAAAAAGTATATGGCTCGCTTATTGGGGGCATTAAAGAAACTCAAGAAATGCTTGATTTTTCTTTAGAACATGGGATTTACCCTGAAATAGAACTCATCAAACCAAGCGAGATTGACAAAGCTTATGAAAATCTTACTTCAGGAAAGGCAAAATTCCGCTATGTAATTGATATGAATGCAGAAAATTAATACTCATCAAAAATCACATCGCTTATATCAAATCCTCTTTGCTTGGCTATTTCAAGCAAAGAGTTTATTTGCTCTTTTGCTAAAATTTGCCTTGATAAAATCCATAAATATTTTTTATCAGGACTACCTACTATAGAAACTTGATAATTTGTATCAATGTAAATAATCTCATAGTTTGCTTTATTAAAGATATTCATAAAAATGCTAAATTTAACCGCCAAAGCTCTTGGAGATTTTACCCTAGCTTTACCATTTGCATGAGAGATTTCTCCATTTTCCTTTGTGCATATATTTTTAACCTTAATTATAGGCGTAGAGCCTTTATACTCTAGCTCATATTCTGCTTTAGCACTTTTGCAAGTTTTTTGAAAAAAGGCAGGTTTTCTAGCCATTTCTAACCATGTACCCATATATTTTTCCAAATTTATACCATCTAACAATTCTACCATTTTTCTTCCCTTTATTTGCCTTATTATAAATTTAAGATATAAAGATATTAAAATCAAAAAAATATAAACAATAAATCCATATAATATTTTTAAGATATATTATAGTAAAATTATCTTGTTAATTAAAACATTTAAAGGAATACGATGGATTTTATTACAAATCTTATCATTGCTGCTATTATTGGTGGTGTCTGTGGTGTTGCACTTCATTTATGGAAAAAAAATAAAGAAAAAAAGCGATAACAAAAAAAATATAAAGTATTTTATGCATTATTCTTAAAATACTTTATATTAGAACTCTCACTAGTATAATATCTTATAATAAAATTTTAATTTGTTTGTAATTATAAATAAAAATTATGAAAAATATTTATTATTAATAGTGCTAAATATTTTGGACATTAAAGAAAAATTAATACAAGCTTACATGAACTTTTGCAACCTATTCCCTAATAAAATACTATAATTTGCAAATTTTTAAATAAGGCTTTATAGCTTTTTATTATTTTAATTATTAAATTATTCTTAAAATTTTATTAGATTTTTTAATAGATAAATATTTATTGCTTTTTTATCATTCCAATATTTAAATAAGTTTTTAAGCAAGGAATTTCCTTGCTTAAATTGGATATTTATTTAAATTGCTAATAATAAATTCTTTTAAAGCTTTTTCAAGCTCAAGCCTTTTTATAGTAATACTTTGTACAATTTTACCTTGAAATTCGCATTCTAGTATAAAGGTAAAAATTGATTTTGAATACACATAAAAGACAAAATCTTCAACAAAAGCAAGATGAAATTTAATTTTTTTATTAAAATCAATATCGATAATTAGTTCTTGCTTTTCTAATTTGATTTGAGAAATTCTTTTAGCCAAAGCAATTTTTTCAAAATACTGAAATACTTCCCCACCACTTTGTGGAACTTCTAAAAAACTTACAAAACCTTTCTCATAAGCACTTCCACCTAAACTTAACCATTTTTGATAATACACATTCCAAGAAGGCCAAGCAAGAGCACAAAGTTTATTATTCCAAAAACGATTATTTTGCCCCCAAGCATGTATAATAGAAGCATCTTTACTTTTTATCCAAGAAATATTGCCATAATAATTATCATCTAATTCGTAAATTTTTAAATCTTTTTCTAGCAAATACAAAGAAAACAAAAACTGATCACCAAGTTTAACTTCAAGAAAATAATCTTCATTTTCAGCAATAAATTGATAAATAAAATCATAAAATTCTTGAGAATTTTTAAGATTATCGTTAAAAACAATGATGCCTGCTGAATAGTTATTGGTGTGAGTGAATTTTATAGGAGTAAGCTTACCCCCCCCCATACTCATTGTAGCAGAGCCTCTAAAACAGGCAATATCATATCCCTTATTTTTAACTTCTCTTAACTCATCAACACCTTTAAGCAAAAGCATATCAAAGTCAAGATAAACAATACTTTCACATTCTTTTAAAAATTTCAAAGCTTCAAATCTTGCATAAGACATATGAGTATAGCGGTTTAATACAGTGCTTTGTCTATCGAGTTTAAAATCAGTATTGAATTTTCTAATATTTGTCTCAAAATCATCTATTGTAAAATCTATAAATTTGATATTTGGCACAAGTTCTTGCATAATTCTTTTATCGTTTTGACTAAAGCCATCATTGATGATATAAAATATCATTTGTGAAATATCCATTTTATCTTTGATATTTATAAGTAAAGTTCCTATGGTAAAAGCACTATCTTTGGTAGCAGCAAGCAAAATCCCTAAAGGATACTTCATAAAGCCCTCCTTAAAATCAATTTGACAGGTTTCATAAAAGGTTTTTTGCTATCCATTATGAAATCTTTTGGATTGGTGATAAATTTTCTAAAAAGTCTGTAAAATTTAAAATGTGAAAATTTAGCTTGTGTAGTAACAATTAAATTATCCTTTAAACTTCCTTTTAATTTTTTTTCTTTAATTTCATAAATATAAGGTTTATAAATAGGAGAATTAAGTTTATAATTTTGTTTTTCTACGCTATTAAAATCAAGTATTTTTTTGCCAAAAAGCACCAAAGAATAAAATTCTATTCTATAAACTCTAGTAAAAATGCGTCCATTTTCTTCACTTTTTTTATAATAACTTTTCCCAAAGCTGTAAAATTCATATCTTAAATAATATATAAATCTTAAGGCTTTTTCTTCATCAAAATTAAATTTTCCTTGAGATATACTTAAGATATGTTCTAAAAGCTCTTTTTCATTGTTTGCTTGTAAATTAAGATTATCAAACCTATAAAACGCATTTGCACAAATTATACAAGGTTTTTTAGCTAAAATTGCATAAACACCAACTCCAGAATTTAAAGTTAAAACAGCATCACAAAGCCCTAAAAGGTCGTTTAAATTTGTATCATCAGGTGCAAAAACTAAATTATCATAAGGTTTTTTATCCAAGTCCAAACTTAAAGGATGTTTTTTAACCACAAATACAATGTTTTCTATAAATAGCTTTTTTGCAAGTTCATTTAAAATATTTAAAAAATTCTCATATAAAAATGGTTCATAAGTAAAATTTTTAAGCACAGAATCACCTTCAACTTGCAAAGGCACAAAGAAAATCTTTTTATGTCTTAAGCCTAATTTTCGTTTTAGATTATCACTTCCTTTGCTTAATCCTTGCTCTTCTAGAAATTTTTCTCCTTTTAAGACTTCTTCTATGTAGGCAAGTGTTTTGATCTTTTGCTCTTCATTTAAAGCTTTGTTCCAATTTTTTTCATCATAAGAAGTAGAATCATAATTAAAACCTTTATCGTCAAAAAACCAAGAATCAGGTAAAGCACACCTATCATAAACAATAAAAGGCAAATTTTCTTCTCTTGCAAAATTAAAAATTTCAAGTCTTTTTTCATTATGTAAGGGGTATTTTAAAAAGAATATGTAACTATCTATAAATAATTTTAGCAAAACTCCCAAATAATAGGCTTTTAGAGCATATAAAAACGACTTTTTATTTTTCCAAATCCAAAGCGTAAAATATCCCAAATATCCCAAAATATCCGTTTTATCCCAAGAAAGTGATTAAATGTTGTTTAAAAGGTAGATAAAGGCAAGTTTAGTTTTAAATTTTTTAATCCTAAAAAATGTTTTACTCTCTAAAGATAGTTACATTTTTACTTAAAACAAGCTTATATTTTATTTTTAATGTAACTATCTTTATAAAACGCTATATAATCATAGTTTAACCACTTTTTACACAAGAATAGTATGTAACTATCTATAACTTTAAGGTTTGGAGGATAGTTACATATAAAACTTAAATATTTTTGTAAAATTATATAAATAATATTTTATAGGAATATATAATGAATAAGATTGATAATATTGCAAATTTTTTAGATAGCAACTCTAAAAAATGTTTGGCTATAAATGGATCTTGGGGTATAGGTAAAACTTATTTATGGAAGCAAGTTGAAAATAAACTTTCTGAAATAAATGCAGATAAAAAGATTGTTTATATAGATCTTTTTGGTAAAGAAAGTTATAAGCAAATATTAGAAGAAATAGTTTTTAAATTATATGGAACTTATAATTCTATTACAGAAAAAGCTTCCAATATTGTAAGCAAGCTTATAGAAAAAGCAAGTTATGAGTTTATAAAAATAGAACCTAATGCTATTTTTTCTTTTGCTAAAAAAGATGATTTTAATAATATTATTGTGTGTTTTGACAACATAGAAAGAAGATCTGATAATCTATCTTTGAAAGAAATTTTAGGACTTGTGAATTTACTCAAAGAAGAAAAAGAATGCAATGTTGTTGTAATTTTTCACGAGGAAGAATTAAAAGAACAAGATGGCATTTTGACTGAAAATAATAAAGAAGAACAAGCTAAACAATATAATAGTAAAAACTGGTATCAAATATACAAAGAGAAAGTTATTGATTGTGAAATAACCATAAAAAACAATGATGAAGTAGCAAAAGCAATTATCAAAGATAAAGTAAATAAATATACTAAAATTACAGATGAGATAAGAAATATTATTGAAAATATTATTTTCGAAAGATATAAGGAACAATGCAATGGAAATCTAAGATTACTATATCATGTGTTAGAGCATATAGATTATTTTAACAAGCATTGTTTTTTATTGTTTTGCAAGTATGATAATAAAAAAACATTTTCAGATGCTCTAAAATTAAGTTATAAATCATTAATATTTCAAACTAAAAAATATCTTTCTATTACAATAGAAAAAAATGACTTTTCCTCAAACTACCATCTTTATGAACAATATCTAAAAAATATGTTTTATTTAAATAAAGAAGAAAAATATCAACTAAGATGCGATTTTTATCAAACTTTAAAAATTGATCTTTATTATAAACTTCAAAACTGCAAGATAGAATATTTGGTAGGTAATTTAAATGATGAACAATTTGTAAAAGATATTGAAAATTCACTCCTAAAAATAGACTTTTATTCAAAAAATGGAATGACACATTATTCTTATGGTTTTTATCAAATTTTACTTTCAACCTATGCGCAAATTACAAATAAAAAATTAAGCAACATAGAAGAAAAAATCAATAAACACTATATAGAAGCTCTTGTTATGGAAGAATTAGAATTTGATTTTCGCGATGATTATAAATCAGATAAAGATCTTTTAAAATTATTAAAAGATGAAAAATGGAAGCGTTATTATGAAGATATCAAAGAAAAATACAAAACAAGCAAGTATGAAAATATTAATGCTTTTATTAATAGCTATGAGAATATAGAAAGTAGTTTTTATCCCGAATCAATCAAGCAATATAATTTTTTTAAAAAAGAAGAATTAGTACAGCTATTTAAAAATAATAACGATTTTTGTAAGAAATTTTTTAATCATTTTTCTATGAATATGGTTGCAAGTCATAAATTTGATGATGATTTAAATAATAATTTATTTCAAGCTTATTTAGATTTTTTAGATTTAGATGAAAATAAAATAAAAAAAAGTGTTGTTTTAAAATATATAAATTCACAAAATAGTGTATTAAGAAAGCTACTAATAGAATAATTTAAACCTTTCAAAATAAAATCTTTTCATTGCTTTTTGTAATTTTTTGTTAAATTCTTTTAAATTAAAATAAAAGGATTTAACATGCAAATGCAAGAAGTAATTGAGAAGTTAAAAGACATACTTGCAAGTGAAGGCAAAAATAATTTAAAAACAAAAGATATAGCTAAAGAATTAGGTATCCACCCAGACACATTTAACTCAATGAAGTTTAGAAACTCCATTCCTTATGCACATATTTTAAATTTCTTAGAAAAAAGAAATATTAGTATTAATTACTTCTTTTATGGAAGCTCTCCAAAAGATCAATTAGAATGTGAATACAAATATAAAATTTTAAAACTATATAAAACCAATGCTAGCTTAGGTGGAGGTGGTATTAATGATATTTTAGACTTTGAAAACATATTAATAGATCAAAAGATATTAGATTTTTTTAAAACAAAAGATTGTGAGCTTATTACTTGCTATGGTGAAAGCATGGAACCAATTATCAAAGATAGAAGTATTTATGTAGTCAATACTAAAGATGGACTTTTTATCAAACAAGTTTTAAAACAAGATAATGGAGTAATTTTACACTCTTTAAACCCTTTATATAAAGACATATCAAATAAGTCGCTAAAAGAAATTTGGAATAAATATAAGCAAAAAATGCAAAAAATAAATGAGAAATTTAAAATAAAAAAAGAACAAAAAGATTTAGAAAAAATAGAAGACTCATATAAAGGAATATATAAAGAATACAAAAGCCTTTCTATAAATGAGCAAGAAAAATTTTTACATAACTTGCTTTTAAATAATAAATGATGAATATGTAGAAGTGTTAAGATTTATTCAAATTGCAGAAGAAAGCGTTGATATAGCTTTAAAATCAAAAAATAAAGATACTGCAGAAGATAGAAAAACTTGCATTAGAAATGAAAGAAAAAATACAAAAAAGACACCCTAAAGCTTATGGTTTAATTGCTGATATCATTCAGTTTTTAAAAGATAATTATGATGTAAGTCTTTTTGAAAATCAATGTGTTAAGTATTATGAAGACGCTAAGAAACTAAAAACCATTAAATCTAGGCAAAAAAGAATTGATTGTATAAATGATTTAATAAAAGAAGCTGAAATAAATCCAAAATTGATAAAAAAATATTGATTTTTGGAAAAATAAAGTAAAATAAATATAATAATTACATTTTAAGTTTAAGCTTTGTGGAAAATTAAAATTACACCAAAAAGTGTATTTTTATTTTTCTAAGGTGTATTTTTATTTTTCCGCCGACACATTAGCGTGAGAATTTGAAAAAATGATATGTGTGATATTATTTTGATGATAAAATTTTAAAAAACTTTTAGAATCAAATCTATCTTTTTCATCGAAAAAATAGTATTCTTTAGCTGAAATGGTTTTTTCAAAATAAGGCATTATTGCTCGCAAACTATTATGCATATTTGAGTTTTGTCGAAAAAATACTAAAACATTGCGATTTTTAGCTTCATTTTCTATTAAGCTATCAGGGCCATCAAAAATATTTTTGTAAGTTTTTAATCTTTGATAAAATTTTTGATGATTAGAATCTCTATTATTAAAATATCCATTTTGATTGGGTTCAATGTGCCAAAGATGATAAATATATATTCCTTGCAATATTGCTTCTTCTGCCGCTAAAGAAAACCACGCCCTAAAACCTTTAAATTCATTAAAATCCCAGTTTTTAGCAAAATAACTTAAATCCCTAGGCATTGCTTCAAATTCAGCACAATTTTTTAAAAGCCTAGTTAGAAAATCAAAATCTTCACTTCCCCAGCCTTTAAAATCTTTATCATAGCCACCAAGCTCTAAAAATTTAAAGCGATTAAAAATGACAGAAGAAGAGGCTTTCATAAAGAATATTTAACAAATTCTCGTTTTCCGCTAATGAGATCATTTTTAAAAAATATATCTTTATTGTAAAAATTTTGATTTAAATAAAATTCAGTTCCAAATTCATTTAAAAATACACAAGGTAAGACCAAAAAAGCATTAGGATTTTTATCTATTTCTTTTATACTTATTAACTCTAAAATATTTTCTAAATTTTTTTCGCTTATCACACAATCAACATCCAAGGACATTACTACATCACTTTTTGCATTAATAATGCCTAAATTTCTACATTGTCCTAGTGAAAAAGCCTTATTGATTTGCTGTATTTCATCTTTAAAATAACGATGTCCTTTACTTTCAATAAGACTTTTAAGCTCATTGTGTTCTAAAGATGAAAAACCTTCTACAAAAATATATTCGATTAAATCATCACTTTTATATTCATTTGCCTTGTTTATCACTCTTTCTTTGATATAAGGACGCTCTTTACTTGTGCCAAAAGGAATGATGATAGATAATTTTGCCAAATATAACTCCTAGTTTTTATTGAAAAACTATAATATTATAGATAATCAATACTTAAATTATACTTTTACAATAATAAACTAGCTTAAAATTACAGATAAACTATAGATTAAAAGTAGGAAAATGAAAGTTGTCAATAGAATCAATGAAATTTTAAAAGAGAAAAACATCAGCAAAAAAGAACTAGCTAATCGCTTAATAAATTTAGGAATGAGAGCAAATAAAACAGGAGAAATTCCTACACTTTCAAGTATTTATGCTTACTTAAATGGAAATATCGACATAAAAGCAGATATGATACCTTTTATTGCTGATGCTTTAGGGGTTTTTGAACAAGAGCTTTTCAGTGATAAAAAAGAAGAAAATTTTAAAATTGTCCGCAAACTTTATAAAAACAAAATTTCTCACCAAAACTATAGCAATCTCTTAGAACTTCTTGAATTTCTTTCGCCAAAGAATTTAGAAATTTTAGAAGAAATTTTACTTCAAAATAAAGCAAAAAGTTTAGAAATCAGCTCTTTGCTTAGAAAAAATCTTTAGCCTATTTCTATTTATCCACTACAAATAAAGATAAATACTAGAACTTACAAATTCAAGAAATATAAAAAATAAGCTTTTGCATACTTTTATAACAAATGGTGTAAAAAAACTCTCAAATATATAATTTTTAAAATCTTAAAAAAAATATTATTAGAAAATTTTAAAGTTTAGAAATTTGAAGTTTGATGCTAGAAATCATTGATTTTTTAGTCTCAAATTCGTTTTTTAAATTTAAAATAATCTGCCTTTTAGCTTCGATAAAATCAATAAAACTTTGCACATAATTTTTATAAATTTTCAAAACCACAGGCTTATTTAACAGCAAGTCTTCAAACTCATAGACATTAAGCTCGGTTAATACTCTTTGATGAACTTCACTTGCTTTTGGATGGTATAAGCTAAATTCTGTACTATCAAGCTCGTAAAATTCTTTACTTGCATTCATTTTAGCACTAAAAAATCCCAAAGTAAGCTTAGTAGCACTTTCATAATTTGCCAATGCTTTTAGATTAAGTTTTTCTAAAAATAAATCAAGTTCTAGCTGACTTTTAAACAACAACTGCTTAAAATCTTTTACAAAAAATTCCTCACTAGCACTAGCAAAACTTCTAAAACTAGCAAATTCTTTTTCACTCTCCAAAGCATTTTCTTTTTGTAAATTTGAAAATTGTGCTTTAAAAAGCAAAATTTGTTCTTCTAAATTAGTAAAAAGTTGTGAAAAATCATCTTTAATTTGACTAAATTCTAAAGCAATTTCATTTTTTAGCTTTTTAAATTCTTTATTCATTGTTTCAGAGTGATAAAACATAGCCAAAAATGCATCATCACTTGAAAGATACGGTGCTTTATAAGCAATTTTCTCATAAAGATTTTTCTTAAACAAACCCTTAGCTTCTTTGTAATAACTACTATCTTTTTCTTTAATAAATTTTAAAATTTCTTGGGAGATTTTTTCACCCACTAATTTTAATTTATCTAAACAATTGTGATTTAAAATCTTAATTTTTTGTTCAAGCTCATTTGCTTCAAAAGTTTGTAAAATAGCGTTAAATTTAAGCTCTAGTTGCTCTAGAGCATTTTGAAACAAATTATATTGATTTGATAAAAGCTCACACAAATCACTAAGCTTTTCTTTGATAAAATCTTTTTTAATACGCTCATAATCAAGCTCCTGCAAATACTCATAAAGCAAAGGCAAATTTGACTTTTGTAAATCAAACTTTGCTTCTTTGCATGAAATTGCTATGATTTTTTCAAAATATTTATCAAACACTAAATGTGCATAGTTTAAAACATTTTCTAGCTCTTCTTGACTTAGTTTATCTTTTTGATTAAGCACACAAATTCCACCACGCTCTAAAAGCTTAGCATTTGCTTTTATGGCATCTTCTTCACTTTTTTTACCCGCATTATCAATCAAACTAAGCCAAATTGCACTATGCATAAAAGAAAGTTCTTTAAAAGTAGTTAGCGTATCAATATCATTTGCATTAAGCCCTGGAGTATCTATCAAAGTAATATTTTTTAAAAGCTCAATAGGTGCAAAAAGATGCAAACTTTTGGTTTCTTTTAGTTTATTTCTTTGATCACTAAATTTAGAAAGCTCACTTATATCTACAACCTCATCACTACCATCTTCATATTCAACTCTTAAAAAATACTCCTTAGCATAACGCAAAAAAGTAGGCTTAAAGGTAACAGGAACCACACCTGTTGGCAAACATTCTTTTTGCAAAATTAAATTTAAAAGCGTAGATTTACCACTAGAAAACTGCCCTATAATAGCTACATTAACAGCTTTTTTATAACTAGCTATAATCATTTCAAGATCTTTAAGAAAAGTATCGTTTAAATGCAAACTTGGCTCTAAAAAGGCATTTTTTATCGCAAGGATTTTTCCTTCAAAACTATCATCAAAACTTTTACAATAAGCATTTTCGTAAGCTTTTAAAAATTCATTAATCAAATCACTTTGCATTTAAAAGCTCCGCTTTTAAAGTCTTTAAGCTTTGTAATTTTGCATTGTTTTTTTCTAAAAGCTCTTTGGTATTTTTTTCATTTTGTTCTATTTGTAAAATCAAATCTTTCAAGTCTTTAATTTGTTCTTCTTGTTCTTTTTCATATAAATTTAAACTATACTCTAAATTTGTAAAAAATTCTTGATTGTTTTTTAGCTCATTTGCTATCGTTTCTATACCAAAAGTTTGTAGTTGTTTTAAAATTTGATCTTCCAATGTAGTTTGTAATTTATAAATATCTTTATTTTGCATGATGCTTTCTAAAAGATCTGATTTTAAAGCAAAAAAAATCTTATCATTAAAAATACCTTCTATTTTTGCTTCAACCTTACTTTTAAAATCATCACAATTTTGCTCTAAAATATCTTTTAAAAAATCATATTTAATACTTAATATATTTTTAATCTCGCTAATTTTATATTCACTTTGGTATTTTAATTCTCTTAAAAGATCAAAAATACCATCTTTTAAAGTCGTATCTATGATAGTATTTAATCTTTGAGTATTGTTTTTGATTTTATTATTTTGATTATACTTCAACTCATCTATGAGTTTTTCTTTTAACTTCTTAGCTAATAAATGTAAAAGTGTTAAAACTTCTTGAGTATTTTCATTTTTTGTATTAAAAATAGCATTTAATTCCGCTTTTACTTGATTTAATTTTTCTTTTTTTGATTTAAAATCATCAATTATTGTTTTATTTTGCTTATCAAGTTCAAAATTTTCATAATTTAATATTTTATTAGAAAAATTGATTTTTTCTTCGATTTTTTCTAAATGCAATAATAATTCTTTTTTATAAGCATTTAAAGCAATTTTATTTTTACTATATAAACTTTTAGCTATTTGCTCTTGTAGTGTTAAAATATTGCTTTGTTCTAAATTGCCACCTTTATTTTGATAAAAATCATTAGCTAATTTCGAAGAAATACACACAAAATTTACACTATCTAATAATTCTTGGTTTAATTGTTTTTGCATTAGAGTATTTTTGAGTTTATTTTTAGTATAGCCAATTACTTCTTGTAAATCTTTTTGGCTAAGCAAATCAGCCTTAGTAAGAACGATTAAAAGCTTACTTACTCTTGAAGTTAGCAAGCATTCTATAATAAAATCACAATCTTTTTGACTAAGACTTTGAGAAGCATTCATAAGATGGATTAAAAAATCAGCCTTTTTAATAAAATCCTTTGTTAAAAGCTCTCTTTGAATAATAACATCATCAAGTCCTGGAGTATCAACTATATAAACATTATCTTTTAAAAAATCAAGTGTTGAAAAAAGTTCTATTTTTTTAATTAATGCTGAAATTTTATTTTTTGCACTAGTGTAGTTTTTTAATTCATCAAAATTTATTTCTATATTTTTATTTTCTTTTTCAATATACTCATTTAGGTTAAAATTTTGCTCTAATTGTTTTATAAGTTCTTGCATATCTTGATTGTCTTTAGAGCTTATTAAAATATTTTGCCATTCTTGATTATCCCAAAAATAAATCTTTGCTCTTTGATTTTGACCATATTTTAAAATAGTTAAGTTTGCAGTTTCTGGGACATTAGAAACACCTAAAAAATCTTTTTTTAAAAGTGCATTTAGCATACTTGATTTTCCAGCATTTACCACTCCAGTTACTGCGATTGAAAAATCAATATTACTGAATTTAAGCAAAGCATCTTGTAAAAGTTTTTGAACTTTTACATCTTCACAAAGTTCTTGCAAGTTTTGATTAATATAATCTAATGTTTGATGAGAATTTTTAACTTCTTGTTTATAATCTTTTTGGATAACTATTTGATTAGACACAAAAGTATAAACTAAAGTATTATCAGTAATTTTTTGAAGTTTTTCTAAAGCCTTTAAAAGCTCATTTTTGTCTAAAATTCCTAAATTTAAAGCATTAATAAAACAAACTTGAGCATATTGTATGCTATAAAGATCTAAGCGTAAATTTAAACTTTTCATTAAATTTTTAAATTCATTTAAAGCACTAAATCTTTCATAATTATCAAGATTAGTGCTTAAAATGATTGCTGCTTTTTGAGTATCAACCAAACTTTCATCAAAAAGAGTATTTATATCAAGATATACGCTATGATTTTGCCAAATTTGTTTTAGTAGTGTTTTAAAAGCCCCCTTTTCTTGGGGGCTAGGATTATTTGTCTCTTTGAGCGACAAGCTGTCTTCTCATGTAAGCGATTTTACTTTGTAAAGGTAGTTCTTTTGGACAATTATCTTCACAAGCAAGTAAAGACATACATCCAAATACACCATCATCATCACCTACTAATTCATAAAAATCTTCTATGGTTCTATGATCATGTGGATCTTGTAAATATCTAGCTGTTCTTAAAAGACCGGTAGCTGCAATAAAATCAGGTCTCATTAATTTAGTCGCACAAGAAGCAACACAAATTCCGCACTCTATACAACGATCAAGCTCAAAAGTCTCATCAGCTACTTCTGGTTCAATACGCTCTTCAAGTTTTGAAATATCTGTTTCTTTTTCATTATGTACCCAACTTTCAACGCGTTTACACATACCATCAAACCACTCGCCTGTATTAACACTTAAATCTTTAATGTGTCTAAATGCTGGTAAAGGCATGAGCTCTATAACGCCATCTGGATAATCTTTTGTTAAAGTTTTACAAGCAAGTTTTGGCTTACCGTTAATCATCATAGCACAGCTTCCACAAATCCCTGCTCTACAAACAAAGTCAAAACTCAAATCTGCATCCATTTTTTCTCTAATTTGAGTTAAACACACAAAAATTGTCATAAATGGAGTTTCTTCAAGCTCATAAGTAACAAAATGAGGCTTAGAAATTTTACTTAATGGGTTATACTTAAATGCTCTTATTGTTAATTTTCTACTCATAATCAACTCCTATTCTTTGATTTGGTGCTTTAAATTTAGCTTGTAGTTCATAAGGCATTAAAGCATTTTGAATTTCATATCTTCCTTTGCCTTCTGCTTCCATTTTTTCACGGATCGCATCTACTTCTGCTTGGCGTTTTTCACTCAATGGATTTTCAATAATATTTCCTTTAGCACCATAACCTCTAAATGCAGGTGGAATTTCCATTTTCATGATGTCAAGATCTTCATACTCAATTCTAGGCATACTTTCACCTTCTACCCAGTAAGTATTAGTTCTTTTCATCCAATTTAAGTCATCTCTTTTTGGATAATCTTCTCTATAGTGTGCTCCACGACTTTCTGTTCTTAAAAGTGCTCCATAAGCTACACATAAAGCGATTTTTAACATTCTTGGAACTCTATAAGCTTCTTCAAGCTCTGGATTTGCACATTTTAATTCTTTATCATGCACTTTTAGATCAAGTGATTTTTGATATAACTCTTCAAGCTCTTTAACAGCTTCTTCAAGACCTTGACCTGTTCTAAAGATAGCTACTTTTTCCCACATGATATCTTTCATTCTATTTTTGATTTCAAATACATCATGTTTTCCTTCTTTACTTACAAGAGATTTTAAATAATCATACTCTTTAGAAAGGAAAGATTTAACAACATTTGTATCAATATCATTACCATTTTCTTTACAATATTGTGCAAAATAATCTCCTACGATCATGCCTGCTACAACGGTTTCTGAACATGAATTTCCACCTAAGCGGTTAAATCCATGCATATCCCAACAAGCTGCTTCACCACACGCAAAAAGACCATTTAACCATTGACTTTCACCGGTTGGTTTTGTTCTAATACCACCCATTGAATAGTGTTGCATAGGTAAAACCGGAGCCCAACCTTTTGGACCCTCATCAGCAGGATCAATACCATTAAATGTTTTACAAATATCTTGAACATCACGAAGATTTTTTTCAACATGAGCACGACCCAAAATTGAAATATCAAGCCACAAGTGTTCTCCATAAGGGCTTTTTACACCTTTTCCTTTTCTAATATGCTCCATCATTCTACGACTTACAACATCCCTACTTGCAAGTTCTTTTTTCTCAGGCTCATAATCAGGCATAAAACGGTAACCATCAACATCTCTTAAGATACCACCATCACCTCTACAACCTTCAGTTAGTAAGATACCACTTGGAACGATTGGAGTTGGGTGAAATTGAACTGCTTCCATATTTGAAAGTCTGCAAAGTCCAGTTTCAAGTGCAATAGCAGCTCCTGTACCTTCACAAATAACAGCATTTGTAGTTTGTTTGTAAATTCTACCATAACCACCAGTTGCAATCATAGTTCCTCTAGCAACATAAGCGATTAATTCTCCATTAGTTAAATCTCTAGCAATAGCTCCTAGACATTTTTTACCATCATGAATAATTCTTACTGCTTCCATTCTATCAATGATTTTAACTTGATGTTTAATCGCTTCATTTGCCACACCATATAACATACAATGTCCTGTTGCATCAGCAATATAACATGTTCTCCATTTTTTAGTACCACCAAAATCTCTTGCATTTATAAGACCATGTGCTTCTTCTTTTTCTTCTATAGTTGTTTTTTGAGCATTGATAACTACAGTTCTAGGTCCTTTTGTAACCCTAGTCCAAGGCACACCCCAAGCAGCAAGCTCACGCACAGCTTTTGGAGCAGTTTGGGCAAACATTCTTGCAACTTCTTGATCACAGCCCCAGTCAGACCCTTTTACTGTATCTGCAAAATGCACATCTTCATTATCACCTTCACCTTTAACACTATTTCCTAAACTAGCTTGCATACCACCTTGTACAGCAGCTGAGTGAGATCTTTTAACTGGACAAATACTTAATAAAGTTACACTCTGACCGCTTTTTGCAACTTCAATAGCAGCTCTTAAACCTGCAAGACCACCACCAATAACTAAAGCATCACTATATTGTATATTCATATTTAGCTCCATCATAAGTTTTTACTATTTGTGCTACAGAATTATTTTGATAATTGCTAAAGCCTATTTTTGCAAAAGCAGCTAAGCTTAATACACCTAAAACTAAAAAGAAAACACTGATAAACCATTTTGCTTTTTTTAGTTTTTTACGACTTTCTTTAGCGTTTTCTCCTTCAAACCAACCCCATTTTACACAAAGTCTATAAAGACCAATACTTCCATGCAATTCAACACAGATTAACAAAGCAATATAAAATAACCACATAAAATGGCTTATAACTCTATCACCTGACATATCAGCACTAATTTTATCTGCATTTGTGATTACAAAAATCAAATGTGCAGAACCTAAGAAAAACATTACAAAACCAGTTGCCGCTTGAACCCACCATAAAGAAGAATCACCGTGATTCATGTATTTTAAATGTGTTCTACAAAGTTGATATTGTCTGAAGTTAATTGGAAATTTTCTCATTGCAAGACCTGCATGTACAAAGAAAATAACTAAAACACAGGCTGCTAAGAAAGAAGTAATATAGCTCATCATAGGACTATTAATGATAAATTTAAGCTCTAAAAAATGAACTACTGAATCAAAAAAATCATCGCTAACCAAAATGGTAGAAACAAAAAACATATGTGCCCACATAAACAAACCTAAAATCAAGCCTGTTGCACTTTGAATATAGTCAAGTTTTGCTGGCATTTTACTTTTTTTACCATCAATATTCTTGCCTAAAAAACCTTCAATGAGTTGGCTCATATTTACTCCTTTTAAAATATTGATAAATTTTAATATCGGAGCAATTGTATAACTTTTATTCTTAAAAAAAATAAAAATTTATAAATTCTTTTTAATATTTCTTAAATAAAAAGATAAAAATAGTCCTAATAAAAACATCAATATACTTAGTATTTGACCCATACTCATACCAAAAGCAACAAAGCCTATATCAAAATCAGGCTCTCTAAAAAATTCACATACAAAACGAGCTATAGCATATAAAATCGTATAATAAGCAATCAATTCTCCATTATACTTTTTATATTTTTTTATCAATAATAAAATAGTAAAAACCACAAAGCCTTCCAAAAATGCCTCATAAAGCTGTGAAGGATGACGCAACATTCCATCTACGTAAATACTCCAAGACACATCAGTAACTCTGCCAAATAATTCTTGATTTAAAAAATTTCCTATACGCCCAAAAATATAGCCACATGGCACACTAATAGCTACTAAATCTAAATATTTCCATAAATTTTGTTTATTTTTTTTACAAAAAGCATAAGTAGCTATTAAAAATCCCACAACAGCTCCATGATAACTCATACCTCTAATCCCTACAAATTCTCCATTATAAAAAGGATTAAAAACCTGCCAAGGATGAGTAAGATACCACAAAGTATGTGCATCATAGATTAAAATATAACCTATTCTTGCACCCAAAATCACCCCAATTTCTACCCATATAAAATAACTATCAAGCATGGTTTTAGAAATTCCCATATTATCTTTAATAGCATAGTATTTTGCAACCATTAAAGCAACAAGCAAAGCTAATACATACATAATACCATACCAATGCACTTTTAAACCAAAAATTTCAAAAGCCACTACATCAAAATTTGTATAAATATTCTGCCAAAAATCCATAAAAATACCCTTGATATAAAACTCATAATATAACAAAAAATTGTTATAATTATGAAAATACAAGGAGAAGAATATGAAAAAAATACTATTTTTTTTAAGTATGGTTTTATTTTTTAGTGCATGTACTAGCAATCAAAAAACTTATTATATATCTATGCCAAATTTTAAAAATACATTTGAAAAACATAATAATATAAATAAAAACGGCCCAAAAGTTAAAATTTCTGATGTTGAGATAATAAAAAATACTTTTTATAGTTCATATTTTGAACAATCTACTCTAAATCAAAGAATCAATAAAAGCTTAGAATTACTCAAAAAACAACTTTTAGAAGATAGTAAAGCATTACTTCAAAGCAAAGGCTATATTATAGATGATCAAAATCCTGATTATACTTTTAGTACCATTATTAGTGCAAATTTATACGAAGATAAAGTTTTAAGAAATTCAACTCTAGGTGGTAACAATATTGAATCTTCTTTTATGATTATTTTAGAAGCTCAAAACAATTTTATCAATTTAAAACAAGACCAAACATTTAATACTACAACAAGCTCTACAAAATTAAATGAGCCAATAAATTTGAATTATCCTACCAAAGGTGATGTTACAATAGAAAGTTTTAGACAAGTTTATAGTGCCGTTCCAACGCAAATGAATGAAAGTATTGCAGCTAGTGCTTTAGAAATTGATAAAGTATTTATTGCTTTCTATAAAGAAATTACATCAAATTTAAAAGCAAATATACAAGAATTTAAAGATGAAAACAAAACAAATGATGATAAATTAGAATATCAAGAAGAAGAACTTATCAATAAGACAAATATACAAGAAAACACAAATCCTTATAAAAACAATGAAGTTATTATTTTTGAATAACAGAAGAAGCAAAAAATACTTTAATTTTGAATTTAACATTTATGTATTGCTCTTCTGATTTAAATTCTACCGGTGTAGAAACTTCTATTAAGTTTTTATATTTTTGTAGATCATTTAAAAATGAGTAAAAAGCTTGTGGATTTTTCATTTTAGCATTTATACTGAATTGATATTTTAAATATTCTTGTTCTTTTTTTATAGGGATTAAAGTCATTTTTACATCATCAAAATAATTTTTCATAAAATCAGTAAATTCTTTTTGAGAAAAATCAGCATTAAGCTGAGATAATTTTTGTGCATTGGTATTTTGAAATTTTGTAATAACATTTTCTATAGCTTGCAATTCATTTAATGCTTTAGTGTTTTGAATTTGTTGCTTTACTAATCTTGAATATTCCATTTTATAATCTTTTAAAAAAGGAACAATTAAAAATAAAATTAATATTGCACATATTACAACAAAAGAAAAAGAGTAAATTAATATCTTTAGTATATCTGCTTCTTCTAAGCTTTTATCATTTTTGTTCATACATTTCCTCTGGAATAATAATATTTACACTAACAAAGCGATACCAACCATTTTCTAACTGATAATAACTTGTTTGAGAATTTGAAAAAATACTTCTTAATGGAGCTTCTAATAGTAAAGCAAACATTTCTTTGGTAGGAGTTATACCTCTTATAGTTAATGAACTATCTTCTATCAGTACTTCATCTAAAGAAATACTTTTAGGGACTAAAGTAAAAAGATTTTGGATACTTTTTAACAAAACTCTATTTTTACCATTTTCTCTTTCTTGTTCAAAATTACCTAAAACAATTTCTGCTTTATTGTTTTGTCTAACTAATTCTTGATATTTGAGTTTGTTAGTATTAATTTGAGCTATAATTTGATTTAACTCTTCTTTTTTGCTATTTAGTTGTGCTAAAGTATAGTAATTTTTAAATATAATTACTATAAATGCTGTAAAAATTAAGCAAATGCTAATACTAGTAAAATAAATCCAAATTCGTGTAAAAAGATTAAAAACAGGTTTTATCTTAGGTTTAATTAGACTATATTTCATAATTTTAAGTCCCTTACCATAAGTTCATTCATCAAATTTAAAGTATCAACAAGCTCTACCTTTGGCTTAATAAAAAGCTCATTTTCTAAATAATCCAAAGAGGTATGACTAAAATTCTCCTCATCAAATATAAGTATTTCTTCTAGAAAACTATTTTCATATAAAGGATTATCATAAAACTCTTTCACGCTTGAAATAATATATTCTATCATCTTCATATCAGAACTAAAAGTTTCTAAAGATTCTGCTGGAATTTCTTCTTGCTCTTCTTCTAACTCATTCAATTTATCAAGATCTTGACCCATTTCTTCTAGACTTTTTAAATCATAATTTTGTTCATTATCGTCTTCATCATCTTCATCGTTTATATCTAATGCAGAATATTCTTCTTTAATTTCATCTAAAAAATTTTCATCATCTTCATAATTTTGACTTGTTATATTAAAATAGCTACCAAATAAAATTGAATCATTTTTACAAATCAACATAGCTACAAAATCATGGTATCTGTATACATAAAGCCCTACTTTTTTTTCAAATCCCTTATTTTTTATACAATAATAAAGCAAAGAAAAAGGAGAATAAACTAAATCTAATCCTCCAAAACTCTCATAATCTTCTTGGTAAGAATGCAAAGAAGTATTAGAAGCATATAATAAGCTATTATTAAATGCAATACATTTAACATTATTTTCATCTACGCCAAATTTTGATAAGTCTTTAAAATTAGAACTTGGAATCACGCCTTGAGTAATGGGGGTGAAAAAAGCACTTATATAATAAATTTGAAAATCTTTAGCTAGATTTTTTACATATTCTATAGCTTTTTCTTTATCCTCAAAACTCTTTTCAAAAGTGTCGATTGCTTGAGATTTCTTCCAGGTATGGCATCTTATAATATATTGTTTTTCATCATAACAAATACAAACTAAAAGCTGTAATATATACTTTCTAAAAAAAGATAACATGATATTTATCCTCTATCCATTTGACTTATCATATCAAATTTTTCTTTTATCAATACTTTAGCTTCTTTTAAATTCAAATTTTGTATCTGAATTTCTTCGCTAAGTCTATAGGTTATTTTAGAAAATGGTTTAGGTAAGACCATTTTATCCCAACTTTTAAATTCCCAAAAAGAACTTGCTTCATAATTTAACAAAAAAAGTGGAACATTTTTTTTTAAAGCTATCATAACAGAACCATCTGAAATACTATGATATGGTCCTCTAGGACCATCTGGAGTAATGATAACATCATCACCTTGATCAATAACTTTAAATGATTGTTTTAATAAGGATAAAGCACCTTTGCTAGTACTACCTCTTAAAGTATTCAAACCAAATAAAGCAATATTTCTAGCGATGATTTCACCATCTTTATGATGAGAAATCATTACATAAGCTTTTTTATCTTTAACCCCCATTTTATGATATGCAAAAGGCATTAAAGCAAGTCTTCCATGCCAAAAGAGTATCACACATGGATTTTTTGATAATTTTTGCCCCAAATAAACTTTTTTACATGTTAAAAAAATTAACCATTGTAATAAAAAAATTCCAAAAGCTAAAAGATTAATCTTAAAAGATTTCACCATTTAACACCATACGCCTAGGATTGGTGATTTTCACTTTTTTCATTTGTCCTAATAACTCTTCACTCCCCTTTACTTGAATCAAAAAATTATTATCACTTCTACCTGCTATAAAACCATCATTTCTTAATTCTTCAAATAAGACTTCAAATTCTTTATCTTTTTGCTTGGCAACAATTTCATCTAAAATTTCAGTATGTTTTTCTTGTAAAATACTCAATCGCTTTGAAGCTATATCATTAGGAATTTGGTTTGGCATAGTTGCGGCTTTAGTTAGTGGTCTTTTAGAATACTTAAAAGAAAACATCTGTTCAAATCTTACCTTTTCAAGTACATCTAAAGTATCTTCAAAATCTTTATCACTCTCACCTGGAAACGCTATGATAACATCAGTGGAAATGCTTACATCTTTACACATAGAACGAAGCTTTAAAGCCCTATCTAAATACCATTCTTTAGTATAACCTCTTTTCATAGCTTTTAAAATTTCGCTTGAACCACTTTGCAAAGGCATATGCATAGATTTACATATTTTAGGATTTTTAGAAAAAACTTCTAAAAATTTATCATCCATATGCAAAGGATGAGGACTTGTAAAACGAATTCGCTCTAAGCCCTCGATTTCACTTAATTTTTCCAAAAGATCTGAAAAATTTATTTTTTCATGAGTATTTGAAAATCTTTTACCATAGTTATTAACATTTTGCCCTAGCAAAAAAATTTCTTTAGCACCCTTTGAAACAGCTTTTAATACTTCATTTTTAATAATCTCAAAAGGTATTGAAATCTCATCTCCTCTAGTATGTGGTACTATACAATAAGTACAATGTTTATCACAACCTATAGAGATATTGATATAAGTTTTATAAAGGCTATTTCGAAAATCCGCAAAAGCATAACTACTTTCATCAAAATCTATATCATTTCCTAAAAATTTTGGAGTATTAACTGCTTGTGTAATTTTAGATACATTTCTAGCACCTAAAACAAAATCCACATTTGGAGCACGTTTAAAAATTTCATCTCCTAAATGCGAAGCTGTACAACCGCAAACTCCTATCTTGGCTCCATCTTTTTTGATTTTTTCATAGCTTCCAACTTCTGAAAAAAGCTTATGTACAGGTTTTTCACGCACTGAACAAGTATTAATTAAAATCAAATCTGCTTCTTTAGCATCTTGAGTTAATTCATAATTTTCTTTTTCTTTAAGTTCAGCTATCATATGCTCTGAATCTCTAACATTCATGGCACAACCTAAAGTTTGTATAAAAAGCTTTTTACTCAAAGAATATGCACCTCATACATAAAATCTGCATCATCTAAACCATATTTAATAGTTCTATAATAAACACATTTCCCTTTTTTTTCAAAATGCTCCACCAAAGCAATTAGTTGCTTATGAGCATTGTCTTTATCAAAATAAAAAAATTTCTGACCTTCTTTATCTACAGCCTTTTCAATATTCTCTAAACTTATACTTTTTGGCTTTTCATCAACAGAGGTTCTTGCTATTTTTAAATCCATATCATCATCCTCAAGTTTTTTTAATCTGAAATTATATCAAATTTTACTTTTAATTAAACTTATTAAAGATATAATTTTATTCTTCAAAAATAAAAATCCAAAATAAGGTTGTATTGTTATTATGGAAAAAATCACAGATATAATTGAGTCTATTGCTAATGAAAAAAATTTACAAATAGAAGATGTAAGAGAAAGAGTTAAAAAAGCACTTATTAATACTGCTAAGAAAATTTATGGAGATAAATATGAATTTTTTGTTGATTCAGGTAAAAATTTACAGCTTTATCAAAAAATTATTGTAGTAGCTGATAATGATGAGAGATTGCAAAATGAAAATGAGCATTTTATCGCTTTAAGTAAAGCAAGAGTTGAAGCTAAAGATGTTGAAATTGGTGATGAGTTAACTTATGAGTGTTCTTTAGAAAATTTAGGTCGTACTGCAGTAAATACTTTACACAAAGAATTAGAATACAATATTCAAAAACTCTTAGAAGAAAAAATCTATGAAAAATATCAAAAAATGGTAGGGCATATGGTATTTGGTAGCGTAGTAAGGGTAGATAGTGAAGAAAATACTTATGTAGAAATTGATGAATTTCGTGCCTATTTGCCAAGAAAAAATCGCATTAAAGGTGAAAAATTTAAAGTTGGTGATGTAATTAAAGCCGTTATTAGACACGTATATATTGACAAATCTGGTATAAGAATGGAACTTAGCAGAACTAGTCCTAAATTTTTAGAAGCTCTATTAAAAGCTGAAGTTCCTGAAATTAAGGATGGGCTTATTAATATTTATGCAAGTGCAAGAATTCCAGGTGAAAGAGCAAAAATTATATTACAAACCAATAGTTCTAGTATTGATGCAGTAGGTGCAACAGTTGGTATAAAAGGAGTTAGAATTAATGCTGTAAGTAAAGAGTTAAAAAACGAAAATATTGACTGTATTGAGTATTCTAATGAAATGGCAATTTTAATCACTAGAAGCTTAGCTCCAGCTATTATTAATTCAGTTAGTATTGAAGATAAAAAAGCCATAGTAACTATAAATAGTGAACAAAAAAGTAAAGCCATAGGAAAAAATGGAATTAATATACGCTTGGCTAGTATGTTACTCGGTTATGAAATACAATTAAACGAAATTACTTCTGAAGAAAAAACCACTAATAAAGAAGAAGCATTTAAAAACCTTAAAGCTTTATTTGGAGAAAACTAAACTAAAGCTGCTTGCCGACAGTTTGTTCGGTAAGTTTTTTCTTTAAAGCTAGATCCACAATTTCTTGTTCTCTTTTATTAGCTTTTTGACAATGATCTTTGTCAAAAAAATCTGTTATTTTTATAACTATTTTTGCCCATTTTTTATCACGCTCTCTCCAAGCATGAGAAGATAAAGACTCCCAAGCATATCCATTAAACAAAGTAGCATTAACAAAATGATCAAGTGCTCTTACACCTTGCCTAACTCTAGCAGGATTACCAAAAGTACCCACTATAACAATAAAAAGATAACTAATTACTGCTAAAGGAACAATAGCACAAAGTAATATTGTTCCTGCTAATTTTTCTTTCATTTTTACCTTTTGATAAATCTTATATTCATACCATTTGCCGATCTTATAGTAAGTCTTCCTACAATATCAGGCACGAAATTTTCTTCTAATTCTAACTTATAAGTCCTTAAAATATTAGCTAAAATTAAAATTGCTTCTTGCATAGCAAAACCTTGTCCTATACACACACGCTCACCCATACCAAAAGGCATATAAGTGTCTTTTTTTATTTTACTTTTATCATCATGGCGACTTGGATCAAACTCATGTGGATTTTCCCAAAAATTATCATGTCTGTGTATAAGCCATGGAGCTACTACTACACCTGAACCTTTTTTGATGAGTTTATCTCTCATTTTGCTTTCATTTCTTGCTTCTCTAGCAAAAAATCCTACTGGAGGATAAAGTCTCAAACTTTCTTTAAAAATATTTGTAAGATATTTCATAGCTTTGATATGTTCTATTTTAAACTCTTCTTTACCTGCAATTTGCATAATTTCTTCGTAAGCTTTTTGTTGTTCGTTTGGTGACATACTCAAAATATACAATGTCCATGTAAGAGAGCTTGCGGTAGTTTCATGTCCTGCTAAAAAAAGCATAGCAACTTGATCTAAAATTTCATTAAAAGAAAATCTTTCATTAGTGTCTGCATCGACTACCATGAGTAATGATGATAAAATATCTTCGTATTTTCCTTGATCATTTAAAGCATTATCATATCTTGGTTTTATAATATCTGATAAAACTTTTCGTATAGTTGTTCCTGCTTTTAATCTTTTTTTCTCTCCTAAAAGATTTGAAAGCCAAGTTGGAAAACGAAACATTCTTCGCATAGCTGTTTTAACCGTTTGTTCTTGCACGGTTACAAAAGCATCTAAAACAATTTTTCCTTTTTGCTCATCTAGTTTTGAAGACATGATAGTTCTAAAAATCACATCAGCAGTTACAAAAGTCATTGCTTCATCTACTTCGATAGTAGCACCATCTTCGTATTTGTTAAATCTAGCCATCATATCAGAAGCAGCATCACTCATCAAATCAAAAACTTTAGAAATTCTAGTCATTTCAAAAGATGGTCTTAAAAGCTCTCTTTGCTTTTCCCATACTCTATCATTTGTCGTAAAAATACTTATACCCAAAAGTGGTTCAAGAAGCTCATGCAAAAGTTGGCTTTTTGGGTACTCTCTAACTTCATCTACCATAATACGCCTAACTTCTTTTGGATCATTTACCACATAAAGATCAAAACCGGGCATTTTAACTCTACCCATCATCATCTTATAGCTTCGCTCATAAAGCCCATCAAGCCACGATCTTCTTTTTAATAAAAAAGTGGTTAGTGTAGAAGCCTTGTTTTTATAAGGTTTGGGATGAAAAGGACATTGACCCATAGTTTTCTCCTATTTTATTTTTTCTTCTAATTTATTTTTACCTACAATAAATTCAAAAAAATTATATGTTCCTTGAATTTGTGTAGCAAATAAATACAAAAAATGTGCTTTGTATTTATCTTTTTTAATTTTTTTATAATCTTTGCTTTTATATAAAGTATGAAATTTAGCTGAAAGGTATCTTGGGCTAAAATCAGCTTTTATTCCACTTGTGTGCATAAAATCAACTTGTGCAAAACAAGCACCATCAATAATAGAAGTAAAATCATACCATATTAAATTTTTACTTCCTAAATATTCTAAGTCTTTTCTAAAATCAAGTGATCTTTTTTGATAACTTACCAAAGGTATACATTCACCCAAGGTTAAAACCTTTAAATTTTCAAAAGGGATATTTTCTTTTTCACATTTTCTAAGCACTTTTGCTAAGACATCTATACAAAGAACTGTTCCTACACTATGAGCGCTTAAGATGAGCTCATAATTTTTATCATTCATATTTTCTTTTAATTTTTCAAAAATAACCTTAGCAAAATTATTCATTCTTAATTCAAGCTTACCTTGGGCATTTTTTTCCCAATTAGCACAAAAAGAGCAAATTCTAGCTATCCAAAAAACAGATAGTTTTTTTCCTAGTTTATAAAGTATTCTTGGTAAAAATACCAATGAAAAAATACAAGCTAAAATTCCTAAAATAACATGAAAATTTTGCAAATAAATAAAAATGCTAAAAGCACAAACTAAAGTAAAAATCAAACTCAAAAACACATAAAAAAATGGATAATACCCTGTAATAAGCTGATAAGGCGACTCTTTGCCAAATTTTAAAAAAAGTCCTGTAATAGTGTAAATTCTAAAAAAACTATAACAATCACTCAAAGCATCTTTAATACCTTCTGACCAGTTTTTTTTTACTATATCATTCCAATTTAAAAAAGTATAAGTAATGTTTGTATATGAAGTTTGAATTTGCCAAAATGGGTAAGTATTTTCTTTAACTTGACTTTTTGATAAAGTATAATCATAAGATAAAAGCTCATTTTGCAAAAAAAGATTTTTTTTAAATATAGTATAATAATGCCTATATCCTCTAGGGTCATAACCAGCTATATAAAAAACATCTCTTTTTTTGCATATTTTATCCATCAAATCCCACATAAATCTAAAATGAATTTTAAAAATATAGCTAAAGTTATTATCTTTGTCAAATGCTTATTTAAAGGTAAAATGGGGTGTTTTTACTCTTAAATTATTCATTAAAAAATATTTTATAAAATAAATAAAAGTATCAACAAAGAAGAAATTAATGAATATAGTTTTATTAGGTGGAAGTAATAGTGTAGTCAAAAATGGACTTCGAATAGGCCTTGAAGATAAAGATATTACATTATGTAATTATGCTTTAGGACTTAGTACTTCCTTGCAAAATCTTTATGAGTTAATACGCCATAGAGAAAATATATACAAAAGTGATTATATCATTAGTGAATCAAATATTAATGATTATCTAAGTCCTATGAACTTAAAAGTTATACTTAGAAATATTGATTATTTTTATGAAGAACTTTATAAAGCAAATAAAACCACCATAGTACTCATACTTCCTATACCAGCTTGTAATGATAAATCAAAAGCCATCAATGAAACACATCGAAAAAATTGTGCTTATTATGGATTTAACTTAATTGATGTGGATCTTTACTATCAAAAAAACAACCTATATGATTTTGATCAAAATTATAAATTCCATCCTATGCCATTAGCTATGCAAGAACTTGGAAAAAATATTATAAAAAATTTGCATACTTTTAAAAAATCCAAAGAAAATATCACTTGTTCTAATAAAGAATTTTATGTATTTACACCATCAAATTTGTCTAAGATAGAGCATAAAAACTCATTTTTTTGTGAAAAAGTGGTAAGGATTAAGGCTAATGAAAAAATCATTTTTCCAAAAGAACTAAATAACTATCAAATTTTAGGCATACATACTTGGAATCAAACCAATCTAACAACTCATACCATATCATCTATAAGTATTAAAAATTCATCCTTTGATCTTACTAAAAATTTTGGACTTATTAATACTTTTCAAGATATACAAAATGAAAAAGCATTTTGTGATGAACAAACTTTTTTATGTGTTAATACACAAATCACCAAGCAAAGTGAAGAAAGTTCAGGTTTAAGCTTGGCAAACGAAAATATCCCTAGACTTGATTATGTAGATTTGATAGGAATTTTACTTGTAAAAAAAGAAAGCAATGAAAAAAATGAATACAAAATTACCCCCTCCCACTACCATCATATCATGGATGCTAATGAAATTTTAATCCCACCTATAGCATTTTATAAAGAATTAATATTAGAATACCACGAACTAATCAAACTTGATACACAAACATTTTTACAGAGCCAAAACCATAATCTTTTGTGTTTTTTAAATCTAAAGGACTTAAAAAATGAATATGAAATATATATTAACCAAAATAGCAAACTTTATGGAGCAAGTTTAAGGATAAAAGAAAGATTAAGCTATAAACTCGGTGAAATTATTGTAAAAAATAGCAAAACATATATAGGGTGTCTAAAAATACCTTTTGAATTAAGAAAAGTTAAAAAAGAGTATTTTAAACACCAAAAAGAGCAAAAAAACCTACCACCGCTAAAAGCTTATGCAGACTATAAACACGCTCAAATAGCTAAAACACACTTGCCTTATCTTTTAGGCAATGCACTTTTGCAAGCTTCTAGAACTCCTTTTAAAATAGGCTATTTAAACTTGCCATTTAAACTTAGAAAGATTGCTAAAAATTATAAAAAGAAATTTTAATCTAAACCAGTACTTGTAAAAAAACTTCCATTGATTTGAGTTTTATATATCACATAATTTCTAAATTTAGTATGTAAAACTACATCAGGTTTATATGCTCTACATTCTTTCCAAAAAGTATGTAAACTTTTTTGATAAGTCAAACCTTCTATATCATAAAATGCTTTTCCCATAACTTTTAAAGGACTATTGTGATATAAAGCAGAAAGTCCTACTGTACTATTTATAACTATAGTACCTCTTGCATTGATTAAAAGTATAGGCAAATGCAAATCATGTACATATAAAATTCTACCCTCGACATTATATTTTAAACTCAAATCCTCTATAAGTTTAGTGTAATCTCTATAACCACGATCCATAGGATGATGTTTAAAAACCAAATAAGACTTTGCCTTAGCATGATTAGCAAAAGAAACAATCACTTCTTCTATAAATTTTTCTGTAGTTTTTTTATAATGATGAGACAGTTGAGTATCATTATGCACTTGCAAGATAGCCAAAAAATACTTTTGTTTTAAAGAAAGAATTTTTTCATTTAAACTTTTTTCTGTGATTTTATATTTATTTTTTCTATACACCGAGCAAAGCCAGGGTAAAAAGTCAAATAATTTTAAACTTCTATGGTGCAAAGAATTATTAAAATACCAAGAAAATAAAAAGGCAAAAAGCCAATATAAAAATGAAGTAAAAGCCATATTTCTAAAAGTATTTGAAAAAGTTTTAATTTTATAATCTTTGTCAAATTTTTTCTGACTTAAATAAAATTCTTTGCTTCTTGGCAAGCTAGAGTTTGCATTAACTCCATCTTTTTCAAAAGTAATAAAATTTGGTCTTATATAACCTTCTTCAAAAATCCACACTTCAATACCCATTTGCCTAGCTACATTAATGGCTATTTCATGCACCTTTCTACAATCATTATACATAATGATAATTTGAATTTGTTTTTCTTCAAAAAGCTTTTTATAAAAATCTTCAAGCTCAGCTAAGCTTTTAGTATAATTAATGCTTTTAAAAGGATAAAAGAAAAAATCTCCACCATTAAAATTTACTTTATAAACCTTAGCTTTTGGGATTTTTGTGGCAATTTTACGGAAAAAACTTCCCACAGGTCCTTGGAGTAATAAAACATTTTTACCAGAAAAATTTTTTAATTTCTTACTTAATTTCATCTAATCAAAATAAATTCTATCAATCTTCTTATTTTTCTTAATGCATAAATTCTTATATCTATAAACCAACGCAAATAAAACTTAGAAAAATAATCTTTTTGCATTTTTAACATTATATCTAATGCAAGCTCAACTTCACATAAATTTTTACTTTTTGGATGAATATACCTTGGATAAAGGATCAAAACTCCCGCAACAAGCTCTTCTAGACTAAGTACTCTTGTGCGTCTTGGAATTTTATGTAAATCCTGGGTTAAACCCCAGCCTGCATAAAAAGGCATACCATACACTACTACTTTTTTACCACGCAAAAGAGCGTCAAAACCGCTTGTAGAAGTTATAGTATGTACTTCATCACTCGCATTTATAGCACTATCTATGCTAACACTTTCGATAATTTCGTCGCAGTATTTTAAAATAATGCTTTTATCTTTTAAACCCTTGCGATTACCACTTAAAACATCAGGATGAGGTTTAAAAACTATAAAAGCATTTTCATTTGCCACTCTTACACTTTGCAAAAGTTTTAAAGTATCAAAACCTGCACCACCTAAAATCATAGAAGCATCATCTTCCACTTGAGCAGGGATTAAAATCACTTTTTTGTTTGTACTAAAATTTAGCTTTTCATGTTTTAATCCATTATATTTTGAAAATTTATTTTGTGTGATAGTGGCGATGAGATTTTTAGCTCTTTGTTTTAAATTTTTATCAAAGATGTGATTTTGCAAAATATCTTCTAAATCACTTGGTTTACTTGGATCTACATATAAACCTTTGCTATCTACTATTAAAGAAAAAGGGCGTGTAAGGTCTGAGCCTAAAAAAACAGAGCGTAAGAAGCCATCTTCTACTAAGAAAATTTCATTTCTAAAATCTTTAGTTAGTAAAGCTTTATCATACTTTTTACCCCAAATGAAAATTTTATCTTTAGGTTTTAGCTTAGCATTATAAAGCTCATCTAGTGAGTTTAAAAAAATGATTTTATTATTTTTGGCTTTAAAAAATGGTTTCATAAACCAATGCTTCCACAAAGTAAAACCTAGAAAATACAAAGTATTTGAATTAGCTTGTTCTATCTTTTTATACTTTGCCAAAGTAAAAATAGTATCGAAAATATCACTTTTTTGATCTAAATAAGGGTTAAAATACTCACTATATAAAATATAAGCTGCATAAAAAACTTCTTCTAAACTTCTTTTTTTAAATCTTCTTTTACACTCTAACTTATCTTGTGTTAAACCCCAGCCTGCATAAAAAGGCATACCATAACACACACATTCTCGTCCTAACATCAAAGCTTCAAAGCCCATGCCAGAAGTCTTAGTATAGACTTTTTTAAAATAACTTAGCAATTCTATGGGATTATAATTTTCTTTTATAACTACACATCTATTTGGCAAATCTTGCACATTAAAATCACTTTGTTTTTTACCGCTTAACACATCAGGATGAATTTTAATGTATATTTTAGCATTTGGATTTTCTTTAATAGCTTCTTTTATGATATCTTGGGTTGAAAAACTATCAGCTAAGCCAAATTTTAACGAAGCATCATTTGCTACTTGAGTGATGACTAATACGCGTTCTTCACTAGCACTAAAAAGCTCTTTTGGCACACAAAGGTTATTATTATACTTACTAAGTTTTTCTTTTTTTATAAGTTCTATAGCTTTTTTTGCTTGCTCTAGTTCTTCAGAGCTAAACTCATAAGTGTTTAAAATATCTTCAAGCTTAGATGGAGCTGTGGCATCATAATAAATTCCCACATCATCTTTAACTATAGAAAAACTCGGACTTTTTTCTACACCTAAATTTAATGAGCGTAAAAAACCATCTTCTAAAAGCAAAAATTCTGCATCATGCTTTTTAGCTAGCTCTACGGCTTTTAAACCTGACTTTTTTCTACCCCAACCCATAAAAACATCTTCTTTAATGACATTTTTATAGGAATGATATAAAGTTATTTGATAAAAATTTTTAATATTTTCTTTAAGTTTTTTAGATGTGGTGTAAAATTTCATAATCTCTCTTTAATAACATAAAGAAAGATTATATCAAAATTATTTTCTTTGTCTAAACTCTTTCTTCAACTTTCTAATTTCAAACAGCAATTTGATATACCCCCCCCCCATACCAATTTTTATTAGCTTGTATAAGAGCTTGACCTAGTTTATATGAAAGATGGTTTTTAACTTTTAAAGCTTCTTTATAATCAGGATAGTTTTCCAAAGGAGGTAATTTTAAAGAAGGATCTTTTTTTATTTTTTCTTGGTAGATTTTTTGTTCTTGCTTGTGTGAAATTATTATACTTAATAACGCTATAGGCATTATTAAGTAGCCTAAAAAAGATTTAGAATTTGCTATCATAGATTGGCCTAGTTTATATGAAAGTTGGTTTTGAATTCTTGTTTTAGTTGTACCATATTTAGTTTGGAAGGATAGTTTAGATTGAATTTGATCAAGTTGGGTTGATTTTTCTTTTATATTATTTTGTAATTGATTAATCTGATTTATATTAGAATTTATAATATCATCTTTTTCTTTTATAGTTGTTTGTAAAAAATTTATTTGAGTGGTTTGCTTGATAATAATTTTATCTTTATTTTGAATAATATTAGTTTTATCTATAATAATTTGATTTTTAGTTTTAACAATATCAGCTATAAATTCAGCTATTTTATCCCAATATTCTGGTTTCATTTCTTTGAGCTCATAGTTTTCTTTATAATTACTTAAATCTTTCTTAGGAAACAATCTCTCTTTATGAGGAAAGAATTCTTTTCTTACCCATTCATTTGATTCTTCAAAATAATCGATGTAAGACTCTATTATTTTTTTAGATGGTTTGTATTGTAATAAAATTTCTTTTGAATCAAAATATTTTTCAGAATAACTTCGAACAAATGAATTTATTTGACTATATTCAAAAGACAATTTATTAATTCTCTTAAACAACTCCATTCCTAATAAATCCATACTTTTATTTTGTTTTATAGGTACAGTAAAATCATTATTCCACTCTAAGCCTATAGCATGAACAAAATCTTTTAACAGATCTCCTTGATAAAATTCATTTTTATCAAATAATTTTACTATCATATTTTCTTTGCCAAAAACTTCAGAGTAGCATTTACATATAAATTTATAATCGAAAATATGTCTCTTAAAATAATTCCAAGGAAATACATCAAAAGGTGAAGTATAATTTTCTTTAACACTCTGCGATGTCATAGATAATGTAAAATCATAAATATTTCTTAAATATACTATTATATATACTTTATTGAACCCTAAATTATCAAATATTCCTTTTAAAATCTTAATTTTTTTTACATCATCAACCCACCAAGTTAACCCTTCTGTTGAAAATAAAAAAGATTTATTTGGATGATTTAATATTTCCAATGATAATTTTCTGAAAACATCGGAATATTCTATTATTTTATGAAATGAGTCTATATTTTGGTAAATTTCAGAACATAGATTAACAAGCTCCCAATGTTGATATAAAGATTCTATAGAAAGTGGGTAAATTATATTTTTTAATTCAAGCAATCTAGCATTTTGAGTTAAAAAATATTGTATAGTTGTAGTTCCTGTTTTTGGAGTTCCTATATGCACATAAGCAGTCATCTACACTCTCCCATCTAAAAATCTCAAAATCATATCTATATTCGCATTAAGATCTTCTTTTGTTATGTGTATATGTGGATTTTTAGGTTTTTCATAAGGACTATCTATACCTGTGAAATTTTTAATTTCTCCATTTCTTGCTTTTTTATAAAGTCCTTTTGGATCTCTTTTTTCGCAAATTTCTAAAGGTGTATCAACAAATATTTCTATATATTCATCACCATCTAAAAGATCTTTTATAAGCTTTCTATCTTTTTCAAAAGGCGATATAAAAGCACAAAGTACTATCATACCGGCATCCACAAAAAGCTTACATACTTCTCCTATGCGTCTTATGTTTTCTACCCTTGAAACCTCATCAAAGCCCAAATCTTTATTAAGTCCATGACGCACATTATCCCCATCTAAAAGATAAGTATGAAAACCTTGCTTAAAAAGTTTTTTTTCAACTGCATTTGCCAAAGTAGATTTGCCACCACCACTAAGCCCACTAAACCATAAAACACATGGTTTTTGATTTTTAAGTTTAGCTCTTTGAGTTTTTGTAATGCTATTTGCATGCCAAGTTAAATTTTTACTCATTTTTTTCCTTAAAAGCTAAAAAATACCGGAGTTATAGTTAAAACAATAGCTGAATAAGTCAAAGAAACCATCCATCCTATTTTTATAAAATCAGTAGTTTTATACCCACAAATTGAACCTACCATCAAGTGAGTTTGATAACCATGCGGCATTAAAAAAGCACAACTTGCTCCATAAGCAACTGCTAATATAAACAGAGTTGGATTAACTTCAAGCGCTAAAGCAGTGCTATAAGCGATAGGAAAAGCTAAAGCTGCGGCAGCGTTATTGGTGATGATTTCAGTTAAAAGCAAAGTTAGAAGATAAATCCCTACAAAACTACCATATAATCCATACACCCCAAAAGTTCCTATAATAAACTCAGCCAAATCTTTAGCTAAACCACTATCAACTAAAACTTTAGTAATAGCCAAAGAAGATCCTACTATGATAAAAATTTCCAAAGGAAAGCGTCTTTTTACTTCATCAAAACTTATGACTTTAAATATAAACAAGCAAGCTAGAAACACTAGTAACGCTTTAAGCAAAGACACTAATTCCAAAGCAGATAAAGCAATAATGGCTAAAAACGCAAAAATCACTATAAAACTTTGGATATTACTTAACTTTTGATTTTGTATGATATTTGAGATAATATAAAAGTTTTTATTGATATTATCTCTTGAGTGAAAATCCTTACCTATGCTTAAAATAAGCCTATCTCCAGCTCGCAATAAACTTTGACCAATTTTTGAAATATTTTTTGAGCCCCTTTTTAGAGCTACAATCCCAGCATCAAATTTAGCTCTAAAGTTTGCTTCCCTAACACTTTTTCCTATCAAGTTTGACTCAGAATTTATAACAACATCTATTAAATTTAATGTTTCTAATTTTAAATCTTGTGAGCCAATTTGCAAGCCATCGAATTTTTTCAAAGTCTCTAAATGTGTAACATCTCCACTAAAAATTAACTCATCACCTTCTTTAATAAGCTCATTATGACTAACAGGGGTGATAAGCTCATCTTTTCTTTGAATTTCAAGTAAAAACAAAAACTCTAAATTTCTTAAGCCATTTTCTTGTATAGTTTTCCCCGCTAATGAGCTATTTTTCAATACTTTAGCATTGATTAAATACTCATTGATGACATTTTCTCTTTCTTTATACTCAGGCAATAAAAAGCTAAAAATCAAAAGCACTATAAGCACGCCAATGCTTATACAAAAACCCACCGCAAAAAAATCAAAAATCTTTAAACTTTCTAAACCATTTTGCACTACAAAAGAATTGACTATCAAGTTAGTTGAAGTGCCTATCAAAGTCATCGTTCCACCAACTATGGAAAAATATGAAAGTGGGATGAGTAGTTTAGAAGGAACTTGAAATTTGTTATTTTTTATAATACTCATAAAACTTGCCACTACTGCAGTATTATTTAAAAAAGCTGAAATACCAACTGTAACAACTCCAAGCTTTAAAAGTGATAGATGATAATTTTTACCTATGATGAATTTAGAACACCAACTTATCACAACGCTTTTTTCTATAGCCAGGGAAATTAGTAAAAGCAAAATAAGCACTATCAAAGATTCACTTGTATAAGAACTAAGCCAAGTATTTAAATTTAAATACCCCAAAAGATAATAAAGCACAGCTACACTACCAAATAAAATAAAAGGTTTAATTTTATTGCTAATTAACAAAATAAGCAAAACTAAAATACTTAATGCAACAATAATTTTCATATTTTTTTACATCCCCACTCAGGATAGTTTTTTCTAATGTAAGCATTAAGTTCTATTTCTGCTTGAGTGTAAATTCTACTCTTTTCTTCGCTTGCTAAAATTTCTTCTACCATACCCGCTGCTAAGGTTTCATTAGAGTATTTATCTATGATGATAAAGCTTCCTAAAGTTTTATTGTCCTTATAAGCTTTAAGGGCTGTTTTTTTATTAAGCTTTAAGGCGCATTTAGCAATATCATTGAGTTTTAATTCATCGCTTTGAAATTCTTTGAAAGTATTAATGTCTTTTTTAAAATCAATTTTTTCAAATACTACATTAGTGGTTAAATTTGCTATTTTGATAAGATAGTTTTCATTTAAATTAAACCTAACCTCACTCATCCATATTACCATAGCTTTGAAAGAATTTGAAATTTCTATGCTATGATTTTTAGAAGCTATTACATCACCTCTTGAAATATCTATCTCATCTTCTAAAATTAAAGTTATAGCACTTGGAAAGCTAGCGTTTTTAGCACTTTGAACTTTTTCATTTTTATCAGGTATATTTAGGCTTTTAATGTTAGGTGTGATGATTTGTTTTACTTTACTCGTTTTTAAGGAAGGCAAAATCATAACTTCATCTTTAGTATTTATATTACCACTAGCAATATTTCCACAAAAACCTCTAAAATTTAAATGAGGACGATTAACATATTGCACACTCATGATAAACTCATCGCTTAAACTAGTAGCAATAGGCAAAGTATCTAAAAGCTTAGATAAGGTTTTTCCATTATACCAAGGCATATTAATACTTTTAAAAGCTATGTTGTCTCCATCTAATGCACATATAGGAACAAAATGGGTTTTAATATGCTCATGATTTTTTAAGTATGGCAAAATTGCTTGATAATTTTTGCAGATTGTATTAAAAATTTCTTGATTATAATCAATCAAATCCATTTTATTAACAGCAATAATAAATTGTTTTATACCAAGCAAACTCGCTATATAAGAATGCCTTTTAGTTTGAGTTAAAACTCCTTTTCTAGCATCTATAAGTATGATAGCTATATCAGCTGTGCTAGCACCCGTTGCCATGTTTCTAGTGTATTGTTCATGGCCTGGGGTATCTGCTATGATGAATTTTCTTTTTTCACTTGTGAAAAATCTATATGCTACATCTATGGTTATACCTTGCTCTCTCTCGCTTGCAAGGCCATCCACCAAAAGCGCAAAATCAAGCTTTTCTCCTGTATTACCAAGCTTTTTACTATCTTTTTCTAAAGATAAAATTTGATCTTCAAAAAGCATTTTTGCATCATAAAGCATTCTACCTATAAGGGTAGATTTGCCATCATCTACACTACCACAAGTGATAAATCTACAAAGCTCTTTATTTTCATGTTCTTTTAGGTATTTTTCTACATTTGTTTTCATTAAAAATACCCCTCTTTTTTCTTTTTTTCCATACTTGCTTCTTCATCAGTGTCTATAAGCCTACCTTGTCTTTCACTTGTTTTAGAAAGCAAAAGCTCTTCGATGATTTCTAAAACATTGCTAGCACTTGAATTTATAGCTCCTGTTAGCGGGTAGCAACCTAAGGTTCTAAAACGAACCGATTCTTCTTTGGCATTTTTGGCAAGTTCTTTTGGCATGCGCTCATCATCAACTAAAATTTTAGCCCCCATATATTCTACTACCGGTCGCTTTTTAGCAAAATAAAGACTTGGTAAGGGAATATTTTCTTTGTAAATATACTGCCATATATCAAGCTCAGTCCAATTACTCAGTGGAAAAACTCTTATGGATTCACCTTTTTTATGACGACCATTGTAGATATCCCATAATTCTGGGCGTTGATTTTTTGGATTCCATGAGTGGTTTTCATCACGGAAAGAATAAATTCTTTCCTTTGCACGCGATTTTTCTTCATCTCTTCTTGCACCACCAAATACTGCATCAAACTGATACAAATCAAGCATTTGTTTTAAACCTTGTGTTTTGGCAATATCTGTATGCATAGAAGAGCCATGTGTAAATGGAGAAAGATTTAATTTTTTGATTTTAGGGTTTTGATAGACTATAAGCTCCATGCCAAGCTCTTTGGCACGTTTGTCTCTAAATTCTATCATCTCTTTAAATTTCCATGTGGTATCTACATGCACTAAAGGAAGTGGAGGTAAGCTTGGGTAAAATGCTTTCTGTAAAAGATGAAGCATAACCGAGCTATCTTTACCTATACTATAAAGCATAGCTGGCTTTTCAAACTCAGCTATCACTTCACGGATAATATGAATAGAATCTGATTCTAAATATTCTAAATGAGAATTAAGCATTTTTTTCCTTAAATTCTTTCTTCAACTTCCTAATCTCAAACAGCAATTTGATATACCCCCCCCCTCATACCAAGTTTATTAGCTTGTATAAGAGCTTGACCTAGCTTATATGTTAAGCATTCTTTTTCTTTTAAGGCTTCTTTATAATCAGGATAGCTTTCTAATGGAAGTAATACTAAAGAAGAATCTTTTTTTATTTTTTCTTGGTAGATTTTTTGTTCTTGTTTGTGTTTATCATAAATATAAGATAAAACAAATGGCATTCTTATATAACCTAAGAAAGATTTTGAATTTGCTATCATAGCTTGACCTAGTTTATATGAGAGTTGGTTTTGGATACGAGATTTGGCTGTGTCGTATTTAGAATATATATTTTGATTTTTAGTTTTAACAATATCAGCTATAAATTCAGCTATTTTATCCCAATATTCTGGTTTCATTTCTTTGAGCTCATAGTTTTCTTTATAATTACTTAAATCTTTCTTAGGAAACAATCTCTCTTTATGAGGAAAGAATTCTTTTCTTACCCATTCATTTGATTCTTCAAAATAATCGATGTAAGATTGCATTATTTCTTTTGGAGGTTGAAATTTTAAACAAGGATCATTGGAAGTAAAATACTCATTGTATATTTTTTGCGTTTTAAGCCATGGGAAATCTAGGTATTTTCTCAATCTAGTCATTAACTCAATCCCTAGTAGATCTAGCGACTTATTTTTGATTTCTTTGTTTGGTTTTATAAAACTACCATCCATTTTAATATTAAAAACATTTAAAAAATCTTTTAATAAATCTCCTTGATAAAATTCATTTTTATCAAATAACTTTATGATTAAATTTTCTTTACCAAAGACTTGAGAGTAGGAATTAGTGATCGTTTTGTAATCAAATAAATTTTTCATACCAAAATTTTTAGCTAAAGTATTTCTTGCAGTATGCAAATGGCAAGCTCTGACTTCTTGCGAACACAAAGAATTTAGAAAACCATAAGTATCTCTTATATATAAAATTATATATATTTTATTAAATCCTGAATAGATTAAAAAATTTTTTAGTTCATATAAGTAGTTTATATTTTTTACTAATAAAACAAGGTCTTCATGAGAAAAAATAATATTTTTACAACCACTTTTTTTTATTTCTTTTTTTAAATTTAAAATATACAACTTAGATATTTTTGGCTCTCTAGAAATTTTTAATAATAATGGATGGTTTATTTTCATGCCTAATGTTTTAGGGTATAAAAATCCTAAATTAATTAAATTATTGTAATTTAAAGTTAAAAAATTTTGTATAGTTGTACTTCCTGTTTTCCAATTACCAATATGTATATAAGCTGTCATAATATTAAGCTCCGTTTAAATAACTGATAAGTTTCTGGTAATCCTGTGGTATCCCAATATCAATAAAATAATCATCAAAAATTTGAGTTTGAATTTTTAATGTTTTGTAATTTACTTGTAAAAATTCTTCAAAAGAAAATTTTTTCTCTAAATCAAACTCATCAAAAATATCTTTTTTCAGCAAGTATATACCGCCATTGATTAAACCTTGCTTTTTAAATACCTTTTCTTCAAAAAATGTTACAATGCCTTGGCTATCAACATTTACAGTACCATATCTATCAAAATTTTGCATTTGTTTTAGTGCGATACAAATTCTACTATCATTTAAAACAAGTTTTTTTAGATCAATATCAAAAATAGTATCTCCATTTAAAACATAGGCTTGATTTTGTATAAATTTCAAAGCATCTTTTATAGCTCCACCTGTACCCAAAAGCTCTTTTTCGATATTATAGTATATTTTCATACCATTAAATTCATCTTTAAAGCACTCTTGGATGAGTTCATATTTATACGAAACACTTAAAACAATTTCAGTGATTCCTTGTTTTTTTAAATACTCCAAAACAAAAGCTAAAAATGGTTTTCCATTAATGGGTGCCATAGGCTTTGGGAGATCTTGCACCACACTTTTTAATCTTGTGCCAAGCCCCCCTGCTAAAACTATAGCTTGCAATCAAACCCCTTGCCAAAAAGTTCTTCTTCTACTATAGCACAGATGATATGTCCTATCAAAATATGTGCTTCTTGGATTCTTGGCGTACAAGATGATGGTACTTTTATACAATAATCACAAAGTTCATTCATAGCACCACCACTAGCTCCGGTTAAACCTATACTTAAAATTCCTTTTTCTTTACAAATTTCTAAAGCTTTTAAGATATTTTTACTATTTCCACTTGTAGAAATTCCTATAAATACATCTCCATTCACACCTTGTGCTTGCACTTGTCTTGCAAATAAATTTTCATAACCATAGTCATTACCAATGGCTGTTAAAATACTCGTATCAGTACTTAAGGCAATACTTGCAATACCAGGCCTATCAAAATAAAATCTACTCACAAACTCTCCAGCTATATGCTGTGCATCAGCTGCACTTCCTCCATTGCCTGCTAGTAAAGTTTTATTGCCATTTTTATAAGCACTAATTACTCTTAAAGATACTTCTTTAATTAAACCAATCATATCATCATCATTTAAAATCTTAGTTTTAATATCGATTGAATCACTAAAATGAGATTTTATATATAAATTTAAATTTTCCATGATTTTGCTCCTTCTTTAGTGAAGTAGAATTCTTGCACATATCCTTGCTGTTCATTTAGAATTTTTTTGAGTTTATATTTTTCTATAGGATCAACCATAAAAAACATAAATCCTCCAGCGCCTGCTCCACTTGTTTTACCACTATAAGCACCATTTTCCATGGCTAAGTGATAAATTCTTTCAAGCTCATCATTGCTTACTATATCAGAAATGATCTTTTTTGATTGCCATGATTTCCCTAAAATTTGAGCTATTTTATCAAAATCAGCTCTAAATAATGCTTCTTTCATATCTAAGGCATCTTGTTTTATCGCATGCATAGCATTAAGGGAGTTTTCATCTCCTAGCTTTCCTTTTTTATGTTCTTCGATGTCTTTTGCTTCTCTGGTAATATTTGTAAAATAAAGCAAAATCCTAGCCTCAAGTTCACTTGCTATCCAATTTTTAATGCGCAAAGGGTTAACTATCACTCTTTTTTGATCGTAAAATTCCATAAAGTTAAATCCACCAAATGTTGCAGCATATTGATCTTGTGCACCGCCTACTATAGCCATATCTTCTCGCTCAATTTCATAAGCTAAACGCGCGATCTCATACTCACCTAAAGGTAAATTCAACCACTCAGCAAATACTTTAATGATACCCACTACCAAAGTAGAACTACCGCCAAGTCCACTACCACTTGGCACATCTGAATAAGTATACAAAGAGAAACTTAAAGGTTTTTTAATATAGTCTTTTACTAAACGATTATAAATTGCTTTATAAAGATCTAACTTACCATCATTTTCTAAAAAATCTTTGCTTTTGTATTCTATTTTTACATTTATATCTGATGAATCAAAGATGATTTTTTCATCATTTCTTTCTATCAGAGTACAATGTACATATAAAGATATAGTCGCATTTAAAACATAACCTGTGTATTGATTACAATATAAATTTATATCAGTACCTCCACCAGCTAAACCTAAACGCAAAGGAGTTTGAGAACGAATTATCACGATTACTACCTATTTAGTGGGATTCTACCCATGGAAATTTCTTTTCTCCAATGATTTAATAAATCTTCAAACATCTGCCTAGCTGGAATTTCTGGCTTCCAATTGATATAACTTTTGATTTTAGTATTATCAAACATTTGATAGTCTGCATCAATAGGACGCAATCTTTCTTCATCTTGTTCTACTTTGATATCTTTTCTTGTAGAAAAACTCAAAAGTATGTCGATAACTTCAGGAAGTTTGAAAGCTTCTTCACCTGCTATATTGAAAGCTTCACCACAAGGAACTTTGCCTTTTTCACTTTCTAATGAAAGCAAATAATAAGCCCTTATAGCATCTCTTGCATCTTGAAAAGTTCTCACACTTGATAAATTTCCTACTTTAATAATAGGTTCTTGATAACCTGCTTCAATCAACGCGATTTGCTTTGCAACAGTGCTTTCAAAGAACACATCAGAGCGTCTTGGACCACTATGAGTCCCCATTCTAGTGACATAAGTTTTTATACCATAAGCCTCACCATAAAATCTTCCCAAATAATCAGTTCCTATTTTGCTTATACTATAAGGACTTGCACCATGAAAAGTTGTATCTTCATTTAGCTTAATACCAGCTTTTGCTCTACCATAAACTTCGCTAGAAGAGCATACATGCACTACAGGGTCATAACCATCTTTGGCTTTTAATAATCTAATATTTTCTAAAATATTTGCTGTACCTATGATATTAGTTTGTAAAGTTTCTATAGGTATATCAAAAGAAGTTTTTGGGTAAGATTGTGCGGCTAAATGAAAGATTACATCAGGACGCTTGGTTTCAAAAAGCTTTTGAATACTTGAATAATCATTCAAATCAGCATAAAAAATATTGATTCTATCTTTTTTATTGATCCTATCACTTAAATGATAAATGTTATCCATAGGTTCTTGCCAACGCATCATACCTATAACATCATAGTCAGTATTTTCTAGTAAAAAGTCCGCCATTTGTGAGCCAACTTGTCCGGTAAAACCGGTGATTAATGTTTTTTTTTTCATAATAAACCTTTTTTTATGAAAATAATAACATTTTTATCTTAATTCCTTATATATTTTTGCTTTAAATACCAATCATACATCATTCTAACACCCTCTTCAAGTTCGATTTTATGTTTCCAACCCAGAGAATAGATTTTATCACAACTACTAAGTTTTTGAAAAGTCCCTTCTAGTTTTGTACTATTATAAAATATATTTCCCTTAAAATCAATAATTCTATTTATTAAAGAAACCAAATCTTTTATTGCCACATCTTTACCAGAGCCTATATTGATATGCGTATTTCTTATTTCGCTATATTGAGAATTATATAAGTCATTAAAGTTGATATTTTCCATCACATAAATACAAGCATCTGCCATATCATCGGCATGTAAAAATTCTCTTCTTGCATTTCCAGTTCCCCAAATTTCAACTTCATCCTCACTAATACCAAATTTTTGAAGATACTCTTTAGCTTGAATAATATCATCCATCTGTACATCTTTTAATACAAGATCATATTTTTTTTCGTTAAGTAACTTAGCCAAATGGAATTTTCTAATCAATGCTGGTAATACATGTGATTTTTCTAAATTAAAATTATCATTTAAACCATACAAAGAACAAGGCATAACAGAAATAAAGTTTGTGTTATATTGTAAATTATAAGACTCACACATTTTAAGACCTGCTATTTTAGCTATAGCATAAGGTTCGTTTGTATATTCCAAAATACTTGTCAAAAGATACTCTTCTTTCATAGGCTGAGAACAGTTTTTGGGATATATACAAGCTGTTCCTAAAAATAGAAGTTTTTTTACATTATTTAAATAAGCACTGTGAATAACATTGTTTTGAATTTGCAAGTTTTGATATATAAAATCTGCTCTATAAGTATTGTTAGCTAATATCCCACCTACTTTTGCAGCACATAAAAAAACATATTCTGGTTTTTCTTTTTCAAAAAAATATTTCACAGTTTGTTGATTTGTTAAATCTAGTTCTTTGTGAGATTTTAAAATAAAATTTTTATAACCTTGTTGTTGTAATTTTTTTAAAATAGCTGATCCAGTTAAACCATTATGTCCAGCTATATATATTTTGGAGTTTTTTGTCATGCTACCTCCTTATAGGTGTCACTATAAGGAGAATAAATGCAAATTATTCTATACCCCCCCCCGTATGTGAGTTTTTACTTCTTTATTACGACTATTTAAATACCAATCATACATCATTTTTATTCCTTCATTGAGTTCGATTTTATGCTTCCACCCCAAAGAATGAATTTTAGAACAATCTATAATTTTTCTCATAGTGCCATCTGGCTTTGAAGAATCAAATAAAATATCTCCATTGTATCCCATAACTTTAGCAATTTCAAAAGCAACTTCTTTAATAGAAAATTCAACTCCTGTTCCAATATTAATATGTACATTTTTATCTTTTTTAATGTCTTTATAATTAATATTATACATAGAAAAAATAGCAGCCGAAACAACATCATCTATATAAATAAATTCTCGTTTTGGATTACCAGTACCAAACAATATCACAAACTCCTCAGAAATTCCCATTTTAGACAAATACTCCTTAGCATATTCTAATTGCTCAACTTGAAGCTCATTCAACAAAGAATCATATTGTTTTTCTTTCAATAACTTTCCTAAATAAATCTTTCTAAAAATAGCTGGAAAAACATGTGCTGTTTCAAGATTAAAATTATCATTAGGACCATATATAGATGTCAACATTAAACTTATAAAATTTGTACCATATTGTTGATTATAAAATTCACACATCTTAGAACCAGTAATTTTAGCTAAAGCATAAGGCTCATTAATATATTGCAATTCTCCTGTCAACATACTATCTTCATGAATAGGCAAAGATGCTTTTTCAGGATAAACACAAATACTTCCAAGATAAAGCATTTTTTTGACATTATGCATATAGGAGCTTTGTATAATATTTGTTTGCATCATCAAATTTAAATATAAAAAATCTGCTCTTCTTTGAATCTGTTCCATCATTCCACCCATCTTTGCAGCAGCAAAGAATACAAATTCTGGCTTTTCTTCTCTAAAGAAACCATCAACATCATGTTGATTTAATAAATCTAATTCTTTGTGTGTTCTAGTTAATATATTATAATATCCTTGTTTTGTCAGTTCTTTTAACAATGCCGATCCAACTAACCCTGTGTGTCCTGCAATATAAATCTTAGAATCTTTATTCATTTATTTTCCTTTTTTGTAGCTAAAATATCTCTTTCTGAGAGAATCGGTGAATTAGTCGGCCAATCAACGCCTATTCTTTCATCATTCCAAGCATAAGTAAATTGATCCGGTGCATCCAAATACTCACCCTCATACGCAAGTTTATAATAATAAACAGCATCTTTGGAACTAACATAATGCGAATTTCCCATATTTGGCGGTAGTAAAATTAATTGTTGATTATCTCGATTAATAATAAATTTTTCCCATTTTAAGTATGTAGGTGAATCTTTTCTACAATCAACTACAACCTGATGTACTTCTCCATAAACACAAGTAACAAGCTTCCAAGTTTTAATATCACCATGAATACCTCGTAATACATTAAAATGCGAATTTATAAATTTATCATGTTTAAATTTCAAACCTTTTGGGATAATATCCCCTAATATTTCTTCAGTAAAAGCTGTCCAAATTTCACCTCTTAAATCCCTAAATTTATTTGGAGTAATAATGTAAATACCTTTTATTTTTTTTGATTCTTTTATATTAAACTCTATCGCCATAATTTTTCCTTTCAATTCCCTAATCCCTAGCAATATCTTAACATATTCACCCTTATACTAAGTTTTATTAATTTACATAAGAACTTGACCTAATTTAAAAGATTATATCAAAATTATTTTCTTTGTCTAAACTCTTTCTTCAACTTTCTAATTTCAAACAGCAATTTGATATACCCCCCCCCATACCAATTTTTATTAGCTTGTATAAGAGCTTGACCTAGTTTATATGAAAGATGGTTTTTAACTTTTAAAGCTTCTTTATAATCAGGATAGTTTTCCAAAGGAGGTAATTTTAAAGAAGGATCTTTTTTTATTTTTTCTTGGTAGATTTTTTGTTCTTGCTTGTGTGAAATTATTATACTTAATAACGCTATAGGCATTATTAAGTAGCCTAAAAAAGATTTAGAATTTGCTATCATAGATTGGCCTAGTTTATATGAAAGTTGGTTTTGAATTCTTGTTTTAGTTGTACCATATTTAGTTTGGAAAGAAATAATGGTTTGAACTTCTTTAGAAAAATAATAGATCCTATTTATTTTTTTCATACCTATATTTCCAAAATTCACAAATCTATTTTTAAAATTATTCTTATAAATAACATCATATACAAAATGCAATTTGTCTTGTGATGATGTTAAAGATTTTATTTCTTTATCTATAAAGTCAAAATCAATATATTCATTAATATCTTCCTGAAAAATATAATCATCCTTAAAATAATAATTGTATTTCAATGTGTTTTTTTTATCTAGCCTATCAATATTATCTTTAATCCAAAAAATATTTTCTTTAATTTTCTTTGCTGGAATTCCTGCAAAAATATTATTAGAAAACACTTTTTTAGAACATAATATTGAATTAAAACCTATTATAGAACCAGAATAAATTCTAGATTTTTTCAAAATAGATACTCTCCTACCACACCAGACATGATCTCCTATATAAATTCCACCTCCAAAAGAAACTCTATTTTTACTACGAATATCATATATACCATGATAATCACTAGTTGTTAATAAAATTTCCCAAGAAAACAAACAGTCGTTCCCTATTAAAATGTTTTGATTTTCAATTGCAACTAAATTTGCCCCACCAGATGTTGTATTATCTCCTATATAACACAAAGAATCAGAAGCAATTTCTATATGGAAACATTGGCAATTTTCACCTAAAAATATTACTGAATTTGAGCCATAAAAATTAACTTTTATATTTTTAATATTACCAGCAATAAAAATAATATTATTACAAAAAGCATTAAAATCAATAGTAATACTATTTAAACTTTTCTCTAAATAGTAATATATAATATTATCATTCTCATCCTTGATATATTTCATTTTCTCTTCTTCAACTTTCTAATTTCAAACAGCAATTTGATATACCCCCCCCCATACCAATTTTTATTAGCTTGTATAAGAGCTTGACCTAGTTTATATGAAAGATGGTTTTTAACTTTTAAAGCTTCTTTATAATCAGGATAGTTTTCCAAAGGAGGTAATTTTAAAGAAGGATCTTTTTTTATTTTTTCTTGGTAGATTTTTTGTTCTTGCTTGTGTGAAATTATTATACTTAATAACGCTATAGGCATTATTAAGTAGCCTAAAAAAGATTTAGAATTTGCTATCATAGATTGGCCTAGTTTATATGAAAGTTGGTTTTGAATTCTTGTTTTAGTTGTACCATATTTAGTTTGGAAGGATAGTTTTTCTTCTATTTTAATTAAAACATCTTTTAGAAAACTTGCTTGATCATCTTGTTTTAATGTTCTAGAATTTGCTATAAGACAATATTCATTAATAATTTCTTTATATTTTTCAATAGGTGGTATTAAGTATTCAAAATCATAACAAGATGAAAGTGTATTATCGCTTGCAAATACTTTATCCAAATCATCTTGAATCAACTCTCCATTTAAAAGGAGCACCGAAACTAAATCTAGATGATTTGCAGTATTAAATGGTTCCCAAGTTCTAGCATTATGATAAAATTCACTAAAATTATTTTCTTCAGAGTTAAAAATAAAAGTAAAATCATCCACATAAATTTCTTTCTGAATAGAAACAATCATATTCATAAAATTAGTTGGTTTGCTTATTCGTATCTTTCTATTTTCCAATACAAAAGGGGATATAGTGTGTACTAATGTATTCCAATCTTTCTTCATAATTTTATTCATATTTGTATTATCTGTGTTATTCCAAGTATGAATTGCGAGAATTTTATAGCCATAATATTTTTTATCAAATTTTATTCTATTTCCATTTTTTATTCGTAAATATTGTTCACTCATAAAAGAATTTTGAATTGTATGTTTTCTATGCTCACTAAAACAATAAATTTTAAATTCAAGTTTTGGATAATTACTTAAGCAAATAGTTTTTTTAAAATTTTTGATTTGTCCTAAAATATTAGTAGCTAACTCTCTCATAATAAAACCAAATTGATGACTGCCATCCCAAGCCTTTGCAATATCTTCAAGATTATATTTTTCATAATATTTTTGCATATCTATTAAATTAAATGAGTATTTTTTAGTCAAATATTTAACAATACTATTTACCTTATTGACTATATCGCAGTAAAAGAAAAATGGAGTAATAAGCACAAGAGTTCTTTTATTTAATTTATTTAATTCTAAAAATAAAAATTCCATATCTCGATAAATCAATCCTAATGGTAACCTCTCGTACTCATTTGCACAACTTTGAATTTCATTTACATTGGAATTTAAAATAATTAAATCAGCATTCTCAAATAATTTACGATTTTTTTTCTTTTTTAACTCATATAACAATTGGATTGATGTTGTACCTCCAAGAGATAAATTAGCAAGACTAATTTCATCTATGCTAAAAACAGATGAAAATCCATTTTGGATTAAAAAGCTACTTCCTCCAAGCAATATAATATTTTTTTTCATCTTATTTCCTTTTGTAGTAATGCTTACAAAATAACTTTACAATTCGAAATAACAAAATACAATAACCAATCTTAAAACGACTCTTATGGGTCTGTATCAACAGTGCTCCTAACTTATAAGAAAGATGATTTTTTATTTTTAAAACATTCGATTCATCATTAAAAATCATAGTTTTGTCTAGTATTTTTTTTGTTTCATTTATTCTAATTCTATAGCACACTAATTCATTTCTAAAAGAATCTATTAAATAAAAAGGATTAAATATTTTAATTCCCGAATGAATTAAAATATAACCTAGCCTATAGGATAAATGTAGTTTTAATTTTACATCAGGACATAAAAAGCAAATCAAATAAAATCTCTCCCAAAAGTCTTTATCTTTATTTCTTTTTAACATTTTATCAAGAAATTTAGAGGCCATAGGATCACCTTTTTCAAATAAAACAACCATTTTCAAAAAATTTAAGCCATAGAAAGTATTATCAAAATTTAGTTCTATAATTTTTTCTCTAATTCGTAAATTAGACCAATGACATAGGTAAAATAAAATTTTTTTAAATACACTAAAATTATCCATATTACAACAAATAACTTGCTCTGCCTCCTGTAAATTATTTGTTAATAAACAACTGTATATTAAAAATAAAATATAACCATAATTCTCTACATCAAAATTAATAGCTTGTCTTGTATAATCTAAAGATTTTAAAAATTCTTTTAAATTATAATAGTGTAGTGCAATAAAAAAATAAGACATACTTCGTTGTATATTATCCAGCTTCAGCAAATTACCATATTTTTTAATTGCGTTAATCTGAATTTTTTGATCTAAAATACTATGATACGAAATCAAAATATTTTTACCTGCTATATACATTGCAAGTCTAGAAAATGCACTTTCTTTAGATGAATATACAGCTTTTGCCTTAGACAAAAGATTAACTTCAAAGAACATCTGCTCATTATCATCATGACATTTCTCATTTTTTTCGACAACAAAAATATTAAATTCATTCTTATGATATTTTTTAAAAAAATCTATCAACTTTCTATTCGACTGCTGATCCTGACCAAAGATGACAACATTCTGATTTAAGCCTATATTTTTTATTAATTCAATTGCTATCTCATAAGGAAAATATCTCTCTTCCATCATTGGATGAAATATTAAATTTTTAGTATCCGAGAATACAACATCACCACTTCTAATATGTATGGCAATAAAATCTTTTCCAATTTTACTCAAATACTCATCAGCCAAAAACATCAATTCTCTAAAACGATAAGAAAAAGGAATATTTTTATAGATAAAACTTAATTCCTGAAGACATTTTTCTTTATCAATATTATAAATCCATTCGCTAGGATTTTGTTCTGTAGAAAACCACCCCCATTGTTCTTGTAAATTAATATTTTTTAATTCTTCTACAGTACGTTTTTTTGACCAAATTTCTGTACCATAATTCTCTTTAATTTCACCGTTGTCTAATAAATACTTATCTATAAAATTAAATTTAAAAACAGTAGAAACATCAGGTAACGACACCCCATGATTTCTAATATTGTATTGTTCCAAATCTGTTGTCTTTGGCCATAAAAAATAAAAATTAAAAGACAATTTTTTAGATAAATACAATCCTACTAGCATAGAGCTTAATCTCATGCCAAATCCATCTGGTTTTGCCGAAACAATTGCTGCTTTTGCTACATTAATTTTATTAAAATTTACAAACTTTAATATCTGTTTTTCATATAATATATCTGCATACTCATCATTTATTTTTATATAAATTTTATTTCTTATATCTTCTAATTGAATTTCATAATGATATTTAAATATTTTTTTATCTAAAAACAACTCTTGCTGAGCATTTAAATAAATTACTTCATCATCTACACAAATCTTCACTTTACATTGATTTAATGATAGGTATAAAATTTGTATTTTATCATTTTTTTTATCAACAAAAACATATTGATGATATTTACTTTTTGGTTTAAATAACAAAAAAGTTAGAATCTTTTCAAAAACATCAAACAAAACAATATCATTTTCTAGTAAAATGATCTCATCTTGTATATAATAAAAAATTTGCTCCCACATTTGAAAGAAATAACAAACTTCTGATTTTGACAATATGTGTAATATTTTAGATTTATTAATAGCCTTTCGCAAATGAATAAATTGAAGTATATACAAACATAAAAACCATCGTTGAATACTTAAAGGAACAAAAGTATTAATTCGAAGTGTTTCATTTAGAATACCAACATAAGCTCTCTCAGTTGTATTAATATAAAAATTTTTATTATTTAAAATTGCATCTTGATTTCCCATGGTAGAACTTCCATCAGATCTTCTGCGGTAAAAATACAAAGCATTATCCACATATAAAGACTGGTAATTCAAACTATTTATCATAATGCGTGCAATAAAATTAGCATCTTCAGAACATAGTTTTATACTTTCATCAAATACTATATTTTTATCAACCAACAAATCATAATTTATAAAAGTCGAGGGAGCACTTAATTGGATACACTCCAAACTGCTATTATTTACCAATTTTATATCATTTTTCCCAAAAAGAAATTTTAAAACATTATCATTATTAAAAACTTTAATATTTTCGTAATAAAATATTAATTGACTAGCAACAAAGCTTATCTTACTATCTTGATAGTTTTGCAAAGCTGAGTCAATTGAATAAAAATAATTTATATCTAAAAAATCATCTGGATCAGTAAAAGTAATCCAAGGAGTTTTATATTCATTTTCTTGCATATATTTTAAACCCAAATTTCTAGCACTAGCCTGCCCGCCATTTTCTTTATAAATATAAACAATATTTTTTGGGTATTTTTTTTGGTATTTCTTAATGATATTGGCGGAGTTATCAGTGGAGCCATCATCTACTAATATCATAAAAATATTTGCTTTAAAATCAAGTCTTTGATTTATAATAGAATTAAAAAAATCATCTAAATACTTTTCTACATTATACACAGCTGAAACTATAGTATATCGAGCAAAAGCTTTATATTTTTTAGGAAGATATTTTTTATACATACTACCTAAGTAAAAAATCTTTTTTTTTATAGCATCTTTGAAAAACAATCTTGGGTTAGCTTTAAACTTTTTTAACTTTCTAGAATTAAAAATCATGAATCAACCTTAAGTAGATATTTTTTGTATTATATAATACTTTGATTAGCTTTTGATTTTTTAAACATAAAGCTTTTTGATAATCTTTATAAAATTCTAGTGGCAATCTTTTATTTAAAACATTTCTTTTAATACTTTTTTTGTACATTCTAACTTCTTTTTGGTGTCGTAAAGATATTCTAACAATACTAAAAGGCAACATTAATTTCTTTATCCCTTTCTTTTTAGAAAGTTCTTTTGTAAGTTTATACGAAAGATATTCCTTTACTCTATCAACTGCCCCTAAGGGTTGATTTTGTATATATATTTTTAAATTTTTAGTATGTGTTTTTAAATATAATGGGTCTCTCTCAAATCTCTGTAAGGTCAAAGCTTTATTGCAAACCACTGGTAAAAAATGTGTTTTTATACCTTCACTCAAATAGTGATTAGAATTTATAAATTTTATAAAATCTAATGCGATTTGCATCCAACTTGCACTTTCATAGTACAGCCAAGCCATATTTGAGTTCTCAAAAACATCTATTTTTTTTAGATGCGAATTAGGATGTATTACCCATTTTTTTTTGGTGAAATTCATAGAACTTAGTTCTCTTAGACGATAAATATATATTTGTTTTGATAACACATAGATATTTTTACTTAAAGCAAATAATATCACTCCAAAATGACAATCTTCCGCAAAAATCCCATTAATAAATTTTAATTTTATATTTTTTAAAAAATCAAAATTTATCATACCTTGCCAAGCAAACCAAAAATAAAAAAGTTTTCTTTCTCTAGCTTTCTCTAGCCATTCTTTAGGCGTGATGATAATCTCATTTTTATAATCAAAATAAGTCATTTGACTGATATGTTTTTTTTTGACTTTTTCATATAAAGGCCTATAATCAAACCACAACACATCTACCCCATCCATTCTAGGTACACATTCTTCTATGCAGTTTAATTCCCAATAATCATCACTATCTAAAAAGATAATATAATCTATAATAGGATAAGTAAAGCTTGTTAAATCTTTTTCATTATTAAAAGCTTTATAGCTTTTATATATAGTATATATTTCATAAGGATTATTACCTTCTATATTAAATTCTATTAAAGAATTTTCTTTTATAGTTTTTGTTTTATTTTTAAGTTTATATTCTCCACTAAAAAATTCTATACCTACATTTCTAGCACTGCTTTGTCCACCATTTTTTTTATCAAAAAGAGTTATTCTTTTATCTTTTAGAGTATATTCTTTTGCAATATTGAGTGAGTTTTCATCTGTACTACCATCATTTACTAGTATGATTTCTAAGTTAGTATAGCTTTGATTGATTACACTATCTAAACATTCTTTTAAATATTTTTCTACATTGTATATGGGGATTACTACGCCTACGGTTTTAGTCTGCATAAAATTTCTTTTTTAATACTCTGTAAATTTTGGTATGAGATATTTTTACTAGTAATAAATTAAAAATATTCAATACATTAAGATGTTTGATTTCGTATAAATATCTAGCATAAACCAAAGAATTTAAAGAGATATATTTTTTTGTGAGATTAAATTTGCCATATTCTGTGATATGCTTATCAAGTAAAGACATTAAATGATAGTTTTTTATATTGGATAAGTTTTTATAAAAAAGCTTATGATTTTTTCTACGATTTGTCATATAATTATTTTGATTTGGTTCTTTATGATAAAAATGATACATGTAAATCCCGTGAAAACTCATTTCTTCACCTAGCAAAGAAAACCAAGCTCTAAAACCTTTGAACGAGCTTAAGCCCCAATTTGCTTCATCATAACACAATGCTTTTGGAATTTTTTGAAATTCTACTGCATTATGAATCAATCTTGCCAAAAAATCAAAATCCTCATAACTATGTCCTACAAAATCATCACTATATCCACCAAGACTTAAAAATTTATACTTATTTAAAACCACACTACTTGAAACTAAAGAATAAAACTCAACCCATTCTCTCTTTCCACTAATTAAATCATTTTTAATCAAACCATCCCACAATTCTTTTTCCAGTGTATAGATAAAATCACTACCTTCTTTACTAAGATAAACAACAGGAAGCACTAAAAACTCATTAATATTTTGTGAAATATTTTTTATAGTTATAAGTTGTAAAATCATTTCAAGAGAATTTATAGAAAAATAACAATCCACATCTAAAAACATCACTACATCGGAGTTTGCAAAAGATGCACCTAAATTACGGCATTTTCCTTGCGAGAAAAAATCTTTTTGACTTTCATCTTTAAGGTAAATATGTCCATTTTCTTCGATGTTACGCTTTAAATCATTTTCTAAAGAAGAATATCCTTCAACAAAAATGTATTCAACCTTATCATTACTTTTAAACTCACATGCTTTTTGAATAACACGATCTTTTATATAAATTCTTTCTTTACTTAAACCAAAAGGTATAATAATAGAAAGCTTCACACATTACCTATCGCATAAAGTTGTATGATACCTACTATTTTTTCATCTTGAGTTACAACTATTTCTTTAATTTTATGTTTTAACATAAGCTCTTCAGCTTCACTTGCCATAGCATTCGCTTCTATAGTTTTAGGTTTTTCACTCATAATTTCTTTAGCTTTAAAGTCAAATCTTGGCTTATCATTTGCTCTTAAAGCCCTTCTTAAATCCCCATCTGTGATAATCCCGACTAATTTTTCATTTTCAAGTACTATGCAAAGTCCTAATTTACCGCTAGTCATAACATCAACTAATTCATTAAATTCACTCTCAGGATATACTATAGGTAAGTTTTTAAAAACCATCAAATCACTCACTTTAGTTAAAAGCTTTCTACCTAAGCTTCCACCTGGATGAAACAAAGCAAAATCATCAGGTTTAAATTTCCTTGCTTTCATCAAAGCTACTGCTATAGCATCACCCATAGCCAAAGTAGCTGTAGTTGAAGAAGTTGGAGCAAGTTGGAGCGGGCAAGCTTCTTTTTTAATTGATATTTTGATAAAAATATCAGCTTGTTTAGCTAAAGTAGATTTTTCATTACCTACCATAACTATTAAAGGGATTTTTCTTTTTTTTATCACTGGTATGAGTTTTAAAACTTCTTCGGTTTCTCCCGAATTTGAAATAGCTAAAAGCACATCTTCATTTGTAAGCATACCAAGATCTCCATGCAATGCTTCACCTGGGTGCATAAAAAAGCTTGGAGTACCTGTACTAGCTAAAGTCGCAGCTATTTTTGCACCTATATGACCTGATTTACCCATACCACTTACTACACATCTACCTTTGATAGATAAAATCAGCTCAATCGCTTTGCTAAAATCCTCATTAAGACTATCACATAAATCTAAAATCGTTTTTGATTCTATCTCAAAAACTTCTTTGGCTATTTTAATCGCATCAATTTGATTCATTTTTAATCCTATATATTTAACACTACATTAGTTGCAATAGCTATTTGATATAAAATTTGCGTTAACATACTAAAGATTTGTAAATTTTGATTATCTACTTTTGGCAAAACCAAAATCGAATCCCCTGCTTTAATATCCGCTGAACTTCTACCACTATATTTAGTCGCTTTACCATTAGCATTGATCACCAAAACTCTTGAAATATCAGCTCTATCACTAAAACCACCTGCTAAATTAATATAATATTTTAATTTTTCTTTATTCATAAAGACAAAAGCACCTGGTATAGAAACTTCACCCTGAACTAAAACAATATTATTTTTACTAGGCACATTTATTACATCACCTTCTTCTAAGACTATAGATTTATAAGATTTGACATTATCTATAACGATTTGTCCTTTTGGCTGAGCTTGTTTTGCACGCTCAATAAACTCTAATATAGTTTTAGCTTGTGTTGCTCTAATGCTAGCTTGTTCAGCATTTACCGAAGAGCTTGTTAAAGCTAATGTTTCAAGTTCTTTAAGTTGAGCTTCTATGAGTTGTTTTTGAGTGGCTGCAACACTTTTTCTAAAAACTTGTAAAGCATTGATATCAGATTGTTCATTAACTGTAATCATTTTAGCAATATCAGCTAAAGTTGTACCTTTTTTAACTACAACTGAATGCAAACCATTGTGTTCACCTTCTATATTAATACTAATATTTTGTGTAGTATAATCAGGTCTAAATTCTATCTCATCACCATTATATAACTTTACATCTAAAAATTGTTTTTTAGTATAAGCTTCTACATGAAGTTTATGATCATCTCTATAGCTTTTTACTATAGCATTAGTTACTATAGGTTTAGCTCCTGCAACCTTTGCTATATCTTCTAAATTTAAAATATCATTACTAAGTTCAAATCTAAAAGGCTTTTGTACATCCCCTTCTACAAAAACATATTTTTGCACACTGCCAACTAAAATCACATCACCCATTCTAAATGGGAAAAGATCAAGCTGTCCTTTAAGCAAAAAATCATATAAATCTACATGTTTTATAACTTTATTGTCTCTTAAAATTTGAATATCCCTAAAACTTCCATACTCTAAATTTATACCACGAGCTTTATCTAAATACTGAATAATAGAATCTGAACTTAAACCTTGATAAAGCCCTGGTTGATTAACATTTCCTGTTACAAAAACTGAAACATTTTGGTATATATCCATATCTGCATATACATAAACATTACTTTTATAAATTTTATTAATAGCTTTTGTAATGACTTGTACTAAAGCACTATTTTTAACTCCCAAAAGATTGATAGCACCTATTTTAGGTATAAAAATATTACCTTGGGAGTCTACTGTTAAAGTTTGGATAAATTCTACCGCACCCCAAATTTTAATATTTATTCTATCACCTACTGCTAATTTATAATCAGGATTGTAAATATGTTGGGTAAATTTAGTAAAATTTCCATTAAACAAATGTGCTCCAAAAACTTTAGCTACTGGAACTTGGGTTTGATTAAAATCACTTTGGTTGCTATCATAACTTATAGTTTGTGATTCTATAGTCGGACTCAATGATTGACTTTGAATTTTTGTAATCTGAGAAACATCTACTGCAGAAAATAAAAACAATGGTAAAATTAAAAATAAAAATATCTTTTTCATTAGTATCTATGCTCCTCTATAATCATTTTGATAAATTTAACAATTCCAAAAATCAAAGATAAAACCATAAAAGCCGTAAATATATTATACAAAGCTTCTGGGTACTTAGCGCTTTGAGGTAAGCTTGGATTTTGTACAATTACTACTTGTTTTATCTTTCTTAAAGCCTCTATTCTAGCACTCTCATATGCCTTTAGAGCAGCTGTGTAAGCACTTTCTGCAAAGCCTACTTCTATAGTTAGATCTTGGAAATTTGCTGCAAGATCATTAAGTTTTTTGGAAGATTTTGATGAGGCAACTTTGGATTTTTCTTTTTGAAGTTGTTTTTTTAACGCAGTTATTTCACTTTTTATGGTTACAATTTGTGGTGCACTATCATTTATATAACTTTGCATCATTAAAAGTTCTGCTTCTTTAGCTGCTATTTTTGATTCAAGCTCGCTTATTAATTTTAAAGTTCCCTCTGCTTGCTTAAGTGGATCAAATACACCATATTTATTTTGAAAAGCTAAAAGCTCATCTTTAGCTTTTTGATATCTTTTTTTAAACTGCAAAAGCTCATCTTCGGCAAATTGCATTTGTTCTCTTGCGGCTTTATGTGAAATTTCATTGATGAATTTTTCACTCTCTTTTACTATAGTTGTAGCTATTAAATGCGCACTTTGAGGATCAAAACCCTCAACCTCTACTCGTAAAAGTCCATTGGCTAAATTTTCTTGAATAATTTTAACACGATTTTGATAATATTTTAAAAATTCCTCTTGATCGGCTGATGATGAAATACTATAAAAAAAATCAAGTTTTTGTTTTTGATAAAGTTCTCGGATATGAATTTTTTCTTCTAAAATTTTCAACATATCTAAAGAATGAATAAAAGATTTCAAATAATTAATATCATCACTTGAAAAAGAATTATTTGTCAAAAGAGCTGCTATACCTGTAACTGCTCCTGTATCTCCTGAAGTTGATTTTACGCTTAATACACTCTCACTTACATATCGATTTGCTGCTATAAAAACATAATAAAACACAACAAATACTGTTAAGATTAAAACAATTTTAAATGAATTTAATATTTTTAATTTTTTAATTTTTTTTAATAATTTATTTTGCATTAATTTTCCCTTGATACACAGCTATACCTTCATCTACATCATCATATATAGTAGCTTGTCCATCTTGCATAAAAATAATTTTATCACACCATTGTTTAATTTCAGCTACATTATGTGAAACCATGATAACTTTTGACTGACTTAACTTTTCTTTATATATCTTGGAGCTTTTTTCTCTAAATTTAGGATCTCCCACAGCTCCTGCTTCATCAATTAAATAATAATCAAAATCAAATGCCATACTCAAGCCAAAAGAAATTCTAGCACTCATACCTGCTGAGTATGTATTCATAGGTTCATCAAAAAATTTTCCAAGCTCGGCAAAATCTTCTACAAATTTAACTTTTTCTTCCAAAGCTTCATCTTTGTAACCATACACTCTAGCCACAAAACGTGCATTATCTCTAGCTGAAAGTCTATGCTGAAATGCACCTGCTAAGCCTAAAGGCCAAGATAGTTTTTTATTTGTTATAATCTTACCCCTATCAGGAAGCAAAGAACCACTTAGAAGTTTCATTAAAGTAGATTTTCCAGCACCATTACGCCCCATCAAACCTATGCTACAATTTTCAGGAAACTCGAAAGTTAGATTTTTAAAGACATAATGCCTTCCCCCATTACGCAAAGAAAAAGATTTAGTTAAATTGATTAGTTTTATCATCGTACTGCTATCAACTTTTCTCTAGTAAAATAATAAAAAAATAAACCCACAAACAAAACAACACCCAAGCAAACAATAGGATAATAATAATTGTAATTATCGACTAATGGATAATTTTGAAAAAAATTATATTTTAAGAGCTCTAGTATATGAAGTAGTGGATTATAATAAAGTATATCTAAAATAGGTTTGGGAACTATCCAAACAGGAAATACTATTAAAGCAGTCCAATATAAAACCACATTCAAATAACCTAAAGCCATCTTTAAAGGTTCAGCAAAGTGTCCTGCTATAGAAAAACACATACCCAAAGCAAAACCAAACAAAACAAGTAAAAAAAAGGAAAATAAAACTTCTAAAAAATGTTTAGGAATAACTTGCATATGCAAAAACCAACCAGCTAAAAACATTACACATAAAAAAATAGTAAAATAAATACAAAATTCAAGCATAGTTCTTGCAATAAAAACATGTATAGGACGAATGGGTTTATAAGCAAAAAGAGCCAAATTTGCTCCAATACCATTTAAAAGCTGCGTTATAATGCTTCTAAACATAAAAAAAGGTATAATCCCTACAGCTAAAAACATAAAAACAGAAATTCCTTCAGGCATAATTAAATGATGAAATTCCCTAATAGCAGCTATAATAGAAGTAATTATTAACACTACCATCATAGGCTCACCAACCACCCAAAAATAGCCTAAATACTTATTGATACCAAATCTTGTCTTTAGCTCTCTAAAAAAAAGAGCATAGATAACATTAAGCATATTTTTAGCAAACCTTTTTTTAAATTTTCAAAATTTTTATATTATACTTTTTTATCTTATATAATATTTAATAGAGGTTGAAAAATGGCAAGAAATTTTTTTATAGAGTTAGAAAAAATTTTATATCAAAAAGATATTCTTCAAAAAATTTATGATTTTAATAATTTTTATGAAAATTTTAAAGCTAATTTGTATACTTTTGATCATTCTCATCAAGCTATCATTAATGAGAATTCACAAGTTAAAATCATACATCCTATGAAAATAAGACGCCCAAAAGAGGCAAATAGCACTTTATCTTTGGCTAAAATTTTACATTCTGTTGCACATATAGAGTATAGTGCTATAAATTTGGCTTTAGATGCTAGCTATAGATTTAAAAACTTACCATTGAACTTTTATCAAGACTGGCTTGAAGTAGCTGATGAAGAAATTAAGCATTTTTTACTTTTGGAAAAAACTTTAAATGAATTAGGTTTTAAATATGGAGACTTTCATGCACATGATAATCTTGAAAAAGCTCTGTTTTTAACCAAAGACAATCTTGCTCACAGAATGGGTATAGTGCATAGAGGACTTGAGGCAAAAGGACTCGATGCTAATCCTTTTGTTTTAGAAAAATTAAAAACTACAAATCATCCAGTAAAATGCTTATTTGATGAAATTTTTACCATTATTTTAAATGATGAAATAAAACATGTATACAAGGGGAATTTTTGGTGGAATTTTGCTAAAAAAGAAAATGATAACTACATAGACCTTTGTAAAGCATACAAAGAATTTAGTCTCTTAGGAAAAATATATAATAAAAAAGCTAGAATACAAGCTGGATTTAATGAAAGCGAACTTAAAGAATTAAACAATCTTTATAATAAAAATGGTGGTTAGAGGCAGAATCGAACTGCCGACACGCAGATTTTCAGTCTGCTGCTCTACCGACTGAGCTATCCAACCATTAACAAAATTGAAGTTGTAATTATACAATAGTTTTTTTAAAAAAAATTGAAATTTATATAAAATATAAATTATTCAGAAAAAACCCCAAATTTAAAAACTTTTTGCATTCTTATAGCGACTAATTCTCTTTTATCATATTTTTCTAACTCTTCTATAGCTTTTAAGACATAATCACTTAAATTTTTAATAGCGTTATCTTTGTCCCTATGAGCCCCACTGACTGGTTCTTCAATAACATCATCTATTAAACCTTGATTTTTTAAATCATCAGCAGTTACTTTCATTGCTTTGGTAGCAACCTCTATTTTTGATGGATCATTCCATAAAATAGCAGCACAACCCTCTGGAGAAATTACAGAAAAAACAGAATTTTTCATCATAGCAAGTTTATCAGCTACACCTATAGCTAAAGCTCCACCACTACCTCCTTCGCCTATAACTACTGCTACAGTAATAGTTTTAAGAGCACTTAATTCATATAAATTTCTTGCTATAGCCTCACTTTGACCACGCTCTTCAGCACCAACTCCTGGATAAGCACCTGGAGTATCTACTAAAAACAGTATAGGTATCTCAAATTTTTCAGCCATCTTTGCTACTCTTAGAGCCTTTCTATATCCTTCAGGATGTGGCATACCAAAATTTCTATGAAGCTTATCTTTAGTTCCTCTACCCTTTTGCTCTCCTATAGCTATAACCTTTTTTCCACCTATATAACCTGCATAACACACAATAGCAGGATCATCTCTAAAAGCACGATCGCCATGAATTTCATAAGCATCACTCAATATAGCTTGTATATAATCAAGCGCATAAGGACGATCAGGATGTCTTGCGAGTTGTAAACGTTGATAATCGCTTAAATTTTTATAAACTTTTTGAGTTTCCTTTTCAAGATTTTTTTCTAGAATTTTTACCGCTTCATCATCACCTTTGATTTTTGCATTTGCTAAATCTTCATCAATTTGTTGAATATTTTTTTCAAAATCTAAATAAGAAGCCATTTTAATCTACTTTTTTAAAAATAACACAGCCGTTTGTTCCACCAAATCCAAAAGAATTACTCATTACCACATTTATTTCACTCTTTCTTGCAACATTTGGTATATAATCAAGATCACATTCCTCATCTGCTGAAATTTGATTAATAGTTGGTGGAAGTATGCCTTGATCAAGTGCCATTAAAGAAATAACAGCCTCAATTGCACCAGCAGCACCTAAACAATGTCCTATTTGTCCTTTTGTAGAACTCACTAAAGGAATTTGATCTTTAAAAAGTTCTTTAATAGCTGCTGTTTCATTTTTATCATTTACTGGAGTAGAAGTTCCATGGGCATTAATATAATCTACTTTTGGATTTTTTGCCATTTTTAAAGCTTTTTTCATGGCACGCAGTGGTCCTTCTAAAGTAGGAGAAGTGATATGATGTGCATCTGCACTTTCTCCAAATCCAATTAATTCAGCATAAATTTTTGCACCACGCTTTTTGGCAGCTTCGTATTCTTCAAAAACCAATGCACCAGCACCCTCACCCATTACAAAACCATCTCTTTCTTTATCAAAAGGTCTTGAAGCCTTAGCTGGATCATCATTTCTAGTTGAAAGCGCCTTCATAGCAGCAAAACCACCAATACCCACAGCACAAATAGCTGCTTCAGCTCCTACTACAAGCATTTTATCTGCATTGCCCAAGGCTATGCTTTTATAAGCTTCACCTATAGCATGAGTTCCTGCTGCACAAGCAGTAACACATGAGATATTCGGCCCTTGTAATCCATGCTCGATTGAAATAATCCCACCAAGCATATTAACCAAAGCTGAAGGTATGAAAAAAGGAGTAATTTTACGTGGCCCACGCTGAGCACAAGTAACGGAATTTTTTTCTATATTTGGTAAACCACCTATACCAGCTGCTGAAACTACACCAAATTCTTCTTTGCTTAAAATTTCGTCAAATTTAGCATCTTCCATAGCTTCTCTTGCTGCCTTAATACCAAGTTGTATAAAACGATCTATCTTTTTAACCTCTTTAGCATCACAAACACTTAAAGGATCAAAATTTTTTACTTCAGCAGCAATTTGTACCGGAAAATCAGTGGTGTCAAAAAGAGTAATTTTATCAACACCGCTTTTACCATCACAAATAGCTTTAAACGAACTATCTTTATCTAAACCAAGGGCATTGATCATTCCTATACCTGTTACTACAACGCGTTTCAAACCGCACTCCTTGTCAAAAAAGTTAAAATTATTTTTGAAGATTTTCTATATAATTAACAACATCTTCGATTTTTACTAATTTTTCAGCATCACTATCTGGAATTTCTACATCAAATTTTTCTTCTAAAGCCATAACTAATTCAACAACATCTAAAGAATCAGCACCTAAATCCTCAATAATTTTAGATTCCATCTTAACTGCATCTTCATCAACACTAAGTTGTTCAACAACTACTTTTTTTACATCATCAAAAATTGCCATTTTTATCTCCTAGTTTTAAAAAATTAAACTGTATTTTACAATAAAAAAATAAATTTCTTGTTTAAATTAAAGATTATTACAAAAAATAGTTATTTTAAAGATTATAAAAACTTTATGTTTTATAGTTATATAAAATTCAAAAAAATATATTCTAATAATTTAAAAACCAATCTTGCAAAATAAGCTTTTATGCAAATAAAATTATTTCTATAAATAAACTAAAACTTCAAAATTTTTAACTATACAAACTAATTATAACTCAAATCAGCTCATATTGTTTATAAAATATTAATATATTTAAAAAAGCAAAAATTGAATATATTAATTTATATTAAATTAATGCATTTTAGAAAAACTCTTTCAGAGCAAAAACAATATAAATATAATCTTTTTTAGTGATGAAATAAATTGACTATACTTAATCCCATAAATGCTGTTAAATATGCACTTAAACAGGTAAATAAAAATAAATATAAAGTATATTTTTTACTTCCTGATTCTTTAGTAAATACTATGGTAGCTGCAAAACAAGGATTATAAATCATCACAAATAAAATATAGGCAATAGCTGTGCTAAAAGGGATATTTTCTTTTATAACCTCTTGTAAATTTGAACTTGTTTCATCAACTTCATTGCCTAAAGAATAAAGTACGCCCATGGTAGAAATCATCACTTCTTTAGCAGCTAAACCACTTACCAAAGAAACACTAAGTTTCCAATCAAAGTCAAGTGGTGCAAAAATAGGCTCTATTGCTTTACCAAATTGCCCAAGATAACTATTTTCTATCTGAAGTTTTTGACTTAAAGTATCTTGAATATTATTTTTTTGCATAGGAAAATTACTCGCAAACCAAATAAGCAAGGAAGCTATCAAAATAAATGTTCCTGCTTTTTTTAAATACATTTTGGCTTTGTTAAACACCATAAACCATACCAAATTCCAATTTGGCATTCTATATTTTGGCATTTCCATTACAAAGGGTTCATCTTGTCCTCTAAAAGCACTCATTCTTAAAATTTTAGCTGCAATCAAACCCAAAAATGCACCTAAAAGATAAATCCCAAAAAGATAATTCCCTGCCACTTCAGTAGGAAAAAATACCCCAACAAAAAGCACATATACAGGAAGCCTCGCGCCACAACTCATAAAATTAATAATAAAAAGAGTTAATAATCTATCTTTTTTATTTTTTAAAGTTCTTGTAGCCATAAAAGCAGGCACTGAACAACCAAAACCCGTGATCAAAGGAATAAAACTTTTACCATGCAATCCAAATTTATATAAAATTCCATCTAATAAAAATGCAACCCTAGCCATATATCCAGTTGTTTCAAGCAAGGCTATACCAAAAAATAAAATCATTATGTTTGGTAAAAAAGTCACTACAGCACCAACTCCACCTAAAATACCATCAGCTAAGGCTGAAGCTATAAAGTCATTACTAATATTACTTTTTACCATCTCACCTAAAGTAGCAAAAAATCCCTCTATATAATCCATAGGAATTTGCCCTAAAGTAAAGGTTAGCTGAAACAAAGCCCACATAAAAAATAAAAATATAGGAATTCCTAAATATTTATTTATTAAAATAGAATCAATTTCTTTCGTATGATTTTTATATTTAATACTCTTGCTTAAAACTTTAATACATATACCATTTGCAAAATCAACAAGCTCTTCTTTAAAAATACTTTCTATGTCTTTACTATGATAAGCCATATAAATTTTTTCTAAAGCTTCATCAAGTATTTTTCTCAAAGAATGAGAAATAGCAATATTAGCTTCACTTTTAAGCAAAGCAAGTGCTAAGTCTTTAGTGGAAAAATTCAAATAGGTTATATTGTTTTTATTTAAAAAATCACTTATTTTTACAAGCTCTTCTTCTATGATGTCACTAAAAATGCGTTCTTTGGGTTCAAATTTAGCTTTGTGAGTTGAAATGATTAAATCCAAAAGTGTATTTAAATTTTCTTTGGTTTTAGCACAAACACCAATACAAGGAGTATTGAAAAGTTCTGATAAAACTTTAAAATTTATATCAAAACCTTCATTTTTGGCTTCATCTTGCATATTTAAAGCCATAATCATTTTAACTTTAGCGTCTATTAAACTAGCACTTAAGATTAAATTACGTTCTAAATTTGTAGAATCAAGCACGTTTACTACAAGATCAAAATTACCTTTTTTTAAAAACTCTTTTGTGATTTTTTCCTCTTCGCTATAACCATCTAATGCATAAGTTCCTGGTAAATCTATAAATTCAAACTCATAGTTTTTATAAACTAATCTAGCTTCAGCCTTTTCAACCGTAACGCCACTAAAATTTCCAACCTTCATATTGGCTTTACAAAGTGCATTGATTAATAAACTTTTTCCAACATTTGGCTGACCCACTAAGGCAATAATGATTTTTTTCATTAAAAATCTTTTGAAATTTGTATTATTTTAGCTTCGTTTGATCTTAAAATTACACAAGCTGTATCAAGCTCTACCATAATAGTAGAATTTGCCATAGAAGAACGGATTTTTTTAATTTTTTTATTTTTTGCAAAGCCAAAACTAAAAAGCCTTGCTAAAAGTTGCTTATCAGCGCCAAATCCTATTATAATAGCTTCTTCATTATCTTTTAAAACATCCAAAGTCATGTTTTTCCTTGATAAAAACTAAGATAAGATATTATATAAAAAATTAAATTATTTATTTTTTAAAATAATAAGCAATCTCAAAAAATGAGATTGCTAGAAATCAAAACCATTTATATTTTCTAAATTTTGAAGCTTTTTGACTAACTCCTCAGCCTTTTCTAAAGAAAGTGCTATGCTAGCATTAGAAAGAAATTTATCTTTTAATTCATCAAAACTTAAAGGATTGTCAAAATTTCCTTTATTAATCAGTACATCTTTTTTAATTACTCTTCCATCATTTAAAACAGCTTCTAAATGTCCTGGAAAATATTTAGGGAAACCAGTAGATTTTTTCTTCTCATAGCTGATTTTTTTAGCAAATTCTATTAGTTCAGCTCTATTTAAGTCTTCATAAGATTTTAAAGTAATTTTACCATCAAAAAATGCCAAAGCCATTAAAAAAGGCATGGAAAATTTGGCGGCATAAGCACTTTGTGGTGTGTATTTTACTTCGATTGGATCACATATAAATGAAATTGGCACCTCATCTACAAAGCAATGTATGCTTTTTATATCTTGTACTTTTAAGCCATCATTTCTTAAGCTCATAGCACAATCAATAAGCCCATGTGCAAAATGACAGCTTGGATAAGGTTTTAGCGAAACTTGCATTATTTGCCAAATTTCATTTAAGCCCTTGCAAAGTTCGCTTTTATCACATTCTTCTTCTAAACCAAAAGTTCTAAAGATATTATCTCTTCCTTCAAATATACTCAAAGGACCACTCATATTAGCTTTTGCAAAATTTGCTACTAAAATTCCATTTTTCAAAGCATTAGCTATGTGTAAAACTTTAGAATTAGATCCATTAGATAAAAACTCATTTACTCCGCTTGCAAAACTTCCTGCCAAACCTAAAGCATTAATGATTTGCTCTTTGTTTAAATCAAGCAAAACACAATTTGCAGCCACACTACCAAAAATTCCTGCTATAGCTGTAGTATGAAACCCGCGTTTATGGAAACTTCCTTTACTTGCTATACCCACTCTAGCAGCAACTTCCCAACCAACAATAAAGGCTTTTAAAACTTTCTTCCCATCTTTACTTACACTAAATCCATAAGTTAAACAAAGTGGAGTCAAAATTGCACTAGCGTGCAAAATAGCTTCAGTATGAGTATCATCAAAATCAAGGGCATGTGCTGCAATAGCATTTACCATCGCAGCATAAATTACATCAAGCTTTTTATCTTCACTCCAAATTTTTTCACTAGGATTTACACTTAAGGCTTCAAAGGCCTTAGTTGCATTTAAAACACAAGCTTCATTTTTAGCAGCTAAAGCCGTTCCTAGTGCATCAAGCATAAGCTCTTTTGCTCTTTGCTTTACTTCACTAGGAATAGCTTCATAGTCTAAATTTACGATAAATTCGGCTAATTTTTCACTTAAATACATTTTTTCCTACTTTAGAATTGGTGCATTAGCAATTTTTTCTAAGAACTCATCAACTAATTTTGGTGCATAACCTACATAAGTTGTAGCATCCATTAAAGTATCAATATCTTTTTCACTTAAAACCTTACTTACACGCTCATCTTCAAGTAAAACTTCTTTAAAAGTTTTATGATTTTCTATACCTCTCATAGCATTTTCATAAACAATTTCATGTGCATGTTGCTTACCATAATGATCACTCAAAGCAAACATCACGCGTTCTGCTAATACAAAACCATTAAGCGTATCAAGATTTTTTAACATTTTGTCTTTTTTAACTTCTAAATCATCAAAGACAAATTTCATATTTGCCAATACCACTGAAAGCATTAAAAATGCTTCTGGTAAAAGCTTCCATTCCATTTTCCAAACTTGGCCATCTCTTTCATGCTCATGTCTTTCTATATCGCTTAAAATTGCAATATTTGCTCTTAGGGCATTACTTACAGTCACTGCGTTTTCACTTACTGCAGGATTTCTTTTATGAGGCATAGTAGAGCTTCCTACTTGACCTTTTCCAAAAGGCTCAGCAATTTCATCGATTTCATTATGAGCTAAAATTAAAAGCTGATGTGCAATTTTGTTAAAGGTTGCATTAATATTACCCAAAACATAACCAAGCTCAATAAAACGATCTCTTGCTGGTTGCCATGAGATATCAGGAACTTCTAAACCTAAGCTTTCTAAAGTAAGTTTTTCTACTTCATTAGCCTTGTCACTTAAGCTTGCTTTAGTTCCTACTGCACCTACAATTAATCCCACATATAATCTTTTTTCAAGTTCAGCAATTCTTTCATAGTGGCGGTTTAATTCACTAAGCCAAATTGCAACTTTGTGTCCAAAAGTTATAGGTAAAGCTTGTAAAGCTAAGGTTCTTCCCATCATAGCAGTATTTTTATGCTCTTTTGCGATTTTTGCTAAATTTTTAGCTATATCTTTTAAATCTTGCTTGATTAAAGCCATAGCTTCTTTAAATTGTAAAACTATACCCGTATCTATAATATCTTGAGTAGTAACTCCAAAATGCACATATTCTCCCAAACCATTTTCGCAAGCTTTTTCCAAACCACGCACAGTAGGTACTAAAGGGTGTTTAGTCTTTTTAAATTCAGCAAAAATAAAATCCATGTCCATAAATTTATAATGAGCTTTTTTAGCTATTTCTATAGCTGCTTCATTAGGGATAATGCCAAGTTTTGCTTGAGCCTTTGCCAAAGCAGCTTCTACATCAAGCCATTTTTGAATTCTATTTTCTTCACTAAAAATAGCTCTCATTGCAGGGGTGCTCCAAGAATCTTGAAGCAACCTCATATCAAATACACTCACACCCATAGCCTATCCTTTAAAATTTATTTTTTCAAATGCTTGTTTTAAATCAGCAATCAAATCCTTACTATCTTCAAGACCTATATGAAATCTCACAAAAGGCCCTCTAGCACTCCAATCTGTTGCCGTTCTTGGTGGAGTAGTAACAGTAGCTAAACTCTCATATCCACCCCAGCTTGCACCGATTGAAAAATACTCTAAATTATCTACAAATTTAATGGCTTGTTCTTTAGAAATACCATCTGCAAATTCAATCGTTACCATACCGTTAGCACCTTTATGATCACGCATAAAAACTTCATGGTTTGGATGAGTTTTTAATTTTGGATAAAAGATTGTTTTAACTTCTTTTCTACTTTGTAAAAACTCTACTATCTCATCCGCACTTTTTTCATGAGCTTTCATTCTTACATCTAAAGTTCTCATACCACGAAGCACCAAATAAGCATCATCAGGGCTTGTAGTAAATCCTAAAGCTTCTGGCAATTTGTCGAAATTTTTCCATTCTTTTTCATTAATCACTACTATACCCATAGTAACATCTGAATGCCCACTTAAGTACTTAGTCGCTGCAATCACTGAAATATCCACACCAAGCTCAAGTGGATTTAAAAAATACCCACTTGAATAAGTATTATCAATCGCTACTGGTATATTATGTTTGTGTGCAATTTCACAAAGTTTTGGTAAATCTATGATTTCATAAAGTATAGAACCTGGGCTTTCACAAAGGATTAATTTTGTGTTTGGTTTGATTTTTTCTTCTACATCAGAAGCATCAGCTTTTAAAAAGTCAATTTCTACACCCATTTTAGTTAAAAACAAATCACAAATCGTTCTAACAGGTCCATAAATAGCATCAGTAATTAAAAAATGAGCATCTTTGCTAGCATAATTTAAAAGCACCATAGCTAGTGCTGCAAGTCCTGTTGGGAAAAGTTGCGCTCTATGGCCACCTTCAAGCGCACAAATTAGTTTTTCAAGTTCAAAATTAGTTGCTGTTCCTCTAGCACCATAACTTAAAACACGATCAGTTTTTCTTAGTTCGCGGTATTTTTGCCAAGTTGCATGATCTTTAAAAAGTATAGTTGATGCACGCATTAGGGTTGGATTAACAGGTCTTACCTCAGCATTTTGATCGCCTCTTCCTAGGTGGATTAATTTAGTTTTGTTGTTCATTTTGTACTCCTTTTTATAGATAAATATAAGTCATAATCACATTAACAATAGCAGCTACAAGCATAGGAATAGCTGTTCTTTTTACAACTTGTAATGGATTTACTTTAGCCATAGCTGAAATTGCCAAAATAGCAGGCGCAATAGGCGAAACACATCTACCAAAACCTGTCATGATTTGAATAGGTGCTATCATAGCTATGGTTTCAACGCCAAAAGATTTTGCTATATTTGGGATAAGTGGTGCGAAAGAGAAAAATGCTGCATTTCCTGAACCCATTAAAAACGCACATACAGCAAGTAAAATAGACACAGCTATGATAATAGCAAGCACCCCAAAACCTGCATCTTTCGCAAAACCTATTAAAGTATCCACAAAACCAACTGATAAAAGTCCACTTGCAAAGACTTGACCACAAACGATCAAAGAAACTGTAATCACAAACAAATGTCCCATACCCTTGAAAAATACCATGATAGAATTTAAAGTATCAATTAAACTTTTATAACGAATAATTTCAAAAATAATTGCTATAAAGGTTGAGATCATCATTGCAACTGGAACATTCATTTTTATAGCTGTAGATGAAGCTGCCTTAACTTCTTCCATAGTTGTAAGCCCCATTAAAACCATAATGCTATCTAAAACGCTACTAAAACCCAAAATTAACACTAGAGGTATAATAGGTAAAATTGCATAAATTCTAGGTGGTTTTTTAAGTTCTTCATTTTTACCATCATGCTCAACTAATTCTTTTTCAACCTCATCACGATTAAATACAAAATTTTCTTTGTTATCAAAATATTTAGCACAAAAATAAATTGCAATACCTACTGCTATGATGATAGGCACAGTTGTAGGAAGCTGATAATGCACAAAATACACCGCAGGATCAATTTCAGCAGTTTTTGCAGCTAAAATCACATTACCACTTCCAGGTCCGTGGTCAATATATTGACAAATTCCAATTACTGAAAGTGCTGAAAGCTTAGAAACACCCGAACGCACCAAAATAGGATACATTGTAACCATAAGCAAAAGTGCTAAACCTGCATGTGAAGGTATAAAAAGCACTAAAAATTGAACTACAAAATAAGAAACTAGCAATAAAATATAAGGTGATTTTACTGCCTTTAAAGGTCTTTCAAATACTTTGAATAAAGCATAACTTGCACCCACATGATCCATATATGCAGAAAACCCTGCTATACACATCAAAGTAAGTCCAAGTCCTGCTAAAGTGCTTGACATTTTGGTATTTACTACTTGGAAAATATCAAAAATACCTAAATGTAAAGATTGCTTTTCACTAATAATAGGAGAAAGTCCAAAAATTCCTGCTAAAGCTAACAAGAGCAAACCACTCAAAAGCAACGCCATATGAGCGTTGATTTTTTTATAAAGCATAAAAACTAACAATACTACAGAGCATCCTGCAAAAAATAAACCTAACATATTCTATCCTTTATGAGCAATAACCTCTATCTCCACTTTTGCACCCTTAGGAAGATCTTTTACAGCAAAAGCACTTCTTGCAGGGTATGGAGCTGCGAAAAATTCAGAATAAATCTCATTGAAAGCTAAAAAATCATCAATATTTGCTAAAAAACAAATTGTTTTAATAACATTATTAAAATAAAGATTATTTTCTTCTAATATAGCCTTAATATTTAACAAAGATTGTCTAGTTTGTTCTTTTACATCTTCGCTTTCTATATTACCACTTTCAGGATTAATAGGAAGTTGTCCTGAAATAAATAATAAACCATTAGCTTCTCTATAAGCTGAATATGGACCTATAGCCTTTGGATAATTTGCCATGTGTACTCCTTGTATAATTTAATAGTGATATAATATTATCATCATAATAATTAATTGTCAATATTTTTTTATCATCATAATAATTTTTTTTATGATAAAAATTAATGATTTTGATGAAAATATTTTGTAAAATAACAAAAAAACAACAAAAAGGTCTAGATTATGGATGAGCAACAAAAAGAATTATTTATAAAACTTACTCAGTTCTTAGGACAAGTCCTTGGAAGTAATTACGAAATAGTATTTCATGTAATTTCTGAAGAAGGTTCATATATAGCAGCTATAGCAAATAATCATATTAGTGGAAGAACTACTAACTCCCCATTAACATCTTTTGCAAGTGAATTAATACAAGAAAAAGAATATCTAAATAAAGATTTTTTATGTGATTACAAAGCAAAAGTAGGTAAATCTAAAATAGTTACAGGATCAACTTTTTTTATCAAAAATCAAAATAAAATTGTAGGAATTTTGTGTATAAATCATGATACTACAGAAATTCGCAATGCTATTAGTAAAATTATAGAGCTTGAAAAAATCAATGATTTTAGTGATTTATTAAACATTCAAAATCAAAACAATGTAAATTTACATAATGTGAGTAATATAGAAACACTTAGTCATTCTATAGAAGATATCTTAGCTGAAAACATAGACTTAAAATATTTAAATTCAGGATATAGCTTAAGCACTGAGCAAAAAGATGAAATTATTAAAAAGCTTCATTCGAAAGGAATTTTTAACATTAAAGGAAGCATACCTATAGTTGCTAAGTCGCTTAATATATCAGAACCTAGCGTCTATAGGTATTTACAAAAGCTTAAAAAGTAGCCTTTAAAAATCAAAAACAATTTGTGATATGAAATAACCTGATATTGTTGCACTAATAATTAAAACAAAACTAGGTCTTAAATAAGAGTGATTGACTACAAATTTACCTATTTTTGTTGTACCTGTTCTATAAAAAACCACACATGCTATTTGATTTGCACCTGGTACTATAAAGTCTCCACTTACACAAGGATAAAGCACGATAAGAATTTGAGGAGGAATTCCCAAACTCACACCCAAAGGCATCAAAGCAGCTACAGTTGCTGAAGGAGAAAAAATCACCATAGAAAAGGCAAATAAAGCCACACCAAATAAATATGGATAATCCTCTACAATATGCGATAAAGAATCACTAAATAAAGGCTTATAAGCTTCAAAAAATGTTCCTGTCATCCAAGCTATACCAAAAAACCCCTACAACGCCTATCAGTCCTGATTTAAATACCGAAGCATCACCAAGCTTATTAGCAGGAACTTTAGCAAAAAGCATAATCAAACAAGCTGTTGCAAGCATGATCATTTGGATTAAATTTGGAGTAGAAAGTCTTTCTATTTTACCATTTGCAAGCTCATAATGAGGCAATAAACTCGTAAAAGTTCCAAAGAAAATAATAGTTAAAATTCCCAAAACAAATATCAATAAAGCTCTTTTTACTTTAGGATCTGTTTCTTGTTTATCTTCTTGTTTATCTTGAGTTAAAAACTGATATTCCCTCTGCTTTTACTCTTCTTTGAAACTCCTCATCTTTTTCAAGTTCTTTGCCTCTTTTAAAAACACTCAAACAAGCACATACAACACCAATTAAAAATGCTGGCATTACCACAGTTAATATTTGAACAAGCCCTACACCACTAACAGCTAAAATAGCCACCATGCCTGCAGTAGCAGCACTCATAGGAGAAACCACCACTGCAATACCTGCTGCTATAACTGAAACCGAAAGTGGTCTTTCAGGACGAATTTTAGCATCAGCCGCAACTTCAGCTATCACTGGATAAATAGAAAATGCCACATAAGTAGTACCACAAAATATAGTAAATGTAGAACTAATCAAAGGTCCCATGAAAACAATAGCTTGAGGTTTTTTCTTAAGCAATTTTTCTGCTATTTTTACTAGTAAATCAAGTCCACCTGCACTTTGCAAAACACTCACACAAGTAATTACAGCAAGTATAATAAAAACAACACTCACAGGAAGTGAAGCTGGTTGCATACCAAAAACTAACACTAAAATACACACACCGAGTCCACCTGCAATACCAAGTCCTATGCCACCATATCTACCACCTATGGCTATCATAGAAAAAATAATGAAAAATTCTAATATAAAAAATAATATCCATTAATTTTATACCTTATTTTTATATTTAGCTAAAAGTTCTTTTGCATGTTCAATTTGCTCTAACACCACTTTAGCTCCTGTACCACCATAAGAAAGCCTTGCATTTACACAAGTTTCTAAAGCAATTGCCTCATATATATCTTCTTGAATATTTTCATTAAATTGATGGAATTCTTCCATGCTAAGTTCTTCAAGCATTTTTCCATGTTTAATGCAGTAATTTACCACACTACCTACTATACTATGAGCTTCTCTAAAAGGTATATTTTTTCTTACTAAATAATCAGCCATATCTGTGGCATTTGAAAAGCCTTTTGCAGCTGCTGCTCTTGTATTATTAGCATTTACTTGCATTTTTTCTATCATAGGAGTTATGATTTTTAAACTAGTCATTAAAGTATCCATAGAATCATAAACTTGAGCCTTATCTTCACTCATATCAGTATTATAAGCTAGTGGAATACCTTTCATAATAGTTAGCATTGCCATAACATTGCCATACATTCTACCTGTCTTACCACGCATTTTTTCAGCAACATCTGGATTTTTCTTTTGAGGCATTATGCTTGAACCAGTACAAAAATCATCACTTAATTCTATAAATTTAAAATCTTGGCTTGAAAAAAGTATAAGCTCTTCGCAAAAACGACTAAGGTGCATAAAGCACATTGCGGCAATAGCAGTAAATTCAACCATATGATCTCTATCGCTTACGCTATCAATACTATTTTCTGTTGGTTTAGTAAAACCTAGTTCTTTGGCACAAAAATGTCTGTCTATATTAAATGTTGTTCCACCAAGTGCAGCTGCTCCTAAAGGACACTCATTCATTCTTTTATATAAATCTTCAAAACGAGAATAATCCCTACTTAACATCCAAAAATACGCCATAATCCAATGTGAAAAAAGTATAGGTTGACCAGTTTGTAAATGTGTATAACCTGGCATAATAGCTTTTATATTTTTTTGAGCTTGATGGATAATTTCTTCTTGTAAGGCAATGATTTGATTTAAATTTTCTTTTACAACAGCCATCATATGCATTTTTGAATCAAGCGTTGTTTGATCATTCCTACTTCTTGCAGTATGAAGCTTTCCACCTACTGAACCTATGATTTGCGTCATTCTTTTTTCTACAGCCATATGAATATCCTCATCAGCTATATCAAAAACAAAAGTACCATTTTGAATTTCTTCTCTAACTTGTTCTAAACCCTTGATGATAGTCTTTGCTTCATCTTCTTTTATAATGCCTTGTTTTGCAAGCATAGTGCAGTGGATTATACTTCCTTGTATATCAAAAGGAGCAAGTCTTGGCTCAACTAATAATGAAGCGGTGTATTCTTCAACTAATTTGTTTGTAGGCAAATCAAAGCGTCCACCCCATAATTTCTCTGCTTTTTGTGACATATCTATCCTTCTATTTACAAATAAAAGGATAATTTTATAATTTTTATTTTTTCAAAGAGTTTAACTTTTCTTTCTTTTAAAAATTTTTAACACACTAAAAGCTATTTTTTTAAAAAAACTTTTTTTAGACTGCTTTGTTAAAAACTCTACTATATCACTATGTCCAAACATTAGTGCAAAAGTAAAAGGCGTCATACCAAGACCGTTGTTTTCATCAATATTTGCCCCATATTCTACTAAAAGCTTACACATAGGTAGATATCCTTTAAAACACACCCCTGCTAATGGGGTTTGCCCTCTATCATTTTTTTCATCTACATTAGCTCCATTTTCTAATAAAAATTTAGCACATTCATAAGAATTATGATAACTTGCAAGCATTAAAAGACTATCACCTTTATGATTTTTTAAATTCACACTTAAACCCGCTTCTATCATAATCTTTAAATTTTGCAAATCATTTTTTCTTGCATAATCAAAAGCCATAGCACAAAGCTCTTGAATTCTTTTTTCTTCTTCATTGCTAAACATATTTTTCCTTTTATAATCTTTAGTTTGCCACTTTTAAAGTGGCAAGTAAAAATTACATTTTCAAAGCTTTTTTAACGCCATTTGCATATTCACTTGAAATTTTTTCAAAATGACTTAATGCTCTTTGTATGATTTTTTCTTCAACCCCATTCATAGAAGCTGCTATGTTTTTAAACAATTGCTCTTTTTGATTTTCATTCATTATATCAAACAAGGCTCTTGGTTGGGTGTAAAAATCATCATCAAGTGGAGCATATCTTTGTGCATTACCTTCAAGTGTCAAATCAGGCTCTAGGTAATTTTTATCTTCTTTTGGACTATCATCATAACTATTTGGCTCATAATAAGCAAGACCATTTTTATAAGTGTCAAAATTCATAGCTCCTGCTACATTATAAGTATTTACTTCGCTTTTTGCACGATTAACTGATAATAAATGATAATTTGTCCCTATACGATATCTTTGTGCATCAGGATAAGAAAAGATTCTAGCTTGCAACATTTTATCAGGACTAAAACCAATGCCAGGAACGATATTGCTTGGACTAAATGCAGCTTGTTCTACTTCATTAAAGTAATTTTGCACATTTTTATTAAGCACTAACTCACCTACTTCTATTAAAGGCGCAATACTATGTGGCCAAACTTTGGTTAAATCAAAAGGATTAAAACCTAGTTTTTCTGCTTCATCTTCTTTTAAAACTTGAATTTGGAAAATCCATTTTGGAAAATCTCCTTTTTCAATAGCTTCATATAAATCTCTTTGATGGCTTTCTCTATCATTTGCTATTAAATTCGCCGCTTCTTCGTTGGTTAAATTTTTAATACCTTGCTTTGTTTTAAAATGAAATTTCACCCAAAATCTTTCATTTTTATCATTAATCAAACTATAAGTGTGACTTCCAAAACCATGCATATGACGATAACTTGCAGGAATTCCTCTATCACTCATTAAAATAGTAACTTGATGTAAGCTTTCAGGGCATAAAGTCCAAAAGTCCCATGCAGCATTATTACTTCTTAGATGAGTTCTTGGATCTCTTTTTTGAGTATGGATAAAATCAGGAAATTTATACGCATCTCTTATAAAAAATGTCGGAGTATTATTGCCTACTAAATCCCAATTTCCTTCTTTAGTGTAAAATTTAATTGCAAAACCTCTTACATCTCTTTCTGCATCAGCTGCACCTGCTTCACCTGCAACGGTTGAAAATCTTATAAATAAAGGTGTATTTTCTCCAAGCTGTAAAACTTTTGCTTTAGTGTATTGAGAAATATCTTTAGTGATTTTAAGTTCTCCATAAGCACCACTTCCTTTCGCATGCACTGTTCTTTCTGGAATTCTTTCTCTATTTTGGTGAGCAAGTTTTTCAAGCAAAATATAATCTTGCATTAAAAGCGGTCCATTAGAACCGGCACTTAGTGAATTTTGATTATCCGCAACTATATTACCAAAATCATTAGTTAATTTTTTCATTGTGTCTCCTTTTTATTAAATAATAATTTTTATTTTTTGATAAATTATATCCATATAGAATTTAAAATAAAATTAATTAACAAAAATTATTATTTTTTTAAATATAATATTTTTTTAAGCATAAATATTTTTATTTTGTAATAAAATTGTTAAAAATAAGATTGTTTATTTTAAATATTTTTACTACAAAAAATTAATTAAAAGGGGATGGTATGGACAAGGAAACAAGAACTTACTATATTAAGTTAGTAAAATTTTTAGCCGATACTTTAGGAAGAAATTATGAAATAGTCTTACATGATGTAAGTGAAGATGGAACTAATATAGCAGAAATTGCCAATAATCATATTAGCAAAAGAACCATAAATTCACCTCTTACTGGTTTTGCAATAGAAATGATTAAAAATAAAATATATCTCGAACGTGATTATATTACTCATTATAAAACCTCTACAAAAAATTCTCAAATCACTTCAGGCTCAACATTTTTTATTAAAAAAGATGAAAAACTTGAAGGTTTACTTTGTATTAATCATGATACCTCGTCCTTTAAAAAAATATCTGATGAAATTTTAAGTCTTGGAAATATTTATGATAATTCCTATGAGCATCTTGAACAAGACAGTAAAGAATATATTAACTTTGATTTAGAGAAAATAGTGGAAGATATTACTAGCATAAATATAGATAATTTTAAAAATAAAAATCTAAAGCCGAAAGAAAAACAAAAAATAATTGCTAATTTATATAAAAAAGGAATATTTAATATAAAAGGTACAATCCCTAAAGTTGCCGAACTTTTAAATATTTCAGAGCCCAGTGTTTACAGACATTTACAAAAGATTAAATAATAAATGTTTTTAAAAAAAATATTTTTTGATACAATAGTGTTTAAATTTTAATCAAAAGGAAAAAAATGGCTGATGATACGCTAGATGAACAAACAAAACCAAAGAAAAAGAGTGGCAATATTTTAGTAATCATAATTGTAGTATTTTTATTTGTTTTTTTACTTGTAATTGTAGGTGCAATTGCCTATTTGATGTTTAGTGGCAATTCAGAAGAAAATCCTACTCCACAAAATGAAGAAAACGCTCAAGTTGCACAAACTCCTAAAAAAACAAATGCTGTAGCAGCTAGAGGAAGTGATTATGCAAATATTGGTGTGATGTATCCTTTAGCACCTTTTACTTTAAATTTATTAAGTGATGGTGGCTCAAGATATGTAAAATGCACCATTCAGCTTGAACAAAATGTTGAAACTCTAACTCCTGAGCTTGATAAAAAAGTTGCTATTATTAGAGATATTATTATCAGAACTTTAACTTCAAAAACTTTTGAAGAGGTAAGCACAACAAAGGGTAAAGAAAGATTAAAAGATGAGCTAACTGGTAAAATTAATGAAGTTTTAACTGATGGTTTTGTTAAAAATATCTATTTTACCGACTTTGTAGTATCTTAATGATAGGCTGTGATATAATTGTATGCTCACGCATAGAAAAAATTTATAAAAAACACAAAATGCTTTTCTTGGATAAATTTTTATCCAAGCAAGAGCAAAGTTATATAAAAAATACCAACACTCTAGCCGGATTTTGGGCTATCAAAGAAGCTGCTTCTAAGGCTTTGGGGGTTGGAATTTCTAAAGAATGTTCTTTTTTTGACATCATCATCTCTAAAGATAATAAAAATGCTCCACATATTAGTTTTTCTCAAAAAGTCATGCAAGAATTTAATATAAAATCAGCAAGTGTAAGCGTAGCACATGATGGGGGTTTTGCTATAGCAGTAGTGGCTATAGAAACTAAGCAAGGTTAAAAACCTTGCTTTTACATATAAAGCCCACCGTTGACTTTTAAAATTTCCCCTGTAATATAAGAAGAATGATTGCTTAATAAAAACGCCACAGCTTGAGCTACCTCGCTTGCATCTGCAAAACGCTTTAAAGGGATATTGTTAATATAATTTTGTTTTATTTCATCACTTAAAACTTCAGTCATATCACTTTTTATAAAACCTGGAGTAATACAGTTATATCTTATATTTCTAGCAGCACCTTCTTTTGCAAAAGACTTTGTTAAAGCTATCATACCACCTTTACTAGCACTATAATTAGTTTGGCCTGCATTTCCCATTTCTCCAACTATAGAAGCAATATTTACAACCGCACCAAAACGCTTTTTACTCATAGTTTTTAGTGCTTCTCTGCAACCTAAAAAGCTTGAATTTAAATTAGCATTAATCACTGAGGAAAAATCATCCATACTCATTCTAAGAGCTAATTTATCATTAGTAATACCTGCATTATTAACCAAATAACTAAGTTCACCATCACTTTCAACAATAGTAGCTATAGCACTCATAAATTCTTCTTCAACACTTGCATCAAATTTAATCACAGCTGCACAACCGCCACTTTTTTCTATCTCTTCTTTTAGCGCATCAGCAAGTTCAGGCTTGCTCCTATAATTAATCCAAACTTTTAAACCATAACTTGCTAATTCTTTAGCTATCGCTGCACCTATACCTTTACTTGCACCTGTTATTAAAACATTTTTTCCACTAAATTTCATTGTTCTCCTTTAAATTAAAATAAAGCTTCATCCATTTCTTTTGGAATGGGCAAGTTTAAAATTTTAAGCACGCTTGGTGCTATATTACTAAGCCCCATACCTTCTTTAAGCTTATCTACTCCTTTAGCTTCTACAAAAGCAAAAACATCAAAGGTTGTGTGATTAGTGAGCATATTTTCATTTTCATCTTTCATTGCTTCACAATTTCCATGATCTGAAGTGATAATAAAAGCATATCCTTGCTCTCTTGCTTTAGCAATAACCTTACCCAAACACTCATCCACACATTCAACTGCTCTTATAGCTGCATTAAAATTACCCGTATGTCCCACCATATCACCATTTGCAAAATTTACTACGATAAAATCCATTCCATTTTCTATACCCTTAAGTACCTCATCTGTAACTTCTTTAGCACTCATTTGAGGTTTTTCATCATATGTTTTTACTTTAGGGCTTGGGATTAAAATTCTTGTTTCATTGCACTCTAATTCTTCTTTTCCTCCATTAAAGAAAAAGGTTACATGGGCATATTTTTCAGTTTCAGCTGTGTGAAGTTGAGTTAAATTTGCATTAGCTATTACAGAAGCTAAAGTATTATTCAATTCTTCTTTTTCAAACATTACAGGAAGTTTAAAATTCTCATCATATAAACTCATAGTAATAGTATTTTTTACAAGCACTTCTTTTGAAAATTCATTAAAATTTTCTTGCGTTAGAGAAGCGACTAATTGGCGCATTCTATCATTTCTAAAATTGATAAAAATCACACCATCTTCTGCTTTAATCCCATCAAAGCTTTGACTAACAACCGGAGTTAAAAATTCATCTGTGATATTTTCATCGTAGCTTTTTTGTATAAATTGCACAAAATCATCACACTTTGGTGCCTTAGCAAACAAAGCATCATAATAAAGCTTGATTCTATCATAACGCTTATCTCTATCCATAGCATAAAATCTTCCCGATAAAGAAGCAAAATTTATATCTTCTTTTTTACAAAATTCTTGCAAGGACTTTATAAATTCTAAACCCGAATTTGGTGGGCAATCCCTACCATCACTAATAGCATGTGCAAAAACTTCTTTGTTTTCTTGTTTGCAAATTTTTAAAAGTGCATTAAAATGCGTATGCATAGAATGCACCCCACCATCACTATAAAGCCCTACAATATGTACTCTTTTGCATTTTTGCAATAATTCTTTTAAAGCTTTATTATCTTTTAAAGTATCATTTTCTATAGCTTTATTTATCTTAACTAAATTTTGATAAATTATACGACCACTACCTATACACATATGACCTACTTCGCTATTACCCATTTGACCTTCAGGCAAGCCAACTGCTAAACCACTTGTTTTTATCAAAACATTAGGGGTATTTTCAAAAAGCTCATCATAAGTTGGTTTTTTAGCGTGAAAAAAAGCATTGTAATTTGAATTTTTATTATGTCCTATACCATCTGTTATTATCAAAATACATTTTTGATACATTTTTTACTCTTTTTTATAATTTATTTATATGATTTTACTAAAATTATGTTTTAAAAAAACAAACATAAGGTTAAAAATTTTGCTTTATCTTACAGAATATACAAATTATATGTTTTTTTCTTACATTAGCGTTCGTGCTGGTTTTGCATTTTTTATTGCTTTATTTTTGAGTTTATATTTAATGCCAAAATTTATTAAATGGGCTCAAAATAAAAAAGCAAACCAACCTATTTATGAATACGCTCCACAATCACACAAAGCTAAATCTCATACACCTACTATGGGTGGACTTGTTTTTATCTTTGCTACCATTATAGCTAGCATTTTCAGTGCTGACTTAAACAATAGCTTTGTTATAGTTGGATTATTGTGTTTAGCACTATTTTGCACTATAGGCTTAGTAGATGATTTGGGTAAAATTTTAAAAAAAGATAACCACGCAGGACTTAGCCCTAAAATGAAACTTTTTGGACAGCTTAGTGCTGCTTTTATATGTATTTTATTGTTATACTTTTTTAATATAAACACAGAATTTTATCTACCATTTTATAAGTATGCTATTTTTGATGGCGGGGTATTTATGCTATTTTTATGGGTTTTAGTTATTATCTCAAGTTCTAATGCCGTAAATTTAACCGATGGACTTGATGGTCTTGCAACCGTGCCTTCTATATTTTCTCTTTTAAGTCTTGGTGCTTTTTTATATTTATGTGGAAATGCTATTTATAGCTCTTACTTATTTTTACCTAAAGTTCAAGGTCTAGGAGAACTTGTTGTGTTAACATCAGCATTAATTGGTGCTTTAATGGGCTTTTTATGGTATAACTGCTATCCTGCACAAGTTTTTATGGGAGATAGTGGAAGTTTAAGTATAGGTGCATTTATAGGCTATCTTGGCATAGTAAGTAAAAATGAAATTTTACTTTTACTCATAGGCTTTGTATTTGTTTTAGAAACCATTTCAGTAATCTTGCAAGTAGGAAGTTTTAAAATTTTCAATAAAAGAGTTTTTAAAATGGCACCGATTCACCATCATTTTGAAAAAATAGGCTGGGTGGAAAATAAAATCATTGTGCGTTTTTGGATGATAGCCTTACTTGCAAATATCATTGCATTAATTAGTATAAAGTTAAGATAATGAAAATTTCACTTTTTGGATACGGAAAAACAACTAAAGCTTTTGCACAGCGTTTTGGAAATTGCAATATTTATGATGATCATTTTACAAGTATTAGTAAAGATGAATTTGGCAATACACTTTTACCACCTTGCAAATTTGATCCTTTAATGAGTGATTTAGAAATACCAAGTCCTGGTTTTCCTAATGATCATTTTCTTGTGCAACAAGCAAAAAATTTAAGCAGTGAATATGATTTTTTTTATGATGCTATGCCAAAAAGTGTTTGGATAAGTGGAACAAATGGTAAAACTACCACCACTCAAATGACGCATCATCTCTTAAAACATATCAATGCACAAATGGGAGCAAATATAGGAATTCCTTTGGCACAAATGGATACTAATGCGAAATTATGGATTTTAGAAAGTTCTTCATTTTCACTTTTTTACACCAAAATAGCTAAACCTGAAATCTATGCACTTTTGCCTATCACGCCCGATCATCTTTCTTGGCATAAAAGTTTTAATGATTATGAACAAGCAAAACTTAGTGTACTTGAAAGAATGAATGAAAACGATGTTGCAATCTTACCTAAAAAATATGAAAATTATCCAACTCATGCCTTTATTATAAGCTATGAAGATGAGCAAGATTTAGCTAAAAAAATGCAAATTGATATTAAAAAAATTAATTTTAAAACTCCTTTTTTACTAGATGCAATAATTGCATTAAGTATAGAAAAAATCATACTCGATCATTGCTCGTATGAATTGTTAAATGAGTTTAAGATTGAAAAAAATAAACTTGAAGAAATATTTGATCTTAAAAATAGGCTTTGGGTAAATGATACTAAAGCAACAAATCTTGATGCTACTTTAGCAGCACTAAAACGCTACAAAGATAAAAAAATTCATCTTATTATAGGTGGTGATGATAAGGGAGTAGATTTAAGTGCTTTATTTTCTTTTATGAAAAATCTTAACATAGAGCTTTATGCCATAGGAAAAAGTACAAATAAAATGCTTGAATATGCTAAAAATGCTAATTTAAAAGCACATTCTTGTGAATTTTTACCTAATGCGGTTGAAAAAATCAATCAAAACTTAACTAGCAATGAAGTAGCATTGCTAAGCCCTGCTTGTGCAAGTTTAGATCAATTCAAGTCTTATGAAGAAAGAGGTAGTATTTTTAAAGAATGTATTAAAAAATTATTCTAAAATGTCTTTTTGTATCTGCTTTAATAAAAATTGACAAAAGTTTAAAAAATTTTTATTAAGCTCTTTGTTTTTATGATAAATTATAAAAAGCTCTCTTGAAATTTTAAAATTTTTTAATCTTACTTGAAATAGTTTTTTATTTTCTAATTCTTCTTTAATACTAAATTTAGGTAATACTGCTAAAAAATTTCCTTTTTTTACTAATTCTTTAATCATAGCAGTGGAATTTAGCTCATACATTAAATTTAATTTCACATCTTTTGGTAAGGCATTTAAAAAAACCTCTTTAGCTCCAGAACCTTTTTCCCTACTTAACCATTGATAATTTTTCAATTCATCAATAAAATATTCATTTTTAAATTCATTATGGCTAACTACTATAAGCTCATCATTACATATTTTAATTTTTTCTAAATCTTTATCTTTACAAATTCCTTCAATAATACCTAAGTCAATATCTTTTTCTAAAACACTTTTTATAATATTTTTACTATTATCCAAAGATAATTCTAATTTAATCCTATCATTTTTATTATTTAAAACATTTGCCATTAAAAATGTTCCTATGTTTTGACTTACTTTCATATTTAATTCATAATTTTCATCATTTTGCATCATTTTTTCAATGCGTTCAAATTCCAAAATTAAAGGTGAAATTTTTTTTAGAAAAGTTTTTCCTTTTTCATTTAAAGTTAAAAATTTAGATTTTCTATCAAAAAGTTTTACATTCAAATTCTTTTCAAGTTCAAAAATAGCCAAAGACAATGCAGATTGAGTTATGTTTAATTCTTTAGCACAAGCTCTTAAATTCAAATTTTTACTTAAAGCTTGAAAATATTTAATTTGTTTAAAAGTCATAATTTTCCTTGATAAATATTTTTAATCATTATAACAAATAAAATTAATTTTTCTTATCATAAAAAAATAGTTAAAATTATAAAAAATGAAAGGATAAATATGCATATTAGACATAAAAAAATATACAAAGGTCGCAAATTTGAAGGGTTTTTATTATTATTTGTTTTAGCATTTTGTGCTTATGCTATTTCAGAGCTTAACTTCTTTAAAAATATAGGAATTTCTGCATTAATTATAGCAGTATGTCTTGGAGCTTTAATAGGAAATTTTGCACATCAAAATGCAAATTTACTAAAAAAAACAGGTGTTTTGGGTATTGCCACTAAAGAAATTTTAAGGCTTGGTATTATTCTTTATGGTTTTAGAATTACATTTAACGATATTCAAAAAGCTGGTTTAGAAGGCATAACTTTAGCTTTTATCATAGTATTTTCTACATTTTTTATAGGACTTATTTTAGGAAAATTATTCAAGCTTGATTTAAAAGAGAGTATTTTAATTAGTAGTGGTTCAAGTATATGTGGGGCTGCTGCTGTAATGGCAAGCGAAAGCATAGTAAAGGGAGGATCTTCAAGAGTTGGAGTGGCAATTTGCACTGTGGTAGTTTTTGGAACCTTGGGAATGTTTTTATATCCTTTAGCTTGGAATCTTGGCTGGTTTGATTTTTTTAATACCGAACAAATGGGATATTTTATGGGAGCTACTTTACACGAGGTCGCACATGCAGTTGCAGCTGGTGAAGCCATAAAAGCAGGTGATAGTGCTGTGATAGAAAAGATGATTAGGGTTTTAATGCTAGTTCCTTTTTTAATATTTTTAGCAGTTTATTCTTTGAAATTTTTAAACAAAGGAAAAGAAAAAGTATCTATTAAAAATAATATTCCTTACTTTGCTTTATTATTTTTAGTTGCAAGTGTTATTAGTTCTTTAGATATACTAAACACACCTTTTGCTATAAAACATATTAAATCAAATATTGAAACTATAGACACTTTATTGCTTTCTATATCTATGGTAGCACTTGGTGTTAATATTCATAAAGATGTTATAAAAAATGCTGGATTAAAACCATTCTTAATGGCATTTATACTTTTTATATGGCTTGTAATTTTTGGAATTTTTCTAGTTAATATTTTAATGTAATTTCCTAATTTTAAAACTAGGAAATTTATATTTTCCTAATATAATTTAAATTTTTTAAAAATATTTTAAATATATCAAAATAAAATTTATAGTTACATAATGAAACAATATTCAAAAAAAATTATAAACTTTATTAAATTTACATTTAATTATTTAATTTTTATATTTAAATAATATTATAATTATATTGTTAAATAACAATAAAAGGAGCGAACATGTTTATGCCTAAAACAAAATATGAATTAGTTGCTCTTGTTAGAGAAGAGCTTATTAAATTAAGTGAAATTGACGTAAGCTTAATTACTGATATGTCTTACTTGTTTTATTATTCTACTAGAACTGATTTTTCTGGCATAGAAAAATGGGATGTATCAAATGTCAAAGATATGTCTTATATGTTTTATTATTGCAAAAGCTTCAATAGTGATATATCTAAATGGAATGTTAAAAATGTTGAAAATATGGAAGGTATGTTTTTTGATTGTGAATCATTTGATCAAGACTTATCTTCTTGGAATATGTCAAAAGTCAAAGATACAAAATATATGTTTTGTAATTGTTTTAAATTTAACCATAAAGTAGAAAATTGGGATGTTCATAATGCTATAACTTTAGCTCATATGTTTGAAAATTGCAAGCAATTTGACCAAGATTTATCAAATTGGGATGTTCATAATGCTAAAACAATGGCATTTTTACTTCATAATTGCACCAATTTTCATCATGATATTAAAAAATTGGATATTGACAAAAATTGCAATACACAAAAAATATTAGGTCATGAAGAATTTCAAAGTAAATATATGTTAAAGCATTAATCATAGCAGGTAGGTAAAATTACTTACCTGCTTAAAATATAAAAAGTTTAAACAATTTAACTTAAAATTGTAATTTTTATTATGGTTTTATTTTTACATAAAAAATTATAAAAATTAACGTATCAACAATAAAGGTTTTTTAGCCTTAGTTAAAATCTCATTTGTTAAACTGCCAAATAAAATACTTTTTAACCAATGGTGTGAATAAGCCCCCATAATCAACAAATCTATATCATTTTGTTCACCAAAATCAAACAAAGCTTGGGTAATATCGCCATTTAAATGCTGTGTTTGCACATTTAATTTTGCTTCTTTAAAAATTTGACTTACTTGAGCTAATAACTCACAAGAGGCTTTTTCATCTTTAGATACATTTACCACATAACGCTTAGCTTCTTTAAAAATAGGTCTTTTAATGGCTTGCTCTATGGCCTTTTTAGCCAAATTACTTCCATCATAAGCCATCATCACACTTTTTATCTCTTTAAATGTAGAATTTACAAGCAAAATAGGCACATTTAAAGCTCTTACTAATTCTTCTGTATGAATGCCTATTTTATTTTTCTTGCCACCACCTTTTAAACCTGCAATAGCTAGTCTTATTTGATCATTATATTCTTTTAAAACTTCTTCCAAGTCCCCATCTCTTTGCACACTAAAGCATTCTTTGACGCCTTGTTCTTTTGCATAAGCACAAAATTCTTCTAAAATTCTTTGTCCTTTTTTGCAAAGATTTTCAGTTTTTTGATTTTGCTCTTCTACTAAATCTTCTATCACACATCCACTAGCACCTATACCAAAACTACAAGCTAATTCAGCATTAGTAAAATTTGGCTCTATAGTGTATAAAAACATTAAAGGTAAATCTAGCTTTTTAGCTAAATACACCCCATAATACAAACTATCCTTGCAAGGCTCTAAAACATCCACACAAACTAGAATTTTTTCCATTTATTATCCTTTTGTAGTATTAATCTTGTGCTTTTTGTGCTATTAAAACACCTTCTATGATTTTTTTAATATCTCCATCTAAAATATTATCAACTTGTGAAAAAGCCTCATTTGAGCGTGTATCTTTAACTTGCTGATAAGGAAAAAGAACATAAGAGCGAATTTGATGACCCCAACCTATCTCACTTTTTTCGCTTGAATTTGCTTCATCTTGCTGCTTCATAAGTTCAAGTTCATAAAGGCGTGACTTTAGCATTTTAAAGGCTGTCGCTTTGTTTTTATGCTGACTTCTATCATTTTGGCATTGCACTACTATACCACTTGGCATATGTGTAATACGTACAGCCGATTCTGTTTTATTAACATGCTGTCCACCTGCCCCACTTGCTCTATAATAATCAATTCTTATATCTTTTTCCTCAATTTCTATTTCTATATCATCATCAAGTTCAGGAGAAACCATCACACTAGAAAAACTCGTGTGACGACGCCCTGCACTATCAAAAGGAGAAGTTCTTACTAAACGATGAATGCCATTTTCAGCCTTTAAATACCCATAAGCATTTTCACCCTTAACTAAAAAGCTCACATCTTTAAGTCCAGCTTCTTCACCTTCTTGAAAATCAAGCGTTTCTACTTTAAAACCTTCTCTTTCACAAAATCTTAAATACATCCTATAAAGCATACTTGCCCAGTCATTGCTCTCAGTCCCACCAGCTCCTGGGTGAATAGAAACTATGGCATTTTTGCCATCATTTTCTCCGCTTAAAAGCATAGAAATTTCAAGATTTACAATAAGATCTTCTAGCTTGTTTGCATCTTCAAATAAAGCTTCTATGGTATCTAGGTCATTTTCACTATTAGCAAGATCAAAAAGCTCGCTTGCATCATTTAATGCATTATTTGCATTATCATAATTTTTAAGCAAATTTGAAATTTTAGTTTTTTCTTTTCCAATTACTCCTGCTTGTTTTACATCACTCCAAAAAGAAGGAGAATTTTCTAAATTCTCTATTTCTTTTAATCTTGCTTTTATCTCCTCAGGTTTAATAATAGAAGCTATATTTCCAACTTTATTTTTTAATTTTTTTAAAAGTTCGCTGTATTCGTAATTATCCATAAAAATTTTCTTTCTAATTTCGATATAATTTAATCTTATAATTTTAGCAAAAAAATAAAATATTTAAAGTGAGAAATATGCCAAAACTTTTTTTAATGTCGTTAGGTTGTAATAAAAATTTAGTTGATAGTGAAATTATGCTTGGAAGATTAAGTAATTATGAAATTTGTGATGAGCCAAGCATAGCTGATGTATTGATTGTAAATACCTGCGGCTTTATCGATAGTGCAAAAAAAGAAAGCATTAATGCGATTTTAGATTTACACGAGCAAAGAAAAAAAGATTCTCTCTTGGTTGTAACTGGATGCTTAATGCAACGCTACCGCGAAGAATTGATGAAAGAATTACCTGAAGTTGATCTTTTTACTGGTGTAGGAGATTATGAAAAAATCGATGAAATGATACTTAAAAAAACTAATCTTTTTTCAACTTCTACTTACTTGCAAGATGAAAACACAAATCGTGTGATTACTGGATCAAATTATCATGCTTTTATCAAAATAGCTGAAGGGTGTAATCAAAAATGCTCATTTTGTGCCATACCAAGTTTTAAAGGCAAACTCAAATCAAGAAACTTAAAAAGCATTATAAATGAAGTAAAAGAACTTGCTAGTAAAGGTTATAAAGATTTTTCTTTTATCGCTCAAGATACAAGCTCGTATTTATTTGATCAAGGCCAAAAAGATGGGCTTTTAAAGCTTATTGAAGCAGTAGAAAGCATTCAGGGAGTAAAAGCTGCTAGAATTTTATATCTATACCCAACAAGCATTAGCAAAGAAGTGATAGAAAAAATCATTCAATCAAAAGTTTTTGTAAATTATTTTGATATGCCTCTGCAGCACATCAGTGATAATATGCTTAAAATCATGAAGCGTGGGGCTAACAAAGCTAAATTAATCGAATTTTTAAATTTAATGAAACAAGCCCCAAATTCATTTTTACGCACAGGTTTTATAGTAGGACACCCTGGAGAGAGTGATGAGGATTTTGAAGAATTATGTGCTTTTATAAAAGAATTTAGTTTTGATAGAATTAGTGTTTTTGCTTATTCTAAAGAAGAAGATACTGCAGCTTTTGACATGGAACAAATTCCTAGTAAAACCATCAATGCAAGATTAAAAGTGATAGAAAAAATCGTAGATGAATGCATAGAAAAAAGCTTTAACCAACAAGTTAGTAAAAAAACCTTAGCATTTTGTGAAGGTCAAAGCTCTGAAGGAGAATTTTTCATCGGTGCAAAAGATATGCGTTGGGATAGAAATATAGATGGAGAAATTCTCATCAATGAAAGTGATTGTGGCGATTTAGAAATGGGTGAGCTTTATGAGTGTGAAATTACGCAGAGCTTAGATAAAAAACTTATTGCAAAAGCCTTAAGAAAGCTTGATGATTGATAGCAAATATTTAAATCATTTAAAGCAAGGGAAAAATCTTTTAGCATTTTCTCATGGGAGTGATTCTAGTGCTTTATTTTTCATGCTTTTAGAAAAAAATATAGATTTTGACCTTGCTTTTATAAACTACAAAATTCGCAAAAATAGCGACAAAGAAGAGCAAAGTGCTAAAAAATTAGCCAAGAGTTTTCATAAAAAAATTTATATCAAAACCGCACCCAAAATAACAAAAAATTTCGAAGCTCATGCAAGAGCTTTGCGTTATGAGTTTTTTGAAAAACTTTGCAAAAATCACTCTTATGATAATCTTTTATTAGCTCATCATCTAAATGATAAACTAGAATGGTTCTTAATGCAGTTTTCTAAAGGTGCAGGGCTTAGAGAATTACTTGGTTTTAAAGATATTGAAAAAAGAAAATATTTTACCATCATAAGACCCTTGCTTGAAACTCCAAAAGAAGAAATTTCAAACTACCTAAAAGAAAATAATATCACTTATTTTCATGATGAGAGTAATGATGATGAGAAATATTTTAGAAATTTCATACGCAAAAATTTTGCTAATGAGTTTTTAAAGTTTTATCCAAATGGAGTAAAAAAAAGCTTTAAATACTTAGAAAAAGACTTAAAAGAAGAGAATATTTGCGAATTTAAAAATATTTATATAACTCAAAAAGATGAAAGCTTAATCGCAAAATGTTTCAAAAAACTTGGAGTTCTTTTAAGTGCTAAACAAAGACAAGAAGCATTAAAAGGCGATGGGGTGATTTCGCATAAAATAGGTATTGTTTATATACAAGAAAAAGTTTTGATTTTTCCTTTTGTAAATTGTGAGAAAATACCAAAAGAATTTAAAGAAATTTATAGAAAAGCAAAAATTCCTAAACTCTTAAGAGCATATTTATACACAAAAAATATTGATGTAAAAGAACTTATACAAGCTCTTTTATAATTTCTTCAAAAAGTTCTTTTACTCTTGCTTCTAAAAAGTCTTTAAATTCAGCACTTGTAGCTTCAGCACGCATGATAAGATATGGACTTGTATTAGAAGCACGCAAAAGCGCCCAGCCTTCTTTAAATGTGATTCTAACTCCGTCAATTTCATTACAATCAAGCACATTTTCAAAAGCGTTTGCTTTTACTTTTTCTTTAAATTTTTCTATGATTTGAAATTTATTTTCCTCACTAACCTTAAGCTTAATCTCTTCACTTGCATAAAGTTTTGGCAACTCTTTAACTAATTTTTCTATATCAAAACCATTTACTAAAAGCTCTAAAGTTCTTAAAAATGCATAAATTCCATCATCATAACCAAAATATCTATCTTTGAAGAAAATATGCCCACTAAGCTCTGCTGCTATGTCGATATTTTGCTCTTTCATCATTTTTTTAATATTAGAATGTCCGGTCTTACCCATCATAATAAAACCAAATTTTGCCACCTCATCAAAAAGATTTTTAGAGCATTTTACTTCACCTAAAACTCTAGGATTTTTTATATTTTTAGCAAATAAATAACAAAGCTCATCACCCTTAAATACATAATCTTTACTTACGACTACCAAACGATCCCCATCTCCATCAAAAGCAAAGCCCATTTTTGCATTTTCATTTTCTTTTAACGCAACTTGCAATGCATGTAAATTTTCAAGCTCTGTTGGATCGGGCGCGTGATTTGGAAAATTTCCATCAGGATTTTCAAATAAAATTTGTGCATTAAGATTTAATTTTTCCACCAAAGGCTTTATAATTACTCCAGTAGCTCCATTTGCACAATCAATGATGATTTTTTCTTTATAGTCTTTAAGATGTAAAAAATGCTTAGCTAAAAAGTCTATATACAAGCTCTTAATATCATAATTTTCATATCTTAAATCATCATTTATTTCAAGTTCTAAATACTCTTGTACTTTTAAAGAAAGTTTTTTTAAATCAGCACCAAAAAAACTTTCTTTTTTAATCGTAATTTTAAAGCCATTATATTCTTTTGGATTATGCGAGCCTGTTATCATAATGTTTGCATCAAAAATATCATCAAAAAATAAGCTAAAATACCCCATAGGAGTTGGTGCTAAGCCTATGTTAAATACCTGCATATTAGCTTTATTTAAACCACTAATTAAATAGTTGAAAAGTTCATTTGCACTATATCTTGCATCATAGCCTATGCTTACTTTCTCACAACCTCTTGCTCTCATTTCTAAACCCAAAGCATAGCCTATAGCTTTTACACTTTTTTCATTCAATTCGTTTGGGTAAAGTCCTCTTATATCATATTCTCTAAAAATCAAATCTAGCATTTTAATCCTTTTGTCTTCTAAGTTCTAATTTTGCTTGTTTTAAACTCTCTTCTATGTTTTCATTTTTACTAGATAAACAAAGTTTAATTTCTAATTTTGCACTTTGCTCTTTAAATTCAAAAGTATATTTTTGCATAAAATTTTCAAGCATTTGAAGCTTACTTTGCACAAAGGCCATATTTTCATTTTCAAATACAATGATAAAATAATCCTTATCATCTTTAAAAACCCTAGCGTGTAAAGCTTTTTTTAAAATCCTAGCAAATTCATGCATTATAAACTCACCCATTTTTAAGCTTTTTTGATGATAAATTTCATTGATATTTTTTACTTCAATCAAAGCTAGATGAAAATTTTCAAGCCCTTGTGCATATCTTCTTAAGGCTTTTAAATTTGGTAAATTAGTTAAAGTGTCAAAAAAGGCTATTTTATAAGCTTTATATACTAAAAATCCTATTAGAACTAAAGAGGCAAATTCATAATAACCCAAATCGACATTATTATAAAATAAAAATTGCACGCTCAAACCCATATAAGCTAGTAAAAAATGAAAATCATTATTTTTAAAATATGAAAATAATAAAAATACAAATCCTACCCAAAACACACAAAAACTTAACTCGCTAATAGGCTTAAAAAATTGTATTGAGAGGCCAAAAATTTCACTTGTAATACTTGCGTTAAAATTAGTACTTGTACTAAGTATCAATGCTACTAGCCCCATAAAGGCTAAATAAGCAAATTTAATGAGATTAATTCTTTCAAACACAAGCTTACTATCTTGCAAAAACACAAAAAGCACAAAAGAAAAAGGCAAAAACACCGAGATAAACAAATGTGCTTGATACTCACTTGCTACTAAAGATAAAGCTCTAGCACATAAAATCAACAAAAGCAAGAAAAAAATCTTATTTTGCTTAAAAAAATAAGCTAAAAATAAAGCTAAAAACTCCAAAACAAGACTAAAAGAAGGTAAAAAAGATAACAAAACTAAATTCAATCAAATAACCTTAACTTAAAAATAATTTTAAAAATTATACAACAATTTTGAATTATTTTTTTAATACATATTTTTGTGCATCCTTTGCAATAGACGAAAGTTTTTCATAATGCTCTTTGCTTTCTTTTACAGCTTCTTCAATAGCCAAACCTTGCATAATCACGCGATAAAGGTTAGGGCGTGTCTTTTGCCAATTACGCAATGTTTGCACATCAACTCCTAAAAAGCCTGCTATATCTCGTTTTGTCATATTTATATTCTTCTTTATTTTAATTGATATTTTTGAGAATACTTGAAAATTATTTAAAAGCAAACAGCATAATATTTATTCTTATTTATAAAAAAATAAATAAATATTATGTTTTTTAAGGTTTATTTTATATTTATTTTTTATAATTTCAATAAAATTATTCACGGATAGGAGGATTTTATGGAATATATTTTTTTAGTAAATTCTTTAACTAAAAAACTTCCAAAAGAATCAAAAGAATTAATAATAACAGAAATTGAAAAACTCAATGAAAGTCAAAAAAGTAGTGTTTTAAGCAAATTATCAACACTTCATTTAAAAAATCCAGCATTGGTATTTTGGATAGGAAATTTCTTACTTGGAAGTTTCGGAATTGCTCGTTTTATGATTGGAGATATTAAACTTGGATTAATAAGATTAATTTTAGCTTTTACATCCATACTAATATTTTCCATGGCAGATGAATGCAGTATCGACAAGGGTAGCTTTTTTGCTATAGTAGGAGGGGTTATCTATATATTAAATTCTTGGGTTTGGTATATTATAGACTTATTCTTAGTGGGTAAAAAACTTAGAAAACAAAATTTAGAAAAAGTTTTAAATGCATTAAATAAATATAAGGAGAATCAATGAAGAAAATTATTAAATTAATTTTATTATCACCTTTGGCAATATTATTTATAGCATGCGGAAAATCTAATATTCCAAAATGTAACGATGAAACTGTTCAAGAAATTTTAACATCTATTATTTTAGACAATAGATTTCAAAATCTATCCAAAATAGAACAAAAAAAGCTTAAATTTACATATAGTGCTTTTATAACCCAATTAAGTGACCAAGAAGGGAAAACTAATTATTGCAAAGCACAAGTAAAAATTTTTGGAACAAATTTTAAAGATGAAGCGTGGATAGAATTTACAACTCAATTTACAGATGATAAAAAAGAAATCTATGTGGAACTTGAAAATTACAAAAGATAACCCACGATCAATCAAAGAGAATAACAACTTCTCTTTGATTTTTAATATTTATCATAAAAAATAAAATATATTCTCATATACGCAAAAAGTATTATACAATATTTTGTAAAATTATAACAAAATATTCAAGGATACTAATGGTAGAAGTAAAAAATCTCTCAATGCGTTTTGCAAATCAGTTATTATTTGAAGATGTAAATTTAAAACTAAACCGCGGTGAAAGATATGGACTGATAGGTGCAAATGGAGCTGGTAAATCAACCTTTTTAAAAATTCTCTCAGGCGAAATAGAATCAAGTAGTGGAGAAATTTGTATAGATCCAAATTTAAAAATCGCTGTTTTAGGTCAAGATCAATTTGCTTTTGAAAACTACACCATCAAAGATGCGGTAATGTGTGCGAATAAAAGATTATACGATGCACTAAAAGAAAAAGAAAAACTTTATACGAGTGAAGAATTTACCGATGAAATCAATGATAGATTAAGCGAGCTTGAAATCATAACAGCAGAAGAGGATCCAAACTATGATTGTGAGCTTAGATGTGAAAAAATTTTAAGCTCTTTAAATATTAAAGATTTTAATGCCCTCATGAGCACTTTGCAAAGTGCAGATAAATTTAAAGTTTTACTAGCACAAGTATTGTTTTTAGGTGCTGATGTGTTATTTTTAGATGAGCCTACAAACAACCTTGACTTAGAAGCTATTTCTTGGCTTGAAAATGAGCTTTTAAGACATGAGGGAACCTTAGTAGTAATTAGCCATGATAGACATTTTCTAAATAAAGTTTGTACAAGAATTTTAGATGTGGATTTTAAACAAATTAGAGATTTTGCAGGAAATTATGATGATTGGTATATGGCTTCAACCTTACTTGCTAAACAAGCTGAACTCAAACGCGATAAAACCTTAAAAGAAAGAGAAGAATTAGAAAATTTCATACGCCGTTTTAGTGCAAACGCATCAAAGGCTAAACAAGCTACAAGCAGGGCCAAAGCTTTAGAAAAACTTGAACTTGAAGAGATTAAAACTTCAAGCAGGCGTGATCCTAGCATAGTTTTTAGAACTAATAGAGAAATAGGGAATGAAGTTTTAGAATTAAAAGGTATTAGCAAAGCTTATGATAAAACTTTATTTGAAAATTTAGAATTAAAATTAGAAAAAGGTGATAAAATAGCTTTAATTGGTGCAAATGGTGTAGGCAAAAGCACTTTAGCTAAAATCATCGCTTCAAAATTAGAACCTGATAGTGGCCATATTCACCTTGGTGCTACTATAGAAATGGGATATTTTGCTCAAGATACAACAAATTTAATTAATGAAGATTTGAAGCTTTATGAATGGTTAATGAGTGAAAAATTCAAAGATTTAGATGAAATTCGCAAATGTCTTGGTAGAATGCTTTTTAGCGGAAGCGATCAAGAAAAAATGGCTTCTAGTTTAAGCGGAGGCGAAAAACACCGCTTAATGCTTTCAAAACTAATGCTAGAACGCGGGAATTTTTTACTTTTAGATGAACCGGATAATCATTTAGATCTTGAAAGTATCATTGCATTAGGTGAAGCCTTGTATAATTTCAAAGGTTGTGTGATATGTATAAGCCACGATAGAGAGCTAATTAGTGCTTTTGCTAATCGTATATGGTTTTTAGAAAATGGGAAATTAACAGATTTCAAAGGAAGTTATGACGAATTTTTAGGAGGTTTAGAATGAATTCGTTTAAGATAAAATATGCAGCTGGTTTTGGACATTTTACTCAAAATCACAGAGGCTTTGGGCCAACTATTTATGTAGAAGAAAGTGTAGATTTTCAAAGTGAAAAAGATTATTTTGATTATGTAGAATTTTATGAAAAATTTAGCAAAGAAGATGATACTTATTTTCACATTTCTTTTTTAGAAGATCGTCCCTTAAAACCTCAAGAGTTAGAAAGTAGAAATGCTTATAGAAAATTAAGAGATGAACGCTGTAATAAAGCTAGAGAAGAGTTTATCAAAAATAATGAAATAGAAGCTGAATACCACCCAACTCATGGTGATTAAGGAATGATTTTTGCTTGTTTTTTCCTTGTAACATTTTGAAAGGAGAAAACATGCAAGTTAACCATGATAATTTATCGGTTAAAGAGTATGGATATGGTCAAAGTAGTGCTTATAAAAGCACTCAAGGAGCTAATGAAGACTTTATGTCTTTACTTAGTCAAAGCAATAGCGAAAATTTAAACGAGCAAAGCATAAAACTTGATGAGCTTTTTTCAAAAGCTATGAGTCAAGATCAGTTTAGCACAGGAATTTTTAGCTCAAATATGTCAAATATTTATAATTATCGTTTTAGAGGACAAAATGAAACTCCTATGCAAGCTAATATAGAAGAAAAACAAGAGCCACAAAAAGATATGGTAAAAGATCTTTTAAGTTCTTTATAAAAATGAAGTAAGCAAACGCTTACTTCCAAACAAGTCCGCTAAATTCAAACTCTTTTGCAAATTTTTTAAATTCCTCTTCTTCTTTAGCATTAACGCTTAAAATCAATTCAACATTTTCTTGAAATTTTTTTTCATATGAAATGTTATTTTTATTTAAAAAATGCTCAAATCTTGCATAAAGATAAAAAGGAATGTTTAAATTTAAAATATTTTTTGCTTCAAATTCTAAAAGCGTTGCATTTAAAATAGCTTCATTTGTGGCTTCGCTATAAGCTCTTACAAGACCACCTGTACCAAGTTTAATCCCTCCAAAATAACGCACCACAATCACCGCACAATTAACAAGCAAAGCTCCTCTTAAGACATTCAAACAAGGCATTGCAGAGGTTCCTTTTGGCTCACCATCATCACTTTTATCTTCTATGATTTGATTAAATTCATTTAAATACCTATAAGCATATACAAAATGCACAGCTTTTAAATGTTCATTTCTTAGTCTTTGCATTAAAATTTGAAAATCTTCAAAAGGACATAAAAAAGATAAAAAAGTTGATTTTTTGATTTCTATTTTTGCTTGATAAATTTGATCAATGGTTTTCATTTTTTCCTTAAATTAGTTATAATATTTAAATAAAATTATAATCAAAACAACTTATAAAAATTTAAGGATAAACTATGCTTCAAACTTGTATTTTTCCGGCAGCAGGTTATGGGACTAGATTTTTACCCGCTACAAAAACCCTACCTAAAGAAATGCTACCCATACTAACCAAACCTTTAATTCACTATGGGGTAGATGAGGCTTTAGAAGCTGGTATGGAAACTATGGGCTTTGTTACAGGGCGTGGAAAAAGAGCTTTAGAGGATTATTTTGATATTTCTTATGAGCTTGAACATCAAATCGCAGGCACTAAAAAAGAATACCTTTTAAGCGAAATAAGAACACTTATAGATCGCTGCACTTTTACTTTTACAAGACAAAATGAAATGAAAGGCTTAGGAGATGCGGTTTTAAAAGCAAAGCCTTTGGTGCAAGATGAAGCTTTTGGAGTGATTTTAGCAGATGATTTATGTGTGAATGAAGATGGGGTAAATGTCTTAGCTCAAATGGTAAAAATTTACGAAAAATACCGCTGCTCTATTATAGCTGTGATGGAAGTTGAAGCTGATCAAGTTTCAAATTACGGAGTGATTGCAGGAAATGCCGTGGAAGAAGATTTAATCATGGTAAATTCTATGGTAGAAAAACCTGATCCAAAAGATGCTCCAAGTAATTTAGCCATCATAGGAAGATACATTCTAACACCTGATATTTTTGGTATTTTAGAAAATACTAAAGCAGGTAAAAATGGAGAAATTCAACTAACCGATGCACTACTTTCACAAGCAACCAATAATATGGTTTTAGCTTATAAATTTAAAGGACAAAGATTTGATTGTGGAAGCGTAGAAGGCTTTGTCGAGGCAACTAATTATTTTTATGAGAAAAGCAAAAAATGCTAAATAACACTTTATTTTTTAAAACCCAAGATTTTAAAAAAATCACCGCTTATGCAAATAGAATGAATGATGAGTTAAAAAGTGGTGATATAGGGTATTATCACTTAGTGGATACAAGCTTTGATTTGATTAAAGAAAGTAAAGAATTCATCACAACTAAAACTCATATAGAAAATATTGTTTTAGTAGGTATGGGTGGATCAAGTTGTGGGGTTAAAGCTTTAAAAGAGCTTTTATTTGACCAAGTAGAAGAAAAAAAACTTTTCATTATAGATAACACCTCTTCGCATAATTTTACCCAAGCTATGCAAAAAATAAACCCACAAAGAACACTTTTCATTATAGCAAGTAAATCAGGCACAACTATAGAGGTAATTTCTTTATTTAAACTCATCGTTGCTCATTTTAATTTTAAAAATGAAAATTTACACGAAAACTTTGTGTTTATTACCGATTTTGAGTCAAAACTTCACAAACTAGGCGAAGAATTAAATATAAAATGCTTTTTTATACCTAAAAATGTTGGGGGTAGATTTAGTGTTTTATCTGCTATTGGAATTGTTCCTTTGAGTTTTTGTGGTTATAATACTAAAGCCTTATTAGAAGGTGCAAAAGCTTGTTATGTGGATTTTTTTGAAAAAAAATGTGATCAAATTTTGCAAAAAGCTTATCATTATTGCACACATAAAAGTGCGCATATTAATGTACTTTTTTCTTATGGAGATGCTTTTAAAGGTTTTAATGAATGGTATATTCAACTAATTGCTGAAAGCCTAGGTAAAAAACAAGGCTTTAAACGCATAGGTTTAACTCCTGTTGCTTTAATTGGCGCTAGAGATCAGCATAGCTTTTTGCAACTTATCATGGATGGACCCAAAGATAAAACCGTTACTTTTTTAAAAATCAAAGATAGTCAAAAATCCCCTAGTATCCCAAATATAAGCTTTAATCATTTGCAAAATTGTGATTTTACTAATGAAGTCAATTTACACGATCTTTTAAATGCTCAATGTGATGCAACCATGCATGCTTTGATTGCTGAAAATTTAAGTGTTGATGTCATAGAACTTGAAAAATTAGATGCTTATCATTGCGGATATTTGATGTATTATTATGAATTATTTACCTCAGCTTGTGGAATTATGCTTGGGATTAATACTTATGATCAACCTGGTGTGGAAGTGGGGAAATTAATACTCAAAAATATGTTAAGTAAATAAATTTGCTTTATTATAAAAAAAGAGTATAATGAAAATATAATAATTATTAACATTAAAATTTATTATATAATAATAATTATTATTTAAGAATTTTGTGTTATAATTTTCAAAAATAAAAAAAGGAGATAACATGTCAGTAACAAAACAATTATTACAATTACAAGCGGATGCTCATAGCTTATGGATTAAATTTCACAATTATCACTGGAATGTAAAAGGTTTGCAATTTTTTTCAATTCATGAATATACAGAAAAAGCTTATGAAGAAATGGCTGAACTTTTTGATGATTGTGCTGAAAGGGCTTTGCAACTTGGAGAAAAAGCTATTGTTTGTCCAAAAACATTACTAGAAAATGCAAAAGCACCTAAGGCTCAAAAAGATTGCTTTACCCCAATAGAAGTTTTAGAGCTTATTAGAGAAGATTATAAATACCTTTTAGCTGAATTTAAAAAACTAAATGAAGAAGCTGAAAAAGCAAGTGATACTACAACTGCAGCTTTTGCTCAAGAAAATATCGCAAAATATGAAAAAGTTCTTTGGATGCTTAGTTCAACTATCCAAAACACTTGCTCTATGTAAGAATTTATAATGTTTTTTGACTTGCAAAGCTTTATTGCTTTAAGTCAAAAAACAAATTTAAATTCCCAAGAAAAGCTACTCTTATTTAAATTTCAAATTCATTTCAAAAAAAATATCAATTTATTGCAAAAATTATATGATTATAGTTTAGTAGCTTATTGTGCCAATGTATGCTTAAACCAAAGCTTACAAAAAGAAGGTTTTCAAAAACGCAAAGCCATTATAAAAGCCTTAACCAATCCTTTTTATAAAAAAGAAAAAATCCCTGTAGGTGGTTTAAACAATGCATTTTTAGCTTTAAAATTTGTAAAAAATTATGAAATACTTGAACACATCAATGAAACACACCCTCAATCTAAAATGGGTTTTAGAGCTAATTTTATTTATGATAAAACACGAAAAAACTATATTTTAGCCTTTGCAGGGAGTGACTTAAATCCTTTGTGTTTTGATTTTAAAGATTTTTATAGTGATTTTTTGATTTTACTTAACAAAACCCCTAAAGGTCAAATTCAATCCATGCAGTATTTTTACAATCAACTCAAACAAAAATACACCATTGATAAAAATCTCATCATCATAGGACATTCTTTAGGAGGATATTTAGCTCAAACTTTTACAAGAATCTTTCCTAGCACAGCAAAAGAAGTTTATGCCTTTCAAGCACCTGGCTTAAAACAAAATTTTCAAAACCATTCTTATATAAATTTTCATATAAATACTACCCATAATTTAAATTTCAAAACTTACAAATGGTGGAATTTTAATTTTGTGCAAAAGCTTTATAAAAAAGATAGCAAAGAGATTTTACTACATATAGGAAGCATTAAACATCACCCTAGCGTGTGTATTTATAAACTACACGAATTATTTAAAATTCTTAACCCATAAGGGCTAAGAATTAATGTAAATCTTCATTAAGTTTTACAGCCTTTTTATTAAAAGCTGCTATCATTGCTCCACTTTGAGAATCTTGTCTAAAATGCAAACCATTTAATCCTGCTAATTCTAAACCTTTATATATGTCTTTATCAAAGTTAAAGTCAGGATTGATTTTTTGGAGTTCTTCTTTATTTTTTAAAGCGAATTTAGTCCCTTCTAAAACAGCAATACCTGCATCAACAATACAATTATCCCCTAAAGGAATTCCCGTAACTGAATTTGCACCCAAAAGACAAGCTTTGCCGATACTAATAGCATTACCACTGGTACCACTTAAAACACCGAGTATAGAAGCACCGCCTCCTACATCACTTCCCTCACCTACCACAGCTGAAGAGCTAATACGACCTTCCACCATACAAGCACCAGTTGTTCCTGCATTAAAATTCACATAAGCAGCACCTGGCATTATAGTAGTACCTGCAGCCAAGACCGCACCCATTCTTACTTTAGAACTTTCTAAAATTCTAGTATTATCTTCAGGAATTACATGAGCTAGAAATCTTGGAAATTTATCCACATAATCAATCCTTGGATATCTTCCACTCATTTTTAAATCAATTTCATTTTCTCTTAAAAAGTCTAAATCAATAGGCTTATTATCACTCCATGCAACATTTGGTAAAATCCCAAAAGCGCCTGTTAAATTTAAACTTCTTAGAGGAACTTTTTTATTCGAAAGTAAATAAAGTTTTAAATATACACTTTCTAAACTTTTTGGTGCTTCATCTTCAAAAATACACACAAAAGAAAAAGTATTTTCTCTAAAATTTTCTTTTGCTGCTTTTATGACTTCTATATTTTTATGGCCTTGTTCTTGCAAAAACGGCGCAAAGCATTCAAGTGCAAAATCTAAATCTTCTTTGATCAAAGTAGCCACAAATTCACTTTCGTTAAAATCAATATCAACCCCTCTTCTGAAAAATGCTTCAAACATCACTGCAGCAGCGGCATAGTTTTGCTCAAAATTAATCACGCCAAAATTAGCTTGAAGTTTTTTACTAGGATCAACTTGACTTAAATCAAGTCTTGCTATAGCAAAAGCTTTAGGCTTTTTATAATTAATCCTTTGTTCGATTTGTTTGATTAAATTTAAAAATTCTTCTTTATTTTCTATTGCCATTGTTTCTCCTTATTGCGAACATGCACTTTTACCATTCATTATTGGCTGAATAGCTGAATTATCTACTTTACCCTCTTGGTTTACTTTTTCTATAAATTCCCAAATTTTTTCACTAGCTTGTAAATACCTCTTTGAACTAACACTTTCAGGCATATAAAAACTTACAGGCTTACCGCTATCTCCACCTTCTCTTACACTCATTTCGATAGGAATTTGAGCTAAAACTTCACAATTATAAGCTTTTGCCATTTCTTCAGTCGTACCCTTTCCAAAGATATCATACTCTTTACCATTATCAGGACATAAAAAGCCACTCATATTTTCTATAATACCCGCAACAGGAATGTGTAATTTTTCAAACATATCAAGCGCTCTTTTACTATCATCTAAAGACACTACTTGAGGAGTACTTACGCACACACCTGCACTCACTGGAACGCTTTGAGCTAAAGTAATTTGTGCATCACCTGTTCCAGGAGGCATATCAAGTAATAATACATCAAGTTCAGGCCAAAGTACATCAGCTAAAAGTTGTTCAATTGCTTTCATAATCATAGAACCACGCCACATTAAACCTTTACCCTCTTCTATTAGCACACCCATACTCATCATATAAACACCATGAGATAAAATAGGACGAATTTTTTGTCCTACAATTTCTGGCTTACTCTTGCTTTCACCCAACATTCTTGGTATATTTGGTCCATAAATATCTGCGTCCAAAAGCCCTACTCTTTTGCCCATTTTAGCTAAAGAAATTGCTAAATTTAAAGTCGTAGTACTTTTGCCTACTCCGCCTTTTCCACTTGAAATCATAAGAAAATTTTTAATTTGTGGAGCAATATTTTTACCACTTCTTGAATTACTTTTTTCTTCAGGAATTTTTGGTTGAATGATTTCTAAATTAAGTTCTAAATTTAAATCTTTTAAAACATTTACAATATTCGCTCTAAGCTCTTGTGCAATTTGAGTATTAGCTGAAACAATTTCTACTATAATATGGGCTTTATTTTCATTTGTATCAATATTTTTAACAAAGCCAAAACTAACTATATCTTTTTTAAATCCAGGGTATATAACTTGTTTTAGCCTTTCTTCTATTTTTTCCTTCAATTTTTCTCCTTATTATTTAAAATGATTAATTCTACTAACAAAAATATAAATTTTGGCTTTTATGGTGTATAATATCGTAACATCAACAAAAAATTAAGGTGTAACAAATGTTAGATATTTCCTTGATTATGTTATCTGCTGGGGAGTCATCAAGATTTAATTCTCCGGTAAAAAAACAATTTTTAAGACTAGGTGATCAACCTTTATGGCTTTATGCTACTAAAAATTTAAGTTCTTTTTATCCTTTTAAACAAGTAATTGTTACTTCTAGTAATATTTCTTATATGAAAAAATTTGCTCCTGAATATCACTTTGTTAAAGGTGGTACAACTAGAGCACAATCTTTACTTAATGCTTTAAATCTAGTACAGAGTGAATATGTTTTAGTTAGCGATGTAGCAAGAGTTTTGGTTTCTAAAAATCTTTTTAATAACATCATAGAAAATTATGATAAAGCCGATTGTATTACACCTATTTTAAAAGTAAGCGATACGACAATTTATGCTCAAGAAGTCATAGAAAGAGATAAAATCAAACTCATACAAACCCCACAACTTTCTCGTACAAATGTGTTGAAAAAAGCTTTAAAACAAAATATAAATTTTACAGATGATAGTACTGCAATTCAAGCTATAGGTGGTAAGATTTGGTATGTACAAGGTGATGAGCTAGCAAAAAAAATTACCTTTAAAGAGGATTTGAAAAGTTTAAATTTACCAAAACCATCTTGGGATATTTTTAATGGAAATGGCTTTGATGTACATGAATTTGGAGAACAAAGAGCTTTGCTTTTAGGCGGGGTAAAAGTGCATGAAAATATGGGTTTAAAAGCTCATTCTGATGGGGATGTATTAGCTCATGCGCTAATTGATGCGCTTTTGGGTGCAGCAGGGCTTGGAGATATAGGAGAACTTTTTCCAGATAATGATATGCAGTATAAAAATGTTGATTCTATGCTTTTATTGCAAAATGCTTATACTTTAGTGCAAAATTATGGCTTTGAACTTGTAAATGCTGATATTACCATCATTGCACAAACTCCTAAAATGAAAGATTTTAAAGAAGCCATTGCTTTTAATATCGCTAAAACACTGAAAACTACACCAAATAAAATCAACATTAAAGCTACTACTACAGAGCATTTAGGTTTTATAGGCCGTAAAGAAGGGATTGGTGTTTTAGCAAGTGTAAATTTAAAATATTTTGATTGGACGAAATTATGAAAGTTTTAATAGTAGAAAATGAATTTTATTTAGCACAAAGTATGGGTTCAAAATTAAATTCTATAGGTTATGAGTGTGACATAATAGCAAATATTAATGAAATAGTTTATCATGATTATGAAATCATCTTACTTTCAACTAGTGTGGCTAATTTTGAGCATATTATAGAAATTTTTAAACATAAAATAATCATTTTGCTTATATCTTATATTAGCTCAGATACGGTTTTAACGCCTTTAAAATCAGGAGCTAGTGATTATATACAAAAACCTTTTATGATAGAAGAACTTACACGCAAAATGAAACATTTTCAAGAATTTAAAAAAATAAGTGTTTTAAATCATACTTACCAATCTTATCTTAAGCATAAATTTGAAACAGCAAAATTGCCTATTTTTGATTATAAAAAAATAAAAACTCCTTTAATTCTAAAAACAAACAATCAAATTTTTGCCGATCATTTTGTATTTAACTATACCAATGAACACAATATTGCAAATATCTACATAGATTTATCACACCATCAAAATTTAGATAAAATTTTTAAAGATAACTCATTATATTATCTAACAAATTTTCAGACATTAAAATCTTTAGAAAAAGAAAAACTATTAAATTTAGCTATTAAAAAATCTGTTATTATACACACAAGTGCAAACATCGAGTGTGATGGATTTAAAATTATAGATTTAAACACCGATGAAAAAACCTTTGAAAGTAATGGAATTTTGACTATTGATGATTATGTTAAACATATTATTATTAGTTATCAAAATGTATTTCCTGACACTGATTTATCAAAAAAATTAGGAATTTCAAGAAAGTCTTTATGGGAAAAAAGGAAAAAATATGGCATCAGTAAGAAAAAATAACATTACAATATCAGAAGAAGAATACGAGGTTTTATGTTTTATAAAAGAAGGTATTTTTGGATCTTTTACAAAATTAATGAATGAAAAAGAAAGAGATGAAGTTCTATCTACAGGAATGATTCACAATCAAAAAATTCCTTACACTTTAACCTTTGCCCCAGCAGGAATGAAAGAAAATGAAAAAACTTTAGAAAATGCAAGAATTGGCGAAAAAATAGAATTTATATGCGATGATAAAGTTATAGGACATATAATCTTGGAAAGCAAATTTAAAAACGATAAAAATACTAATGATATTTTTAGACCTAATGCTTGTTTGATTGATGATTTTGGAAAAACTTGTATAAGCGGCGAATTTGAAATTTATCACAATCATATTAAAGCTATCAAAGAAGATTTTGAGAAAATCAAAAAAAGACTCAATCCTTCTAATATCACAGCCATTGTTTCAAGTTTTGATCCTTTTCATAGAGCGCATGAAAGAATTTTAAGATGGGCTATAGAACAATCTGATCTAGTGATTATTTTCCTTATAGAATCTTATGAAAATAATGGCTTGAATTTGAAACTTAAAAAGCGTTGTTTTGATATTTTTGCACAAAACTATCTTCCTTCTTCTAGGGTTTTACTTATACCTTTATATAATATAAAAATATTTGCCTCACATTTAAATCCTATACTTGAATGTGCTTTAGCTAAAAGCTTTGATTGTAATAAACTTTTCGTAGGACAAAATCACGCAGGGCTTGGAATGTATTTTAACCAAAACAAAGCATTTACCGTTCTTGATGATTTTGCAAAAGATTATAATATAGAAGTAACCATACTTCCTGAATTTGTATTTTGTGATGAGTGCAAAATGATAGTAAGTACCAAATCATGCCCACATGGAGCTCATCATCATATGAAATACCACGGAGATTCTTTAAAAAATTTACTTAGACTTGGTATCATTCCACCAGCAGTTTTTATAAGAAGAGAAATTTCTGCTTTGATTTTATCAGAGCTTTTTCCAAATCGCTTCCATAACAAACAAAATATCTATAGTAATCTTTTCCCTACGCATGGTATTTTAGAATATAGAAGCGATAAAGAATTTTACGAACAGCTTATAAAGCTCCATCAAATGTCATATATGGTGTAATCATGCAAAAACTATTTTTAACATTTTTTTATTCAGGTAGTGTAAGTAAAGCTCCAGGAACTTTTGGAACTATAGCAGCACTCATCCCTGCTTTTTTTATACTAAGATATCTTGGCATAGGAACTTTAATTTTACTTGCAATTTTACTTTTCCTAGTCTCTATAAAAATCATCGATCAATACGAAAAACAAACAGGCAAACATGATGATAAACACATCGTTATAGATGAAGTTGTAGGGGTATTTTTAGCTTTAGCAATTTGTGGTCAAAGTGTTTTTACTTTTTTACTTTCTTTTGTTTTATTTAGATTTTTTGATATCACAAAACCTTCTATCATAGGTAAAATTGACAAAAAAACTAAAGGCGGTTTAGGTGTAATGCTAGATGATGTTTTAGCAGGAATTTTCGCAGGATTGTTTAGTGCTGTGATTTATGGAATTTTACTTAAATTTGATCTTTTATGGTTTGATATAAGCATTATGGAGATATTTTGATCATTATACCTATTGTTTTAACGATTACATAAAAATATAGAATTAAGATTTGCTATGTAGTTTTTCTAAAATATAACTTAAAATAACCACAACTACAACTATGCAAAAGATTAATTTTGTAAATACAGAAGCAATTACACCAAACAAAGAATCAAGTTTTGATATGTTTCCACCTGATTTATAATTAGCACTTTGAATAAAATCATTATAAATAAAAGAAAATAAATCAATCTCGTAAATGAAATCCATATGATAAGTAAAAACAAAGAAGATCTCCATAATAATTCCAAACTGTTATAATTTATTTTTTATTTTTACATCTTTGCAGTTTCAACTTTGATAAATTTAATTTTTCAAGAGCTATTAATCTTTGTCTATTGTAAAAATTTCTAACTTCATCTTGCATATTTATTATATCTCTTATAGCACGATTATCTTCCTCTAATATTTTATTTCTATATTCGAAAGCATTGTAATTATCAGATAATCTTTCTTGCATTAAATCCATTGGAGACTTTGTATTATTTCTAAGAATATTATTATGCACTCTGTCTAAGTCAATTTGTTCTTGTTGATCTAAATTTTGTATAGTAATTTTATATTCTAATACAGCTTCTTTGTAATCATTTTGCTCATTATTGCAATTATCTGCGTACATTACAGATAAAAGCAACATAAAAATTATTATTCTCAATGTGTTTTCCTTTATATATTCTCTTTTTCAAAGAATATTGCCTTATCTAGCACTTGAAAAAACGAATGATAAATTTCTGGATCTTCTACAAGAGTTGGAACTTGCATGTTAGATCCATATTGAGCATTTGCCCTAATGGTTGATTTTTTATCTCCTTTTTCTCTTACAACCAATGTTATACGCATTGTTGCACCTTTTGATAGTTTTGTTGCAGTAACTGTACCTGTTTGTAAATCCGCTTTATCTATTACAAAACCTAAATCTTGCAATGCAGAAACACCAGCCTTTGCAACAATTTTTTTAGGATAATCATATTCTTTTGTTTGGTATGTCCTAACTTGAAGTTGCTGAGTATTTTCAATAACCATTTGTCTAGAATTTATACCACACCCAACAAAATATAAAGCTATTATAAATAATAATATTTTTTTCATAGTTCATTTGCCTCCAAAAACACTGATTTTGATAATTTTTCATAAAATTGTTGATAAATTTCTGGTTCTTTGATCGTACCAACCTCATTAACCGCACCTTCTTGGTTTCTTATGGTTCTTTGCATTGTAAATCTTACAAAAGTTTTTTTTAGCTTGTTATTTGTAGAAACAACTATACTTGCTTTAATTTCTTGTGTGTGATCTGATTGTTTTGAAGCGGCTATAGCAGCACTTGGCGATAATAGTACCAAGAATACAACGCCAACCTGTGTTGAAGCTTCACGCGCATCTCTTATTTTAGATGCACTAACTATACCAAAGTCCCTATTGATTTCATCTATATTAAATCCAAGATCTTGCAATGTTGCAATACTAGATGACAAAATTTTATTTGTATCAACGGTATTAAAACTTTTAGTCTGCAATTGTCTTTCTTGCGCTGTAGATGTTTCAATTTTCATCATTTCCTTAACACTAGTTGTAGCACAACCACTAAAAATAAGTAAAAAAATAGGTATTATAAACTTCATATTTAATACCTTAAAAGCTTGAAGTGTGGTATGCTACATCTCTAACTTTTTGGTTATTATCAAATTTGATAATAACAGTTAAAGTTCGTTGTGTACTAACGTTACTACCACTATTTCCAGCAACCCCAGCCAAAATAATACTTATACCACCAGATGAATTTTGATAAGCTCTTTGAGTGTTAATCTTATCATATACCCAAACTTCTCTTCTTTGCTCATCAGTTGATATAATATTTGGAGATCCCATTATTTCTATGATTTCAGATGAGCTCATACCTATTTTTATATCTTTTTGAGCTTTTGCTACAGTTAACTTTTCATCCACCTGCGGATTGTATAAAGTTTTATTGCATGCTGTAAATAAAATACAAGCAATAAAAAAGAATGCTATTTTTTTCATTTTTACTCCTTTAATTTATCCTATAGGATATATTTAAAAAAATTATATCTTTGTAAAGTTTAATTTCATATTAATCCTATAGGATAAAAAATGGAAGATGACTTTAGCAATTCTAGCGAAGAAGAAATTTTAAATTTTTATAAAAAAGTATCATCAAATATAAGAAATTTTAGAGAAAAAAAGGGAATTTCCCAGCTTGAACTAGCTTTAGATATAGGCATAAAATCGGTTGCTTTTTATTCAAATTGTGAATGCAATCGATATGGTAAGCATTTTAACTTAGAACATTTATATAAAATTTCTAAAAGCTTAGACATTCCATTGAAAGATTTATTAGAATAATTACATAAGAATACAACACCAAAGGAACAAATCCTTTGTTGTTAATTTATAAATCCACTTGCAAGAACTAAATCTTTGTCGTAAAATACCGCCATTTGTCCGCTAGCAAGTCCATAAACAGGCTCTTGTAAGATAATTTTTGCACTTTTATCTTCATTGATCAAAACCTTACATGGGGTTGATCTTGATCTATAGCGTATTTTTACTTCACAATCTAACTCTTTAGTATCAATAAATAAATTAATATTATCAAGATTAAATTCACTTATTTTAAGTTCTTCTTTTTTTCCTACTATAATTTCATTTTTTTTAGGATCAATTTTTAATACAAAATGTGGCTCATGTGCCCCACGCACTTCAAAACCCCTTCTTTTGCCTATAGTATAGTGCATATAACCTTCATGTTTTCCCACTTCTTTGCCACTACTATCTCTTACAATACCTGGAATTTTGGTATCCATAAACTGATCTAAAACTTGCACATAAGTATCTTCCACAAAACAAATTTCAGAACTTTCCTTTTGTGTTGCAAAAGATTTTAAAACATTGATTGTAGAAGCAAATTTTTTTACATCTTCTTTTTTCATCTCTCCAAGAGGGAAAATCAAATATCCCAAAGCTTTTTTATCTGCATTTGCTAAAAAATAGCTTTGATCCTTACTCTCATCAACCGCAGTTTTAATCAAACCATTTTCTATCCTTGCATAATGACCTGTGGCTAATTTCTCACAACCCAAACTCTTAGCAAATTCCAAAAGCTTACCAAGCTTGATAAAGCGATTACATAAAGCACAAGGGTTTGGGGTTTTTCCTTCTTTATATGTATTTACAAAAGGCATATAAACTTGATTTTTAAAATCTTCTTGTAAGTCTAAAATATGATATTTGATATCTAAAAATTTAGCAACTTTTTCAACTTTTTGTATATTTTCTTCATGATAATTAGGTTTTCCATGAAGCTTCATGTAACACCCTTGAACTTCATGTCCAGCTTGTTTTAACTTATAAGCAGTAACTGTACTATCTACACCCCCACTCATCGCAACAAGAATTTTCATCATTATCCTTTATCATTCTTATAATTTCATCCAAATCATCACTTATGCTATACTTTAATTCATCATTTTTAGATATTGTTTTAAGCTCTAGCAAAGAGGTTTTTATAAATTTATCAAGAGTATGCCAAAATTTTTGCCCAACTAAAATAATAGGAACATCTTTTTTAAAATTAAGCTGTTTAAGAGTAAGAATTTCAAAAAATTCATCCAATGTCCCAAAGCCGCCTGGGAAAATCACAAAAGCTAGACTCTTTTGAATAAGAGCCATTTTGCGAATGGCTAAGCTCTTAAAAGTGATATTATACTCTAAAAAATCATTTGCTTTTTGCTCAAAAGGTAAATGTATATTAAAACCAAAAGATTTTAAATGCAAAGCTTTACTCTGCATAGCACCATAATTAGCAGCCTGCATAATACCTCCACCACCGCCACTAATTATACTATAACCCTCATCAGTTAGTCTTTTTGCTAAATTTGAAGCCAATATACAATATTCATTATCTTCTTTTAACCGAGCAGAACCGAAAAAAGTTATGCCTTTTTGAATTTTTTCTAATTCTTGAAGATAAGCAATATCTTCAATGATACATTCTTTCATCTTAATTGTTCTAATCTTTCTTTTTTAGAGCCAATTTCGGTAATTTGCACTCCAAAGTTTCCATCTACAATTACAACTTCCCCATAGGCAATTTTTTTATCTCCAACTAGAATTTCTAAAGGATCATTAGCGAGTTGATCAAGCTCAATAACAGAACCAATATCCATAGTCAAAACGTCTTTTAAAAGCATTTTTTTACTACCAATACGCACCCTTATAGGTAAACGTACATCCATAATCAAACCGATATTTCTCAACTCTTCAACATTTGCTAAAGCTTTATGATCTTGTGCATGATCTTCTGATGCAACAATTTCTTCTAATTCAGTCTTAGTTAAAATTTTATATATTTTCTCATCAAAAACTAAAGAAATTTTCTCTTCCAAATCTAATATTTTTACATTGTATAAATACAATTTATGGAAACCACCTAAATCTAAGGCATCTACAACAAATTCGCAATTTTCTAAATTAAATTCCATTTTAGGAATTTCTTTTTGTGCACCTAAGGTTGTAGAAAATGCAGAAATAATATTTTGTATAGCTTCTTTAGCTGCATCCATTTCATCATCATTTAATTCGTTATTTTTGGAGATTTCCTCTTCCCCCATCATCCATTCACCAATTGCACTCATTAAAACCGCACTTGCTAAGACCTTAATTTTCATGTCATTATTAATGCTAAAAGTAGCACATACTAATGGTGGAGTCATAGAATCTTGAGAATTTACATCATATTCGTAATACTCACTAAATTCAGCATTTTTTCCAGTTAAACCTTCTATAGTACTTACACATTCGTTGACAAATATGCCTAAAAAATCATTGATCATCGTCTTCCTCTTCTAGTTCTTCATTACCATCATAAGAATTTGCTTTTGCTCTTCTTTCATCTTCATATCTTTCAAGCATTTCTTTAATCTCGTCTTTATCTGTTTTGATAAGTTCTAAGATTTTAATTGACTTTCTAAATCTATGAAGTCCAACTTGAGCTAAAAATACTTCCTTTTTATCAATGGCCACTATAGCTTTATCATCTGCACCTCTATCAAGTTTTAAGATATCTCCTTGTTTTAGATCTAAAAACTCATTTACATTAATAAATGTCTTACCAAGCATAGCTTCATAAATCACTTCAGCACGACCGATTAAGGTTTTAAGTTCTTTATTTCTTGATTTTTTTGCTGAAGTTTCACCCATCATAATATCACGATTTGCTAAACGACTCAAAATACTTTCTAAATGTACAACAGGATAGCAAATATTTACCATACCACTTGAATTTCCGATGATAATCTCCATTACTACCATAATAACAATTTCATTTTGTGAAACAATTTGCACAACATTTGGACTTGATTCTTTAGCTTCAACACTTGGATAAATTTCAGTCACATTCATCCAACTTTCTTTTAGCCTTTGCATAATAATACGCAAAATAGAATCAAGTAAATTAAGTTCGATTTCTGTCAGTTCTCTTAAGGTATCAAAACTTTCACCTTGACCACCCAAAAGTCTATCTATCATAGGAAAAGCAATACTTGGATTTATCTCTAAAACACAATTTCCATCTAAAGGTTTAATAGAAAAAACATTAAAGCTTGTAGGCGAAGGCAAAGACATCAAAAATTCGCCATAAGTCATCTGATCAACCGAATGAAGTTTTATTTCAACAATACTTCTCATCATAGATGAAATTTGTGATGCAAGATTTCTAGCTAATTTATCATGAATTCCTTTAATAGAGCGAAGTTGTTCTTTAGAAACTCTATTAGGACGTTTAAAATCATATACAACTATATCTCTTTTATCTTCTATCTCTTCTAACTTAGAAGAGGTAGCACTATCATCGCTATCATCATCAACTACTTCTAATAAAGCATCAATTTCTTCTTGGGAAAGTATCTCAGCCATCTAAGCTAACCTTTCACGAATTTTCTTTAATAATCGTTTATGAATTTGAGAAATTCTTGATTCGCTAATTTCTAAAATTTCAGCAATCTCTTTCAAATTTAATTCTTCATAATAATAAAGTTGAATTACAAGTTTTTCTCTTTCTTTAAATTCTTCTAAAACAACATTGATTTTTTCTATTAATTCTTCTTTTTCAATTTGTTCTATAATATTACTATCATTAAAACAATTAAGCTGTTCATCTAAAGGCATCACAAGTGAAATTGCATGTGCTGCTCTTGCTTCTTTGACTTTTTCTACTTCTAAATCAAGCCTTTTTGCCAAATACTCATCATCTGGTTCTTTTTCATTTTCTTGATAAAATTCATCTATAATAGCATCAATATCTTTAATAATTTTCCTATTACTTCTACTCATTACATCTAAACTTCTTAGATAATCAAGCATGGCTCCATTAACTCTTTTTCTTGCAAAACCCCAAAAATTATCATTTTGCTCTTTATCATAACGGCGTGAAAGCTTAATCATTTCTTCCACACCTATACTAATTAAATCATTTACATCAATACTCGCCGGCAAACGTTCTTTAAGTCTAAAAGCCATAGCTCTTAATGCTGGCATATAGGATATAACTAATTCATCTTGTTCTTTTTTTAGTGTAGAAGCATAAGCATTAAGCGGCTGCATGTTTTACTTTTCTTTTACTAGAATTATCGTGTTTTTTAAGATCTTCACGTTCTTCTTGAAGTTTTTCAAGCAAGTAATCCATTTTCTTTTCTCTTGCAGCTAATTCTACTATAAAACTATTGTTGTCATTTTCATACTTTTCTTTATTGAAACTTCTACCACTAATTTTATTTATATCTACAAAAATCATAATCACTATATGAATTAATACATAAAACACAAAAGTAATCAAACAAGTATATACGACTATTTCTAACGCATCTTCTATATTAACTATGGTAAACATTAAACCTATAAAAAAACCACAAACAGTAAAAAAAGCTACAAAATTTTCTGGCTTCATTTTTTTCCTTCAATCTAAAAACGATCTAAAAGCTTTTTAAAGAAACTCACAATGCTTTTATCTCCTACATTACTAAGCACTTTTTGTTCCAATCTATATAAAAGTTTAGAAGCTATAGCTTTTAACTCATCACTTGCATTGGTATCTTCATCACTAAATAAAGTTCTTTTTTTAATACTAGAACTAATATCTTTACTTTGACCTAAAAACCCTAAAAATTCTAAATTTAAATTATGTTTAATGTTAATATCTGCTACTTTTTTAATGTTATCAAAAATTCTCAAAGCTTCATTTTCATTTTTTACTACATTAAACACCATTAATAAATTTTCTTTGGTTTTTGAAGTTGCTTTTATAGTTGCATAAGCATCAGTAATCGCCGCAGGATCAGGCACAGTGATGACAATAACCTCATCAGACATTTCTAAAAAATTTCCTATATTACCACCTATACCTGCACCTGTATCAATAATTAAAAAATCTAAATCATCTAAAATACTTGTTTGATTCAAAAATCTTTCATAAATATTTTTATCATTATATTTTAAAATTTCATCTCCACTCTCACCAGGAATAAGCCATAAATTTGGTTTTACTTCTATCAAAATATCTTCTAATGAACACTCACCTTTTAAAACATGTAAAAGATTTTTTTCTATACGTACATTTAAAATTACATCTAAATTTGCAAGCCCAATATCTGCATCAAAAAGCCCTACTTTATATCCATTTTTAGATAAAATATTACCCAAATTTGCACTAAAAGTACTTTTTCCAACTCCGCCTTTACCACTAGTAACCGCAATAAAATGAGTATGCTTTATATTTGAATTATTATTTTTTACCAAATCTTTTAATTTTTCCGCCTGATTACTCATTTTCATCTCTCCTAAAACCTTCTAGCACGCAACGAACTAAAAAGTCGCTATTTGCTACTTCTATATCATCGGGCACCTCTTGTCCTAAAGAAAAAAAGCTCATCGGTGTAGCAGTTTCATAAAGTAAAGAAAATACATTACCAAAGACTTTTGTTTCATCAAATTTTGTAATAACTAAAGTATCTATATTTAAAAATGAAAAATTATTATAAGTTTCTAATAAATCTTCATACTTTGTATTTGCTGAAAGAACTAAATTTACATCAATTTGCGCATTAGAATGTGATAAAAATTCTTTAGTTTTTTCAAGTTTTGCTTTATCATACTGAGAATTTCCGGTTGTATCTACCAAAATAACTTCACAAGTATTTAAACTTCTAATTGCATCATCTAAATCTGTTGGCTCTATACTATCAATAATAGGAAGTTTCATCATCTTAGCATATTGAAAGAGTTGCTCCACAGCACCTATTCTATATGTATCTAGTGTGATAATACCAGTTTTATATCGTCTATCTCCATAAGCATAGCGAAAAGCAAGCTTTGCTAAAGTGGTAGTTTTTCCTACTCCTGTTGGACCTACTAACATCATAATTTTTTGTTTTTTAATTTCACTTTCTAAACGACAAGGAAGCATATTGCGTAAAAGTGAATAAAAATATCTTTGTACTGCTTCTTGGTTTGCTTTCATAGTACTTGGCATATTTTCAATAGTTGCTTTCATAATTGCTTCTAAGTGTGCTTCTTGCATACCACTTGCCTTAGCTTGCTTATAAATACTTGCAAATTCAGGCGGTATAACAAGTTCTTTACGCAAATCTGTTTTATCATCCCACATCATATCTACAAGCAAATTCATTTTATCATTTAGCTTATTCATTTGTTTTTCAAAAGCTTCAATTTTTTTATTATAGCTTGGATTTGGCATAGAAAAGTCCTGATAATTAGAAACTTTATTAATTTCTGAACTAACCTGTGAAAGCTTATTTTTTAAATTTAAAAAATTATCATCTTTTTTATTTGCATTTAGATAAGGATTAATAGGTTTTTGTTTAGCTTTTGAAGAAAAATCAAGTACCACATCTTCTTCTTTTTTCACATCTTCTTGCTTTGGAGTTTGAATTTTAGCTTCAGGAAAATTTGCTATATTTGGCTTTTTCTTCGGTGGTATAGGCATATTATTTTGCTTTAAATGTTCTTCATAATCGGATTCTTCAATTGCTACTATAACCTCATATAAAGGTTTTTGGTTGATAGTTTTTGGACGAATTTGCTTATTAGTTACTATCAAAGCTTTATCGCCATAATCTTGTTTAACCTTAGGTATAATCTCATCTGTGCTTTCAACTGTAAAAGTATGAATCAATTGTCCCATATTTTTCCTTATCTTAACAAGCCCAAGGGCAAAGTTACGCTAATTCTATCATTTACCCCTACATGAGGCACCGTGCAATACTCATCTTTTCTCACTTTCTTTGAAAAATATAGCAAATCCAAATCAAGTGTCCTAGGAGCATTTTTAAAAGTTCTTTTTCTTCTAAATTTAAACTCATAAAAAAACAAAACTTTTAAAAGTGCTCTTGCATGTAAACTCGTACTTACAACCATTACTGCATTAGTAAAGTCTTTTTGCTCTTCGAAACCAAAAGCTTTATTTATTACAAATGGTGAAGTTTGTAAAATCTGTAAACGTTTATCTTGCATCAAAACTCTAAACAAACTTCTAAAACGTTTTTTTTCATCTTCTATATTACCTCCAACTCCTATAATAGCTATATATTTTCCTTTTTTACCAGCATTTGAATAAAAAGGGAAAAAGCGAATTTTTTCTATTTTTCTAGCTCCTTTAATTAGCAAATTATAGCACCACTGCCTTTTCTTTATCAAGATAAATCATATCTTCTATTCTAATGCCTAATTTGTCTTTAATATAAATTCCAGGCTCGATAGTAAAAACCATACCTTCTTTTAATTCATAATCACTTTTTGGACTAATGTTTGGCAGTTCATGTATATCAAGCCCTACTCCATGCCCTAAGCTATGGATAAATTCTTTTTCAAAACCTGCATTTTTTATCACTTCTCTTGCTACAAAATCAAGTTCACTCGCCATTATACCTACTTTTACTTTTTCTATAGCTTTAAATTGTGCTTGCTTTACTATTTCATAAATTTCTTTTATTTCTTTGTTCTTAAAATTTGGTTTATCTTTATCAAAAACTACGCCACTCTCATCAAAGCAAGCTGTTCTCGTACGATCAGAACAATACCTTTGATACACTACTCCAGCATCAACTAATAATAAATCTTCATACTCTAACTTTTTATCACTAGGTAAAGCATGGGCTTTAGCGGCATTTTCATTAATAGCTACAATAGGTGAAAAAGAAAGTCCTAAAGCACCATTTTTTTGAAAAATTTCACATGCTTTAAAATGCAATTCTTTTTCACTTTTTCCATAGCCTTCTTGACTAATATATTTAGCAAATTCTTCAAAGCATTCTTTGCCAAAATTTACAGCCTTTTGCAAAAGTTGCAATTCTTTGGCATTTTTTATAATGCGTTTATTTTTGCTAAGATCTAATTTTTCTTCAAAAACGATATTTACACTTTTGCTAAGCTCTTTAAACTCAAAATAGCTAAAGTCTTTTGGATCAAAACATACTCTATCAACTCTTGCTTTTTCCAAAAGATCTCTAGCACTAGCAAAAAGATCTTGTGCTAAAATCACTTTAGCATTTTTTATAAATTCACTAGCTTCAAAACTATATCTTGCATCAGTTATAAAAAAAGCTTCATTTTCGAGTTTTAAAAATAAAGCATGATCACAAGAATAGCCACACTCATAAAAAAGTGCATTTTCGTTTTTTAAGATAAAATTCATTGATTTGCTTGTTGAGTTTTTGCTTGTGCTGCTTTGTAAGCATTAATTTGATCAAAAATTTGAAAAAGCCCCATTAAAGCCATATGATAGCCAAAAGGACCAAAACCTACTATACTACCTGCACAAACTGGTGCTATCATACTTTTTTGTCTAAATTCTTCCCTTCTATAAGTGTTACTAATATGTACCTCAATCACAGGTAAATTAATTGCTGCTATAGCATCACGAATTGCAATAGAAGTATGTGCATATGCAGCTGCATTGATGATTACTCCATCTACGCTTCCTAAACATTCTTGAATTTTATCAACTAACTCACCTTCGAAATTGCTTTGAAAAAATTCAATCTCAGCATTTGCTTGTTTAGCAGCTAATTTCATTTGCTCATGAATGTCTTCCATTTTCATATTACCATAAATATGAGTTTCTCTTACACCAAGCATATTGATATTTGGACCTTGTATAACCATAACTTTCATAATATAACCTTTATTTAGTAAAATTTACTATATTATAACACTTTAAAGATAAATTTTAGCTACAATTTCCCTTTTTAAAGGATATAAATGTTTATAATAGCACCCAAAATTATATTAACTTGCGATGATGAATTTAGCATTTTAGAAGAAAAGGCTATTCTTTTTAACGATAGTATTTTAGAAATTGATACCTTAGAAAATTTACAAAAATCCTGCCCACAAGCTAAGCTTATACCAACTCCAAAAGATACTTTACTTTTACCTGCTTTCATCAATCCTCATACACATTTAGAATTTAGTGCAAATAATGGAAATTTAGTTTTTGGAGACTTTTTAAAATGGCTTGATAGTATTTTTAATAACCGTGAACAACTAAATAAAAAAGCCAAAGAAAAATTAATCTCTCAAAATATCCATAAAATGCTAAAAAGTGGCACTGCTACTATAGGTGAAATTTCAAGTTTTGGAGGTGATTTAAACCCTTGTGTGAATTCACAAGCTAGGGTAATATTTTTTAATGAAATTTTAGGCTCAAATGAAAATTTTATCATTGCTAAAAAAGAAGAATTTTTAACACGCTATGAAAAAAGCATGAGTTTTAAAACTTCTAAATTTATCCCTGCAATTTCTGTACATGCACCTTACTCAACACACCCAAAACTTGCTAAATTTGCCATAAAATTTGCTAAAGAAAATAATCATTTATTAAGCACACATTTTCTTGAAAGTAATCATGAAAATAATTGGCTAAGATTTAAAAAAGGTGGATTTAAAAAGAGCTTAGCTAAATTTAGTAAAAATCCTATACCATTTTACACCCCACAAAGCTTTTTGGAACTTTTTAAAAATCAAAGAACTTTATTTACGCATTGTGTTTATTTTAAAGAATGGGATTTGCTAGATAAAAATTTACATTCAATCACACATTGTGCATTTTCTAATAGACTTTTGAGCAAAAATACTTTTAAATTAAAATCTGCTTTAAAAAATGGCGTTAATATCCACCTAGGAACCGATGGCTTAAGCTCAAATACTTCTTTAAGTATGCTTGATGAAATGAGAGCAAATTTGCTTATACATGATGATTTTGAGTTAGAAAATTTTGCTAAAATATTGCTTTTAATGGCGACTAATAAAGCCGCAAAAGCCTTAAATTTAAATCTAGGTCAAATTCAAAAAGGTAAAATAGCTGATTTTAGTCTTTTTGCTTTACCAAATAGTGTAAATTTAAAACAACTTCCTTTGCAATTTATTTTGCAAAGTAAAGAAGTGTTAAAACTGTTTATAGAAGGAAAAGAATGCAACTTATAAAATCATTTTTTAAAGGAATTGGAAAAATCATTTCTTATATCAACACTTATTTTAAAACCTTTGTGTTTTTATTTATCGTATTTTTAATCCTTGCTCCAAGCGGGGATAATGCTAAACTTTCTAATGCAAACTTAGCTCAAATTAATCTCAAAGGCGAAATTAGCGATGCGAGTAATCTTTTAGAGCAAATTTATAAAGCTAAAGATAATAAAGCCATAAAGGGCGTTTTGCTTTTTATAGATAGTCCCGGAGGAGCTTTTGCACCAAGCATGGAAATAGCTTTAGCCATACAAGATCTTAAAGCTAAAAAACCTGTAGTAGTATATGCAGGTGGGACCATAGCAAGTGGGAGTTACCTAAGTGCAGTTGGGGCTAATATGATCATTGCTAATCCTGCTAGTTTTGTAGGATCTATTGGGGTAATCATGCAAGGCTTTGAAGTAAGCAACCTTGCACAAAAACTTGGCATAAGCGAACAAACCATCAAAGCAGGAAGCTACAAAGAAGCAGGAACTTTTATGCGAAAATGGAGTGCAGAAGAAAAAGACTTTTTACAAAATTTAGCTAATCAAAGCTATGAGCTTTTCACGCAATTTGTCGCTAAAAATCGCAAATTAGACTTAAACCAAACAAGCTCATGGGCTGATGCGAAAGTGTTTTTAGCTAATGAGGCTTTAAAATTAAAACTCATTGATAAAATAGGCAATTACGAGCAAGCCAAAAAAGAGCTAGAAAAGCTAGCCAAAGTGCAAAACCCTATCTGGCAAAAAGAAGATGCTATAGATAAGTTTTTAAAACGATTGGAAGAGCAAAGTGCTAGCTTTTTTGCTAACACTTTAGCGCAATTTTTCACACAAGTAAGCTCACAAAAAATCTACTAAGATTTAACAATCTCATAAAATCCATAAGTATCATTTCCTAAAAAGCCTTTGTATAAAGGCTTTAGCTTTAAATCTAACTTAACATTTTCAAAGGTATTTAAATTTGAACTTGAAAAAATCAAAAGCATATCTAACTCATCTTTAAAGGCTTTTAAAAAATTCTCCCCGCCCTCATACATAATAAACTTGGCTTCACTAGGAATGTTTGTAAAAATTTCTCTTTCAGGCACACTAAATAAAGGAATTTTTGGATCAAAACTTTCTAAATTTTGATGGCTTAGTATGCATAAATTTGGTGCTTTAGCCTGAACTAACCTTGCATCTAAAATAGGCCTATCATGTCTTATAGTTTCTCCACCTACTACGAGCAAATCAAGCTTTGAGCGTAATGCGTGAGCATAGGTTCTACTTGCTTTAGAACTTACTATTTTACCATAAGCAGAGCCATTTAAAGAAAGGGCTAGTTTAAAAAATTTAAAACTTGATTTTTGCCATTTTAAAAAAGGCTTTAAAAGCTCTTTGGCTCTTTGCTCACAAATTCCCATGTGAACTTTTATGCCTTGATTTTTTAAAAACTCTGCTCCACCGCTTGCGAGTTTATGCTCATCTTTAGTGGCGATAAAAACTTCACTAAAGCCAAGTGCGCTAAAAAGTTTCGCACAAGGCGGGGTTTTACCCTGATGATTGCAAGGCTCTAAGCTCACATAAGCACTAGCACCTTTTAATAACCCTTGATGATTTTTGCAAATAAACTCATGCAAATCGTTTGCATTTTGTGGTAAATCTAAATTTGGATTAAGTACTTTTAAGGCTTTACTCACTGCTTCAAGCTCTGCATGAGCCTTGCCCGCTTCTTTGTGTGCTTCTATGCTTAAGATTTTACCATTTTTATCTAAGATCACACAGCCTACGGCTGGATTTGGGTAGGTTAAAAGCTGATATTTCCAAGCTTCATCTATGGCTAAATTCATATAAAATTCGTGATTCATATTGCCTTCTATTTTGTATTTTTAAACATAAAACATTTTATCAAAAAATATATGAGATGCACCATATCAACAAAATACACAGCACAGAAAAAATCATAAATATATTTTAGCGTAAATATCCATAGAGAGTCTTCTCTATGGATAGCTATTTTATTTTAAAAATTCTACAATTTTAGAATAAATCGCTTTTGCCCTTTCATTAACATCTTCTTTAGTCCAATTATTTTTCACACGTTTTGATAAATCCAAAATTTCTTTTAGATTTTTATTGTTAACACTAGCATACTCTATCTGTTTTTTAGCAAAAAAATTATCATTACATTTAATATTGCTTTTTTTTGTTAATAAAATTTTATTTCCTATATTTTCTAAATATTCCATGTGAGTTTGCTCGCACCAATCATTAAAGTTAGCATTTTGCCATTGCTTCGGTAAAATATGTTCCACCTCTAAAGAAGCAGAATCTATATTTTGCTCAAAATTATCATAAATATAAGCGTATAAAAATAAAATATATTTAGCTTTTCTGGAATCAAAATTTTTACTTATTTCTATAAAATTTTCAAAGCTAGGCATGTTTTGCTTTGCTGGAAAACTCTCATTCTTTTTAAGTTTTACATTCATTTTAAATACAATATCTTTAATCACGTTGATTGATGCATTTCCATTTAAAAATGGCAATGTAATATACTGAATTAATATCGGTAAATATTTATCAAATTCTTCACTAAATTTATCTTTGTCGTCTATATTATCTTTATTTCTCCAAACCAAGCAACTAACAAATGCTTTCCATGAATCATTTTGAAATAAATTTAAAATTTTCATATATTTGTTTGATAAATCACTTAAATAATTTTCAGGCTTATCCCAAAAATTTGCTAGACACTTTATAAAATACATTGTATTATCTTTATAAAGCCAATTATCAATTGCACCATAATATACTTTTTTATCTGACTTTGTAAAGAAATTTAATACACTATGGGTTGTTGTATCAAAATCTTCGTTTTCAGCACGAATTACATGCATAAATTGTAAAAATAAGAAATCTAGATTTTTTATATTATCACTTTCATCAATTTTTGCTTCTAATTCTTTCCACTCACTTGCAAACTCGTTTTTTTGTGATACTCTTTTATAAATATATCCTTTTAAAATATCAGCATTAGATAGTGGCAATCCTCTTGAATTTAGAGTATTGAATATAGTCATAGCAGATTCTTGACTATCGCATACCACAATTAACATAAAAAGTATTTTTGATAAAAACATTTTACATAGTATTTCCCATTGCAAAGGTCTGTTTATCTTAAATTCCAGCAATTTATTATAAAAGAAAATAAAATTCTTGGAATATTTTGAGATTGATTTTTGTAAATCCTCAAGATTAATCTCTTTTCTTAATAATTCATTTAGTATAACATTATCACGGTCTGTAATCACTCTGCTACTTAAATGACTTTTGTTATAATCCAAACCACTGTCTAAATCATACTCCCAAACACATTTACCAAAACCTTCCAAATAACTTATTTTTACATTAGCTTGTTCAGATTGAAAATGCTCATAAAATGCTCTAAAAAACAGTGTAAAAGTAGTAATTCTCTGCTGTCCATCTATAATCTCAAGCTCATTATTATTATTTTGATAAGCAACGATAGATCCTAAAAAATATTCATTAATACTTTCGCCATCACCAAATACCTCCAAAACATCATTCCAAAGAGTTTCGCATTCATCTATATCCCATCTGTATGGTCTTTGATATTCTGGAATTACAAATTTAACCCCCTCATCGCTTAACAATTTACATATATATTCTTTTTTTGGCTTAAATTCCATCAACAATCCTTTATTATATAAAATCACAAATATAATATATTTTTTATTAAAAAATGATTTAAATTTTAGTATTTTTATATTCTAAAAATTTAATATACCAAGCAATACAAGCACTAGGGGTTCCATTTAATTTCTTTTTTTCATAATTAATATTATATAAAACACTATTTTTATTCTTAATATTATCGAGTAAAAAATTGAGTGCCTGTAAGGAATCTATATCTAAATTATACAACTCACATTCACAAGATAAAATTCCATTTGTAAATAATTTTTGAAAAAATTTTTTTGTTTTAGTTCCACAATAATCCCTCTTGGTTGAATTAGCCAAATTTGATTTTTCGTCTAAAAAATACCTAAAATCATCTTTATTACTTTTTTTAAAAACATTTATTTTAAACATTACATTGTTTTCAAAAATAAAAAATGCATTAGACACAATAATTCCTTTTACTAAAATATAAATTTACTATCAGGAGACTAATCCACAATTGCAAAAAATTTACAATTTTTATAATATCTATAAAATCTTTCACCATTTTTGTTCATAGTTTTTAAATAATTAAAAACAGGTGAAGTCCATTTATAACCTTGACTTTTTGTATGAAGTTCATCTATTAATTTATCATCTTGATAAACATACACACTCATGCCACCATTTTTTACAACTGCTTCTTTAAATTCATCACTATCTTTTGGAAAATGATAATACACATTGCCATTTTTGTCTGTTTTACTGATTTTATAATCATATTTATTTTCAAGCATTATACACCTTTTTTATTCTTATGTTTAAATTTAATTATACAAAAGACAAGTAAAAATTTAGATTTCTAAATTTTTACCATTGTATGAAGGTTTTAGCTTTTCTTATGTCGCTAAAATTTATAGTAGTTTTTTCTTGAGTTTCTAAATTTTCTAAAGTGATATTTTCATCATCTACAGCGATGATTTTTGCCTCGATTTTTTCTTTTTCACTAGTTGTGATTTTTACAAGCTCATTAATGCTTTTTGCAAAATGCTCAATTTTACTAAGTTTTCTTTCAAGCCCACAGCTTGATACTTCTAAAAAATACTCCCCGCCCACAGGTGGCTCTACATCAAAAATAGGCGATAAAATCTCACTAAACCTAGCACAATCATCAAGATTTACCCCACCTTCTTTTTGCACATAAATTCTATAAATCTTTCTACCATTTTCACTTGTTAGCTCATCATCATAAAAGCTAAGCCCTGCTTCTTTACACAAAGCTTCAAGATTCATTTCTTTCCTTTTTTATCTTTTCAAAAAGTGCATCCATATGGTTTTGATACTCTAATCTATCATCAAATTTAAAATGAAATTTCGGACATCTATACCATCCTTGCTCACTCATACAATAATTTTGCAAAGCACGGGCGGCTTTTTTGAGTTGATTAAGTATGATTTCTTGCTCTTGAGTGTTAAAAAACATTTTATCTAAATACACAAAAGCATCATATCTGCCTTTTTTGCACTCTACATCCACCACGCACAAGTTTTTTAAAGCTTCATTGTCTAAATTTGCTAAAGCTTCTGGTATAAGCTCTTTTAAAATACTTTCCGTACGTAGCTTTTTGATTTCAGCTGGGTTCATAGGCTTACTTGTTCCTCAACTTCTTTATAACTTTCTATATAATCACCCACTCTCATATCGTTACAACCTTCTATGCCAACACCGCATTCATAGCCTTTTGCAACTTCTCTTACATCATCTTTAAAGCGTTTAAGTGAGCTTACATTGCCTTCAAATACCACAACCCCTTCTCTAATGAGCCTGATTTTCGCACCACGATTTATAGTTCCTTCTGTTACCATACAACCTGCGATTTGTCCTAGTTTTGGCACATTGATCACTTGGCGAATTTCAGCTTGACCGAGTTGTTCTTCAGAGATGATAGGACTCATCATACCACCTAGTAAGGCTTTTACATCATCAAGCAAATTGTAAATAACATTATAAGTTTTTATCTCTACGCCTTTATCTTTAGCGCGCTCTTTGATTTCACCGGTTGGGCGTATATTAAAGCCTAAAACGATAGAGTTTTCACTAGCACTTGCAAGCTCTATATCACTTTGAGTAATCCCACCTACCCCACTATGGATGATATTAACTTTAATCTCATCGTTTTTAAGTTTTTCCAAACTAGCCTTAATCGCTTCAAGTGAACCTTGCACATCTGCTTTTAAGATCACAGGTAGGGCTTTTAAATTGCCTTCTTTAATTTTTGCACCAAGCTCATCTATACTTACTTTAGTGGATTTACTTAATTCTTTTTGGCGGTTGTATTCATGGCGTTTATTAGCGTATTCTCTTGCTTGCTTATCACTATCTACAGCTATTAAAGTTTCTCCCGCATCAGCTACTTCACTAAGACCTATGATCACACCACACTCACCTGGGCCTATTTCTTTTAAAGCTTTACCTTGATCATCACTCATAGCACGCACTTTACCATAAGCTTCCCCTGCTACGACAGTATTTCCTACTCTTAAAGTACCATTTTGTACGATGATAGTAGCCACAGGACCTCTACCTTTTTGCACTGAAGATTCTATAATACTTGCTTTTGCATGTGCTTTTGGATTTGCTTTAAGCTCTAAAATATCAGCTTGTAATAATACAATTTCAAGTAAATCCTCTATACCATCACCTTTTTTAGCCGAAACTGGCACAAATTCATAAGATCCACCCCACTCTACTGGCATTATATCCATTTCTGCTAGTTGAGTTTTTACCATATCAGGATTTGCGTTTTCTTTATCCATTTTATTGATTGCTATAATGATAGGTACATTAGCTGCTTTTGCATGATTAATCGCTTCTTTAGTTTGAGGTTTTACTCCATCGTCTGCAGCCACTACAATAATAACAATATCAGTTATACTAGCTCCTCTTGCACGCATAGCAGTAAATGCTTCGTGGCCTGGAGTATCTATAAAAGTTATTTTTCTGCCATTTTTTTCTACCATGTAAGCGCCCACATGCTGAGTGATCCCGCCTGCTTCGCCACTTGCAATGCGTGATTTTCTTATATAATCAAGCAAAGAAGTCTTACCATGATCCACATGCCCCATGATAGTGATAACTGGAGCTCTTTGGCTTAAATTTTCTTCTGTTTGATTTTCATCATAATCTTTTACATAATCAAACTCATCAGCTTCATCAATGATATTAATCTCCACGCCAAATTCTGCAGCAAGAATTTCTATAGCATCCTCATCTAAAAAGTCATTTTTAGTCGTCATCATGCCAAGCATAAAAAGCTTTGAAATAACCTCGCCTGTATTTTTACCAAGTTTTTCAGCAAATTCATACACACGAATTTCTTTAGGTATACTTACACTTGTAATGGTTTCATTTTCTTTTTTTTCTATTTTTTTAGGTGGTTTTTTTCTATTTCTTCTTTGTATACCACCTTCACCAAAAGGATTAATAGAATTATTTAAAGATTGTTTTAAAATATTTGGTTGTTTTTTATTTGTCGCTTGAATTGGTTTATTTTCTTTTACACTAAAATCAGGCAAAACTACCATATCATCATCTTCTAATGAAATTTCAGCAAAATCTTTATCTCCTAAAAGATCCATTTTGGTAGTATTTTCTTTTTTACTTGCAACCGGATGATTTTTCTTTTCTTTTTTCTTTCTTTTTAAATTCTCTTCAGAATCAGAGTTGGAAAAAATCATGCTAAGACTCAAGCCTTGAGTAACTTGTGTATTGGATTTTTCTTCTTTTTCTATTGTAATTTCTCTACTTTCTTCCTTTTTCTTTTTTACGATAACCAAACCTCTTCTTTTAGCTAAATTTATGCTAGAACCTAGTTTTTCATCAAGTTTAATATCTTCTCTTGTTTCTTCTAAAAATGTTTCTTTAATAGAATTTTCAAGTTTTTTTTCTTCTTTTTTATCTCGTATTGATTTTGTAGTAGCTTTTGTTTCTTTCTTGGTTACAATTTTCTTTTCTTCTTTTTTATTTGTATTTTTTTTAGTTACACTTTCTTTTTTTGGTTTTGCAATTTTTTTTACTACATCTAAAATTTCACCTGATTGTACATATTGATAAATTGCTTCAGCAATTTCAGAAGATACTTTTTTATTAGGGGATTTTATATCTTCTAAGCCTATTTCATTGGCCTTTTCTATAATTTCTTTACTAGTATATCCTAGCTCTTGAGCAATTTCACTAATTTTTACATCTGCCATAAAAAAACATCTCCTTTAAATCCTGCTGATTAATACTGCCATGAAAATTGCCTTTGCAAGCTCTTTTAAAAGCTTTTTGCAATGTCTTTTCGTCATTTTCAAAACATAAATTACAAATATATAAACTTCTACCAAACTTCACTTTTGTGATAATTTGAGAATTTTTTATTTGAAATTGATGCAAACTTTGCTTTTCATAACGACCTTTACAAACAATGCACATTCTAATGGGTATATGATTTTTCAAAATTATATCTTTTTTTTGGAATTTTTAGCAAATTTTAAAGCCTTCATCATCAAAATCTAAAAGCTCAATCCTAAATTTAACAAATTTATTTTTTATTTTTTCTTTGATTTTTTTTGCATCATCTTTATAAGCTAAAGTAAAAAAACTCGAACCTGAACCTGAAAGCGTACTCATAAGAGCATTATTATCTAAAGCTAGTTTTTGTACCTCAAAAAGCTCGGGTAAAAGTTTCATTCTTTGGTTTTGGTGTAATTTATCTAAACTCGCATATTTTAGCAAGTCATATTTTTTTTCTAAAAAACACGCTGTTAAAAACGAAGCATGACAAAGATTAAAAACTCCATCTTCTAGGTTGATTCTTTTGGCTAAAACCTCCCTTGATTTTTGTGTATTCATTGCTACATTGGGAATGGTTATAATAGCTTGTAAATTTTTATCAATTTCTTTTTTTATAGCTAAAACTTCATTGTTACAAGTTAATGCACATACAAATCCACCAAGAGTTGCTGGAGCTATGTTATCTGGATGATTTTCATATTTTAAAGCCTCATTTAAAATGATATTTCTATTTACCTTAAATCCACTTAATGCATAAGCACAGGCAATAGCTCCAACTATTACAGCAGAAGAACTTCCCATACCTCTTGCTAATGGAATATTATTTTGAAAGATAAAACGAAAGCTATCTTTTCTTCCAATAAGTCTTTGATAAATTTCATAAAAAATATTTACAAAAGTATTATTTTTTTTCAGGTAGATATTATTTTCGCCTTCACCATGAATACTAATGCTAAAAAAATTAGATTTTTCTACTATTGTTTGATTAAAATATTTTAAACTTAATCCCAAGCAATCAAAACCAGGACCTAAATTTGCACTTGTAGCAGGAACTAAAATTTTCATTTTCTACCTTAATTAACTACATCTAAAACATAAAAAGGTGTATTTTCTTTACTCAAATTTAAATTTTTTAAATTTTGAGGCATAAAAAAATTCCCCGCTTGTGTTTTTTCTAAAACAACTTTACCATTTTCTTTTTTTACAAAGCATAAGTATTTATTAGCAGCTATGGGAGTATTATTATTCAACTCAAAAGCATTAATAGCTTTTAAAGGAATACTTTTAACTATAGCTAAAGTTTGAAAAGAAATATAAGAAATTTTTATCCCCATATATGACCCTGGTCCATGCACATAAATAAGCTCTTCAAAATCATATTTTGAAAGTAGATCTTGTATAATTTTTGGCAAAATCTCACTAACTTTCAAATCACTCTCAATCATTTCTAATATTTCATCATTTTCATAGACACCAAGCATTAAAGGCTTTGTTATGGCGTTTAAAAGTAAAGTAACCTTTTTTATGCAAAAACCTTTTCATAAATTTTATGTGTATTTTTTTCTAAGCTTACTATTTCATATGCTCCAAAATCCTTTAAGAGTTCTTTAGTTAAAAGATGATTAAGTTTATGTGAACCTGCATAAGAGGTATAATCTCCAAAAACTCTAAATCCAAGTAGGGTTAAATCCCCAATAGCATCTAAAATTTTATGACGTACAAATTCATCTTTAAAACGCAATCCTTCAGGATTTAAAATACGATTATCATCAATTACAACTGCATTTTCCAAACTTCCACCAAGACCTAAATTCATAGCTCTTAAAGCTTGAACATCTTTTAAAAATCCAAAAGTTCTTGCTCTTGCAATTTCATTGATATAATTTTCCTTACTAAATTCAAAACAATAATTTTGCTTACCTATGATAGGATTATCAAATTCAATTGTATAATTTATAATAGGCATATTAGTAGGACTTAAACGTACAAATTTATTACCTTCTTTAACTTCTATAGTTTTTTTAATCACTAAAATTTTTTTTGCTTCATCAAGCTCTTTTATGCCAGCTTCTTCAAGCATCATACAAAAACCTATACTACTACCATCCATCACAGGAGCCTCATTAGCATTTAAAACTATACGCACATTATCGATTCCATAAGCGTTTATAGCACTCATTAAATGCTCTATAGTGGAAACATACCCCCTATGATCACCAATAACAGTAGCCATTTGAGTATCAATCACATTTTCAGGTTTTGCTTCATAAGAAATTCCCAAATCACTTCTGTAAAATACTATACCATTACCAGCCTCCAATGGCTCTAACTTTATATTAATAGGTTCACCCTTATGTAAACCTATACCAACACCTTTAACTTCTCTTGCTATTGTTGTCTGATTCATATTTATTCACTTAAAATTCTTTTTTTACTTGCTTCTAATACATTATAGATATTTTCTTTTATCCATTTTGCATCTTGCCATTGTTCAGGTCGCACCTCAACACCTTGCACCAATACTCCAAAATGCACATGATCACCTAATGCTAAACCAGTAGTTCCAGTTGTTCCTATCACATCACCTGCTCTAACTTTATCTCCTACATTTACTTCAGCTGTTGTACAATGTCCATAAAGAGTATAAATTCCAAATCCATGATATATGATAATATTTAGTCCATAAATTCCATTTTCTTGAACAAAAACAACCTCTCCATTATTATTACTTACAATAGGTGCTTCTTTTATACTTGCTAAATCAAGTCCCATATGATAAGAACTGCTAAAAGCTTGATTATTATAAGAATAAAATCTATGATCAGCATAATCAGCTACTTTTTGGCCATTTTTTAAAGGCTTGAAAAGATTAATTTTAAAATTATTAATCAAAGTATCAGGAACTTTACTAGTAATATCATGAATAATCACTTCATTAAAAGCTCTTAATTCTTCATTTACAAATTTGAATTTTTCAAGCCTACTTAAATCTCTATCTTTTGGAGCATACCGTTGGGCTAAAAATTCTATTTTTCCATCTAAAAATCTATCACTTACTTTTATATTAGAAACACGATATTTTTTATTTGCAAAATAATATCTAATTCTTTGTTTGTTTATATTTCCTGCCTTATCTACTGCTACAACATAAGCTCTAAAATGTTCTTCAGTCGCTTCCCAAGGAACTAAAGCTGCATAATAACCTTCTTTTACATAAGGAGTTGCCTGATATATCTTATCTTTATTATTTACAATATAAACCTCTTGCAAATTCTCATCAAATGCTTTAAACACTACACTACCAATGCCACCTTGTTCTATTTGATAAGAATTATCTAAAATTTCTACTAAAGGTCTTTTGGTGTCTATAATAATTTTTATTTCCTTGATAACTTGATTTCCTAGGAAAAAATTCCAAAAACTATTATCTCTTGCTTCAATTACAAGTTTATAAAAATCAATTTTTTCTTTATAAGCTGGTTTTGGTAATTTTAAGTCAAAATGAATATTTTTTTTGTTACCTTTAATATGTTCATTAACTAAAGTTTCTCCATTAATCTCATTTGCCTTATACAAAGTTACTTTAATATCTTTTAAAACACTTTCATCATTTATTTCTATTGATATAGGTTCATTTAAATTACTATAAATAATATCTGATTTTGTTTGAATTGATGGGGCATTTTTCTCAAATAAACTCGTATTTAAAACAAATACTATAAAAGTTAAGATTACTAAAAAAATTATAGCAATCCATTTTTTGTTTGATCTTTTACGCGTAAAAATCATATTTATTCACTTTCAATCTATATTTTATAATAAATATATTATGAAATTGCAAATTAAGAGTAAATTGTAAAAAAAATTATAAAATTTCTCTTAATTTATTTGCATCTTTAATCCAATTTTCAAGTTCGCTAATATCACTTTTTTCTATCATTTTTTTACACTCTTGTAGCTCTTTTTGAAAAAGATTAATAGAATTTAATAAATTTTGCTTATTTTGTTGAAAAATTCCACTCCACATTTGAGGGTTAGATTTAGCTATTCTACACATATCCTTAAAAGAAGGACCGCCAAGATGAGCTATATTTTTTTTATTTTCTTCTTTCATAACAAAATTTGCTAAAGAAAAACTAATTACATGAGGCAAATGCGAAATAATAGATGCATGATGATCATGTGAAATACTATCCATAAACACAAGTTTCATTCCTAAATCAGAAAAAATTTCTATAGCTCTTTTTTGGTGTATATGATCTGCATTTTGTATATCACACAAAACACAAACAGCATTTTTATATAAGTCCTTTATAGCTGCATTTGGTCCACTATTTTCAGTTCCTGCCATAGGATGAGCTGCGATGAATTGTTTTTGCAATTTTTGTGGTAAGTTTTTAATAATTTCTTCCTTAGTACTTCCAAGCTCTATTACAGTACAATCTTTAGAAATGGTTTTAAATTCTTTTAAAATTTTTACAATAGCATTTACAGGAATAGCTAAAAAGACTATATCACATTTTTTTAGTGCTTCAAAATCAACGATTTTATCTACCAATTTTCTTTCTAAAGCAATTTGTTCATATTCTTTATTAATATCATATCCACAAACTAAATCTATCAATTTGTTTTCTCTTAAACTAATTCCTAATGATCCGCCTATTAAACCAAGTCCCACTATGCCTATTTTCATAAATTTTCCTTAAAAAGAATCAGTTAAAAATATTTTGGTATTATAACGCTTTTGTATATAAAAATTTAGGTAAAATGATGAAAAAATGGTTTATTTTTTTTGCACTCTCAAGTTCTTTATGTGCAACTACAATTAAAGATATTAAATTTGAAGGTTTATCGCAACTTTCTAAAGAGAGTGCTATTGCGATTTCAAAATTAAAAATAGGACAAAAAATCGATACTGCTAGCATAGATATGGCGATTAAAAATCTTTTTGACAGAAATTATTTTAAAGATATATTTGTTGAAGAAAAAAACGGAGTAATAATTTTTAAAGTAGTAGAAAAACCATCTATTGGAAAAATTGACATTCAGGGTATAGCAAGTAATGATAGAAAACAAATAGAATCTTTAGTAGGATTAAAACCTGGAATTTTATATGATGAAAATTCAGCTAAAGAATCAGCAGAAAAAATTAAACTTTTTTATCAAGCTAAAGGATTTTATGATACTGTAGTAGAAATAAAAAGTGAAAAACTGAGTAACTCAAGCTCTCTTAAACTAACATTTATTGTAAATCGTGGTGAAAATATTATCATAGAAAAGGTGCGTTTAAGTGGAGCTAAAAAACTAAGTTATTCAGATATAGAACCTGTGATAGCAAATAAACAAAGAGAAATCCTAGGATGGATGTGGGGATTTAATGATGGCAAACTTAAAATTTTTGATCTTGCAAATGATAGTTCAAGAATTTCGGATGTATATTTAAAAGAAGGTTATCTAGATATTAGTGTATCACCTGCATTTTTAAATACTTACACAGATACTTATCAAGCAGATTTGACATATTTTATTAACGAAGGTGAAGTTTATAAGGTCAAAGACATTAGAATCTTTAATCCTATTTTTAGTGATGAAGAAAACGATGTTTTAGCTAAAGATCTCAAGCTTAGTATAGGAAAAATAGTTAATATAGAAAAATTAAGAGAAGATATAAAAACAATAGAAACAAAAACAGCAGATTTAGGCTATGCTTTTGTACAAGTTATACCTGATATACAAAAAGATAAAGAAAATCATGAAGCGGTAATTATTTTTAAGGTAATTCCAAACGAAAAAGTATATATTAGAAATGTTGAAATTTCAGGTAATACAAAGACAGTTGATAGAGTTATTCGTAGAGAGCTTTATTTAACCGAAGGAAATCTTTACAATAGAACCGATTTAACAGATTCAAGAAATGCACTAAGAAGAACTGCTTATTTTGAAAGTGTAAATATCAAAGAACAAAGAGTAGATGACACACATATTGATTTAATAATAGAGGTAAAAGAAGCTTCAACAGGAGCTATTTCTGGTGGTATTGGCTATGGAACTAGTGATGGAATTTTACTAAGTGCTTCATTATCTGATGCAAATATACTAGGTTCAGGTATGAAAGGTAGTGTAAATATAGATAAAGGTGATGATACGCTTTCAGGTAGAGTTTCTTTAAGAAATCCTAGAGTAAACGATAGTGATTATTCTCTTGGCGGATCACTATATTCAGATCGTCTAGAATGGGATAGTTACGATGAAAGAAATTACGGCTTTAATATAAGTGCTGGTAAATCTTTAGGAAGATACGTAAATGTAGATTTAACTTATAATCTTGAACAAAGTGATATTTACTATTTAAGTGATCGTTTAATTGCTCAAGGATATAAACTTGGTAAAACTTACAAAAGCTCTTTAACGCCATCAATAATATTTAATAATACAGATGATTATTATTTGCCAAGATCTGGTTTTATCGCATCAACTTCTCTTGAATACGCAGGATTAGGTGGAGATCAAGAATTTATAAGCTCAGTTACTAAATTTAATTATTATCAAGGATTAGAAGATTTCATAGGATGGGATTTGATTTATCGATACAAAGCAAGTTTTTATAAGGTATGGGATCAAGGCTATCTACCAATTAATGAAAAATTATATCTTGGTGGTATAGGAACTATTAGGGGTTTTGATAGAAGAAGTGTTAGTCCAAAAAATGATTGGGGTGATGAAACTGGCGGTACCATAGCATTTGCAAATTCTGTAGAGCTTAGCTTTCCTATTTTTGATAGGATAAAACTAAGAGGAAGTATATTTTTTGACTATGGTGCTATTGGAGAAAATTCTTTAACTCAAATCCAAAGATGGAGCACTGGTGTTGGATTTGAATGGCTAACCCCATTAGGAGCTTTAAATTTAGTTTTTGCTAAACCTTTTAATACAAAATCCAAAGATGATTTAAGCAAATTTGAATTTATGTTAGGAGCAAGATTTTAAAAAATAAAAAATCTTGCTATAATTTTGAAATTTTTATATTTTGGGTAGTGATGATGAATTTTTTAGATATTTTTTCTAGTATAAGACGTAAGCAATCAACTCCAAGTGAAGCACCAAATCATTGGGTTAAGTGTAATTCTTGTCATGCATTAATGTATTATAAAGAAATAGAGACTTGCTATAATGTGTGTCCTAAATGTAATTTTCATATGAGATTAACTCCCTTAAAACGCATAGAGTTGTTAAGTGATGAAAATTCTTTTATGGAAATGGATAAAGATTTATATGCAGTTGATCCATTAAAATTTGTTGATAGTAAATCTTATAAAAAAAGACTAGTAGAAAATGAAGAAAAAACTGGTAGAAAAAGTGCTGTAATAAGTGGAGAGTGTAATATTGATGGAATTAAAACACAGCTAGTAGTCTTTGACTTTTCTTTTATGGGCGGAAGCTTAGGATCGGTTGAAGGCGAAAAAATTCTTAGAGCTATAGAAAGAGCTATAGAGAAAAAAACTCCAGTGGTGATAGTAAGTGCTAGTGGTGGTGCTAGAATGCAAGAGAGTACTTATTCTTTAATGCAAATGAGTAAAACTAGTGCGGCTTTAAAATTACTAGCAGAAGAAAAATTACCTTATATTTCAGTATTAACAGATCCAACAATGGGCGGAGTTAGTGCTTCTTTTGCTTGGCTTGGAGATATTATCGTAGCAGAACCTGGTGCTTTGGTAGGTTTTGCTGGAGCTAGAGTGATTAAACAAACCATAGGAACTGATCTACCTGAAGGTTTTCAAAAAGCTGAATTTTTACTTGAGCATGGTTTAATTGATGCTATTATTAACAGAAGTGAGCAAAAAAAATTCATAGCAGATTTCTTAAGATTTTTTTCTAACAAACTAGAAAATGCAAATTAATCTCTTAAGTATTCAAAAAAATAATAACGATGAATTTAGTAAAATTAATAAACAATATACAAGCCTTATTAAAAAATTTTGTAATTTTAATGATATTTGCATTTTCAGCAATAAAATAACTTTGGCACAAAATATAAATGCAACAGAAGCAAAAAAAGCTTATACAAGTGCATTAAACCCTTATAAAAAAGGTTTTTGTATAGCTTTAGATGAACAAGGTAAAGAATTTACAAGCACAGAGTTTGCAAAATTATTACGAGATAAACATGAAATTTCTTTTTTCATTGGTGGTGCTTATGGCTTTGAAAAAGAATTTATTGCACAAATGCATATAAGTATAGCACTTAGTAAAATGACTTTAATACATAAATTTGCAAAAACTATGCTTTTAGAGCAGATTTATCGTGCATTTTGTATTAATACAAATCACCCATATCACAAATAGGAGCACAACTTTATGCGAGAAACAAATCTTGATAAAATTAAAAGTATTTTGATTCAAAGACAAAAAGAAATTTTAAATCAACTTCAAGGCAATATAGACAATATTCATAACTTGCAAGATAGTGAACCTAGTGATGAAGTTGATTTGCAGCAAATTGATAATAGTTCACATATTGATTTTAAGATTAATGAAAATTTAAAAGCGGAATTAGAAGAAATTAAACATTCATTAAATAAAATAGAGAACAATACTTATGGAATTTGTGAATATTGTGAAGATGATATCCATCCTGAGCGACTTAAAATAAAACCTCATGCAAAATATTGCATAAATTGTCGTGAAAACTTAGAAAAAAGGAAAGAGTTATGAAGTTAAAATTATTTTTTTTTGCAAGTTTTGTTTATCTTTTAATCATTGCAGCTTTAGTTTATAATTTAAATTTAGGAGATTATACTTTTACAATTTCTTCTTTTGAGTTAACTTTGCCTATTAGCTTATGGGTAATTCTACCCGCTCTTATATTAATGATTTTAGCATTATTACATATGAGTTTCTATGGTTTTTTAAAACATTTACAATATAAAAATCTTATTAAAGATAGCAAAAATTATGAAAATTTTATTATTGATATATTTTTTAAAAAAAATAGTAAGATTAAATTTAAAACTCAAGAATTTCAAGAAATAGCCAAAAATACTCAAGCATTATATTTTAAAGAAAAAAATCAAAATCCAAAAATAGATAATATCATTGATATTTTTGAACAATTAAAAAATGAAAATTTTGTCGATTTAAAAAAATATAAACTTGATTCAAATAATGAATTCTTTATTTTAAATGAAAAAAATCATTTTCAAAAAGATGTCGACTATGCATTTTCTTTCATCAAAAATAAGGAAAAACTATCAAGTGACCTTGAAAATTTTGCGTATGAACAAATATTAAAAAATGCCTCTTATAACCAAATAAAAACACTAAAAATTCAAAAAAATCAAGATAATATTTTGCTATTGTTACATCGGTTTAAAAATGAAAATATAGAATTAAATCATATTGAAATAGAAGTTTTATTAAACATGAATACTTTAGATGAGAGTGCGTATATGCAATGTGCAAAAATTCTATGTAAAAAAATAGAGCCTCAAAATTTAATTGCAATATTTAAAAAAATAAAAGAGAATCATACCCAATCTACAAGAGCTTATTTTTACACATTGGCTGAATTTGGCATGTATGATGAATTATTAAAAGAACTAGGAAATGATCAAAATGAATATAAGGATTTTAGACTTATTTTGTTTCTAAGAGAACACAACAAAAAAATTGATCTTGAAAAATTTATACAATGATAGATTTTAGTAAAAAACCTTTATTTTTAGCACCTATGGCTGGGTTTTCAGACTTACCTTTAAGAAATTTAGTCAAACAGTTTGGAGCTGATGTAACAATTAGTGAAATGATAAGCTCCAATGCTTTGGTTTATGAAAGTGCAAAAACTCTTAAAATGTTACAAAAGGCTGAACTTGAAAAACCCTATATAGTCCAAATTGCAGGATCTGATGAAAATATTATACAAAAGGCTGTGCAAATTCTAAATCAATTTGATTTTATAGATGGCATTGATTTTAATTGTGGGTGTCCGGTTAATAAAATTATTAAGCAAAATGCAGGGAGCGCACTTTTACAGGATCTTGGAAAATTACAAAAAATACTAGAACTTATAAAAAAAATAAGCAACAAAAAATTGACTAGCGTAAAAGTAAGAATTGGATACGATAAAAAAGAACCTATCGCTATAGCCAAAGCTTGTGAAAATGCTGGAGTAGATTTTATTAGTATGCATGGACGTACTAGAAAACAAATGTATAATGGAAATTCTAATTATGAAGCCATAGCCTTAGCTAAAGAAAACATAAAAATTCCTTTGATAGCAAATGGAGATATTAATGCTAAAAATGCTAATGATGTATTTATGATAACCAATTGTGATGCTTTAATGATAGGTCGAGCAAGCATCGGAAAACCTTGGATATTTTATGAGATTAAAAGTGGTAAAAAAATCGATAAAGCTATGAAAAACAAAATTATATTTACTCATTTCGAAGAAATGTTAAAACATTATAAGGGGCAAGGGGTAAGTATATTTAGAAAACACTTACATGAATATTCTAAAGGTTATGAAGATGCTTCAAATTTTAGAAATCAAGTAAATCGTATTACCGATGCTGATACCATGAGAAAATATATTCAAGAATTCTTTAATAAGGAATAATTTTTGCTTATAAAATAATAAGCAATACGAATGAAGAGATACCAAAAACAAGGAAAGTTGATGGCAGCTCATATCAATTCAAAGGGGATTTATAAAGCATTAGGGGGTATTAGAACAAGTGCAAATAATTTGGCGGCTTATACTTCAAAACTTAATAATCAAAGTTTAGATTTTGAAAAATTTTTAAAACAAGAACAACCAAAATGTATTAATACTTGTTTAAAAAGCTCTCAAAAACAACTTGGAGATTTACTGGAAGACATTAAAAATAGTAAAAAAGCTATTATAAAAAATACTCATATTGATACGCAAAATATTATTGCAAGATTAAGACAAGATATTATTATGATGTATGATTTTACTCTTAAAAACCCTCTTTGATAATTTTATGCAATTTATCAATATATTCATCGCTTAAATGCGATGAATTAAAATTTTTATAAAATTTTAAAATATCTTTAATTTTAAATTCATAACCAAAACAGCAATTCTTATGAGCAGGTAAAAAAGCTCTTATCAACACAACATTCTCTTTTATGCAATTGTCACACAAAAAACAAATAAAATCTCTATGCAAACGACCCTCGTGATTTAAAATTTTTAAATATGCATCTACTATTACACGCTTGCAATCTTGTTTTTCAAACCGTATAGCACAATTTTCTAAAAGTTCAAAATAAAAACTATCTATTTCTTCAACATCTTTTAAATGCCAATAAAAAAGCCTAATAAACTCTTGCCAAAGATACATTTTTTCTCTGTCTAAAACCCAAGAAAATCCAACATGCAAAACATCTTTTAAACGTGGTAAAAATCTTGTGCTTTCTTCTAACTCAAAATCAATTTTATAACCACTTAAGATACTAGAATGCCTCATACCATAAAATCTATAACTTTTAATAACTTTCTTAGTACTTAAAAGATAAACGATCAAATCCTCATCTTTTACGCTTTGAGTATGCAAAATAAAACCTTGCATTAAAGAAGCTCTATACCATAAGCTTGTAAAATACCATAAGCACTTTTTTCTAATTGCTCATTAAAACTTGCACTAGCATTTTTATGTAGAGTAATTTTAGAATTAGGACTAGCATTTAATGCTAAAATGATATTATTGAATACACAAATATGCGAAACTAAACCGCAAAATTCTATACTTTCATAATAATTTTCTTTTAAAAAATTAGCCAAATCTAGACTTCCAAAAGTATCTTTATAGAAAATTTTTTTGGCTTTATTTAAATATTCATCGAACTCATTTGGCATTTTCCAACCCAAAGTATTTTTAATACAATGATAAATCGGAATATTTCTTCCTTCTTGAGTATTTAAATACCCTCTATCGTGTGTATCAAAAGTAAAAATAATATCTCCTTGGTGAGCTTTTAAAAGCGTAAGAATATTATTTTTTATTTTAATGGCCTTTTTAAATCCTAAACTACCATCTATGAAGTCATTTTGATAATCAACAACAACTAAAAGTTTAGTCATTGCTTTTAACCATAAAAAAACTATCTGTATGAATATTTTCAAATGCGGTTTTTAAACTTGTAAACAATTTCGGATTTTCTTTTTCTAAATTTGCTAAAAGTTGCTTAGCTTCTTCTCTAGCATGTGGGAATTTAACATTTTTTTCATTCAATTTCATGCCAGGACAAAATTCGTTACCTATAACTTCTAATTCATTCGTGATGACATTTTCCCGCAATTGTCTTTCTCTTACAAAAATCAATGGACGAATAACCTCTATTCCTCTTTTACTTTTATATTTTGGTGCTAAACTTCTAAGTGCACCATTATAAATAAAGTTCATAAAAAAACTTTCAGCGGCATCGTCTAAATGATGTGCTATTGCTAACTTATTATAACCATTTTCTAAGGCATAAGTATATAAAGCACCTCTCCTCATTCTTGAAAAAAAACTACAAAAACTTGAATTTCTTCTAATAGTATCACCTGAAATCTCATAAATATTAGAATCAATTATCTCATGAATAATCCCATATTTTTCACAATGATTATGAAGTTTAGTGTAATCTTCACCCATTCCATAACTTAAAGTTACTGCTTTAAATTCAAATTTAAAAGGAGCATGTGCTTGCATACGTCTTAAAAGATGAGCTAAAGTTAATGAATCTTTTCCTCCACTAAGTCCTAATAAAACTTTATCATTATCTTTTATTAAAGAATATTTTGCATTTGCCTTTGCAACTTCTCTAATCAATTTTTTACTAAGATTAATCATAGCTTCTCACAAATTTTTAAAACAAAATTAGCCGAAATTTTTGCTGATTTTTCTACAAATTCATCAAAATCAAATTCGGCCTTTTCGCCTGCTTTATCGCTCATTGATCTTAAAATAAGACAAGGAATTTTTAAAGCATCGCATACTAAAGCTACACTAGCCCCTTCCATTTCACAAGCATCTGCGTTAAAAATTTCTCTAATTTTTACTTTTTTACTCTCATTGCAAATAAACTCATCACCCGTAGCAATAATACCTGATTGCAGTTTAATATCAAGTTCTTTGGCAACTTCTAAAGCAAGACAATTAAGTTTATCATCTGTTTTTATAAAAATTTCGTTACCTGGAACATATCCGAGAGGATGACCAAAAGCTGTAATATCCAAATCATATTGAACTAACTTTGTAGCATAAATTAGATCACCTATTTCTAGATCTGGGTTAAAAGCTCCAGCTACACCTGTAAAAAGTAAAATTTCGGATTTAAATTTTTCAATCATAATAGTCGCACTAAGAGTAGAATTTACTTTTCCTATTTTAGAATAAGCGATGATTAATTCATGATTTTTATACTTAGCAAGGTAGTAAGTGTTATTCGCATAATTTATTGTTTGATATTCTTTTAACGTCTCTAGTAAAGGAGTAATTTCTTCAGGCATAGCCCCTAAAATAGCTATTTTCACTTAATTACCTTTAAAATTTCATCAATATCTTCCATCTTGCTTAAAGCATAGGTTTCTTTTTGAGTGATTTTTTTATTTAAGCCCTTTAATACACTTGCACCAAATTCTATATAAAAATCTACATCATTGTCAATTGCTTTAATACTTTGTTTATAAAGAACAGGTTTTGTAAGCTGATCACTTAAGAGTGTTAAAGCTTGATTTTTATCATTGTATGCTTTAGCATTTACATTTGATATGACATTTTTAAAATTATCTTTTAAAATCTTTTTTAACTCTTTTGAAAGCTTCATAGAAGCATTTTTTAATAATGGACAATGACTTGCAACGCTCATATTTAAAAGCATAGTTCTTTTTGCACCAGCATTTTTAAAATCATTTTCACAAGCAATCAAATCCGGCTTTAAACCAGCTACAACAATCTGCCCATCACAATTATAATTTGCCACATAAACGCTTTTTCCGTTTGCAAATGCTTTTTGACAAAGTTCTTTGACTATTTCATCATCAAGTCCTAAAATCACCATCATGCCAGCTTCTATTATAGAACAATCTTCTTGCATAAATCGGCCACGCTTATTAACAAGTGTAATAACATCTAAAAAATCAAATGCACCTTGTATTGCCAAAGCACTAAATTCTCCCAATGAATGACCTAAGCTATACTTTGCCTCTATATTGACTTGTTCTCTTAAAGCCTCATAAGCCATTAATGAATTTAACACAATAGCCATTTGTGTAAATTCGCTTTTGTTTAAATTTTCATTATTATTAAAAAGCAATTGTTTAAAATCAACTTTACAATATTCACTAGCATGATCCAATAATTCTTTTGCTTTAGATGAATTTTTATAAAAACTAAACCCCATACCAACACTTTGAGAACCCTGCCCTGGAAAAATAAATACACTATTCATTAATGATGGTGTCCTCCACAGCAACCACCATTGCCATGTCCATGACCTCCACAGCAACCACCATCGCCATGTCCATGATGGTGTCCTCCACCACCACATCCACAACTTTTACTTCCTGCAATAATTCCTGTTAAAATTTCATCCTCACTTGCAGCTCTTACATCTACAATATTTAGTGAAAATAACAAATCTTTCCCTGCATAAGCATGGTTATAATCAATAGTAACTTCATTATCTGTAATTTCCCTAACTATCACTCTTACTGTATTACCATCTTCTCCTTCACCAAAGAGCTCCATACCTATTTGCAAATCAATTCCTGCAAATTGCTCTTTCGGTAAAGTTTGCAAAGCACTGGCATCATATTCACCCAAAGCCTTTTCTTTTTTAATTACAATATCAACATTACAAGGTGCATCAAGTTTTTGAATTTCTTCTTCTAATCCCTCTAAAATTTGCCCTTTACCTAAAATAAAAGAAATAGGTTCGGCATAGGTATTCGATTCTAATATTTCATTTGTATTTGCATCTTTTAATTCGTAAAACATTGAAACTACGCTATTTTTTTCTATAGCCATTTTTTCTCCTTTGATTACTTTCTATTTGGTGAAGCTTTTGCCTCAGGACTATCTGGATAAGCCGTTTTTAAAGCTTTGTAAAATTTATTAGCACTTTTAGGATCTCCAACCTTATCTAAACTTATAGCTGTATGATAAAGCAATTTTGGTACATAATCACCTTTAGTGCTTATTGATGAACTTTTTTTATAAAATCCTAAAGCTCCCGCATAGTCTTGCTGTTTATATCTTATTTCTCCAAGCCAAAATGTAGATCTTGCAGGTTTATAATGTATGTTAATTAAATATTCAAATTTTTCTTTTGCATCCTCGAATTTATTTTTATTTACTTCATCAATTGCATTTTTTAAAATTTTACTAGACTGTAGCTTTTTCCAATTATCATCTTTTTTGCCTGTCATTTCCTCTAAAGTTGTATTTGTTTCTTGAACACGCTCCTGTGTCTTATTTTCATCATCAATTATAACAGGATTAATAACCTGGGGGATATTTGTTTGTTTTTGCAATCTAGTTATTTCTGATTGAAAAAAATTTATACTTTGATTCATGTCTTCTTTGGAAATATAATCATCATTGATTTTATTAATTAAGGTTGATATTTCACTTAAAATTTTTTGAATTTCTTGATAATTTTTCTCTTGAATTTCTCTATTTTCTTCTACATATGCTCTTAAATTTTGAATCTCATGAGTAATATTTGTATCAAAATTTTGATAATTTTCTTCTAATAAAAGTAGTTTTGTATTTGCTTTAGAATATTGAGCATTTAAACCTTCTGTTACACTTTGCAAACCCTCTATATTTTCTACTGCAGTATTTATCTTGCTAGTTAGATTAGTGTAATATTCATTTAAAGCTTTTAAACGCTCTTGATTTTCATATTGTAGTTTCTCGTTTTGAGTTAAGCCATAAGGTGTTTTTGTATCTACTTTTCCTGCATCGAATGCCGAAATCTCAGCGTGTAAAAAAGTAGCTCCTAAAAAAAGAGCTACATGTAGTAGTTTTATTTTCATTATTTAAAACTTATTTTAACAATTTAAATTCTGCACGACGATTCTGTGCATCACAATTTTTTGTTCTTTCTGTACATACAGGATTAGTTTCACCATAACTTTTTATGCTAATTTTATCTGCACTAACACCCTGAGCTATTAAAGATTCTTTAACCGCTTTTGCTCTTTTTAAACCTAGAGCTTGATTATATTCATCAGTTCCCCATTCATCACAGTTTCCCTCGACTACAATTGTAGCATTTGTAGCTTCTTTTTTTAATATTTCAGCATTGTTAGCAATAACTTTTTGCATATCTTTTCTAACATCGAATTTATCAAAGTCAAAATAAACATTAGCAATTGAGTTTAAAGATTCAAGATTTTCAAATCTATCTGATCCACCACTTCCTTTTGAACTATCGACACTACTTGAGCTACTCACACTAGTATTTTTTGTAGCACAACCACTAATAATAACAGCAAATGCAGTTATTGAAGCAAAAATGATTTTTTTCATTATTTCCCCTTTTTTTATTAAAATCATATTTAATTATAACAAAAAAAATATTATTTTTATATTTTACCAATCAATTGATTGAATTTTTCCAATTTTTAGGCCATAATGGAATGCTTTATTTGCATTAATTCTAATAATACCTAAAGCACTTTGTGAACCTAAATATTTGATAAAAACTACACTTTCTCCATCAATAGAAAATCTTGGAAAGAGATTTTTTCCATTGGCAGTAAGTTGTCTAATATAATCACTTTGTGTAGACATTAAATAAAGATTAAAAACTCCTCTTTGATTTGTTTCTCTGCTAGAATATACCATATAATGTTTATAAGTAGAAACTGAAGAGTTGTTTTTACCATGAAATACTACTTGTTCTGTTAAATTAGAATCTAAATTTTGCATAAAAATATTTGGGTAACCCAAACGATCAGATACAAAAACTACATTTTTATCATCATCAACAAAATTACCATTCACATCAATACCCTTATAATTTGTAAGTTGTGTAAGACTTTTTGTATCTATATCATATAAATAAATATCTGGCTGGTCTTTAGGTGCCATAGTAAGCAATATTTTTTTAGCATCGTCACTTACATCAGAAGCAACTATCATACCCTCACTTGAAATAATTTTTGAAATATTCTTATTTTTCATACTATATTTATACAAAGTAGGAATTTCACCCTCATAGGCTGTAAAATAAAAAGCATTTTGTTCTTTATTGGCCCATTTTGGAAATAAATTTAGTCCTTTTGAAATTAATATTTTTTGATAAGTTAAAGTATAATCAGCTAACAAAATATCACTTTGTTTGCTACCTTGGGTTCTTGCTATTAAAATTTTATGATCCATCCAATCAATTGGAGCAAAACCTAATTTTTTATTCATTTGAACAATACTCTTATGTGCTAAAAATGGATATTCCTCAACAGAAAGAATTTGTTCATAAAAACTTGTTTTAATTTCGTTTGCTACTAGAATTTCTACATCAATATCTAAAATCTTTCCATTTTTATTTAAATTATAAGAAAAAATATAATCACTTTGTTTTTCGTCTTGACTTAATTCAAAATTTGAACCTACTTTTATGTCATTAATAAGCATATTATAAAAACTTTTCTTAAGATCTAAATCACTGAGCTTAGATTGATCTTTAATGTAAATTTTAGGTAATTGCATACCTTTATTTACAACAGAAATTGTTGCATCTTGTCCAAATAATATTGAACAAAAAAATAAAATTGCCATTATTTTTTTCATCATTTCTCCGTTTCAAATTCAATTACATCACTAAGTTGCATTTTTATTTTTTTCATTTTACCATTTGGAGGTAAAGTTATATACTTTCCTTCTAAATTTTGTAAAAATTCTTTTGCTTTTTTATCAAAATTATCACTATATGTACTAGTGGCACTTAACAAATAAAAATAACCATTGTTGTCAATCACAAATTCTACATCTATACTTAAATTTCCACTAGGATTATAAATTCTCCATCTATCTTCAAGATACTTTCTAACAGCTCCTAAAAATTGATCATAAACGCCAATTTTTTGCTCTATAACAGATTGCCCTAATTCTTGATTAATTTGTAAATTTTCATTTAGCTGTTTTGAAAAATCATTGATTTTTTCTCTTTGTGCAAAAATAGGTTTTTTTGATGGCATAGAAGATTGCACTTTTGTGGTTTTTTCCTCTTGATAATCTTCTATTTTTCCAAATAATTCATTAAAAACACTAGCTTGTTGCTCTATATCTTGAGTATTTACACTTTTATTTGTAGTATATTTTTGTAATATATTTTCTTCAAATAAATTTTGTAAATTATCTTTTTGAATTTCTTGCTCTATATTAACTTGGTTTTTATTAACATTATCTCCAAGTTCAATATTAATAAAACTATTAGGGTCATCTGTGTATTCAATAATTTTAGTTTTATATTCAACCAATTTAAAAAATACCAAAAAAACAACAAAAAAATAAATTAAAATCGCATAAATAAAAGCTTTTATATTGTATTTAGAATTTTCTTCCATTACTCTACTCAGTTTGCAAAGCAACTTTTTGAAAGCCCAAATATTTCATTGTTCTTAGAACACTCATCACATCATCATATTTTAAATTTTTATCTGCCCTTATAAAAACTGTTTCCTGAATATTATATTGGGCTTTTAAAGCATTCATATTATCTGCAAAACTTACAAAATCGAACTTATTTTTTCCTACAAAAATTTCCTTTTTAGCATTAATTGTTACAATTAAACTCTTAATATTTGGAGCACTAGAAGTTTTTTGTGAACCATGAGGAAGTTGTACTTTTTCTTCATAGGTAATACTTGGTGCAGTAACCATCAAAATAGCTAACAAAACCAACATAATATCTACTAAAGGTGTAATATTTAATTCAGGCTTATCCTCTAAAAACATTAATATTATACCTTTGTAAAACTATTACTAATCAATAATTTAATTTCACTATCTAAAATATTAATTAGTTCATAAGCCTTTCTTTTAATGGCTAAGTGAAAACTATAAGCTGGAATAGCAACTAAAATTCCGCATCCTGTTGCAATCAAAGCCTCGCTAATTTTAGGTGCAATAATACTTAATGAATTTTGCATTTCCAAACCACCAAAAGTTTCAAGAATAGAAATAACTGTTCCAAAAAGACCTATAAAAGGCGAAGTAGAAGCTATGATACTCAACCAAGTAAGTCCTATAGTCGCTTTTTTTTCTACTGAATTTTTATAGATATTCATTTTAGTTTCATCAATTTCTTTACATTTTTTTAAAATGGATGTACTTTGACTTAAATCTTTCTCACCTTGCATCAAAGCTTTTAAGGCTTGATTTTCATTTTGTATCCATTTATTAATAAGTATTAATCTTGAAAACAAAATACTAAAACTAAGTATAAAATATACAGAAAGCCAAGCTAAAACTATATATGTAATTAAACTTGTACTTTCAAAAAAATGAAAAATAGCTTGAAAATCCACTATCTTTGCCTTACACTACTATCTAATTTAGCGAAAGTAGAAGCTAAAGCTACACTATCGCTACTCATTGACTTAATTAATTTTTTTGCCTCTTCTAGTTTTTGAGCAATTTCATTATCACTATTTCCACCAACCCAAACAGCACCTTTAGCTAAAACACTTACTTTTGTTTCAGAAATTTTAGCATGACCTGAATCAATAGCAATCAACTCATGCGTTGAATCCGACTTTTCTATATCGATAATTCCGGCTTTAAGTGAAGATACTAAAGAAGCATGACCTCTTAAAACTCCAAATTCTCCTTCACTTCCAGGCAAAACAACTAATTTTATTTCTCCTTGATAAATCATACCAAGAGGAGTAATAATTTCTAAAGATACTAAATCTTTCATGGATTAACCTTTTTTAGCTTTATCCACTTTGCAATTATCTAAGCAAACTTCTTTTCTGCTTACTTCTTTAAGTGTTTCAGCTTTTGCTATAACTTCATCTATATTACCAACCATATAAAAAGCATTTTCTGGTAAATCATCATATTTACCTTCTAAAATACCTTTAAATCCTGCTATCGTTTCTTCAAGAGAAATATATTTTCCAGGACTTCCTGTAAATACTTCAGCTACAAAGAATGGTTGAGATAAAAATTTTTCTATTTTTCTAGCTCTCTCAACAATCAACTTATCTTCTTCGCTTAGTTCATCCATACCTAAAATAGCTATTATATCTTGTAAATCTTTATATTTTTGAAGAACCGATTGAACCCCACGAGCTACTTTATAATGTTCTTCACCTATAATTTGAGGATCTAACATTCTTGAAGTAGAATCAAGTGGATCAACAGCTGGGTAAATTCCTTTTTCTGCTATAGCTCTATTTAAAACAGTAGTGGCATCTAAGTGAGCAAAAACAGTTGCTGGAGCAGGGTCTGTTAAATCATCAGCTGGAACATAAACTGCTTGAACTGAAGTAATAGAACCTTTTTTAGTAGAAGTAATTCTTTCTTGGAATCTTCCCATCTCGCTTGCTAAAGTTGGTTGATATCCAACAGCCGATGGAATTCTACCTAAAAGTGCTGACATTTCAGATCCTGATTGAGAAAATCTAAAGATATTATCAATAAACATAAGCACATCTAGGCCCATTTCATCTCTAAAATATTCAGCCATAGTAAGACCAGTTAAAGCTATACGATTTCTTGCCCCTGGTGGCTCATTCATTTGTCCATAACATAGTGCAACTTTATCTAAAACATTGCTTTCTTTCATTTCATTATAAAGGTCATTGCCCTCACGTGTTCTTTCACCAACACCAGCAAAAACAGAATATCCACTATGTTTAAAAGCAACATTGTGTATAAGCTCCATTATAATAACTGTTTTACCAACACCAGCACCACCAAATAAACCTACTTTACCACCTTTAGCATAAGGTGCTAATAAATCGACTACTTTAATACCTGTTTCAAAAATTTCGCTTTTAGTGCTTTGCTCTTCAAACGGAGGAGGATCTCTATGTATAGACCATCTTTTATCAAAATCTATATTCTCGCCCTCATCTATCAAATCACCAGTTACATTAAAAATTCTACCTAGTACTTTTTCACCTACTGGAATACTTATTGGACTACCGGTAGCTTCAACTTTTAAACCTCTTACAAGCCCATCAGTCATATCCATAGCAATAGTTCTTACTTTATTATCACCTAAATGTGCTGCTACTTCAAGGACTAATTTATATTCTTTGCCTTCTAATTCATAATTTACAATAATTGCTTCATTAATTTGTGGAAGATAGTCTTTAAATTCCACATCAACAACTGGTCCTAAAACTTGAGAAATAAAACCTTGCATCATCACTCCTAAATTTATTTCATTGACTCAACGCCACTGATAATTTCTATCAATTCCGTTGTAATAGATTCTTGTCTAGCCTTATTATAAGCCAAATTAAGCTGTCTTACTCTAGCTTTTGCATTATTAGTTGCGTTATCCATAGCTTGCATTCTCGCACTATGCTCAGCCGCTAAAGAATCAACCAAAGAAAAATACATATTATATTCAAAATAAGTTTTTAACAAATCACTTAAAATTTCTTCATCTTCAGGTTCTAAATCCATTAAAGATTGAGAATTTTGCTCTTCTTTACTTGCAATAGCTTGTACTGGTAATAACTCATTTATACGCATTTCTTGAGAAATCATATTTTTATATCCATTATGCACAATTACAATTTTATCTGTAACTTCGTTTGTAAAATCATCAACCGCACTTTGAATTATTGAGCAAGCTTTTTCATAATCTGGACTTGAACTAGTATCTAAGTATTTTTCTAAAATTTCAATATTTTGAAAATTAAAATACTCTATGCCAGTCTTTCCAATAGCTCTTAATCTTACCTTAATTTTTTTAGCTTTACACTCTTCGAGCATTTCATTAACTGTTTTAATGGTTTTTATATTAAAACCACCACATAAACCTTTATCAGCGGTAATAAATATTATATCCATTTTTTCTATATTTTCTTTTTTTCTAAAAAAAAGAAGCTTATCATCAATATCACTATACTGATTAATTTTAAATGCAATTTCTGACAAAACTTCATCAATTTTTTGAGCAAAAATTTTTGATTTTTTTGCTGCCTCCTCTGCCTTTCTAAGTTTAGCAGTAGAAACAAGCTTCATTGCATTGGTTGTCTTTTGTGTATTATGAACACTTTTGATTTTTCTTTTAATTTCTTTTAAATTAGACATTTAAAAACCTTATATATGGTTTGCTTTAAACTCACTCAATGCTTTAGCTAGTTTTTCTTCCAAATCTTTATCTAAAGCCTTTTTCGTTCTAATTTGCTCAAAAATTTCTGGATATTTAGCTTCAATAAATGGATACAACGCCACTTCAAATTCACTAATTTTTGAAACAGCAATATCATCTAAATATCCCTTAGTACCTGCATAAATCATAACAATCTGATTTTCTGCTGAAAGCGGAGAATATGGAGGTTGTTTTAATACCTCAACCATTCTTTGACCACGTTCAAGTTGCTTTCTACTAGCCTCATCCAAATCACTTGCAAATTGAGCAAAAGCTTGTAATTCTCTATATTGAGCCAAATCAAGCCTTAAAGTACCTGAAACTTGTTTAGTAGCTTTAATTTGAGCAGCACCGCCAACACGAGATACAGAAAGACCCACATTAATCGCTGGACGTATACCTGAATTAAATAAATCAGTTTCTAAGAAAATTTGACCATCGGTGATTGAAATAACATTAGTTGGAATATATGCTGAAACATCTCCTGCTTGAGTTTCAATAATAGGCAAAGCTGTTAAACTACCTGCTCCTAATTCATCATTTAATTTACTTGCTCTTTCAAGCAATCTTGAGTGTAAATAAAATACATCTCCTGGATAAGCTTCGCGACCTGGTGGACGACGTAAAATTAATGACATTTCACGATAGGCAACAGCATGCTTACTCAAATCATCATAAACAATTAAAGCATGTCTTGAATTATCTCTAAAATATTCACCCATAGTAACTCCAGTATAAGGAGCAAGATATTGTAAAGCAGCAGGATCAGAAGCACCTGCATTCACAACTATACTATAATCCATTGCACCATATTCTTCAAGTTTTTTTACCACTTGAGCAACCGTGCTTTGTTTTTGACCAATTGCAACATAAATACAAATAACATCTTTTCCTTTTTGACTAATAATAGTATCTATAGCAACAGTCGTTTTACCTGTTTGTCTATCTCCAATAATTAATTCTCTTTGACCCCTACCAATTGGAACTAAAGCATCAATTGCTTTAATACCTGTGTGTAGTGGCTCATGAACACTTTTTCTAGCCATAATACCTTTTGCTTTTTCCTCTACAAAACGATATTCACTTGCTTCAATTACACCCTTAGCATCAATAGGTTCACCCAATGCATTTACTACGCGACCTATTAATGCGTCACCAACAGGAACTTTTAAAAGTTTTTTTAGTCTTTTTACAGAGCTTCCTTCTTTTAAACCAAATCCTTTTCCTAAGATAACAATACCCACGCTAGATTCTTCAAGGTTAAGAACCATTCCCTTTTCACCATTTTCAAATTCAACCATTTCCCCAGCCATAGCATTTTTAAGACCATATACCTTAGCAACACCATCAGCAATCGAAATAATTTTACCAGTTTCTTCTATTTCAAGATTAAAGTCAAATTTTTCAATTCTTTCTTTTATAATAGAACTAATTTCATCTGCTTTAAATTTCATCAAATCTCCTTAAATTGCTTTTAATATATATTCATTCATTTTAGCTTTTAAATTTTTCATTGAAAATGAAATTTCATATCCAAGTCCATCTAAGCTAACTTTTACACCATCATTATCACTTATTTTACTATCTAATCTAATATTTGCATTAAACTTTTGACTAAGTTTTACTTCTAAATTCTTAATTTCTTCTTGATTTAATACTTCTTTTGAATAAACTTGTCCCAAAAACATATTTTCTTTTAGTGCTTTTTGTTCATTTAATTCTTTAACTATATCTGGAATCAACATTTCTCTGCTATTAGTTATAATCAAAGTAAGAAAATTTTTAAAAGGTTCACTAGTATTATCTAACAAAGAAAGTAAAAATTCCAATTTTTTTTCTTGCTTTATTTCATATGAATTTAAAATACTTACAAATTTTTCAGAATTATATGCAGAGCTAAGCTGTATTAAATGATTATAAAAAAAATCAAAATCATCTCTTTCTAGTATAGCTTTAGCATAAGTTTTCGCAATAACACTATTCATTAAGATACCTTTTTCATCATAATATTTAAAATTTCTTTTTGTTGTAGTTGCAAATCTTTATCCTCAAAAATTTCTTCCAACACTATTTGAATAACCTCTTTTTCCATTCTTCTTGTTTCGTACTCTTTATGTTCTTCGTATGTTTTTTCCAAAGCTTTAAGCTCCATTTTTGTTTCACTATCAATTTTATCTGCTATAATTTCAGCTTCTTTTCTTGCAAGTGCAACTGCATTTGCAGCATCTTGTTTTGCAAGATCAAGTTTTTTCATCATTTCTAATTTATGATTTTTACTTGCAATAAGTTTTTCTTGAATTTCATTCATTTTAGAAGAGATTTTGGCAATTCTTCCTTTGTAAAAATTTTTCAAAGGAGTAGCAATAAAATAGTATAAAATTGCAGCAAATAATATAAAATTAATTGCTCTTGGGATTATATCATATTCCCCATTTCCATTGCTAGCTGCAAAAGCATAAAAAGGAAATGCTAATATTAAAAAATTTCTCATCTTTTTTCCTTAAATTCTATTCAGGCTTTGTTTAAAACTTTGTTTAAATTCTGGCATTTTTAAACTCATTTCTTCTTTTAACTCTTTTTCTTTCTCTTTAAGACTTTTTAAAAATACAATCATTTGTTCTTCTAATTCTTTTTTTCTTGCTGAAAGCTCTTTTTCTTGCTTTATTTTAGCTTCTTCTATTGCTTTTAATTTGATTTGATTAATTTCATCTCTTGTTTGGATATGAATTTTTTCTAATTCAATTTCAACATTTGAAATATCATCAGAATTTTTTTTCATTCTCTCTTCATCATTTTTAATAGTTAAATCTCTAGAATCCATAAATTTAATTAAAGGCTTATAAAGCATAGAATTTAAAACTGCTATCAAAAGCAAAAAAATTATGCCTGTAGCTATCATGATGGAAAAATGTACATCATTAAACATTAATACTCCTAAAATAAAATAGATAGAAATATTTATTTTATCAAAAAATACCTAAAAACATATTTAATCTAGTATTTTTATAAATTTTGCCACCTCATCTTCATTCATAAAATCAATGGTTAATTTTAAATTTTTAACCTGCGTTTTAAATTCTAAAGTATTTAACTTTTCTTCTAATTTGATCATTGATTGATATTTTCTACCACTATTTTTTTCTATTTTTTTATTTTTAAAATTTTTAATTAACTTTTCTGTATCTCTAACATTAAGTTTTTGACCTATAATGGTATCTACTATCATTTTTTCATTTTCTTTTTCAAGACCTACTAAAACCTTTGCATGTCCTTGAGAAATTTTGCCTTCTATAATAAAATTCTGTGTCTGCTCGTTTAAATTTAGAAGTCTTAGTGTGTTAGCAATCTGTGATCTTGATTTATGAATAAGATCTGCTAATTTTTCTTGAGTAATATTATGAATTTCTAATAATTCCTTGTATGAGTGTGCCAATTCTATAGGATTTAAGTTTTCTCTTTGAATGTTTTCTATTAAGGCCAATTCTCTAAGCTTTTTATCATCAACATTTAAAACTATAGCTTTAATTTGGTCTTTTTTTAAAAATTTACACGCTCTAAATCTTCTTTCACCTGCTATTAAAATATAACTAAACTCATCTTTTTTTAAAACTACTATAGGTTGAATTAAGCCGTATTCTTTTATAGAGCCTGCCAATTCTTCTAAAGCTTGTTTATCAAAATTTTTTCTTGGTTGATAAGGATTTGGGCTGATTAATTCTATGTCAATTTCTTCTATTCTATTTTCACTAGATCCTAATTCTTTTTCATAAACCTTATCTATATCAGCTAAAATACTACTTAAACCTCTTCCTAATGCACTTTTTTTTGCCATTTGTTTTATCCCAGTATAGAGTATGCTAAATTTTGATAAGCCAAAGAGCCTGGAGATTTTATATCATAAAGTATAATAGGCTTTCCATAACTTGGACTCTCAGCTAATTTTACATTTCTAGGTATAATAATAAAATCATCTTCATTATCGCCTGTTCTAAATAATTTTTGTTTAAAATTTTGTTTCAGATCTTCAAATGTATCTTTAGAAAGATTGTTTTGAGAACTATACATAGTAGGTAAGAAACCTTTGATTTTAAGTTTTGGATTGATGGTTTTTTTTACAAATTTAATGGTATTTAAAACCATTGCAACTCCTTCTAATGCATAAAATTCGCATTGTATTGGAATAATTACACTATCACTAGCCGCAAAAGCATTTACTGTAATACTCCCGAGTGCGGGAGGTGAATCTATAATAATAAAATCATAATCTTTTGCAATTTCTTTAATTTTTTCTCTCAAAATAGTTCTATACTCACCACTTTCTTTTACCACTTCTTGCTCAATTCCAACCAAAGAAATATTAGAAGGAGCTAAATACAATTGAGGGAGTTCTGTTTTTAAAATAATTTCTGAAAGCTTTTTTCTTCCTATAAAAACATGATAAATATTATATTCATAATTATTTCTATTAAAACCAAGTCCTGTTGTAGCATTAGCTTGTGGATCAATATCTATTAAAAGAACCTTTTTTTCAGCTACAGCCAAAGAAGCTGCTAAATTAATTGCAGTAGTAGTTTTACCTACACCACCTTTTTGATTTGCAATAGTTATTATCTCACTCATCTTAAACTATATATCCTTTTATTATCTATCAATATAGAACCATCTTTATACAGTAAAGCATCTTTTAATGATAAAATTTTGCCCTCATTATGTATAAAAAAATTTCTTGACTTTTCAAATTCTAACATATACTTGCTAAAAATATTCTTCCATAAAATTTTATCATCAATATAAATAAAATATTCATTTAAAAGTTCTTTAATATCGACTTCTATGTCTAAAATTTCAGCATTAAATGGGGCATATTTTAGATTGATTCCTATACCAATAATCAAAAAATTATTAATTTTATTACTCATCAAACCACCAATTTTTTTATCATCTATATAAAAATCGTTTGGCCATTTAATCCATACTTTAGATTTTTTTTTCTTTAATACTTCTTTCATTAAAAAAGCAAAATATATACTAGCAGAAGCCAAAGGAAGATCTTGTGGTAGTTCTTGAATTTTTTTGCAAAAAGATACATGTAAATTTCCTTGCTTACTTTGCCATGTGTTATCTCTGCTTCCTATACCAGAACTTTGGTTAAAGGCACATATAGCAGTATTATCTACAATCTCATTATTTCGAATTTTATCATTCAAATAAACTTGAGTAGATTCAAGTTCATCAAAATAAACTATCTCCAAGTTTTAACCTTTTTCCATTCAAATAAGTCTTAGCATCTAAGGCTTTTTTTCCACTTTCTTGTAAAATTTTAATCCTTAAAATGCCTTTTTTACATGAAAGCAAAAAGCTTTCCTTTTCTATTTGCAAAATAACACCTGCTTCTTGATTTTTTTCACTATCAACTAATTCTATATCTAAAAATTTCATACCATTTTCCAAAAAAATTCCAGGCCAAGGATAAAATGCTAAAAATTTTTGATAAATTTCGTTTGCATTATCTAAACTAATCGACCCATCTTCTTTTTTGATTTTTTTACAATACGTAACCAAACTTTCATCTTGCTTTTTTGGAATAATTTTTTCAAAATTCAAAAGCGTAGAAATAGTAAGTTTGGCTGCTAAATTTGAAAACATAGTAAAAACTTCTGCTGAATTTTTACCCTCGATATTACATTCTATACTTTCTAAAATTGCACCACTATCAAGCCCTTCTTCCATAAGCATTGTGCAAACTCCACTTATTTTATCCGCGTTTAAAATGGCACTTTGTATAGGAGAAGCACCACGATATTTAGGAAGTAAGGAAGCATGCAAGTTTATACAAGGAGCAATATCTAAAATTTCTTTTGGCAAAATTTTCCCATAAGCAGCAACAACTATAAAATCAGGTTTTAAGCTTTTTATTTCATTAATTATACTTTCATCTTTTAAAGTTTTTGGAGTGAAAATTTTGATATTTAAATTATTTTCTAAAACAAATTTTTTAGTTTCACTTGGAGTTAAAATTTGCTTTCTTCCTACAGGCTTATCAGGCTGAGTTAATAAAGCTTGGACATTAAATCCTTTATCGACAAGCTCTTTTAAAATACAAGTTGCATAAGATGGAGTTCCCATAAAAATGATATTTTTCATAATTTTCCTATTATCAAATAGTGTATTATATTAAATATGTGTAAATTTTATAATTTTAAGGTTTTAAAAGATATTTAATTGCTTTTTATTCTTTTTTGGTAAGTTTTTATAGCTTTTTGATATGAAAGCTCAAGATAGTCTTTAAAAATTTCGAAATTTTTTCTAGAAGGACTATTAATACAAATATATCCCATATAAGCATAAATTGGATGAGGCATGATAAAATCAAGCATAGAAAAATCGTAATTTAAACTAACAATCTCACCCTTTAAAGCTTTTTTAGGTTTTTGACCAAAAAGCTTTTGGTAATCTTGATCACAAAGAGAGCAACTTAAACGAAATACACCTTCTCTATTTAAATTCGAAGCTTTATCATTTACCCCATCATTTTCTTTAATAGTACAAAAATAAACTCCATTTTTTAAAACCCTATCGGGATTATAAAAAAAGCTATGTTCTTTATAGGTAAATTTATATACTAAGCCTTTAAAATTAGACTTAATGTATTCTTGAATAAAATCTATATTTAAACTATTTTTACATTTTACTTGCAAATTTTTCAATTACCTTTTTTAGAATTTCAATATCTTCAACATCTAAAATATACCATTGTTTAGCTTTTGGATAGGGAATGCCTAAATCGTTATCTTTTAAAAGTTCATTTAAAAAAGAAAATTGTTTGATATATAAAACATCATCGCAAAGTAAAAATATAGGCTTATTATCAGCATAAATACAATACTCACCAAACATCTTTCTTGCACTAAAAACAATTTTGCTTTCACAAAATCTAAGTTGCTCTAAAACAAAATCTTTAAAATATTCGCTACTTGCCATAATTCCCCTTTTTTATAAAGAAAAAATGAAATTATTTTTCATAATTGATATTTGGTATAAATAAAATAACTAATTCCTAAAATAAATCAAAAATTCCAAAAAAACAAGCATTAAATTTTACCAAGATAATAAGATACATAAAACAATCAAAATGGATTAAAGCTATAATTAATTACAAAGCATTGTTTTTGGTTTTTTTATTTTTCATCATTTTTCGTTTTTTCTTAATTTTTCAATCTCCTCTAAAAGCATAAATTTAAGCTCTTTAAGCCCAGTTTTTTCAAGACTTGATACTTTAATCAAAAAACTTTGTGGATTGTTTTGACCTTGCAAATAAGCTTTTAATTCATTATAATCATCTTCCATTTTTTGAGCAAATTCCTCACCTAAATTTACACTATCACTTTTTGAAAGCATTATTCCAAAATTTCTTGCATAAAGCTTGCTTGAAAATTTTTCCAATTCCTTTCTTAAGATACAAAATTGTTCTTTCAAACTCATTTCTCTTAACGGATCAAGCACAAAAAGTAAAAAAGAAGTCCTTTCTATGTGTCTTAAAAATTCAAGTCCCAAACCTTTTCCATCACTTGCACCTTCTATAATACCTGGAATATCCGCCATTACAAAAGAGTTATAATCATCTACCTCAACCATACCAAGCTTTGGGGTTAGAGTGGTAAATTCGTAATTAGCTATTTCAGGTTTTGCATTAGATACTACACTTATAAGAGTGGATTTTCCTACATTTGGAAAGCCAACAAGCCCTACATCTGCTATGAGTTTTAATTCTAAACGCACACTTAAAGTTTTTCCTGCAACACCTAGTTGAGCATAATCTGGGCGTTGATTAGTGGAGTTTTTAAAGTGAGTATTGCCAAGACCACCTTTACCACCTTTTAAAAATAATTCTTTTTGACCTTCAACAAGCATATCAAGCAAAACTTCTCCGCTTTGTGCATCAATTACTTGGGTTCCTTGCGGAACAATTAATTCTAAATTTTCCCCTCTTTTACCATTTTTATTTCGCCCTAAACCTGGTTGGCCATTTTGAGCCTTAAGCTCTTTTTTACCTTTAAAATGAACTAAGGTATGAGTATTATTATCGCAGATAAAATACACATCACCTCCATTTCCGCCATCACCACCATCAGGCCCACCAAGTGGGATATGTTTTTCACGGCGAAAACTTACTGCACCCTTTCCGCCATCACCTGAACTTAAAACTAATTTTACATTATCTATAAACATACAATCACCAAAGTATAAATTTTTAAAATGATATTATATTTTTTTTAATATATTAAGATAAAAAGAAGAGAAAGGCTACAAAGTAGCCTTAAAATTATGCAGGATAAACAGAAACTTTTTTTCTATTTTTATCTTTTCTTTCAAATTTTACAAAACCATCAATTAAAGCAAAAATTGTATGATCTTTTCCCATGCCTACATTATTACCTGCATGAGTTGCTGTTCCTCTTTGGCGAATGATGATGTTACCAGCACGAACAAATTCTCCACCAAATTTTTTAACACCTAGACGACGACCTATAGAATCACGATTATTCTGAGTTGAACCTTGACCTTTCTTGTGTGCCATTCTTTACTCCTTATGCTTTAATATCTACTACTCTAACGCGAGTAAATTGTCTTCTAAAACCGCGTTTTAGCTTAGAGTCTTTTCTGCGTCTTTTTTTATAAATCACAACTTTTTTGTCTTTTCCATGAGCAACCACTTCTAAAACAACTTTTGCACCCGCAACAAAAGGCGCACCTACCTTTAATTCTTTATCGCATACAGCAAGAACTTCGCTTACTTCTACACTTGATTTTACTTCAGCTTCAAAACGATCTAGTTTAAGCTCATCACCTTGGCTTACTCTATATTGCTTTCCGCTGTGTTTTATAATAGCATACATAGCTATCCTTTCTTAAAATATTTTGGTAGCACCATAAAGCATTATGTATAAAACATAAATTTAGAAAGCTTTAGTGGTTAAAACTTGAGATTATACTCAAATAATTTTAAACTTAGGTTAATCACCATCCTAAATTTACTGTTCCGTTTTGATTAATACTATGTTGTTTTTCCATTCCTACATCGCCGCCATTTAAAGGTCTACAAATGTCTCCTTTTTTTACATTTCCTTCAAGAATTTTTGCATATGAAAGTTTTGGTGTTGAGCGGGTAATTTGAACCTTTCCACTTTTAGTTTCTATTCTTGCTGTATTTTCTTTTGTGTAAGAATCTTTAACAATTTCACCTAAAGAATAACACTCATAAACATCATCATTATTTAATGTTTGTGAAAATATAACTTCACTATTGATAATTTTCTCTATTTTTAAAGGATAAATAGCATTTAAAATATCATCTGAAATTTTCTTTGCTATTTTTTCACTTAACTTTTCACTAGCTACTAAAGAATCACCTTTGGTAGAAGCTGACATAGTTAAAGTATTTGAAAATTTAATCTGTCTTGTAGCAAATAAAAGCACACGATAATCAACTACAACATCTATTTTATTTCTACTACCTTTTGTTTTAAGATCAACTCCACCAATATTAAATAATAATATATAATCAGTAGCTAAAACATTCTTTAATTTATATATCTCATCTTTATATGCATCGGGTGATTTTATCAAGGCTTTTTCCATATCATAATAACCCTTAGAATCACGATCTAAAACATTAAATTTTCTACTTTGAATTAAATCTGTAATAATTTTTTGTTGCAAGATTGCCCCAAATTCTTTATAATTGTAAGAAGTATTAAAAACAGTAATGTTTCTTCTATTGTTAGTATTCAAACCTGGAGCTTGGTATTTTTTATCTATAGTTGTTTTAAAAACTGTTACACTAGCAATATATCCTTTATCATTTTGTTCTACATTATTAATCTCGTAAGTGTCTATTTTACCTTTTGTAGTCTTTAAAAGTTGCTCTTTATAATTATCTTGGATATTGGTTTTCTTGCTATTTGAATCAATATTAATAAAAATTTCTTTAGCTGAATCAATATCAACTCCATTTAATTTTCCAATAGCTTCTATAATGGCATTATTCACAGCTTCATCTCTAGTTACACCAACACCTTCGCCAGTACTTGATTGATTAGAAGTAGAACTAATGATTTTTGCATTTAAATTTAAATGCAAAAATAAACTTAGAATGCAAATATATAAATATCTCATGGAATACTCCTAAAAATCATCTATATCATTGACAATATTAGAACTTCTTTGTATATTAGAAGACTTTTTAGACTCAGTTTTTGGAGTGTTTGTGTTTGAATTTGATTTTAAAGCTTCATTAATATTAGCTACATTATCATAAGAATAAAATCTTACGACGCCCACATGCTCTATACCATTTTCGCTTGTATAGCTCCATTTTTTAAGCGTTTTTATACCTTTGATTTTCCCGCTAGCACTTGCTTTTATTTTTGTATTGATTTTTTCTATAATATTTGTAAAATTTTGAATTTGCTCTTGAGTAGTATTATCATTGATATTTAAGCTTTGCTTGATAATTTCTTCATAACTTTCACCTGTAGTTTTTTCATCTTTTAAGCTTAAATTTGTATTAATAAATTCTACAATAGCAGCATCAGCCATAGTTGAAGCTGTATCTTTTGCCCTATCTTCTAATATATTTGTTTTTTTAGCATTATTAGCATCGGCTATATAGCCCCAATTCCCATAGCTTAAAATGACAGGTAAGCCTTTTTCATCATAAACCAAGCGTATACCATATTCATTGAGAAAACCTTTTTCTTCTTTTGGTAAATACTCACTTATATTTTTGCCTTTACCTTTTATATTACTTTTTCTTGCTAATGCCATGTCTTTTGCAAGTTGACGTGTTTTATTTGATACGACAGCAATTACACCTATATCATATTGTCCTCTTCTTTGTGTAATTATAGTTTGAACAGGAATCAAACCACTCATTGAACCAACTGCACTTGTGATAGTTTTATTGAGAAATTCTTCTTTTAATAAAGTCTTTTTTCTTTCCTCTGTTAAACCTTCTACATTGATACCTAAATCTTTTAAAGCCTTGTCTAATTTTGCTCCGCTTAATTGAGCAAGTTTATCAAAAATTTGACTTACAACGCTTCCTTTTGGAAGTTCTTCAAATTCTTTTGCATTTGTAGAATTATCAGCTTCATAACTTTGAATTTTACTCACCGCTATTCTTCCAAAAGCATCTTTTATAAATTCAGCCTGCAAATTTAACATAGCTTTTTGATAAGCATTTTGTAAAGCTTGAGCAAATTGTGGATCGCTATTACTTAGTGCAACTACACTTTTTCCAACATAAAAAGTTTTTCCATCTTTTGTTATACCATATTCTATACCAAAATTATCTGCAAATTCTTCAAAAAAGTCATCTACTGATTTAGGAGTAATATCTTTAGTACTAGCATCTGATATTTCATTTTGAGTTTTAATATCTTCTTGGGTAATTTCTACTTGTGGCGTTGCTTGTGCATAAAGAAAACTTACTACAGCCAAATAACCTACAATAAATATTTTTTTCATTATATATCCTTATTGAATTAAATTATTACCAACTGACAGTTTTACTAGACCCAAGCTTGTTAATTCTATTAGTTTTTTGCCACACTACTAAACCGCTAACTTTCTCAGCTAATTTCATTACAAAAAAATACTCAACTTGAGTTTTTCCATTATTTAACTTTATATTTTGTTGATCAATTCTACCTTGCAAAGTAAGCGATGCACTAATTTGGGTATAGTTTTTTGAAACTGTAGCTTTATCGTATCTATCATCATCTTTATCACTTATAAGCTCATCCATATTATTTTGAGTAGCACTATCACTTCCTTGAGTAGCTGAAGCTGCAAATTTACCAGAATTTATAAGTTCTTCCACCATTAAATCTGTTAAATTTCTAGTATCAATTCTTAAAGCAGTGTTATTTACCACATCGTAAACTGCAACTATAGCCTTACCAGAATTTCCTATTTTATTTACAACATACCCTGAGTTAAACAAACTATTTAGCATTTCTTTAGCAGTATTGTCAAAATCTTCCCCAGTTAAAGCCATACTTAAAGAATCACCTTGTTTTACTTTAGCCGCAGTCCCATCTACATAAGTAGGCTGTTGAGTACAAGCACTAAATAAAACACCTATAGCTATAATGTTTGTTAAAATTTTAATTTTTTTCATTTTTGATCCTTTTTTATTTAATATATATTTTATATTTTTTTGCTTGCTTATTGGTAGCTATATTTTGTACAATATAGTCTTGCCTAGCCAATAATCTAATATTTTTGTAATTTTTATCAATGGTATTTTTCACTGCAAAACCATCTTTATCAAACCATTCTATTTTATAAGAAAGTTTTTTGTCTATAAAACTATAAAAAACAATCTGCACTTCTAATAATCCTGCATTATTTATTCTTTCATTAACGCTTTTAATATTTGTATGTTTGATTGGCTTTATTTCTTGTGCAAATAAAACAATACAACTCAAAAGTAAAAAAACTATCTTTTTCATTTTTCTATTACACTAATATTTGGCAAAATATAAGGTGCAAAAGAACGAACAATTATTAGCACATTCTTTTTTGGGTCTACTTCTTTAGAAAGCAACTCATCATTATTGGGTGTTTTAACTACTACCCTGCCAGTGTTTTTAACCATAACCACCTCAATGCTTTGTGGCAAACCCCTCCAAGATCTAACATCAGCTTTAGTTGTTGCTGCGGTTATAATACCACTAGCAAGACTTAAAATTCCTCCCGTTGAATCATTATTTGCTACTGCTGCGTTAACGGTAGTTTTTAAAATAGCCGATACTATTGCTTTTGTAACTATTGCTGGTTGTTCAAATTTAAATTCACTTGCAACTACATTATCTAAATCAACTAATTTTGTAGTATTATTATCATTTACACTAAGATATTCAAAAGATTGGCTTCTTTTTTTCAAAGTAGGCAACGCAATAGAAGTTGTAGTAAGCGTATTATTTAAAATTAAAGGTAAGGTCAATTTAAATTCATCTTTTATCACACCAAATCCATTTTCATATACGACAAAAATATATTTTTTATTTTTATGAGCACGATTTATTACCTTCCATTCTTTATTAATTTCTTTATTTTTAGGATTTAAAATTTTAATTTCTTTAAATAAGTCTTTGGCTAAGGTATAATCCTTACTCATATAATAAAAAATAGAAGCTAAATAAGTCGCATAAGGATTGGTAAAATTCTTACTTGTTGAAAATTCTTCAAATAATGCTTCATATTGAGAATTTATTTGTTTTGATGATTCACTGAAATTTTTATTAAAATTTGGATCTTCTTTTTTAGCTTTTTCCAAATCTGCCTTATTTTTAGCAATTTGGACTTTAAAATAATCTTTTGCTCTATCTTGACGCAGTAATGCTCTTTTAAATTCTACTCTTGCATTATTAAAATCACCTTCACTCATAAAATTTAAACCCTTGTATACATTAACCATAATTCTTTCATATAAAGAACCATCATAATCCAATATAGAATCATTTATCAATGTAGTTGTAGCTGTTTTAATAATTTTTTGAGCACCATTTCTTAAATCCACATCAACCTGATATGATTCTTCTACTTTGTCAAAAAAACTATTACTAAGATTATAATCACTACAATTTCTTGCGATTAAGCCTGCATTTAAACCTACATAAACTGGGTCATCTTTTTTATCTACTTTCTTCATTTCTTGAGAGAAAAATTCATTAGAACATTTTTTTTGGGTTAATTTCTGTTCAAAATCATTATTAACTTTTGCATGATTAGCACAAGCACTAAATAACAAACCTATAATAGTAATTATAATACTATATAAAATTTTTGTTTTCATTGAAGACCTTTAAATATTAAATAAAATAAAAACAAAAATATACAAGAAAAATTAATAAAAATCAATATCTTTTATTTCCAAAGATACACAAAAATATCTTTGGAAAATTTATATTAAAGCTCTGGTTTTGGAGTTTTCTCAGTTGCTTTTGGGAGCTGAGGATAAGAGATATTTGGTTTTTTACCTGTTAAAGCGTTTAAGAAAATTTCTATAGAAGCTGCTTCTTTATCAGAAATTTCTATACCAAGTTGAACACTACCCATTTCTTTAATTGCTTCTTGTAAAGACCAAATCGCACCATTGTGAAAGTATGGAGCTGTTTCAGCTATATTTCTTAATGTTGGAGTTTTAACCAAACCATTAGCATCTCCTTTAAAGTCTCCTATGTTAGCAAATTTATATTTAGCTGCTACTTGGAAAGCTTGCATACTACCGCCTAAATTTACTCCAGTATGACAGGCTGTACATCCTTTATCAATGAAAGTTTTTAAACCGTCTTTTTCTTTTTTACTTAAAGCTTTTGTATCACCTTCTAAGAATTTATCAAATTTAGATGGAGTTAAAAGTGTTCTTTCAAATGTTGCAATTGCATCTGCAATATTATCAAAAGTTACCCCATTGCTTCCATAGATTTTTTTAAATTCTTTAACGTACTCTGGCATAGATGAAATTTTTTCTACTGCTAATTTTGCAGGAGTTGCCATTTCAGGTTCTGCTTCGATTGGACCTTTTGCTTGATCTGCTAAAGTTCCTGCTCTACCATCCCAAAATTGAGTTGAATTTAGTACTGAATTATAAACCGTTGGTGAATTTAAATGATGTGGATTTGCTGTCCATTTGTGACCCACAGCAGCTGCTATACCATCAGCTCCACCCATACCTAGATTGTGACAGGTATTACAGGAAATCAAACCACTTTTAGAAAGTCTTGGTTCAAAATATAACTTTTTACCAAGATTAACTTTTTCTTTAGAGAATTTGCTAGCTTTAACACCCATTTCTTTTAAAAGTTTCTCAACACCTGCTTGATCCTTTGGCAATGGTGCTAAACCTGCTGCTTTTGCTTCATCTAACAAAGCTTTATCATTAGCCAAAGCAGTTGATGCAACTAATAATGATGCAACTAATAATGAAATTTTTTTCATTATCTACTCCTAAATTAAGATAAAATTAAACTTATTTAAATAAGTTTAATAGAAATATTATCTATAATTTTCTTTAGATTAAATAAAAAATTTGTATTTGTAAATAAAAATTATTATAAGATAAAATATATCTTAAATACTAATTTCAGTTTTGTTTTTGTTATTTTTGATATATTTTTCATTTTAAACATTATTATAAATGGAATGATTATGGAAAACTTAATAATTTATCTTTTAGCTTATCTTATAGGTGCTATACCTTTTGGTTTTTTATTAGCACAACTTTTCGCTAAAACCAATATTAAAAACTCAGGTAGTAAAAGTATTGGAGCAACTAATGTTTTAAGAGTAGTAAAGGAAAACAATCCAAAACTTGCGAAAGAACTTGCTATTGCAACTATCGTTTTAGATGCTTTAAAAGGAATTTTACCTATATTAACAGCAAAATTTTTAGGATATGATGAAAATATTTTATGGACTATGGCCGTTTTAGCTGTATTTGGGCACTGCTTTTCACCTTATTTAAAATTTGAAGGTGGCAAAGGTATTGCAACAGGTGCTGGAGTTTTAGCTATATTTTTACCTTTAGAAATTTTATGTTCTTTTTTAGCTTGGCTTATTATAGGAAAAATCTTCAAGATTTCAAGCTTAGCTTCTCTTGGAGCTTTAGTAGTTTTAATCCTCACCTCTTTTATTTTTCACTATGATATGCCTATTATTAATACACATGCACCCATTTTCATTATTGCCTTTATAGTAGTATACAAGCACATACCAAATATTCTAAGGCTTATTGGAAAACAAGAATGCAAAGTCATATAAAAATTAATTTAGAATTTAAGTGCATTATAGGGCTTTTAGATTTTGAAAGAATTCAAGAACAAAAAGTTTTTCTAAAACTGGAAGCTAAAAGTAAAAAATTTTTAGATTATGCTAAATTATGCATAAGAATTGAAAAAATTTATAAGAAAAAAAAATTTAAAACTATAGAAAAATCTTTAAAATATTTATGTAAGGATATAAAAAAACATCATAAAAAGATTAAATTTATAAATATTACTTGTTATAAACCAGATATTATAAAAAATGCTCTTGTTGGTGCAACTATCACTAAAAAATATTAAAATACTTTTAAAGAATTTTGAATATTTGCTTAACTTGTGTTATACTTTAGTTCATTAAAAATTTCTTAAAAGGAATAAAATGCGTATTTTAGTTGTAGAAGATGAAGCATCACTAAATAAAACACTATCAAATACTTTAACTGAATTTGGGTACCAAAGTGATACTTCAGAAAATTTTAAAGATGCTGAGTATTTTATAGGTATTAGACATTATGATTTAGTGTTATCAAATTGGACCATTAGCGGTAATGATGCAAGTGATTTGATTAATGTTGTAAAACAAAAATCCCCAAGAACTGCTATAATAGTAATGTGTTCAAAAGCAAACAAGGAAAATGAAATTAAAGCATTAAAAACTGGAGCAGATGACTATATAAAAAAACCTTTAGATTTTGAAATTTTGATGGCAAGAATTGAAGCTAGACTTAGATTTGGTGGAACAAATGTAATTAAAATAGATGATTTAACTATTGATCCAGATGAAGAAAAAATTACTTATCAAGGAAAAGATATTGAGTTAAAAGGTAAACCCTTTGAAGTTTTAACTCATTTAGCTAGACATTCTGATCAAATTGTATCAAAAGAACAACTCTTAGATGCTATTTGGGAAGAACCAGAATTAGTAACTCCAAATGTTATTGAAGTAGCGATTAATCAAATTAGACAAAAAATGGACAAACCACTTAATATTTCTACTATAGAAACTGTGCGTCGTAGAGGCTATCGTTTTTGTTTTCCAAAAAAAGCAAACTAAATTTTAATCAGAATGAAAATTTATCTCATTCTGATTAATTTTAAATTTTCTTATATTTTTAAATTACATATAAGTTTTTATATAGTATAAGTTAGCTTTATCACTTGTGAAAAGGAAAAACATATGTCGCTTTTAATCACTAGAGAATGCATATCCTGTGATGCATGCAGGGAAGAATGTCCAGATGAAGCAATCTACGATAATGATCCAATTTATGTTATAGATCCTGACCTTTGCACAGAATGCGTGAATGAATTTTCAGAACCAGCTTGTATAGTAGCCTGTCCGGTAGATTGTATTATACCTGATCCTGATAATGTTGAAAGCATCGATGAGCTTCGCCTTAAACATAAAAATAAAGATATTTAATGGCAAAAAAAACAGCAGTAATTGATCTTGGCTCTAACTCTGTTCGTATGGTTGTTTTTGAAAGAACCTCAAGATATGGTTTTTTCGTTTGTAGTGAGTATAAAAAAAAAGTTAGACTTGGAGAAAATGCTTATAATAATAATAAAATTCTTCAAGAAGATGCAATGCTTAAGGCTCAAAAAGCTTTAATTTATTTTAAAGAAAAAGCCTTTAAGGAAAAATGTAGAAAAATTATTATTGTTGGAACATCTGCTTTAAGAGATGCACCCAATGCAAAAGACTTCATTGCTAGAATAGCAAAAAATGTGGGTTTAAATATAAAATGCATCAATGGCAAAACCGAATCATTCTTAGGAGGGCTTGCTGCACTTAATTTGTTGTCAAATATTCAAAATGCAACAACCATAGATATAGGCGGAGGCTCAACAGAATTATGTTTAATCAAAAATGGGAAAATAGTTGATTGTATTTCTTTAGATATTGGTACCGTAAGATTAAAAGAAATATATTATGATATGAAAAAATTTGATGCATTAGATAAGTTTATAAAAGAAACTCTTTTGCAAATTCCAAAATCATTCCAAAATGAAAACATTATTGCAATAGGTGGTAGCTTAAGAGCCTTATCTAATTCTATTATGAAAAAAAATTCTTATCCTTTAAAAATAATTCACAATTATAGCTATAGTTTTGACAAAGAAAAAGCATACATAGAGAAAATTCAAAATGCTAAAAATTTAATTGATTTTAATATAAAAAAAGATCGTTTTGACACTATTAAAGAAGGTTGTATAATATTTTTAAATTTAGCAAAAAACTTAAAAGCAAAAACAATTATCACCTCTGCTGTTGGCGTAAGAGAGGGAGTGTTTTTATCAAATATTTTTCACAAATATACAAAAATAAAAAATGAAACAACGGATTTTTCAAGCTTTAATGCTAAATTTCCGCCTAATTTTAACCCTAGCTTAAAAGCATTACAAGATCGCTTTTGTGTTAATTATATAGATAAAAGTGCTTATTTTGCAAATAAAATATTTGATGCACTTTTACCTATACATAAAATTGATATAACTTATAAAAAAAGTCTTTTAAATGCAGCAAAACTCGCTCATATTGGAGAGAGAATAAATTTTTATTTTGCAAATGAACATAGCGCATATATGGCATTAAATGGTTTGCATTTTGGATTTTCACATAAAGAAAGCTTACTTATTTCCACTATTTTAAAAGCAAATGGTAAAAAAATTAATCCTTTAACCATAGAACATTACAAAGAACTCTTGCCTAATAACCATATATTAATTTGGCTTAATTTTATTTTAGCATTGTCTAAAAAATTAGCAAAAGACACGGATGAAAATCTTGATTTTGAACTAAAAAACCATACTTTATATATTTTTTCTACAAAAAAAGAAATTTATTTTTCTAAAGAAGAAATCAAAAAAATACTAAAACCAAAACTAATTGTTTTAGCTTTTAACCAAAAAAATTAATTATTTTGTTTTAAAAGCATATTTTTTAATTTTTGTTTATTTTCTTCAAAATAAAAATCAAAATCCTTTTCTTTTGGATTTTGAGAATTTACTTTCTCGCTTTTTTCTAAAACATCATTGGTTTCTAAAACAATATTAGAATTGCCTATTATCATTGTATAACGCTTTAATCCATATTCAAAAACTATAAGTTGATTGTGTCTATCAAGTGGCCTTTGAAATATTAAATTAAAATTTCTATCCAAGGGATGCTTTTGTTTTAAATAATTTTTTAAAAACCAAAGCACTATAAGCAAAAGAATCAAAATACTTACAACTAAAATATAATTTGTAAAATCATATTCTTGCATATTTAAATCCTTAGTTGTTTTTTCACTTAAAGTTTGTTTTGCTGGCAAAGTAAAACTACCCTCTTTTTGTACTCGTAATCTCAAGCCGTACTTATCACCACCTATTGTATCGGCCTTTATCTCTACATTATCACCAACATTTAAAGCAATAAAAGTTTTTTTAGCTTCTGAAAAGATTTTAATCTTTTTGACAAAATCAGAATTTAATGTTTTATCTTCTTCTTTTAAAGTTTCAGCATTCAAAGTAAAAATAACAATACCATCTTTTTTATTTTGACTAACACCCGATTCATAAGGTTTATCAAAATAAAAAGTAATATCCACCCTATCATCTCTTGGATATATATTATAATCAAGAATTTTTGCCCCAAAAAGAGGAAAGGCTAAAAATAAAATCCAAAAAATTTTCATTGCAATTCTTTTTTGAAATATTGCAACACCGATTTTGAATCCAAAATTTCATTAATTCTTATAGCAAGATTTTTTTCATACACCATAACCTCGCCCTTACCAAAAATTCTTTTATTTAAATAAAGCTCCACACTTTCTCCGGCTGGCTTTTCAAGATCTATCACTGAACCTATTTCCAATTTTAAAAGATCTTTCACTGTCATATTAGTAGTGCCAAGTTCACTAACAAAATCGACACTTATATCTAAAATCTCTTCATAAGATTGCAATAACCCTAATTGTTCTTCTGTCATATTTTTTTATAACCTATTCTAAAGCGAGAATTTTTTATTTCGTAAGTAAATTTTTCTTTAAGCTTTATTTTTGAAAATCCATCAATACGTCCTAAATATTCAGGAACACCTAGGCGATATTCATCTTTACCATTGGTATCATTAAGCAACTTTTTAGCATAGCCTATAATCTGATTTGCCACTTCTTTTATCAAATCTGCTAGACCATCTTCTTTAAGCTCTTCATGTAGTAAAACTTGTGCTATTTCATTTAAAACTTTTTTTGAAAAAAACAAGTAAAAACTATACTCTTCATTCTTAAAATATAAAGGAATTGAAGCACCATAAAGCTCACCTCTAATTACACTAGTTTGTGTAATCTTTAATTTCAAAATATGCTCACAAAAATGATATATTGAGTATTCTAGGGTTTTATTCATAGTTTATCCTTAAAATAACTTAATAAATTTATTTTACTAAATAAACCTTTAATCATAATTAATAATTAAAATATAAAATTATAGTTATTTTAAATAAAAGGTAATTTATGTTGATAGATGGTTTTAATCTTAATGAAAAAGTTTTTATCATAGCAGAGCTTTCAGCAAATCATGCAAATAATCTTGAAGTAGCTTTAAAAACTATACAAGCGGCTAAAAAAGCAGGTGCTGATGCTATCAAAATTCAAACCTATACACCAGATAGTTTAACGCTAAATTGTGACAAAAAAGATTTTATTATAGAAGGTGGTTTATGGCATGGACGCAAATTATACGAACTATATGAGGAAGCTAAAACGCCATATGAATGGCATAAAAAACTTTTTGAATGTGCTAAAAATGAAGGACTTATATGTTTTTCCAGTCCATTTTCTAAAAAAGATTTAGAATTTTTAAAACAATTTAATCCACCAGCCTATAAAATAGCTTCTTTTGAGGCGAATGATTATGATTTTGTACGTTTTATTGCCAAAGAAAACAAACCCACTTTAGTTTCAACAGGTATAGCCTATGAAGAAGAACTTGAAATGATTGTTAAAATTTTTAAAGAAGAAAATAATCCGAATTTAATTTTATTAAAATGCACTTCAGCTTATCCCTCAAAAATTAGCGATTTAAATTTAAATGTTATTAAAACTCTACAATCAAAATTTAAAACCATTATAGGATTAAGTGATCATAGTGATGGTTTTTTAGCACCGACTTTAGCAGTGGCTCTTGGAGCAAGGGTGATAGAAAAACATTTCATACTTGATAAAAATTTAAAAAGTGCTGATGCTAAATTTAGTCTTGATTTTGAAGAATTTAAACAAATGTGTTTTATGGTACGACAAAGCGAACAAGCCTTGGGTAGTAGTGAATTTGTAATGGATGAAAAAACTTTAAAAAATCGTCATTTTGCAAGAAGTTTATATGCTAGTAAGGACATTAAAAAAGGTGAGATTTTTACACAAGAAAATGTAAAAAGTATAAGACCTAGCTTAGGATTACATCCTAAATTTCTACCTATTATACTTGGAAAAAAAGCAAGCTGTGATATAGAATTTGGTCAGGCTTTAGAGAAAAAACATTTTTTGGAATGATTAATGCTTTTCTTAAACAAATATTAATAAAGGACTATAATGCAACTTGAGCTAAATTTTTCTAAAAATTTACAAACTCTAAAAAGTGCAAATCCAATTTTAGCAGAAAAAATTTTACAAATCAAAAGTAACGAAAGATTCGAGCTTTTTGAGAAAAACTATGATATATACGATCATATAACGAAGCAATTTTGCGTACAAAATACATTAAACAATTTATCTTTTTATGAGCAAAATTATAAAAGACATCCTTTTTTGATTTTTTTTGGGATTGGTAATGGAGTATTAATACACAATCTTTTAAAAAACCCTTTGAAAGACTATATTTGCATTATAGAACCTGAAATAGAACTTTTATACATTGCTTTACATTTGAATGATTTTAGTCAAGATTTACAAAATAAAAGATTACAAATTTATTTATATGAAGATGTTAATTTTTTAACTTTTTATCGATTTTTTGAGCAAGAGAAAATTCATTTTTATGTAAAAACTTATGATTTGCTTTTTGTATCAAATTTTTACGAAAACTACGGAGAAAAAATCAATAAAATAAATTCTTTATGTATTGAAAGCATAAAATCACTAGTACTTAGGCAAGGAAATTCTTCAGAGGATTCTTTTGAAGGCATCACCCAACTTTTACATAATTTACCTTATCAACTAGCCAACCCTAGCTTAAAAGACTTAATCCAACAAAGAAAAGATAAAATAGAAAATGCTATTATAGTTTCTACTGGTCCATCTTTGATAAAACAATTACCTTTGTTAAAAGAATATGTTAATAAGGCAACTATTATATGTGCTGATACGGCATATCCAATACTTGCAAAACATAATATAAAACCTGATTATGTTTTAGCTTTAGAAAGACATAACCTTGTTTATCAGTGTTTTGAAAAAGATAATCAAGAATTTGATAAAGATATATTATTTATTGTAGCTAGTGTAGCACATAAAAGTGTTATAGATACTTTAGAAAAAACAAAAAAACCATATATATTAGTACATAGACCACTACCTTTTTCTAAAGCTTTAAATATGAATGATTATGGTTATTTAGGTACAGGTTTAAGCGTAGCTAATATGGCTTATGATTTAGCTGAAAAATTAGGGCATAAAAATATCATCTTAATAGGACAAGATTTAGCCTATGGAGAAGATGGAAATTCTCATCCTAAAGAATATCTACATACCCAAGAAAGTGAAAATGATAGAAAAGAAGGTTTATTTGTTACTGCTTATGGTGGTAATGGTAAAGTTGAGACTAATCAATGGTGGATTTTATTCAAGGAAAGTTTAGAATATTCTATAGATACCAATAACATCACAACCTATAATGCCACTGAAGGTGGAGCTAGGATAGAAGGTGCTATAGAAAAACCATTTAAAGAGCTTTGTGAAGAGTTATTAAAAAAAGATAAACCTTATTTTGAAAAATTACAAGGTTTAAATGAAAAAGAATTAAAAATCAAAAAAGATGAAATTGATGAGGGTATAGAAAAAAATCTCATTTTAGCAAAAACTTATATCAGCGAATGTGAACTTTTAAAGCTAGATTTAATTGATTGCTTAGAAAATTTAAAATTTAATGATGAAAATTTTAAACCATTAAGTCAAAGAATTTATCAAATGAAGTCCAAATTTGAAGAGGAAGAATTTAAAAATTATTTTTTAGATTTAATTCGCTCAATATTTTTTCATTTTGAATATATAATTGCACAAAATTATATAAAAAATCCTAATAATATAGAAGAAGAATACGCCAAAAGACAAGAATATTTAGATATACATAAAAACTGGATTGATTTTATCATTCCCCATATAAAATTACAAGTAAAAACCATGGAAGAAGGTCTATATGAACGCCTATGAAGCAAATTTTACTAAAAACCTAGAAGCATTAGAAGAGTATAATGCTATCTTGGCTGATAAAATAGAAGGTATAAAATCAAATGAGCGTTTTGAAGTATTTGCAGGAAAAAGTACTTTTGATATAAATATATACGATCACGAATTAAAACAAAGCTTCTATGATAATCCTGAAAAATTCTTTGATGAAAAATACAATGAAATTTATACTAAATATGAAAGATATCCTGTTTTATTTTTTTATGGTTTGGGTAATGGTTTATTGTATAAAGCTTTGTTAAAAAATGAAAATCATAAAAGTATAGTTGTTTTTGAACCTAATATTGAAATACTTTATATAGTTTTTCATCTAATAGATTTTAGTGAAGAATTAAAAGAGAAAAGATTGTATGTGGTGGATGCAAATGATTTTGATATGATGGATATTATTGCTTATTTTAGTGGAACTTTAGGCTTAAGAAGTTATTTATATGATAGTAAAATTTTTAGTCATTGCAACTACTATGATTATTTTCAATCTAGTATAGATGAAATAAATCATAATTTAGAGCAGAATTTAAATTTTTTATATAGTGCCTTAGGTTTTAATGTTGAAAGATATTTAGATGATATGCAAAAATACATTTGCAATATTCCTAAAATGATTTCTCATCCTCCCTTAAAAGATTTAATCCAACAAAGAAAAGATAAAATAGAAAATGCTATTATAGTTTCTACTGGTCCATCTTTGATAAAACAATTACCTTTATTAAAAGAATACGCTAACAAGGCAACTATTATATGTGTTGATGGAAGCTATCCAATACTTGCAAAGCATAATATAAAACCTGATTATGTTGTATGTTTAGAGCAAAATGATTTATCAAGTGAATTTTTTAATAATGATTTTGGAGATTTTGATAAAAATATTTTATTTGTAATTTCAGACTCCGCACATAGTAAAACTTTAGAATATCTTGAGTCTAATAATAGAAATTATATGCTTATTTCAAAAAACACTCTTTTACATAAAAATTTTTTACATTTGCAAGATTTTGGAACTCTTGGAGGATTAAATGTATCGACTATGGCTTATAGTTTAGCATTAAAACTTGAACATAAAAATATCATCTTAATAGGACAAGATTTAGCCTATGATGAAAATTTAAATTCTCATCCTAAAGAATTTTTACATGGAAGCAACTTAGATACAAATCGTTATGAACCTATAAAAACACTAGCTTATGGTGGCAAAGGAGAGGTTTATACTCATGGAGCTTGGAATACTTATAGACAAAATTTCGAATTTTCTATACAAGATGCCTTAAAAAAAGGTATAACAACCTATAACGCAACTGAAGGAGGCTCAAGAATCAACCATGCCAAAGAAGAATCTTTTGAAGCTATTTGTCAAAATTTACTTCTTAAGGAAAAACAAATAATTTTTGAACCATTGTATTATATAGATACAAAAAAACAACTCGAACTTGCAAAAAATGCTTATGATTCATTAGTCAAAATCATACCATTAGCAGAAAAAAAAACAACTCAATGTGAAGAAATTTTAATACCAATCTTAAATCTTATAAACCAAACAAGCTATCAAATCGATCTTGAAAAAATAGATTTTGTAAAACTTTTAGATATAAATGAAAAATTACATAAGATTAAAGAATTTTTGGAAGATGAAAATATGGGTTTTTTTAGCGAAGCACTAACAACCGCTTTAGCCTCTAAAGAAACAACACTAGCTAAAATTTCAATGATGAGTGCACACACTCAAGAAGATAAAAAAATTCGTATGATCATGTGGGTCATAGCTCATGAGGAATGGCTAAAAATAGTTATTGATACTTTAAAAAAACAAATTAGCACTATAAAAAATTCTTTAACAAACCTAAAAAATTTCATAGAGGAAAACTCATGAACGCCTATGAAGCAAATTTTACTAAAAACCTAGAAGCATTAGAAGAGTATAATGCTATCTTGGCTGATAAAATAGAAGGTATAAAATCAAATGAGCGTTTTGAAGTATTTGCAGGAAAAAGTACTTTTGATATAAATATATACGATCACGAATTAAAACAAAGCTTCTATGATAATCCTGAAAAATTCTTTGATGAAAAATACAATGAAATTTATACTAAATATGAAAGATATCCTGTTTTATTTTTTTATGGTTTGGGTAATGGTTTATTGTATAAAGCTTTGTTAAAAAATGAAAATCATAAAAGTATAGTTGTTTTTGAACCTAATATTGAAATACTTTATATAGTTTTTCATCTAATAGATTTAAGTGAAGAATTAAAAGAGAAAAGATTGTATGTGGTAGAAAATTTTCACAAACAAAATTTAAAAAAACTACTCAGAGAAGATCTTAATGTAAAAAACTACCTTCAAAATAGTGAGCTTTTATCACATAATAATTATTATAAAGATGATTATTATGACAATCTTTCTTCGCAAGTTAAAAATTTATGTTTTTACTTAGTTAATGATCAAGGAAACTCCCCTAAAAGTTCCATCCAAGGCATCACCCAACTCTTACATAATTTACCTTATCAACTAGCCAACCCTAGCTTAAAAGACTTAATCCAACAAAGAAAAGATAAAATAGAAAATGCTATTATAGTTTCTACTGGTCCATCTTTGATAAAACAATTACCTTTGTTAAAAGAATATGTTAATAAGGCAACTATTATATGTGCTGATACGGCATATCCAATACTTGCAAAACATAATATAAAACCTGATTATGTTTTAGCTTTAGAAAGACATAACCTTGTTTATCAGTGTTTTGAAAAAGATAATCAAGAATTTGATAAAGATATATTATTTATTGTAGCTAGTGTAGCACATAAAAGTGTTATAGATACTTTAGAAAAAACAAAAAAACCATATATATTAGTACATAGACCACTACCTTTTTCTAAAGCTTTAAATATGAATGATTATGGTTATTTAGGTACAGGTTTAAGCGTAGCTAATATGGCTTATGATTTAGCTGAAAAATTAGGGCATAAAAATATCATCTTAATAGGACAAGATTTAGCCTATGGAGAAGATGGAAATTCTCATCCTAAAGAATATCTACATACCCAAGAAAGTGAAAATGATAGAAAAGAAGGTTTATTTGTTACTGCTTATGGTGGTAATGGTAAAGTTGAGACTAATCAATGGTGGATTTTATTCAAGGAAAGTTTAGAATATTCTATAGATACCAATAACATCACAACCTATAATGCCACTGAAGGTGGAGCTAGGATAGAAGGTGCTATAGAAAAACCATTTAAAGAGCTTTGTGAAGAGTTATTAAAAAAAGATAAACCTTATTTTGAAAAATTACAAGGTTTAAATGAAAAAGAATTAAAAATCAAAAAAGATGAAATTGATAAGGGTATAGAAAAAATCTTCAATGTAAATATACTAAATCAAATTCAAAAACTTAGCATAAGTTTACAAAGCATTATAACCTATATAAAATCAACCACAGATATTGCAAAATTAGATTTTTCACAAATTTTAAACATCAATAATCAAATTCATAATTTTAAAATTACATTTGAAAAAGATTTTGCTTTATTGGGTGAAATTTTAGTTCCTGCATTAAAAGATGTTGAACTAGAACTTGCAAAAATTTATTTAATACCGGCAATAAACCAAGAAGATAAAAAAACAAGGATGATACTATGGGTTTTAAAACAAGAAGAATGGCTAAAAATTCTTCAATCAACACTAAAAGAGTTTTATAGTGCTATTTCAAAGGAAGATAAATGAATTTTTTACAAAAAAACATTTTAAGTATCGAATCAAATTTAGCAACAAAAATTCTAACTTGTAAAAAACATAAAAAACCTATTAAGAATGAATTATTTTTAAAAAAAATTACAGATAATTATTCAAATTATCCTGCACTTTTTATTTATGGTATAGGAGAGTATATCTTAGAACTTTTCAAAAACGACAAACTAAAACATCTTATCATTTTTGAAGATGACTTGGAAGTGATTTATTTTATCTTTAAAAACTATGATCTTAGTGATTTTCTAAAAAACGGTAAATTAAAAATTTATAATTCACTAGATTTTAACACCCAAACAGCTAAATTAATGTTTTTAAATCAGAATATTTTATTTTATCATGAGATTTTTACATTACTTCCATTTAAAAATCATAATCTCAAAGATTTTGTAGAAAAAATATGTCTTGAAACACTTGAAAATATAAAAAACGCTATGCATTCAAGTGAACACTGCTTAGAGGGTTTGGAAATTTTTACTAAAAATCTTTATACATGCTTGAAAAACCCAAGTACTAAAGAATTACTTTTAAAACATAAAGCAAAAAATAAAAATGCTATTATAGTAGCAAGTGGACCTAGTCTTATCAAACAGCTTCCTTTGTTAAAAGAAATTCAAAATAAGGTGAGTATTTTTTGTGCTGATGGTTCTTATAATATTTTACATGAGTATGGTATAAAACCTGACTATATCGGAAATATTGAAATAAGCACCTTGCCAAATATTTTTTTTAAAAAATATTTTGAAGACAACAATGCTATTTTTCTTCTTTCAAGCACCACAAATCCCAATGTTATTCAAACTCTGCAAAATCACAAAAAAAATATTATAATCACTTTAACTTCTAGCAATTTTAATCATACTTTTAAACTTGATGATTATGGTTATAGTGATACAAAATTTTCAAGTGTGGCTAATTATTTGTATCATTTTGCTATAGGTTTAGGATATACAAATATCATCTTAATAGGACAAGATTTAGCCTATGATGAAAATTTAAATTCTCATCCTAAAGAATTTTTACATGGAAGCAACTTAGATACAAATCGTTATGAACCTATAAAAACACTAGCTTATGGTGGCAAAGGAGAGGTTTATACTCATTGTGTTTGGGAGCTTTATAAGAAGGCTTATGAAGAAGATATACAAAATAACAAGCATCTTATCACAACTTATAACGCCACTGAAGGTGGAGCTAGGATAGAAGGTGCTATAGAAAAACCATTTAAAGAGCTTTGTGAAGAGTTAAAACAAGGCAAGAATAAATTTTTTCCAAAATTAGAAATTTATGATGATTCTAGAAACTACATTTTATCTTCGATTGCCACTTTAGAAAAACATATAAAAACCAATATAATTTTTACATCTTCGTGTGATTTAATATTAAAAAAAATAGAACCTATTATAGAAAAAATCAATCTTATTGCTCAAAATTATACTTTAGAAGATGCACTTAAAAATTTAGATTATAATGAAATAATTTTGGCGCAAGAATATATAAAAACTTTTAAATCTTTATTATTTTCACAACAAAATTGGGAAAGTATGAGTGATATACTTTTTACTTTACTTTTTGCAAATGAGCCAAATTTTATAAAATTGCAAAGTCTAAAAACACAAAATGAACAAGAACAGCTCATAAATACATTATCATACATTATTAATCATCAAAGATACATAAAAGAAATTATCGATCTTTTACATCAACAAAGGATAATTTTACAAAATGCTTTATCCGATATAAAAAATAAATCAAAGGTAAAAACATGAATGAACTTTTTTTAAAAAACACTCAAGCTTTATTTGAAAAAGACCAGCCTTTAGCTTTAAAATTAAGAGAGCTTAAAGAGTGTGAACGATTTGAACTTTTTCAAGGAAGTAATGATAATTTAGATATAAATATACTAGATAAAAAAAGAAAAGAATTTGTATATAAAGATCCTTTAAAAGAATTAGATGAAAGTTTAAAACTATTTAATGGAGAATTTTTAAGATATCCTGTTTTATTTTTTTATGGTTTGGGTAATGGAATTTTATACAAAGCTTTACTTTCTAATCCTTTAAGAAATCATTTAGTTATATTTGAAGAAGAATTAGAGATTATTTATTTGGTTTTTCATTATTTAGATTTAAGCGAAGAGCTAAGAAGTGAAAAAGTGATTTTGTTTTACACGCCATTAGTAACATTTACCCAACTTGATGTTTTGATGACTTATTCTACTATAAAAAATTATTATAAAATTTATAATCTTTTTACACATTGTGATTTTTATAATTCTTACAATATAAGTTCAATAAATACTAATATTATTCAAGCCATTAAATTAAATCATATGAAAAATGGAAACGCTCCTAGTGATTCTCTACAAGGCATTACCCAACTAACTAGGAATTTACTCCCACTTTTAAATAACCCTAGCTTAAAAGATTTACTCAAACAAAGAAAAGACAAAATAGAAAATGCTATTATAGTTTCTACTGGTCCATCTTTGATAAAACAATTACCTTTATTAAAAGAATATGTTAATAAGGCAACTATTATATGTGCTGATAGTGCTTATCCAATACTTGCAAAACATAATATAAAACCTGATTATGTATTATCTCTAGAAAGAATAGAACTAACTTCTGAATTTTTTAATAATGATTTTAAAGATTTTGATAAAGATATATTATTTATAGTTGTAAGTTTAATCTATAAAAACACAATAGACTATCTTAAGAAAAACAATAGAAACTTTATGTTAGTACATAGACCACTACCATTTGCACAAAGCTTAAACATGAATGATTATGGTTATTTAGGGAGTGGCATGAGTGTAGCTAATATGGCTTATGAATTAGCCATAAAACTAGGACATAAAAATATCATCTTAATAGGACAAGATTTAGCCTATGGAGAAGATGGAAATTCTCATCCTAAAGAATATCATTATTTTGAAGAAGACTTCGAAGGAGATAGAAAACAAGATTTATTTATAACAGCTTATGGTGGTAATGGTAAGGTAGAAACGAATTATTTATGGAAAATGTTTAAAGATATTTTTGAAAAGGACATAGCCTTGATGAATCCACTAGGTATAAAAACTTATAACGCCACTGAAGGTGGAGCTAGGATAGAATGTGCTATAGAAAAACCATTTAAGCAAGTGTGTGAAGAGTTATTACTCACCCAAAAACCTTATCTAAAGCCTCTTAAAATCACTCAAACAAAAATAGGAAAAAATCTACAAAGAGCAGCAAAAAATATAAAAAAAATGCTTTTGCTTAATCAAAAAAACATTGAAACATTAAAAAATATTTTAGAAAAAATTCTAATATGCAAAAAGACTTTAAAAGTAAAAAAACTTTTTTCACAAATTGATGCTTTTAAAAATCAACTTTGTAAGAAATCAAATGGAGCTTATGAGCTTTACCCACATATTTTATATCATCATGAGCTAAGAGTGAATGCGATATTGTGTAAAAATCCAAAAGATGAAAACGAACAAAAACAAATTTTAGAAGAACTTTTAAATGAATACGAAGAAACATTTAAAACTCTTTTACATCTTTTATATGTATTTGATATCACAATAAAAGATGATACTATAGAGCTTTTTCAACTTACAAGGTAAAAACATGAATGAACTTTTTTTAAAAAACACTCAAGCTTTATTTGAAAAAGACCAGCCTTTAGCTTTAAAATTAAGAGAGCTTAAAGAGTGTGAACGATTTGAACTTTTTCAAGGAAGTAATGATAATTTAGATATAAATATACTAGATAAAAAAAGAAAAGAATTTGTATATAAAGATCCTTTAAAAGAATTAGATGAAAGTTTAAAACTATTTAATGGAGAATTTTTAAGATATCCTGTTTTATTTTTTTATGGTTTGGGTAATGGAATTTTATACAAAGCTTTACTTTCTAATCCTTTAAGAAATCATTTAGTTATATTTGAAGAAGAATTAGAGATTATTTATTTGGTTTTTCATTATTTAGATTTAAGCGAAGAGCTAAGAAGTGAAAAAGTGATTTTGTTTTATAAAGTAAATTTTAATATATTAGTTAATTTTTTAGAAAACAAAGGTATAAACACTCTTTTAAAACTCTATAATCTTCACATTACAATTAATTATTATGAAAAATACTATGAAGAAAATATTTTAAATACCAATTCTATCACATTAAAAGCTATTAAATATATCACAGATGCTAAAGGAAACTCTCCACTAGATTCTTTTGAAGGCATCACCCAACTTTTACATAATTTACCTTATCAACTAGCCAATCCTAGCTTAAAAGACTTAATCCAACAAAGAAAAGATAAAATAGAAAATGCTATTATAGTTTCTACTGGTCCATCTTTGATAAAACAATTACCTTTGTTAAAAGAATATGTTAATAAGGCAACTATTATATGTGCTGATACGGCATATCCAATACTTGCAAAACATAATATAAAACCTGATTATGTTTTAGCTTTAGAAAGACATAACCTTGTTTATCAGTGTTTTGAAAAAGATAATCAAGAATTTGATAAAGATATATTATTTATTGTAGCTAGTGTAGCACATAAAAGTGTTATAGATACTTTAGAAAAAACAAAAAAACCATATATATTAGTACATAGACCACTACCTTTTTCTAAAGCTTTAAATATGAATGATTATGGTTATTTAGGTACAGGTTTAAGCGTAGCTAATATGGCTTATGATTTAGCTGAAAAATTAGGGCATAAAAATATCATCTTAATAGGACAAGATTTAGCCTATGGAGAAGATGGAAATTCTCATCCTAAAGAATATCTACATACCCAAGAAAGTGAAAATGACAGAAAAGAAGGTTTATTTGTTACTGCTTATGGTGGTAATGGTAAGGTAGAAACGAATATGTGCTGGGATATTTTTAGAAAAACCTTTCAAAGAGATATTGAACTTTATAAAAAAATAAACATCACAACCTATAACGCCACTGAAGGTGGAGCTAGGATAGAAGGTGCTATAGAAAAACCATTTAAAGAGCTTTGTGAAGAGTTATTAAAAGAAGATAAACCTTATTTTGCTTTTCCAAATAAAAATCACCAAAAAAATACCACAAAAATACATTTAATTATAGAAAAACAATTAAATATTTTGGAAAAATACTTACAACAGGGAAAAAATCTTTTTAACCAAACAAATAAAATTCTAGAAGAAAATTCACAAAAAAACATTACTGCATTGATTAAAAAAATTGATTCTTTTAAAATAAAAGTTTATGATAATCCTTTTATAAAAAGTGAATTATTTGAACCTTTATTTTTTCATCTTGAAAGTAATCTAGCAACTATTTTTGTAAAACCAATCAACACAGATGAAGAAAAAATGTTAAAAAACATACAATGGTTAGAAGCAAACAAAGAATGGCTTGAAAATTTTATTAGCTTTTTAACCATTCAAAATGAAGCATTGAAAAAAATCGATTTTAAAGCCCTTTAAAAGGGCTTTGGCTTATTGTAAAAGTTTTAATACATTTTGTTGGACAGCGTTTGCTTGGCTCATAGCATAAGAACCACTTTGAGCTAGAATGTTGTATTTAGAAAAGTTTGCACTCTCAGCTGCAAAATCCACATCTCTAATAGTTGATTCAGCTGATTTAATATTTACTTGAGTTACACTGATATTATTAATAGTAGCTGTGATTTGATTTTGCACTGCACCAATATCTGCTCTAATAGTATCAAGTGTGATAATAGCACTATCAGCTAAATCCATAACAGCCATAGCACCTCTTAGCGTGCTTACACCAGCACTTTTTGGACTAGTAATATTTTCAGCAGTACTCATAGCATTAAAGCCCATAGCTGAAGCTATATCAGGTGTAATTCTGCCTTTGATATCTTGTAAATTTGCAGTTACTTCTGCCATAGCTGCATTTGAACCAAGACCGACTGCAGAAATATTACTTCCTCCTAATAATATATCTCTACCATCATTTTTAACCAAAGAAAGTCTTCCGTAATTTTCATCTACAACCTGATTAGCTAAACTTCCCATTGAACCACTAATCTTAATACCTCTACCATCTGCTGAATTTAATATGAGTTTTCCATCTACTACAGATGCTTCAACCCCAGTAGTGTCTTTTTTAGCATTGATAGCAGCTGCCAAAGCTCCATTTTTATCTCCAGCCTCATAAGCAACCTTACCTATAACAACACCATTTATAGCAAAACTTGATCCTGTAGAACCAGCAGCTAATGCACCACTTGATATAGTTTGAACCACAGCAGTTGCTCTAACTCCTGTTTTATCAGCTACTTTATTTATCTCAGCTGCTAAAGCTCCAAGTCCTGTTCCAACACTATATGAAATAGGAATAGGTTGGAATGTATAATCATTAATACCATCATATGATTTTAATATTAAATTCGCAGTAGTACTACCAGTAACTCTAGCACCTGTTTCAAAACGAGTATGACCGATTTTTGCTGATTGAGTTGGCCCTATGGTTGCATGCACGGTTTGATTTGATTGAGCTCCAATTTGAAATTCTTGATTAACAAAATTTCCACTTAAAAGTTGCTTACCATTGAAAGCTGTAGTATTTGCTATGTTATCAAGCTCTTCCATCAAACGATTGATTTCATTTTGTATCATAACCCTAGTTTTAGCTGATTGACCATCTTGAGCTGCTTGAGTAGCTTTAACTTTAATGGTATCTAGTATTTTTAATTGCTCATCCATAGCTTTATCAGCAGTTTGTAAAATACCTATAGCATCATTACCATTGTTAATAGCCTGACCTAAAGATGCTGCTTGATTTCTAAGTGAATCAGCTATTGCCATACCAGAAGCATCATCTGCAGCAGAATTTATTCTCAAACCTGAACTAAGTCTTCCTAGAGATTTATCTAATTCTCTAGCTGTGATTACTGAATTTGCGTGTGCATTCATTGCACCTATGTTGGTGTTTATTCTAAAACCCATTTTAAATCCTTTCAAAATATTGCTTAGTTAGGCTTAAAGCAATAAGTGTTCCAAAAAAATATAAAAAAATATTGCAAAAATATTAAAAAAAAAAAAAATACTTCCGATATAGTTTTTAACGACAGCATGACGTTGTTGAATATATTTAAAAGGATTTAAAATGGGATTTCGTATTAACACAAATACTGCAGCTTTAAATGCTCATGTAAACTCTACTTTGAACTCAAGAGCTTTAGATACTTCTTTAGGAAGACTTAGTTCAGGTTTGAGAATAAATTCTGCTGCAGATGATGCTTCTGGTTTAGCGATTGCTGATAGTTTAAGAACTCAAGCTAATTCTTTAGGCCAAGCTATTAACAATGCAAACGATGCAAATGGTATACTTCAAATTGCTGATAAAGCTATGGATGAGCAATTAAAAATACTAGATACCATTAAAGTTAAAGCTACTCAAGCAGCTCAAGATGGTCAAACAGCTAAAACTAGAGCGATGATTCAAGGTGAAATCGTAAAACTTATGGAAGAACTTGAAAACATAGCAAATACTACAACTTTCAATGGTAAGCAACTTTTAAGTGGTTCTTTTGCAAATGCAAAATTCCAGATCGGGGACAAATCAAACCAAACTGTAAATGCTACTATAGGTTCAACTAACTCAGCAAAAATCGGTCAAACTCGCTTTGAAACAGGTAAAAATATTACAGGTGCGGTGGCAAATCAAAACCTTGTCATCAAAAAATATGATGGTATTAATGATTATACAGTTCAAGGCGTAGATATTTCATATAGTGTTGGAACAGGACTTGGAGCTTTAGCAGCTGAGATTAACAAAGCTTCTGATAAAACAGGAGTTAGAGCAACTGCTGTGGTTCAAACTATATCAAGTGCTGCAATAACTGCTGGTTCTACAGGACAAACCTTTGCTATAAACGGTGTTGTTATAGGTAAGGTTACATTTAAAGCAAATGATAAAGATGGAGCTTTAGTAGCTGCTATCAATGCTAAAAAAGACACTACTGGTGTTGAAGCTTCTATAGTAGATGGAAGATTAGTGTTAAATTCAGCAGATGGTAGAGGTATTAAGATTAGTGGTTCAACAGGTGGTTTAGATGGCCAAATAAAAGAAGAAAACTATGGTAGGCTAACTTTAGTTAAAAATGATGGTTCTGATATTTTTTTAAGTGGAACTAATATTTCAAACGCTGGTATTGGATCAGCTCAAATAGCACAAAGCACAGTTAATCTTGAAAGTATCAAAGGTGAAATTAGTGCAGATATAGCTTCAGCTATGGGCTTTAATGCTATGACAACTGCGCCATTAGCTGGAAGCAAACAATCAGCTGGTGTTACTACTTTAAGAGGTGCTATGGCTGTTATGGATATAGCTGATACTGCTATAGCAAATCTTGATACCATTAGAGCAAACATCGGTGCTACGATGAATCAAGTCACCTCAACTATTAACAACATTAGCGTAACTCAAGTTAATGTTAAAGCTGCTGAATCTCAAATTAGAGATGTTGACTTTGCAAGTGAGAGTGCAAACTACTCTAAAGCTAATATCTTAGCTCAAAGTGGGTCTTATGCTATGGCTCAAGCAAATGCAGCTTCTCAAAATGTATTAAGATTACTTCAGTAGTTTATTTACGAACTCCTAAGCTCACCTTTTGGTGGGCTTTTTTCTTTCTAAGCAAAAAATTTAATTTTTTTATACACTTTCATTAATTTTAATCCTCTAGCAAAAATCGGTCAAACTCGCTTTGAAACAGGTAAAAATATTACAGGTGCGGTGGCAAATCAAAACCTTGTCATCAAAAAATATGATGGTATTAATGATTATACAGTTCAAGGCGTAGATATTTCATATAGTGTTGGAACAGGACTTGGAGCTTTAGCAGCTGAGATTAACAAAGCTTCTGATAAAACAGGAGTTAGAGCAACTGCTGTGGTTCAAACTATATCAAGTGCTGCAATAACTGCTGGTTCTACAGGACAAACCTTTGCTATAAACGGTGTTGTTATAGGTAAGGTTACATTTAAAGCAAATGATAAAGATGGAGCTTTAGTAGCTGCTATCAATGCTAAAAAAGACACTACTGGTGTTGAAGCTTCTATAGTAGATGGAAGATTAGTGTTAAATTCAGCAGATGGTAGAGGTATTAAGATTAGTGGTTCAACAGGTGGTTTAGATGGCCAAATAAAAGAAGAAAACTATGGTAGGCTAACTTTAGTTAAAAATGATGGTTCTGATATTTTTTTAAGTGGAACTAATATTTCAAACGCTGGTATTGGATCAGCTCAAATAGCACAAAGCACAGTTAATCTTGAAAGTATCAAAGGTGAAATTAGTGCAGATATAGCTTCAGCTATGGGCTTTAATGCTATGACAACTGCGCCATTAGCTGGAAGCAAACAATCAGCTGGTGTTACTACTTTAAGAGGTGCTATGGCTGTTATGGATATAGCTGATACTGCTATAGCAAATCTTGATACCATTAGAGCAAACAAGCTCACCTTTTGGTAGGCTTTTTTCTCTCTAAGCAAAAAATTTAATTTTTTTTTATACACTTTCATTAATTTTAATCCTTACAAGGAAAATAATGAAAAATTTAATCATAGTAGAATCACCTGCTAAAGCCAAAACCATAGGCAATTTTTTAGGAAAAGATTATGAAGTAATCGCTTCTAAAGGACACATTAGAGATTTGCCTAAAACTAGCTTTGGTATAAAAATAGAAGATGAAAATTTTAAACCCGAATATAGAATTTCAAATGACCATTCAAACTTAGTAAAAGAGATCAAAGAAAAGGCTAAAAAGGCTAAAACCATCTACCTTGCAACCGATGAAGATAGAGAAGGTGAAGCCATAGCTTATCATATAGCTAAGGCTATTAACAAAGATGAAAATTCCTTACCACGCATAGTTTTTCATGAAATCACTAAAAATGCCATAGAAAATGCTTTAAAAAATCCAAGATCTTTAAATGTAAATAGTGTCAATGCCCAGCAAACTAGACGCTTACTTGATCGCATAGTAGGTTATAAACTAAGTCCTTTGCTAAATCAAAAAATTCAAAAAGGTTTAAGTGCAGGGCGTGTGCAAAGTGCAGCTTTAAAAATCATAGTCGATAGAGAAAGAGAAATCAAAGCTTTTGTACCTTTAAAATACTTTAGCATCGATATGGTTTTTGAAAAAGACTTACAAGCTGAATTGGTTGAATTTCAAAATCAAAAGATAGAAAAACTAAGTTTAACAAATGAAGATAGAGCTAAGCTTATCTTTAAAGCTTGTAAAAATGCTAATTTTAAAGTCAAAGATATAGAAAGTAAAGATAGAAAAATAGCCCCACAAGCTCCTTTTATGACCTCAACCTTACAACAAAGTGCGAGTAATCGCTTAGGCTTTAACCCTAAAAAAACTATGATGATAGCTCAAAAGCTTTATGAGGGTGTAAAAACCCATCAAGGCACTATGGGTATAATCACTTATATGAGAACAGATAGCTTAAACATAGCAAAAGAAGCACTAGAAGAAGTGAGAAAACTTATAAAAAAAGAATTTGGTAAAGAATACTTACCAAGCAAAGCAAACATTTATACCACTAAAAGTAAAGGTGCTCAAGAAGCACATGAAGCTATAAGACCGACTAATCTTAGCTTTACCCCAAAACTTGCAAATGAGTTTTTAGAAAAAGATGAAGCAAAGCTTTATACGCTAATTTATAATCGTTTCCTAGCTTCACAGATGAATCCTGCTATATCTCAAACTCAAAATGTTTTTGTAAATTCTAATGATGCAAATTTTAAAATAAGTGGTAGAAAAATTTTATTTGATGGGCATTATAAAGTATATGGGGATATGGATAAGGATAAAATTTTGCCTAATTTAAAAATAGAAGATACACTTCTTATCCAAAATATAGAATTAAACTCACATTTTACTGAGCCACCTTCAAGATATTCAGAAGCTGGACTTGTTAAAAGATTAGAAAATCTTGGCATAGGACGCCCATCAACTTATGCTCCAACTATCTCTTTACTTAGTGCAAGAGAATATGTATATATAGATAAAAAGCAAATCATACCTAACGAAATAGCCTTTGTTGTAACAGAAGTTTTAGAGCAAAATTTTAGTGATATAGTAGATAGCGATTTTACTTCTAAAATGGAAGATAAACTTGACATCATCGCAGAAGGTAAGATGGACTGGCAAGAAGTTTTAAGGGAATTTTATTTTCCTTTTATGAGAAAAATTGATGAGGGTAAAAAAAATATAAAAAGCCAAAAAACTTTCACAAAATTAGATGAAACTTGCCCTGATTGTGGAGGCGAACTTGCCATAAGAAAAGGAAGATATGGGGAATTTGTGGCTTGTTTAAATTTTCCAAAATGCAAATACTCAAGAAATTTAAAACAAGAAACACAAAATAAAGAAAAAAGCGAGAAAAAACTCAACACCATAGGCGTAAAATGCCAAAGCTGTCAAGAAGGTGAGATTGTAGAGCGTTTTTCTAAGCGTGGTAAATTTTATGGGTGTAGTGCTTATCCAAAATGCAACTATATAAGCAAATACAAGCCAAGTGAAGAAAAATGCAGCGAATGTGGCGAAACTTTGATTGTCAAAGAGCTTAAAAAAGGCACATTTTTAGAGTGCTTAAAATGTAAAATCAAAAAGGAAATTTAATGCAAATTATGCTTTGTGCTATATCTAATATAGCAAGTGGAGGATGCGGGGAAGATTGCAAATACTGCACTCAAAGCGCTCATGTAAAAACTAATATCAATAAATATAAAAAAAAAGATATAGACAAAATCATCTTAGAAGCTAAAATGGCTAAGAAAAATGAGGCTTTAGGTTTTTGTTTGGTTACGGCTGGAGCTGGGCTTGATGATGAGAAACTTGAGTATGTATGCAAAGTAGCTTATGCGGTACAAAAAGAAGTAGAAGGACTTTTACTCATAGCTTGTAATGGCATAGCAAATTTAGAGCAACTCAAAGAATTAAAAAAAGCAGGAATTTTTTCTTATAATCACAACTTAGAAACCTCTAAAGAATTTTTCCCAAACATTTGCTCTACGCATACTTGGGAGCAAAGATTTCAAACTAATCTTTATGCCAAAGAAGCTGGGCTAATGCTTTGTTGTGGTGGAATTTATGGACTTGGAGAAAGCGAGGCTGATAGAAAAAGCTTTAGAGCAAGTTTAAAAGAGCTTGATCCTTTTTCTTCGCCTATTAATTTTTTTATACCAAATGAGAATTTAAAACTCAAACAAGACTTATTAAACGCTGATGAAGCTTTAAATATCATTAAAGACACCAAAAAAGACTTACCAAATACACATATCATGGTAGCAGGCGGCAGAGAAGTTGTGCTAAAAGAAAGACAATATGAAATTTTTAATGCAGGTGCTAGTGCTATAGTAGTAGGGGATTATCTTACTACCAAAGGAGAAGAACCTAGCAAAGATATACAAAAATTAAAACAAATGGGATTTAGCTTTGCTAGCTCATGCCATTGATACTCAAGCTGCTACGGATTTAAAAATTTTATTAGTCGTAGCAGGGTGTTTGCTAACTTCACCTTATATTGCTAAATTTTTAAAACTCCCACTTTCAGCTACTGAAATTATGCTTGGCTCTTTTATAGGTTTTATAGGTTTTATAGAAGAAAGTGAAAATTTTAAACTTTTAGCTAATGCGGGGTTTTATTATCTTATGTTTATTGCAGGTATGGAGATTAATCTCAAAACTTTTTTAAATACAGACAAAAGCTTACTTAATAAAGCTTTTATTTATATTATATTTTTATATGTTTTTAGTATTTTAGCAGTTGAAAGTATAGACATTTCTTATATTTTTGTCATTATTATACCTGTTATGAGTGTGGGTTTGCTCTCAACGCTTTATAGGGATTTTGGTAAAAATTGCGAGTGGCTTAATGTATCTATGATAGTAGCTACTTTAGCAGAAGTTGTAAGCATAGTTTTACTTACTATAGCTGCAGCATTTTTAGGAAAAGGTGCTGATCTTTTTTCACTCACTCAAAATTTATTGTATTTGGTAGGATTTTTAGCCCTTTGTATTTTTGGATTTAAATTTTTAGAAGTGCTTTTTTGGTGGTATCCACAGCTTAAAACCATACTTATGCCTTGGCAAGATCAAAACGAAAAAGATATAAGGTTTTGTATGGCTATATTTATCGCTATAGTTGCAATTATGATTTATTTTAAACTTGAAGTAGCCCTTGGAGCTTTTATAGCAGGTTCATTTATAGCTACTTTTTTTGATCATAAAAAGGATTTAGAGCATAAACTTTCTAGTTTTGGCTATGGCTTTTTAATCCCTATATTTTTCATCTATATAGGCTCAAGCTTTAAACTCCAAATGCTTTTAAATCCTCAAGTTTTAATCATAGCTTTTTCGCTAACTGCTTTTATGATAGGACTAAGAATATTTTGTGCTATGACTTTTGTAAAAATACTTGGTTTAAAAAATACCTTTTTATTTGGGCTAAGCCATTCTATGCCACTAACCTTACTCATTGCAGTAGCTACGCTTTCTTATCAAACCAATATCATCACTCAAGATATATACTCAGGTTTGGTTTTAACAGCATTGCTTGAAGCGATTTTAGCTATTAGCTTGATTAAATTTGTTAATAATCTTAGTAAAAAACAACTCTGCTAAGTATTTATTTTTGCCTGCTATACTTTGATTTATGAAAAATTTAGATTCACTTTTAGAACTAGCTTTAAAAGCAGGCAAAGAAGCTTCTAAAATACTACTTGAATATAAAGATAAAAATACTTTGTGGTTTAAAGATGATAACTCCCCTGTTGGCTTAGCTGATATAAAATCAAATGAAATTATTAGTGAAATTTTAGCTTCAAGTGATATAGCTATATGCTCTGAAGAAAATATACTTTCCTATGAAGAAAGAAAAAATTTAGAGTATTTTTGGCTTATAGATCCACTTGATGGCACAAAATCTTATGCTAAAAAAGATAAAGAATATTGTGCTTTAATTGCATTAATTCATAAAAATACTCCCGTGCTTTCACTTATAAGTGATGTAGAAAATGATATGTTTTACTATGCACACATTCACACAAAAGTTTATAAAAATGATAAAATTTTAAATCATAGTTTAGATAAATATGAAGAAGTTAAAAATATAGCCCTTTACTCTAAAAATCACGACAATAATGAAGATTTTTTCATTCAAAATCATCTTAAAGGCATTAAGGTTTCATCTGCTTTAAAATTTGTGTATTTACTTGAAGCAAAGGCTGGAATTTACCCACGCTTTGGTGGTCCAAAAGCTTGGGATATAGCTGCTGGAGATTTTTTGATTAAGCAAAATGGTGGAATTTTATATGATTTTAATCAAAAGGCTTTAGATTATAATAGTCCTGATTTTAAACTTCCAAGTTTTATAGCTTTTGCTAAAACTAATTTTAAATTAAAAGGTTTTTAAATGAAAATATTTTTAGTTTTTATGTGTTTTTTAAGCTCTATTTATGCAAATTCTTTTGCCAATAAAAAAATCATAAAGCTACAAAAAAATGATGAGTTTAGTATTATTAATCTGAATCAAAATGTAGATTATGATAAACTCACACATATTAGCACCTTAGCTTTAATACCAAGCTATGAAAAAGAATATAATTTTTATTTTTCAAATTTAAAAATTGATGCTACAACAATGGCAAAAGATACATTAAAAGCACTAAGTTTTATCATCAATAAACAAAACGATCTTGCCTTACTTAGCCAAAAAGAAAATCAAACTTATATCAATAGCCAAAACATTTTACAAACAAATAAAAATTTCATCAATTCAGAGAATTTTTTAGAATTTAATCGTTTCAAAAAACCTAATTTTGTCATTTTGCTAGACTTAAAAAGCATTCAAGCAAGCCAACAAAATTTCTTGCTTTTTTCAAATTTTGAAGTCAAAGCTAATATAGAATATAAACTTTTTAACGCCAAAACAAACAAACTAAAAGATTATAAAATTCTCACAATCAATACTCAATTTAGCACAAATAATAAAAACAAATCATATCAAGAATTAATCCAAGAAATAGCTAATATCCTTTATGAAGACATTAAAAATACTATATAATCACTACTTCTTCTTCTAAACTAATTCCAAATTCTTCAAATATTCTTTTTTTAGCAAGTTCTATTAAAAACATAGCATCATCAAAACTTGCATGCTTTTTATTGATTAAAAAATTAGCATGTTCGTTGCTAAACATTGCATCATTTTTACTAAAACCTTTAAGTCCTACAGCTTCTATCAATCTTCCGGCATAATCATTTTTAGGATTTTTAAAAATAGAGCCAAAACTGGCACCTTTAGGTTGGTTTTTCCTTGCATTTTTTAAAAGCTCATCTTTAGTCGAGTTAAATCCATATTCTAAAAAAAACTTTGCACTAAACATCACTTCTTTAATAGGATTAAATCTATAAGCAAAAGCAATATCTTGTTTTAAAATTTCATTTTTAAAAGTTTGAATACTAATTAAAGTTTTACTAATATTTTCATCTTTTAAACCCGCATTCATTTTTAAAATTCCACCTAAAGTCCCTGGGATATTTTTTAAAAACTCAAATCCTTTTAGGTTGTTTTCTTTAGCAAAATGATACATTTTAAGAGATTTCACACTAGAACCTATCTCTAAAAACATACCTTTTTCATTTTGATCTAAAATTTTAATATAATCAAAATTCTTTCCTAAAATTCCAAGTTTTTTAGGATTAGAAGAAATTAAAAGATTATTTGCTCCACCTATTAAAAAACCATCAAATTCGCAAAGCTCTTCAAGTACTTGCACTTCAAAGCTTTCCCCTATACGCACAGAAGAATATTTAGAAAAATCAATAATCATCGAATAAAATTTGGAATTTGATTTAGCATATTAATAGTAAAATCTGTCATTGAACTTATCATCCAAGGCATTAAAAAAACTATCACAACAACAACAAGTAAAATTTTTGGTACAAAAGAAAGAGTAGCTTCATTAATTTGTGTAACAGCTTGAAAAATACTTATAATAAGCCCTGCTATAAGCCCTGCTAAAAGCATAGGCAAAGAAAGCATAAGCGTAATTTTAAAAGTTTGAACACCCAAAGCTACTAAAGTACTTTCCATTTTATCTCCTTAAAATCAAAATTCTATCAAGAATTTCTAAATTTTTCATATTCGTTAGGTATAAGATAATCTTTGCTTTTAATTAGCTTTTCATAAAATTTGTGATTAAACCCAAGCTCAAAAAGCTTATCAATAGCATTATATTGCCTATCATTCATATTAATAGAATTTTTATTTGCATATAAATTTAAATATATATCAAGTTTTTGTGAATCAACGCGTATTAAATTACGCTCTAAAAGCATAGAAGCTAGAATTTTTCTATTATGATCAGCTATCTCTACTGCTTTAATTAAATCTTTCTCAATTGCTATAGCATCATTTAAAGGCAAAGATCTTCTAAGTGCCATACCACCTAAAGGTAAAGGCAAATCATCTTTTGCTAGTTCTTGCCATATATCCCAAAGTTCAGCTTCCACGCATAAACTAGAATCAAACTCTAAAATACTTTCATGTATAAGCACTCCTGCATCTACCTCATCTTCTAAAACAGCTTTTTCAATTTCTAAAAAATTCTTATAAATAATTCTTGCTTGTGGGTATTTTATACGGAAAATTAAAGCATTGGTAGTATGTGCTCCACTTAATGCAACTTTAAAATTTGGCTTTAATTTCTTGTCTTTTTTCTTTATAAGCTTTGGTCCATAACCCTCACCAAAACTTACAGCTGTTTTTAATAAAGCATATTCACTAGCTATTAAAGGATAAAGTGCAAAAGAAATCGCACTAACATCATAGATATTTTGTAGTGCAAGTTCGTTTAAAGTTTGTATATCTAAGGCCGTATTTTCATACTCATAAGCATTTCCAACCCAGCCAAATTTAATTGCCATATACATAAAAATATCATCAGCATCAGGAGAATGTGCTACACTAATTTTTTTATTCATTTTTTTCCTTAGTCTAAAAAAAGTATTTTAGCAAAATTCAAAATAAAAACTTATATTAAATTTCTTTTTGATACAATTTTAAACATATTATAAAAGGATTGATAAGTATGGATGATAATAAAAGAAAATCGCTTGATGCAGCTTTAAAAAGTCTTGATAAAACCTTTGGAAAAGGAACTATTTTAAGATTAGGTGATAAAGAAGTTGAAAAGATTGATTCTATCCCTACAGGCTCGGTTGGACTTGATTTAGCTTTAGGTATAGGTGGAGTTCCAAAAGGAAGAATCATAGAAATTTATGGACCTGAAAGCTCTGGTAAAACAACGCTGACTTTGCATATTATAGCAGAGTGTCAAAAAAAAGGCGGAGTTTGTGCGTTTATTGATGCTGAACACGCACTTGATGTAAAATATGCAAAAAATTTAGGAGTAGATACAGAAAATCTTTATATTTCTCAACCAGATTTTGGCGAACAAGCTTTAGAAATCGTTGAAACTATAGCAAGAAGTGGTGCTATTGATTTAATAGTAGTAGATAGTGTTGCTGCACTCACTCCAAAAGCTGAAATTGAAGGTGATATGGGCGATCAACATGTAGGACTTCAAGCAAGATTAATGAGTCAAGCTTTAAGAAAATTAACAGGAATTATTCATAAGATGAATACTACGGTTGTTTTTATCAACCAAATTCGTATGAAAATAGGTATGATGGGCTATGGCACTCCTGAAACAACCACTGGTGGAAATGCTTTAAAATTTTATGCTTCAGTGCGTTTAGATGTAAGAAAAACTGCCACTTTAAAACAAAACGATGAGCCTATTGGAAACCGCGTTAAAGTTAAAGTAGCTAAAAATAAAGTCGCACCACCTTTTAAACAAGCTGAATTTGATGTAATGTTTGGCGAGGGTATTAGCCGTGAAGGTGAGCTAATAGACTATGGTGTAAAACTTGATATTATTGATAAAAGCGGTGCGTGGTTTTCTTACAAAGCTTCTAAACTTGGACAAGGTAGAGAAAATGCTAAAGCATTTTTAAAAGAAAACCCAGCTATTGCAGATGAAATCACACAAGCTATACAAAATTCTATCGGTATAGATAGTATGATTTTAGGTGCAAAAGATGATGAGGGAGATGAATAATGTTAATTATTGAAGACTTAAGAGCTTTTGAAGTTTTAGATAGCAGAGGAAATCCTACCATAAAAGCTGAAATTATACTAAGTGATGGTAGCGTAGGTAGTGCTATCGTTCCAAGTGGTGCAAGTACAGGAAAAAAAGAAGCTTTGGAATTAAGAGATAATGATGAAAGATTTGGTGGAAAAGGGGTTTTAAAAGCAATTGAAAATATTAATAACACTATCGCTGAAAATATCATAGGTCTTGATGCTTTTAACCAAACTCAATTAGATAATACTTTATTAGAACTTGATGGGACAAAAAATTACTCAAATTTAGGAGCAAACGCAACTTTAGGAATTTCTATGGCTACAGCTCGTGCTGTGGCTAATGCTTTAGGAATTCCATTATATCGTTATCTAGGTGGGACTAATGCGAGCGTATTGCCTGTGCCAATGTGTAATATCATCAATGGTGGTGCTCATGCAAACAATAGTGTAGACTTTCAAGAATTCATGATTATGCCTTTTGGTTTTTCATCTTTCAAAGAAGGATTAAGATCAGTTTGTGAAATTTATGCAGTATTAAAAAAAGAACTAGCTAGTTTAGGTCACTCTACTGCCTTAGGTGATGAGGGTGGTTTTGCACCAAATTTAGCAAATAACACCGAACCACTTGAACTTTTAATGACTTGCATTAAAAAAGCAGGTTATGAAAATAAAATCAAATTAGCATTAGATGTAGCAAGTAGCGAACTTTACAAAGATGGTAAATATCACTTAGAAAGTAAAGTTTTCTCAAGTGAAGACTTAATCGCTCGTTATGAAGAATTATGTGCTAAGTATCCTATTTTTAGCATTGAAGATGGCTTGGCTGAAGATGATTATGAAGGTTGGATTAAACTCACTCAAAAACTTGGTAATAAAGTTCAACTTGTGGGAGATGATTTATTTGTAACTAATGAAGATATTTTAAGAGAAGGTATCATGAAAAATATGGCAAATGCTGTATTAATTAAACCAAATCAAATAGGCACTATTACCCAAACTATGAGAACAGTTAGACTTGCTCATAGAAATAATTATAAATGCATTATGAGTCATAGAAGTGGCGAAAGCGAAGATACTTTTATAGCTGATTTTGCCGTAGCATTAAATACAGGACAAATCAAAACAGGAGCCTTAGCAAGAGGTGAAAGAACGGCTAAATATAATCGTTTGTTAGAAATTGAACTTGACAATGATGAATACTTAGGAGATAAACTCTGAGTGATTTATTAAAAGAATATGATGAGCATTCTAAAAAAAGGGAAGCTCATCGTCAACTAATAAAAACCATCATCTTATCAATCGTAGCGGTTGTCGTTGCTATGTATTTTGGTAATATGTTTTTTGGAAAATCCTCTTTAGATGTTTTATTAACACTTAAAGAAGAACAAAAAAAATTAGAAAAAAATATAGATATTTTAAAAGCTAAAAATGCTCAAGCACAAAAAGAATATTTGCAGCTTTTAAGACTTAAAGGAGAAAATTCGCATGAGAATTAAATTTTTTATATTGTTTTTACTATTTTGTGTATTTTTAAATGCAAAAGACAATCCCTTTGATAACAATTTTGAACAACAAAATACTGAATTTGCAAAACTTAGTCCTTTTCAAAGACAAGATTTTAACTTTAATTCTAATGCAAGAATTTTAAAGAATATTACTATTACTTATATCAATCTTGATGGTTCTGAAGAGCAAGTGACTTTAGATATACACAAAAGCATTAATTGGCATGATACTTATTCATTTATAAAAACAAAAAGCCCAGATGCTACTCCAATACTAGATGTTTCTGTTACTGTGCCACAAGAGCAAGGTTCAAAAAATACAAAATCAGAAGAAAACAATACAACTTTAAATATAGAAACTCCATTATTTAGCGGAAATATTTATAATTTTTTATCTATTAGCTTTTACAACAATAAAATCAACATTAAAACTGAAGATAAAATGTTAAGGAATTTATCCATAGGTGATCCTACAAAAATTATCATAGATTTTGCTAAAAAGCAAAATTTTAATACAAAAACCTTACATGTAAATACAGCAAAAGTTAAAAAAGTTGTTTTTGGCTCACATAAAGGGTATTATCGTCTAGTGATTTATCTTGATGGAAAATACGATTATAACTACTCATATAGCGAAAATTTACATACTTTTAATTACCGTTAAGAGTTTTAAAAACTCTTAAGCAAATTTATGATCATAAATAATCATTTGAAATCTTTGAGCTATCATTTTGGCTCTTTCAATAATAATATTTCTTGGTTCTTCTTCAAATATTTCTTGCAAACTTTCATCAAATAATTTAAGCCAAATATCAAAAAATTCCCTTGGAAATGGAGGTAATTCATGGTGTGCTTTTAAAGGCGAACCACTATAGCTTGGATCACCTAAAAACATTCCTGCCCAAAAACTTGCAATTTTTTCTTTGTGTTTTTTCCAACTTTCATCATCTATTCCTATTTTATCATTAAAAATAGGTCCTAAATCTTTATCTATTCTTATTTTTGCATAAAAAATATCCATAAGTTCTTTTATACTTTCATGATTGATATTTTGAAATTTCATAATCTTCCTTAAAAAATAATTTTATAAATTGTATTAAAATTACAAAATAAAAATATAAACAAAAGTCAATTTCTAGTATAATTTTTAAAAACATAAAGAAAGATTATGACTTATACCATTTTACCACCTAATCAATTTTTAGATGATTATATTTTAAACATACAATTACACAGATTAGCAAATATTTCTAAAAATGCTTTTAAATTTTGGAAAAATGTTCATGCTGCAAGATACCAAGGTACAAGAGTGATATTTTTACATAAAAAAAATATTTTAAAAAAATACGAACATCTTATAAAAGAATGTGATAATTTAAATGGTTATGTTTTGGCAAGTGCTTTTTGCTCTTTCACAACTTTAGCTCCATCTCATTTGGTAGAAAAAAACAATTCTCAAATTTATAAAATCCTAGATATTAAAGAAATTTGTGGGATTAAATTTGTAAATTTAAAGGCATTTTACGATTTTTTAAAACTTGATTACAATTGTAATATTTACATCGAAAAATGCCATTTTTTTAGCCCCGCACCTTTAGAAAAGCGTATTAAAATCACTGAGAGTATGTGCGTTGGATATTATTAAGGTATTTAAAAATAAAAACAGATAAAAGAGCTATTAAAGCCATAGCAAGCATATAAAAACCCAAAGAAAAACGCCAAATATTTTCTAAATTTTTCAAAGCAAAAGTATGTAAAAACAATGCAAGTTGTGGAGTAAAGCCACCTGCTATAGCATAAGCTATATTATAAGAAAAGCTAAGTCCTGAAAATTTAATTTTAGAATCAAACACTTCACTCATAATCAAAGGACAAAAATTCAATACTCCAGCAAAAAAACATGCTGTTAGATAATATATACATACTTGATTAAAATCAGGTAGTTCAACATAAAGTGCATTAAAATACAACCAACAAACAAAGAAAAATCCTATGGAAAAGATAATACAAGATTTTACTATGCCAATTTTATCGGCCAAAATTCCACTCAATATACAGCCTATAACAAGTATAACTATTCCAAGCATTTGCATATATGTTTGCACACTTGCATCTATATTTAGCATTTTAGCCATAAAAGATGGAATAATCAAAATCATTACAACTATACAGGCTGTTAAAACCCAAGTAATAAGCATAGATGCTACTATGCCTAATTTAGCCTTTTTAAACACTTCTTTTAACGGGAATTTCTCTAAGGCTTTATCTTTTTTCATTTGTTCAAAAACTGGAGTTTCTCTTAAGAATTTACGCAAATATACTGAGATAATACCAAAAATCCCACCTAAGAAAAACGGAATTCTCCAAGCCCATTCATAAAGTTCTTCTTGAGTATAAAGTTTATTCATTATTAAAAACACGATACTACCAAGCAAAATTCCACCTACTACAGAAGCAGTTAAAAACCCAAGATAAGTTCGCTTTTGCCCTTTTGGTGCATGTTCAAACACAAAAACCCAAGCACCTGGTAATTCTCCACCTATAGCTATACCTTGACAAATTCTCACAGATACTAAAAGCACTATACACAAATATCCTATACTTTCATAACCTGGTATAAAAGCAAGCATAAAAGTAGGTATAACCATAAGTAAAATACTTAGCATAAACATTTTCTTACGACCAAATTTGTCTCCAAAATGTGCCATAACTATACCACCAAGTGGTCTAGCTAAATACCCTGCTGCAAAAATTCCATAAGTGTTAAACATTTGCCAAAAGGGACTTAAATTTTCAGGGAAAAAGTTTTTTGAAATATAACTTGCAAAAAATACAAAAATAATAAAATCATAAAACTCTAAAGTTCCACCTAAAGATGATAAACCTAAAACTTTTATATCTTTTCTACTAAGATTTTTACTCACGATTACTCCATTTCATAGGTGTCATCATCGTTATAATCATCCTCATACTCATAATCATCATCATCATAATTGTATGATTTTTGATTATTTGTGTAAGCATCTTCTTCATAATCATCATACTCATAATCATCATATTCTTCAAATTCTTCATTTTCATAAGACATTACAAATCCTTTAATTTTTTTTGATATTTTATTATAAAAATATACATTTTGGTATAATTTTCAAACTATAATTAAGGAAAAATATGAATTTAACACATTTAGATGAAAAAAATCATCCTAAAATGGTAGATGTTAGTCAAAAAAACATAACCCAAAGAGAAGCTTGTGCAAGTGGTAAAATATATATGAGTAAAGAGGCTTTTAGAGCTATCATTGAAAATAAAGCCAAAAAAGGACCTGTTTTACAAACTGCTATTACAGCAGCTATAATGGGAGCAAAGCAAACTCCAAACCTCATTCCAATGTGTCATCCTTTGATGGTTTCAAAAGTTCAAACCCATATAGAAGAAAACGAAAAAGAATGTTCTTTTAAACTTTTTGTAAGTGTTAAATGTGAAGGAAAAACAGGCGTAGAAATGGAAAGTTTAACTGCTGTTAGCATAGGACTTTTAACTATTTATGATATGGTTAAAGCTATTGATAAAAGTATGCAAATTACTGATATAGTTTTAGAAAGCAAAGAAGGAGGAAAAAGTGGTAAATATCTGCGATCTTAAAAAAGAACCTATTATAAACTACCCTACTTTTTGGGATTATAAGGTTGTTTTTGAAACTCATATTGATGCCTTAGAAATTTTTCGCGAGATATTAAATGAAAGAGAATTTAAGTATAAAATTTCAAATACTAGCAAACAAGGCACATATAAAAGTTATCTTTTAAGTGTATATGTAGATAGCAAAAATGATCGTTTAAATATCTTTAATCAATTAAAAAACAAAGCCAAATTCGTATTATAGAAGGAAAACATATGAAAAATACAGCAATTATCTTTGAAAATTCTCTTCTAGCTTGTGAAAAAAATGAAATCCCTAATCTAATTAGTGAGCTTGTTTTTAACCTAAGTTATAAAAAAATTTGTTTTGAAAATACTAATAATGAAGAATTATTTACTATTTTTTTTAATATTTTAGAAAAACTTGAACTTGCAAATGAAGAAAATATTTCTAAAATTATACAAGGTATCGTTAAGGCTAGAGTAGAAGAAGATAAAAAAATGTTTTTTACTTATATTAACGAGCTTGGAAAATTAAAAACAAAAATAAAAGAGCAACAAAACATCATAAAGCACAAAATTTGTGATAATTTTTTTGATTTAGAAAAAGCTTTAAAAAATTTAAATTTAAACGAGTTTAATATCAGCATAAACGATGCTATGCTTTATGATATAGAAATACTAGGACTTCTAAAAGAAACTGCAGAAAGTGCTTTCATAACCACTTTGGAAAAAAGTGAAAATATAGAACTTACTTCTTGCGAAATTTCTAAAAATCTAATATATAACGCAATTTGCGAAGGAAGTTTTGAAAAAGAAAGAATTTTAAAAATTTCCCAAGTGGTTTTAAATACTGCTTTTGAACTTGCTAATGAATCAAAAGTTTTTGCATATGATTTATGCGTAGGAAGCATTTATGGAACACAAGAAGGAATTTCCTTAGCTATTGAAAAATTTAAATCAAATTTTGCTTATAGTGCTTTAGAGAATGATTTAAAAGATAAAGAAAAAGAACTTATAGATATAGAACAAGAATTTGTCCAAATGCTTAAAAAACTTTCATTAGAATTTAATAATCCTGTTAAAGATATCCTCAAAGATTTATTAGAAAATAAATTTGATACTATATTTGCCAAATTCAAACGCTTAATACAAGAAAATAGAGAACAAATTTTAATAGCAATAAACGAGCTTAAACAAAATCCAAAAATTGATGATTTTGGTAAGTTAGCACAAAGTAAAATTAATCTTTTAGCTAAAGAAATCAACGAACTTGAAAAACTAGCCAGTCAAAAATATAAAAATTTAGATAAAAACAATGCAAAAGAATTAGGAGTAAGACTTTGGGAAAAAGCTAAAAATTTAATAAAAAATTAATATTTTTATAATATAATAAATGTTTGATTTAATTTTTAAGGATATATTATGTTTTTAAATTTAAAAATAGGGACTAAAATAGTTGCAGTTGTAATTGCTATTATAATAATAGGTATTGGAATTTTGGCAAGTATCATTGCAATGCAATCTTCAAATATTTTACACACTGAAGCAGACAAACTACTTCAAACTAGTGCTTTTAGATATTCAAATATAGTTAGAGGTGCCACAGAAAGCGTGCATTCAAGTCTTATTAATGCAGAAAACATCTTAGACCAAATTCTTGACACTCAAACAACCATAGATGAAGATAGACTTAAAAATGTTTTGGAGGGAACTTTAGACTCTAATGGCTGGATAGCTTATATTTATATGCATATTATTGATACATCAAAATACAATAATATCAATCCCAAACTTTTAACCCAATCAAATAAATTTTTAATGTTACTACAAGATGCAAGTTTAAGAGAAAAAGGTGGAATTAAACTCATTCAAGCAGATGATAAAATTTTAGATCAAAGAAGTATCAATAGTGCTTTAAAAGACAAGCGCGAAGGTATTGGAAGACCTCAAAAATTTGTAATCAACGATGAAGAAATTTTAGCTTACAATGTTGCTGTTCCAATTATAAGAAACAATAAAATTATTGGCGTTGTAGGAGCTTTGGGAAGTTTAACTCAACTTCAAGAAGAACTTACAAATCCTGAAAGAAGCGTGTTTAAAGATGATCAAAGATTATTACTTGGAGAAGATGGGCTTATAGCAGTAAGTCCTGCTACACAATTTATTGGAAAAAGAATAACTGAAATCAATTCTCATTCTAGTGCAAATTTACTAGTGGAACTACAAAAAAATAAATCTAATACTTTATTCAATTTTACTCCAGCTTCCACAGGAAATGCAAATAGAGCAGCAATAACAAATTTTAATGTATGGGATGGTGCAAATGATTATTGGTCCATAGTTACTATGGCCCCAGTTGGCTCGATACAAATGCCTATTACTAAGCTTATAACAACTATAGCTATGGTATCTCTTTTTGTTCTTTTAGCTATTGCTTTAATAGTATTTATATATATAAATAAGGCAGTAAGTTCAAGAATTATTAATTTACAAAACAATTTGTTATATTTTTTTAAGTTTTTAAATCACGAAACAAAAGATACAATTTTAAGTAAAGATACTAAAAATAATGATGAATTAAGCATTATGGCTAAAGCCATCAATGAAAACATCACTAAAACTAAAAATGCATTAGAACAAGATTCTAAAGCAGTAGAACAATCAGTAGAAACTGCTAAAGAAATAGAAAGTGGTAATTTCACAGCAAGAATTACAGCAGTTCCAGCTAATCCTCAATTAATAGAATTAAAAAATGTTTTAAATGAAATGCTTAATGTATTAGAAGCAAAAGTTGGTTCTAATATGAATGAAATTAATAGAGTATTTGATAGCTATAAAGCATTAGACTTTACCACTGAAGTTAAAAATGCTAAAGGTGGTGTTGAAGTAACAACTAATACCCTAGGTAAAGAAATCATTGATATGTTAAAACAATCATCTGAATTTGCTTCTTTATTAGCTGATGAGAGTGGTAAATTACAAAATGCTGTTAAGAACTTAACTGATTCTTCATCTAGCCAAGCTTCTTCTTTAGAAGAAACAGCTGCTGCTTTAGAAGAGATTACTTCTTCTATGCAAAATGTATCTCATAAAACTAGTGAAGTTATAGCTCAAAGTGAAGAGATTAAAAATGTTACTTCTATCATAGGAGATATTGCTGATCAAATCAATCTACTTGCATTAAATGCTGCTATTGAAGCTGCACGTGCAGGTGAGCACGGACGTGGCTTTGCTGTTGTTGCTGATGAAGTAAGAAATCTAGCTGAAAGAACTCAAAAATCTTTAGGTGAAATAGAAGCTAATACTAATATCTTAGTTCAATCTATTAATGAAATGGGTGAAAGTATTAAAGAACAAACTACAGGTATTACTCAAATAAATGATGCTGTAGCTCAAATTGATCATGTAACCCAAGAAAACTTAAAAATAGCAAAAGATAGTGCTGCAATATCTGAGAATGTAAATCAAATTGCTAATGATATCTTAGAAGATGCTAGGAAGAAGAAGTTTTAGTTATAACCCCAATTAAAATAATTGGGGTTATTATTTTGTAATTACTTTTAATTTATATAAAATTAACTTTTTAAATATAAAAATTTACTTTATTAGATATAAAAAACATATGAAAATTACATATTTTTTGATATATATAAAAATAAACATTATTTTCATATTTTTTTTACAAAATTTGCAAAAAAATATGAAAATTTATGAAACTTTTATAAAAAATTGTTATATAATACTTCCTAAGTTTATAAACAAAACTTAAACAAAACCCACAAGGAGTATAACATGGGAACAAGAAAAGAACACGACTTTATTGGTGAGTTAGAAATTTCTGATGAAGTTTATTATGGAGTGCAAACTTTTAGGGCACTAGAAAACTTCCATATGAGTGGTAGAAGATTACAAGATTATCCCTATTTTGTAAAAGCTTTTGCTCAAGTAAAAAAAGCAGCCGCTCTTGCCAATAAAGAAGTTGGGGTTCTTGATGCAGACAAAGCTGATGCTATTGCTAAAGCTTGCGATAGATTAATTGCTGGTGAATTTTTAGATCAATTTGTAGTAGATATGATCCAAGGTGGTGCTGGAACTAGTACAAACATGAATACTAACGAAGTTATTACCAACATCGCTCTTGAAAGCATGGGACATAAAAAAGGTGAATACCAATACCTTCATCCAAACGATCATACAAACCTAGGTCAATCTACAAATGATACTTATCCAAGTTCGATCAAAGTAGCAACCTATGCAAAACTTAGCGATCTTTTAAAAGCTATGGAACTTTTAAAAGCTGAACTAGAAGTTAAAGCTAAAGAATACAAAGATATCATTAAAATGGGTAGAACAGAGCTTGAAGATGCAGTTCCTACTACTTTAGGAAATACTTTCAATGCTTTTGCTAGTTATATTAAAAGTGATATTGAAAAAATTAAAGCAGCTCGTGATTCTATGACTTATTTAAATCTTGGTGCAACAGCTATTGGAACAGGAATTAACTGCCACCCTGATTATAAATTTGTGGTTGAGAAAAAATTAAAAGAAATCACTGGTGTTGATTATAAACCAGCTGAAGATTTTATTGCTGCTACTCAAGATACCGCTGATTTTGTACATGTAAGTGGTGCATTAAAAACTGCAGCAGTTAGGCTTTCTAAAATTGCAAATGATTTAAGATTAATGAATTCAGGACCAAGATGTGGTTTGGCTGAAATTAGCTTACCTGCTATGCAACCTGGTAGCTCTATTATGCCAGGTAAAGTAAATCCTGTAATTTGTGAAGCAGTAGGTGAAGCTTGCTATGAAGTTATAGGAAATGATGTTACCATTATGCTTTGCTCTGAAAGAGGAGAATTTGAACTTAATGCATTTGAACCAGGTATTGCTTATGGATTGTTTAATTCTATAGTATTACTTGAAAATGCAATGAAAACTCTAGCAGAAAAAGCAGTAAAAGGACTAAAAGCTAATCCTGAAAATTGCAAAAAATTAGTATTAAACTCGATAGGAATAGTGACTGCATTTAATCCTGTTTTGGGTTATGAAAAATCTGCAAGTATTGCTAAAGAAGCTTTAGAAACTGGTAAAGCAGTTGGTGATATTTGTTTAGAAAGAGGATATTTACCAAAAGAAAAAATTGATGAGATTTTAACACCAGAAAATATGTTAAATCCTCATATGACAGAAAAAAGAAAAGCTTAATTTATAGGAGTTTAAAACATGGATATTATGATTATCTTACAACTTGTTGTCTTTCTTGGGGCAATTTTTATAGGTATCCGCCTTGGCGGCATAGCAATAGGCTATGCCGGAGGTTTGGGTGTGGTTATTTTAGGTCTTGTTTTAGGTATGAAACCAGGTAATATTCCTTGGGATGTTATCTTAATCATCGCTGCAGCTATTGCTGCAATTTCAGCAATGCAACAAGCAGGTGGTTTGGATTACATGGTAAAAGTTACTGAAAAAATTTTACGTAGTCATCCAAAATTTATCAACTATCTTGCACCAGCTTGCGGTTGGTTTCTTACTATTTTAGCAGGTACTGGTAATGCTGTATTTTCATTAATGCCAGTTGTAATTGATGTTGCAAAATCACAAAATATCAAACCATCTGTACCACTTTCATTAATGGTTGTTGCTTCACAAATTGGTATTACAGCTTCTCCTGTTAGTGCTGCAGTTGTTTATATGACAGGTGTTTTAGAGCCACTTGGTTGGAACTATCCTGCATTGATTGGTATATGGATTGTAACTACTTTTGCTGCTTGTATGATTACAGCTTTCATTGTAAGTTTAATTACCCCTATGGATCTTAGTAAAGACCCTGTATATCAAGAGCGTTTAAAAGCTGGTCTTGTAAAAAGTGCTTCTGATGTTTTACAAAGTGAAGACAAACCAGGTGCTAAACTTTCAGTTGCAATTTTCTTGATCACTGTTTTAGCGGTTGTTCTTTATGCTACAGCAATTTCAAATAATATTAAATGGATCGATCCAGTTATTATTCCAAGAGATGCTGCTATTATGAGTTTCTTATTAACTGCTGCAACATTAATCACATTCTTATGTAAAGTTGAGCCTGCTAAAATTTTAGATACAAGTGTATTTAAATCAGGTATGACAGCTTGTGTGTGTGTATTTGGTGTTGCTTGGCTTGGAAATACCTTTGTTTCAGGACATGAAGCAGGTATTAAAGAAGTAGCAGGTGAGTGGGTTAAACAAACTCCAGCTATGCTTGCGGTTGCTTTCTTCTTTGCTAGTATGCTTTTATATTCTCAAGCAGCTACTGCAAAAGCTATTGTTCCAGTTATTATTGCGGCATTAGGAATTTCAGCTACAAATCCTGGGGATTCTTATATGTTAGTTGCATGCTTTGCTGCTGTTTCAGCACTTTTCGTTCTTCCAACTTATCCTACTTTATTAGGTGCAGTTCAAATGGATGATACTGGTACAACAAGAATTGGAAAATTCATTTTCAATCACGCATTCTTTATACCGGGTGTATTGGCTATAGTTATAGCTGTTGCTCTAGGTTTCTTAGCAGTAGGAATGCTCTAATACTCTATAACTTTCCACTTTTAAAGTGGAAAGTTTCTTTCTCTTATTTATTAATTGATTTCAAGTAAAATGTTTTAAAAATTTTTAAGATTTTATTATGACAAGATTATCTTTAGATAGAAACAATATAAGAATTTTATTTATAGGTTATATTCTTATAGCACTTTTTGGCACCTTTATACTTATGCTTCCCATTATGCATACTAAAGCTATATCGTTTTTAGATGCTTTTTTTACAAGTGCTTCAGCTGTAAGCATGACAGGGCTTATAGTGCTAAATACCTCATTAGATTTTAGTTTTTATGGGCAAATTGTTATATTACTTTTAATTCAAATTGGTGGATTAGGCTATATGAGTATAGCCATGGCTTTATATATTTTAGTTCGTAAAAAAATGAGTTTTGATGAAAAAAATCTTTTAAGAGAATCCTTAATTTATCCTAGTTCAGATGGTCTAGTAGGATTTTTAAAGAAAGTTTTGTTTTTTGTATTTGCTATTGAAATTATAGGTGCAATTTTATTATTTTTAAGATTTAAGCTTGATATGAATTTAAACGAAGCACTATGGGCTAGTATATTTCACTCTATATCAGCATTCAATAACGCTGGTTTTAGTGTATTTGAAAGTGGTTTATGCCTTATAGGGATGATTTTTGGATCAATTTTATCATTACCTCTTTGATTATTATTGGTGGTTTAGGTTATTTTGTATTATTAGAATTATATTTTTTTTCAAAAAAGCGTTTTGCAAATTTAAGTTTGCACACCAAACTTGTTTTAATTTCTACTATTATATTAGTTATTTTTGCAAGTTTAATTGTTTTTTTATTTGAATATCATAATCCAAAAAGCATAGGGGAATTTTCACTTTTTGATAAGATTATGAGTGCATATTTTACAGCGGTAAATTATCGAACAGCAGGTTTTAACACTCTTGATCTTAGCACTTTCAAAGATGCGAGTTTATTTTTTGGTTCCTTGTTTATGATTATAGGTGGTGCACCCGGAGGAACTGCTGGAGGTATTAAAGTAACTACCATTGCTGTGTTATTAATTTATGCATATTGGAGTATTAAAGATACTAATCCAAGAATTTTCAACTTTGAAATTCCTACTGAAACCATTAACAAAGCTTTTATTATAGCAGTAAGTTCTATCGTATATATTATTACTTGCGTTTTAATTTTATCACTGATTGAAGATGACAAAAGTTTTCTACCTTTGCTTTTTGAAACAAGTTCAGCTTTTGCCACAGTAGGTGTTTCGGTGGGAGATGGCGGAACTTTATCATTAAGTGCAAATTTTAATACTGAAAGTAAGTTGATTATTATTTTATTGATGCTTAGTGGTAGAGTTGGTGTACTTGCATTTTTATTTAGCATATTTTTTAAGGAAAAAGAAAAATACTTAAATTATCCAAAAGGAAAAATCATACTATGAAAAAAGAAACTTATGGCATTATAGGACTTGGAAGATTTGGTTCTGTTTTAGCAAAAGAACTTATTGATCAAGGTAAAAGAGTTATTGTTTCAGATATTGATGAAGAAGCGGTAAAAGAACTGCAAGAACACGCTGACTTTGCATATATTTTAGATTCTACTCATACCATAGCCTTAAAAGAAGCAGGTTATGCAAATGCTGATGTAGTGATACTTAGCATAGGTGAAAATTTAGAATCAAGCATACTTACTTTTATGGCTTTAAAAGAAATAGGAGTAAAAAATATCATCGCAAAAGCAAATTCTTCTACGCACGGACAAATTCTTTCTAAACTCGGAGTAAGTAAAGTAATTTATCCCGAAAAAGAATCTGCTAAGCGTTTAGCTAAAATTCTTATCACTAATCCAAATTTTGAAATCATAGATCTTTCAGCAAATACCATTAAAGTAGTAAAATTATTAGTAGATGAAAATCTTTCGGGGAAAAATTTATACACCATTGCGCAAAATCTTAAAGTCATAGCACATAAACAACACGATGCTTGGACTATTATGCCAAATTTGGAAGCAATAGCTTATTTAAACGATATACTTATGTTACTTGGAGCCCAAGAAGAAATCAATAAATACAAATACTAGTGGTATCAAGGGGGAGACTTGAACTCCCGACCTCCGGCTTATGAGACCAGCGCTCTAGCCAGCTGAGCTACCCTGACATAAGTGTAAGAAATTAAAATTATACTTTATTTTTCTTAACTTTTTATAAAAACATATTTATGAAAATTTTATAAACTTTTTAAGTTTTTTGTGATAAAAATATAAAATTACATTAAAAAAGGATTTTAATGCAAGTTGGTTTGAATTATAATGCTTTATATATAAAAAATCCTTATCAAAATAAAGAAAAAGAAATTGATCAAGAAAATACAAATTCTAAAGCTCAAAATTCTACAGAAAATAAAAAAGATAATAATGAAGAAAAAACTCAAAAAGTCAATGGTAAAGAGTTAAGTGAAGAAGAAATAAGACAAGTTAGAGAACTTGAAAGAATAGACAGAGAAGTAAAAGCCCATGAAGCAGCTCACATGGCAGCAGGTGGTGGCTTAGCAGGTGGTGCTAGTTATGGTTACACAAGAGGGCCCGATAATAAAATGTATGCAATTGAAGGAGAAGTGCCTATAAGAATGCAAAAGGGTAATACTCCTGAAGAAACCATAGCCAATGCAATGCAAATAATTGCTGCGGCTATGGCACCAGCCGATCCTAGCCCACAAGATTACAAAGTAGCGGCCAATGCAATGCAAATGCAAAATGATGCACGTATGGAACAAGCTAAAATTAAAGCAGAAGAACTAAAAGAGCAAAATGAAAAAAGTAAAAATGAAAACAATCAAGAAAAAAATACAAATTCACAAGTCATAAAATCATACATGCAAAATTCTTCACAAAATTATATAGGAAGTCAGTATAATATAAGTGCATAATGGCAGAGAGGAAGGGATTCGAACCCTCGGTGAGTTGCCCCACACACGCGTTCCAGGCGTGCTCCTTCAACCACTCGGACACCTCTCTAAAACATAGATTATAACTTAATTTTTTAAATTTGCATAAAAATATATTTTAAGCCTTTTATCTATATAATAAATACTATAGATTGTCGAAATTAGCTTTTGATGAAATCAAAACTTTGCAAGTTTTACAAATATTGAATTTAGGAATATTAATAATGATAAAAAGAATATTTTTAGCTTTATTCATTTTAGCTTATATTTCTTATGCACAAGATATATTCAACAAAAAAAGCACAGGAGAAGGATTTGGTATTTCAAAAAGCGATGCTATAAAAAATGCAATCAATGATGCTTTAAAAAAAACAGATGATTTAAAACAAGCAAGATTATTAAAATTTACTTTTAATTTTGATGGAAATTTTGACATAGGATATGAACAAGAAATTGATTTTGTTAGCAATGGAATTTTCAATAGTTATGAAATCAAATCTTTAACTCAAATAAGTTCAAATGAATATCACGCCAAAGTTGAAATTTATAAAAAAATTTATAACGAAAAAAATTTTGACAATAAAAACTCGTTGGTAATTATAAATAAAGTCAAAAATATACTTTCCACTAAATTTGAGCAAGAACTTTTAAGTATTTTACTGCAAGAAAAAAAATTCAGAATTTTAGATAAAAATCACTTAGATTTATATAATCAAGAAAAAGACATCATGTTAAAAGATAATTTAAGTGATGATGAAATTATTAGTCTTTATGCTGCTTTAGAGACAGATTTTTTGCTTATTTTAAGCCCAAATATGGAACAAATTCAAGAAGAAGTTAATATGCAAGTTTATAAAGTCAATATTGATTACAATCTAATTGATTTTAATACAATGAAAACCAAAACTTCCAATACCTTAAAATATACAATGACCTCCACAAGCGAATCAAGCAAACAAAAAGCATTTAGAGGTATGGCTACAAAAATTATTAATGAGCTGTCTAAACACTCAAAAGATAATATAGATAAACATAAAACATATGATGAAAATATCTAAAAAATAGCAAAAACATAGTTTAACATTTTGAAGCTAAAAATTCACACCTTTTACAAAGCTCAGCCTTTAAAATTCCTTGCTTAAAGCCTTCTTTTAATTCTACATATAAAGAGGAGTTTAAAAGCTCATTAAAATCTTTTTCAAAACAATTTCCAAGTTTTATATCTGCTTTAACATCTAAACAACATGGAACTAAACTACCATCACTTAAAATAGCAATTTGTCCATTTAAAGCATGACAATACCCCATTTCTCTAATAATTTCATCTTGTAAAGATGGCCATTTAAAAAACTTAGCCTGATGTAAAATTATATGTCTTGCTAGGCGATTTTTGGCTTTTTGTTTTTGAATTTTTACTTTAAAAATTTGCTCTAAAAATTCATAAATTATTTTATTTTCCAAAGGTGAATTGAAATTTTTATCTAAATTCCAAAGTCTAAAATTAACAAAAGAATTATTTTCTTTTTGCAAATGTAAAAAAATAAACTTTAAGATAGGCTTGAAATATTCATTCAAACTCATTCTACTTTGTGCTAAAAAAGCACTCAAAGAAATATTTATTTGTCGTATATTTTTAAAATTTAAAACTAAATTCATTTTTTCATCATCAAAATAAAATCCACTTGTAGTAAGCTCAATTTGCATATTATATTTTAAAGATATTTCTAAATATTCTTTTAAATTTGAAATTTTTAAAGGATCTCCCAATACATGAAAAGTAAAAAGCTTAGCATAATTATGTACGCCTTTACAAATTCTTTCAAAATTTGCAAGAGTCATGATTTTTCGTTGAGCTTTTTGGCTAGGACAAAAATCACATTTTAACCCACAAATATCACTTAATTCTATATAAATTTTTTCAAATTGCATAAATACTCTTTTTTAAAAGTTCCAAAGCCTTTAGTGTTAATTTAGACAAAGCATTATGCTCTAATTGTTCATAAGATAAAGCTTTATATTTATCATCTTTAAAATGATCATTTTTTAAAAAATACACCTTAGCAGTAATTTTATATTTAGTATAAGAATGTTTAAATTCTCCCAAATATTTCGCGTTTTCTTCATTTTTATATTCTAAAAAATTATATAAATTAAAATATAGCTTTTCTTTGCTTTTTACAAACAATAATTTGTTATTTTTTTGCACTATAAGTATTTTTAAAACGATATTTTCATACTGAATTTTTTTTCGAATATTAAATTTTTCATATTCATTTTTACCGCTACAATATCTTACCAAAGGACAAAGATTACACTTTGCATTTTTAGGCAAACATATCAAAGCTCCTATATCTAATAATGCTTGATTGTGATCAAATGCGTTATTGTAATTTAAAAATTCTTTTGCTTTTTGCATTAAAAGTTTATAATTTGGATTTTGCAAACTATAAAATCTACTCAAAACTCTTTTGATATTTGCATCCACAAAGGCATTAGCCTGTAAAAAACCAAAGCAGGCTATAGCTTTGGCTGTATATTCTCCAATGCCAGGAAGCTTTTGAAGTTCTTTTACATCACAAGGTAATTTTGCATCAAATTTTTGAACACAAATTTTTGAACATTTATGTAAATTTCTAGCCCTAGTATAATATCCAAGTCCCTGCCAAGCTTTCAAGACCTCATCTTCACTTGCTTTTGCAAGAATTTTTAAAGAAGGAAATTTACCTAGAAATTGAAAATAATAATTTTGCAAAACACTTTTTACTTGGGTTTGTTGCAACATAACCTCGCTAATATAAACCGCATAAGCAATATTGATATTTTTTAACTTTTCTAAATCATCTTTTTTGGCATATTTTTTATACTCTTCATGTAAAACACGCCAAGGTAAATTTTTCCTGCCATTTTGATTATACCAATCTAAAATATTTTGATGAATTTTATGCATTAATTTTCTTTGTTTTTTAAAAATTATACAATCAATTCTTAAAAGCTTTGTGATAAAATTAAAAAAATATTTTAAAAGGAACTCACTATGAAAAGTTTTTTGAAGGGTTTAGGATTAGGACTGCTCTGTTTATTTTTATTTATCTTAGGTGTAGTTTTTAACACTGAATTTTTGGGTTTAAAAAATCAAAAACAGGGGTTGGAATTCTCAAGAAATATAGAAGTATTTAATGAAATTACACCAAATGTTTTTAATGCTACACTAAATTTTAGTGCTAGCGAAGAACTCAACAAAAAAACTACAATTTCACAAGAAGAAAAAAGTAATATAGCTAAAACTTTTAAAGAGCTTTCAGAGCGTATAGCAAAAGAAAATTTCTGTAAAGGCGGAAGTTATGCATTGGAACCAAATTATAGCTACTATCAAGGACAAAAAGTATTTAGTGGATATAAATTATACTCTGATTTTATTTGTCAAATTCCACATGATAAAAATAAAGAATATGAACAACTTATCAAGGATATAGAAAATATTAGCTCAACTAATACTTTAATTTCTTTTAACACAAAAGCATTGCAAGCTGGTTTTGATGAAGCTACTTTAGAAAAAAACAAAGAAATTCTTTATGATCTAGCATTAAATAAAGCTTTTGAAAAAGAACAGCATTATTCTAAAACATTATCAAAAACTTGTAAAATAAAAAATATTTACTTTGATGGAAATAATGCAAGATATTTTAGTTCAAATTTAACTGCGGCTGCTGATAGTGTAGTTTTGCCGATTATAAAACATGAAAAACAAACTTTAATAGCTAGTGTAATTTTTGAATGTCAATAAATTTCATTTTTACTTTATTTTGAGTTTTTATAATTCCTTATCATTTATTTAAAGGAGAAAAAAATGAAAAAAACTATAAGTTTACTTATTGTAAGTTCTTTGACTGCTACTCTAGCTTTAAGTGCTGATTTTTCAAAAAAAAGCAATAATGAAATCTTAAATCTTGCAAAAACTGTTACAGCACAAGATCAAGCTGATTTAGTAGTAGAAATGCGAAAGAGAATGAATGAAATGAAATACAGTGATGCACAAGAATATCACTATCAATTTAGAAATAATTTAAGAGAAAACATTTCTAAATTAAATCCAGAAGATAGAAGACAAAGAAGAATTATCGTGCAACAAAATATGCAAAATATTACTGATAAAATGAGTGGGAAAGAAATAAGAGAACTTAATCTACACCATAACGGATACTCTAAAGGTATGCATCATAAAGGCTACCATTTCCAATCACAGCCATATAATTGTCCGATGAGATAATATGTCTGCTAAAATTTTACTTTTAGAAGATGATTTAAGTTTAAATGAAATTATCAGCGACACCTTAAAAGATGAGGGTTTTAAAGTTTCTTGTGTATATGATGCACAAGAAGCTTTAGAAAAAGCATATGAAGAAAATTTTGATCTATGGATTTTTGATGTAAAAGTTCCAAAAGGAAATGGATTTGAAGTTTTAAAAGAACTTAGAGAAAGCTCCAAAAATACTCCAGCTATTTTTTTAACCTCTCTTTCTATGCTCGATAATGTAAAAGAAGGATTTTTGGTAGGCTGTGATGATTATATTAAAAAACCATTTGATATAGATGAATTAATCATTCGTATTAAAAATATCATCAAAAGAAATTTTAATCATCAAAAAGAAGATTTAATTTTGCTCAATGCCTCAAAAAATATTTCTTTTGATCTCATTAACAAAACTCTTTATCAAAAAAAAGAAATTATTGACTTAACAAATAAAGAAAAAGAGCTTTTGTCCCTACTTTTAAAAAAGCGCCCACACTTTGTAAGTCTTGAAAAAATTTTTGATGAAATTTGGACTTTTGATGAAGAACCAACTATAATGAGTCTTAGGGTTTATGTAAAAAATTTAAGAAAAATTTTAGGAAAAAATATCATTGTAAATCAAAGAAATATAGGTTATGCTATTAGGCTAGAAAATGAAGAATGTAAATTTTAATAATACCATTTTCAAAATTTTAGCACTTTATATCATTACCAGTGGCTTTTTTCTTACTATTTTTTTTATTACTTTTTATCAAAAAGAGGCAAGTTATATTCGCTTAAACCAACTTACACATATGTATACCCATCATAATTATATTTTACAAAATATTATAGAATCAAGACACAATCAAATTCCAATAGAAAATATCGATTTTTCCAGTATTTCTAACAAACTTAACACCTCATTTGCTATTATTGTGGATAATCAAATTATTTTTAGCAATCTTTCATTTGATGCTTTTGACATTCTAAATCAACTTAAAAAAAATAATTTTATCTATAGCAAAAATCAAAAATTATTTATGGATTTTCTAAGGATTCGAAATCTTGATACCTATATAGATAGTAGTGATATAAAAAGGCCAAAGCATTATTTTAAATTTTTAAGACATCAAAATATCCACATTATCATAGAAACAAACGATCTTGGTTTTCAAAAAGAACAATATAGTAAAGATAATTATAATAATACTAAAATCAATGATTTTTCTAATGAACTATGGAAATTAAAATTAAAAACTATCTTTTATACACTTATTTGTATTACACTACTAGCTATTGTTGCTTATGTATTAATACTACTTGTATTTAAAAACATAAAAGAGCAATTTAATGCTTTAAATGATTTTATCAAAGATACCACTCATGAAATAAATACTCCGCTAAGTGTAATTTTAGCCAGTGTAAAAAAATTTGATAATACAAATTTAAGTCAAAGCAATATTAAAAAACTAAATCATATTAAACTAGCTAGTAAAAATTTAAATCACATCTATCAAAATCTTATAGCTTTAAACTTTTTTATACAAAAAAACAATGTTAAAGAAAATATCAATTTAAAAGAATTAATTGAGCAAAGATTAGAATACTTTGAGATTTTAATTGTACAAAAAAATCTTATTTTAGAAAAAGACCTTTCAGAGCAATTTTTTTATGCCAATAAAGAAGAAATACAAATTTTATTTGACAACTTATTAAGCAATGCTATAAAATACACTAGTGCTTTTAAAAAAATATATATTTCATTAAGTGAAAAAACATTAAGCATCAAAGATGAAGGTCAAGGAATGAACCAGAAAGAAATATCACAAATTTTCATTCGCTATAAACGTTTTAATAAAGATCAAGGAGGTTTTGGTATAGGTTTAAATCTAGTTAAACAAATAGCAGATAAAAACAATATCCATATAAAAATTATAAGTGAAGAAAATAAAGGAAGTGAAATTATACTTTCTTGGTAAGGAAAATATGCAAATAACTTTAGATAAAATTAAAATAAATGATGATTGGAAATTTTTTTTAAAAGATGAGTTTTTACAGCCTTATTTTTTGAATATAAAAATGGAATATATCAATGCTTTAAATGAAAGAAAAATCATATATCCACCGGCAAATTTAACTTTTAACGCTTTTAATCTTACTCCTTTAAAAAATTTAAAGGTTATAATTTTAGGTCAAGATCCATATCATAATCCAAACCAAGCTATGGGACTTAGTTTTAGCGTGCCTATGGGAGTTAAAATTCCACCATCTTTACTTAACATATACAAAGAATTGCAACAAGATCTTAATATACCTATAGCAAACCACGGAGATCTTAGTAAATGGGCAAGGCAAGGGGTTTTACTTTTAAACTCTATCTTAAGTGTAGAAGCTAATAAACCAGCCTCACATACACATTTTGGATGGCAAAATTTTACAGATGCAGTTATTTCAAAACTAAGTCAAGAAAAAGAAGGGTTGATATTTTTACTTTGGGGAAATTATGCTAAAAATAAAAAATTCTTAATTGACACCCAAAAGCATTATATTTTAGAAGCAGCACATCCATCTCCATTAGCAAGAAATGCTTTTTTAGGTTGCAAACATTTTTCTAAAACAAATACTATTTTATCATCTTTACATAAAGATATAATTGATTGGAATTTAAACTCATAATTTACCTTAAATCTATATACTTTATAAAATTTTTAATAAAGGAAAAAGATGAATTGTCCAGTTTGTGAAAATACTGCTTTGATAATGAGCGAAAGAAATGGTGTTGAAATTGATTATTGCCCAAAATGCCGTGGAGTTTGGCTTGATCGTGGTGAACTTGATAAAATCATAGAAAGAAATTCTACTCAAAATACTCAACAAAGTTACAATCAACAAAGCTACAGCCAACCAAACTATCATCATAACAATGGCTATAAACATAAAAAGAAAGAAAGTTGGCTAGGAGAGTTATTTGACTTTTAAGCCTAAAAAGGCTTAAAAGTTTTTATAATTTTATTTTTATTAAAGCATTTTCCGCCATTTTTGGAATCCACAAATGTTCTCCATCAAAAAACATATCTGCAGGACCTTTTATAGAATCTAAATCAAGTTTAGTTTCCTTGCCATCTTTTAAAGAATAAATATACCCTTGTAAATCTTTACCCCAACTTGACACTAAAATATTTTTATTTTTATCAAATACTATACCATCAAACTGCTCTATTTTTTGACTTAATTCTTGAATTTTCTTTGTATCTAAATCAATGCTAATGATTTTACCACCTAATTTATCACTTGGATCATACCCTGCCACAAATAAAGTGTTTTTATCTAATAATAAGCCATTAGGACCACCATATTTTGGATCTAAATGTATAAAATTTTCATATTTTTTGTCTTTTAAAAATACCTTATGGATATATCCTGTTCCCGTATCACTTATCAATAATACATCATCATTTAAAACAGCTATATCGTTTAAAAAAACTGCATTTTTTAATGGGAGTTTAAACACTTCTTTTTTGTTTTTTACATTAAAACCATAAACTACATCAATATCTACAACATAGAGTATATCTCCTATTCTTGACATTCCTTTTGGAGCGTTAAGATTTTTTATAAAATCTAATTCTAAAATATTGCCGTTTTTATCTAACTTTGAAATAAATCCATCATTATCTTTATTTAAAGGAGCTAACTCTTTTCCTACATTAGATACATAAACTACATTTTCATCTACATACACACTCTCTGGGTGTGAAAATCCTTTAAATTCTTGAACTTCTAAAGCATTTGCACTACAAAATGCCAAAATTGATAAAGCTAAAATACTTTTTTTCATAACTATCCTTTCTTTTTTTACAAATTGTAATAAATTTAAAAAAATAAATCTATCATTTATAAGATAAAAAATATAAGTTTTTTGATTTTTGTTCTTGCTTTGGAGTAATACCATATCTTTTTTTATATCTTGCTATAAACCATGCTGGAGAATTAAATCCTAATTCAGTACAAATTTGAGTAATATTTTTTGTAGAAAATTCAAGTAAAAATTTAGCCTTTTCAAAGCGTTTATTATCAAGCCATTCTTTAGCGCTAATTCCGAAACTTTGTTTAAAATTACGACTAAAACTAGCTATATCCATTTTACTAAATTTAGCCATAGAAGCTACACTTTCAAAGTCATTATCACAATATGCAAACATTTTATAAAGCTCTAATTTAAAACCACCTAAAATAGTTTTTAAAAAAGATAAAAACTCCATATTGTCTTCACTATATAATAAAGATAAAAACAATTCTTCAAATTTTAGTCTTAATAAATTCTCGTTGTTTTTATGAGAAAATTTAATATAAGGTATAAAAGATTCAAATATACTTTTAGTAATAAAATCTGCTTTTATACTAAATAGACTTTTATGATTTTTTAAAGAATCTAATTTAAAAATTATCTCTTTATATTTAAAAATTAGCTCTACCAAAATGCTTTCTTTAAAACACAAAATAATGGATTCATAAACATTCTCATCGTTTAAATAATCTCTTATAGAAAAAGAATTTTTTGAAAAAAATATAATTTCATCTTTTTTTATACTAAATTGACTATCTATAGAATAAATCTTTTTAGAACCTTTCAAAATAAAAACTAGAGCATAATCACCAAATAAAACTTCTTGATTTTTTTTATTTTCTACTTCTTTTTGATAATAACAAAATGAAAATAAAGAAGTAAATAAAACATTATTGCTTATTTTTTTTAAGTCTTTAGGGAACACTAACATAAATATCTTTTTATAAGTTTTTTGATTAATTATATCTTATATATGATAATAAAAAATAATTTCTAATTAATAATATATGTTACAATATGATAATTTTTATTAAAAAGGAAAAAAATGAGGAAAATTATATTAAGCTCGTTACTAGTAGCAAGTTTTTCACTTGGAGCAAACTTAGAAATTTTTGATCCAAAGGCACAAGATGAGTATTTAATTATAAATATGGAGATTCTTGATAAAAATGCCAACAAAAATGCAGGAGAAGTAGTAGCAATACAAACTCCTTATGGAGTAGCATTTTATCCAAATCTCCAAGGCTTAGAAAGCGGAATTCATGGTTTTCATATCCATGAAAATGCAGATTGTGGTGCAACTGACAAAGGTTTAGGTATGAAAGCAGGAGGACACTGGGATCCTGAAAAAACTGATGCACATTCAAGTCCATGGGATGACAAAGGTCACAAAGGTGATTTACCACCACTTTATGTAGAAAAAGATGGAAAAGCGAACAATCCTGTATTAGCACCAAAAATCAAAACCCTTGATGAATTAAAAAACCATGCTTTAATGATACATTTTGGAGGAGATAACCACAGCGATCATCCGACAGTACTTGGAGGTGGTGGTGCTAGAATGGCTTGCGGGGTTATTAAGTAATTTCTATACTAAAGGCTTTTTGGCCTTTAGTATTATTTAAAAAGTTTAGTAAAATCAAAATCATTCACAGAACCAAAGCTTGATCCACCAAAACTTTGACTAGGACTATAAGTAGCAATAGCCACTGCAAGTTCTGAAAGCATAGTTGCAATTTCTTCTCTTTTGTCATCTATATAAGCTTTCACACCCTCATAATCACTAGTTTCTAAAATTTTTAAAGGGTTGTAAATTTCAAAAGCAAAAGCTTTATTACCAACATTCACATTATAATTATTATCAAATAAAGCATTGCCTAAAAATGAACAATTATCTACTATTTTTAAACTCTCACTAGCAATTAATACTTTATCTTGTACATCTTCGTAATTTTTATCTTCTAAGAGCTTTGAAATTTTTTTCAACGAAGAATCCAAAATCTGCAATGCACCTACAAAATCATTAGCATCTGTGATATCTTCACTAAATTTTTGTGTTTGGTGTTTTAAATTTGCACCATCTATACTAGAACCTACTTGTCCTAAATGCTTCTGTAAAATTTCTAATTCATCTCTCATATTACACCTTCCTTGTTATTGCTATAACAAAAAAAGCATTTTTTATTCCAAATTTTTAATTATCCAATATTGCATATCACTAGCAAACAAACTAAACATTTCATCATAAGCTTGAATTAAAACCTGTGGATTGTTATCATTAAGTAATTTTTCATAATAAAAATATTGACTTGTTATAAGTTTTTTCGTATCAATATGTATCAGGTTTAAATTAATACCAAATTTTATTTTTGAATGCGTATTATTGCTAAATTCCTGCTCCAATAAATCAATTTTACTTTCCAAAACATAATCAGCCTTGGCTATACTATCTTGATTTAACACTGCTTTAAAAAGTCCTAAATTCTGCAAATGAAATTCTAAAAAACTTTTTATCATCAATGCAGGGTTTTCTTTCCAAAAATGATAAGCATATGAATTAACTATATTATTTTTTTTATAAAAAATCTCATTAGTATAAGCTAAGCCTTTAGGTAATGCAACAATTATAGTAAAATCTTTTTGCTTTGCTTTGTGTAAAACATTTTTTTCCAAAGTTATATCAAAATATTTATTTGCGGGTAGAGTTTGACTAGGGCTTATCAAAGAACAAGCACTAAAAAATAAAGCAAATAGCATAAAATATAGTATTTTCATTTTATTCTCCTGGAGCATATTGAATTTTTTTGTCTTTATAAATCAAATTTGATGGATTTTGTTTTATTTGTTCAAGTAACTGAGAAAAATCCAAAAATAAAATTCTTAATATATCTAGATTATCATTCAAAAGCATTCTACTTTTGCTTAATTCTGTCAATTCTGAATTTGCATGGATTAAAAACGATGATAAATCATTTGAACTTTTAGAAATTTTTGAAGATGTGTTTTTTAAATTTTCTAGTAAAAAAGGTACTTGACTATTTAAATATGAAAACAATTGAGAAGAATTTTCTAAAGTAAGTTCGATATTTTTTAAATTTTTATCATTTAAAAGCAATTCAAGTCTTTCTTTAGAACTAGCGATAAAATTGAAAAAATTGTTAGTTTGTTTATCTATATTAGCAAAAAAACTTTCTTTAAATTTAATAATAGGATATGTATTTTTATCGGCTTTTAAAATGCTAGCTTCTTCACTTCCACCAGCAAGTTGAATAAATTTAAATCCAGTTATGCCTTGAGTTTGTAAACTTGCATAAGTATCAGTTTTTACTACTAAACTAGAATCAAGTTTAATTAAAATTTTTACTCTTAGTTTATTGCTTGAATTATCAATTCCAATATGCTCAACACTACCTACATCAACCCCTAAAAACTTAACAGGAGCTTTTACATTAAGTCCTGCAACTGATTCTTCCATATAAATTTCATAATATTTAAAAGTCTTCTCATCTTTTAAATTTCCATACCAAACCATAAAAAATAAACTGATAAAAAATAATACACTAACAAAAACTCCAATTAATATATAATTTGCTTTATTTTCCATTATTGCATAAACCTTTCGTATAGTCTTTTATTTTGTTCTTTTAAATCTTTTACATTTCCTAAAAAACCTATTTTTTTATTTTCTATTATCAAAAATCTATCTAAAACATTTTTCATACTTTCTTTATCATGAGTCACTAAAATGACACATAATTTAAAGCTTTGTTTTAAATTTAAAAGCAGTTCATCAAATTCTCTTGAGCTATAAGGATCAAGTCCTGAAGTTGGTTCATCTAAAAAAAGTAATTTACTATCAAGTGCCAAAGCTCTAGCTATAGCAACTCTTTTTTTCATACCTCCACTTAATTCGCTAGGATAAAGTTTAGCTACACTTTCATCAAGTCCTACCATTTTAAGCTTCATCATTGCTATTTCTTTAATATCATTTTGCTTTAATTTTGTATATTCTACTAATGGTATGCTAATATTTTCAAGTATATTAAAAAAACTAAATAATGCTCCATATTGAAAAACAACGCCCCATTGTTTTTGCAAATATAAAGCATCTTCATCACTTATATTTTTTAAATTTTTACCTAAAATTTCATACTCTCCATTATCAAAATGTTCAAGCATTAACATTTGTCTTAAAAGTACAGATTTACCACTACCACTACCACCTAAAATACCAAATATTTCATTATCTTGTATTTGAAAGCTAATGTTTTCGTGTACGCATTTGCTTCCAAAATAGGTGCTAATATTTTTTGCCTGTATAATCAAAATCCAGCCTTTGTTAAAAACACAGAAAAAATAGCATCAAAAGCTATTACCCAAAATATAGCATTTACCACGCTTTTTGTCGTATAAATACCTATGCTTTCTGTTGTTTTTTGCACGAAAAATCCTCTAAAACAAGCAATAGAAGCAATCAAAAATCCAAATATCGGAGCTTTTACAAGACCTATAATGATATGCTTTAATTCTACGGCCTCTTTAAAACGACTCATAAATTCACTCACGCTAATTTCCAAACTTACCCAAGCAACCACAACTCCACCAATTACACTTAAAATATCTGCAACTATAACAACCAAAGGCATAGCAAAAGTTAAAGCTAAAACCCTAGGTAATATAATAAATTCACTTTCTTTAAATCCCATGGTTTTCATTGCATCTATTTCATCAGTAAGCTTCATCACTCCAATTTGAGCTGTGTATGAACTTGCACTTCTTCCTGCAATAACAATAGCAGCTATTAAAGGTGCCAACTCCCTTGTAGCAGCAATCCCCATTAAATCAACAATATATATATTAGCACCAAATTGAGAAAGTTGATAAGCAGCTTGATAAGCCAAAACTACACCTACCAATAAAGAAGTTAGCATAATAATTGGTAAAGCGTTAATAGCACTACTTTCTACATGATATAAAAAAGCTTTAAAGCGTAATTTTTTTAAATTTATCAATGTTTTAAAACAAGTATAAAGAATCAAACCTATAAAATTTAAAAACTGAACTAAAATTTCAAAAGAATTTACGACTTTTCTTCCTAAATTTTCAAAAAAATCTTTTAGACTGCTTTTATGTTTTTGAGTTTCATCATATGCTTTATAGTGTTTTTGACAAAGTTCAAATAAAGTTAAATATTGGCTTTGAAGATTTATTTTATTGACTTCACAACCCTTTTGTTTTAAGTTATTTTCCAAAGCTAAAAAATACTGCACCCCAGCACTATCTATAAAATCTAAATTAGTAAAATCAAAAATAATACTTTTTTGTTGTGGTAAATCTAGTTTTTTTACATTTACTACACTTGTTTTGTCCCAAATTCCAAAGATATTAAAAATGCATTCTTGATTTTTAATATCTTTGATAATTTTATTTTTCATCATATAAACTTAAAACATACGAGCTTAATTTTTCCTCACTAAATCCAAAATGCTCAAATACATCTTTATCTTTACCACTCTCACCAAAACTTTCTATACCATAAAACTCATCACAAATTCTATAAAGTTCATTTGAATTTGCAGCTTCTACACCTACAACTTTGCCTTGTAAAATTCTTTCTTTATATGTTTTTTCTTGTTTGATAAATAATTCATAACAAGGCATAGAAACTACATTGCAAACAATTCCTTTTCCTTTTAAAAGCCTAGCTGTTTTTAAACACAACATCACTTCACTACCACTTGCTAAAAGTGTAAATTGTGCGTTTGAATTTTCTTCTAATAAATAAGCTCCATTTTCAACATCTCCAAAAACAGGCTCATTTAAAGCATTCAGTTTTTGACGAGATAATACAAAAACACTAGGCATATCATTTTTAAGAGCTATTTGCCACGCTTTTACATTTTCAACACCATCAGCAGGCCTAAATGTTAATGAATTTGGCATTGCTCTAAAAGTGCTTAATTGCTCTATAGGTTGGTGTGTTGGCCCATCTTCTCCTACGCCTATACTATCATGTGTAAAAATGAAAAAATGTTTAATTTTCATCAAAGCTGCTATCCTTGCAGCAGGTTTTAAATACTCACTAAATATAAAAAATGTAGCACAAAAAGGCATAAACAAACCATATCTTGCAAAAGCATTAGATATAGCAGCCATTGCATGCTCTCTTATACCATAGTGAATATTTTTTCCATTTGGAAAATCACCCATATCTTTAAGCTCGGTTTTGTTTGATGGACCTAAATCCGCACTACCACCTAAAAATCCTGGCAAAGCTTTAGCTATAGCATTTAAAATCATACCATTACTATCCCTAGTAGCTAAATCTTTTCCTTTAAAATCAGGAAATTCAATCTTAGTAAAATCAGGCTCTAAAAGTTCTTTTAATAAAGCTTGTTTTGATGGTTCAAGTTTATTTACTTTATCCTGCCATTTAGCTTGCTCCAAGTCTCCAAGTTCATTAGCAACGCCAAAAAGAATTTTTACATCTTCTGGAATTTCAAAGGTTTCTTGTGGATCAAAACCTAAAGCTGCTTTTGCTCTTTTTATAAGCTCTTCGCCTAAAGGTGCACCATGGGAGTGATGACTCCCTTCAAGTTCTAAAGCTCCTTTGGCTATTTTAGTATGTGCAATAATCAAACACGGCTTTTTGCTTTCTTTTGCTGTTTTAAGTGCTAAATCAATTTGCTCAAAATTATGACCATCTATCTCAAGCACTTCAAAACCTTGAGCTCTAAAACGCTCTTTTATATTTTCATTAAATGCAATAGCCACATCACCTTCAATAGAAATATTATTACTATCATAAATAATGATTAAATTATTAAGCTTATGAAGCCCTGCTAAAGAACAAGCCTCATAAGAAATTCCCTCTTGTAAATCTCCATCGCCACATAAACAATACACTCTATGATTAATAATATCTTCACCCAAAAGCAAACTTGCTTTTTTAGCTGCCATAGCAAAACCTACCGCATTTGCTATACCTTGTCCTAAAGGTCCTGTAGCTATCTCAACACCTGGGGTAGAAATTTCAGGATGACCTGGGGTTTTAGAATGCAATTGGCGAAAATTTTTTAAATCATCTAAACTCACATCATATCCACTCAAATGCAAAAAACTATAAACTAATGCACTAGCATGACCGCCTGAAAAAACTAATCTATCGCGGTTTAACCAAGTTGGATCTTTTGGGTTATGTACCAAATGATTACTTAAAACACTGATAATATCAGCCAAACCCATAGGTGCACCTGGATGACCTGAATTTGCTTTTTGTATCATATCAGCACATAAAAACCTTATTGTATTGGCTTGTTTTTGTAGCATTGTTTAACCTTTTAAATATTTATTAATCAAAATTCCAAGTTCATTAGTAAGCTTAGAGTCTAAATTTCTCATTTTTTCTTCACATAAAGTGATTTTATCATTTTTTGCCTTTTTAGCACCTTCTAAACCTAAAAGTTTTACAAATGAGTTTTTGTGTGTATCATTATGAGTTGGCTTACCTGCATCTTTGGTGTCTAAAGTCGCATCGATAATATCATCTTTAATTTGAAAAATCAATCCTATCAAAAGCCCTATTTCATAAATTTGTTCGCACTCTTTTTCGCCAAGCTCACAAATTTCACAACCCATTTTTAAACTAGCCGCAATCAATCTTGCAGTTTTATGGATATGCAAAAACTCAACTTGTTCTAAATTTAATGGTTTATCTTCAAAATAGCAATCAATAGCCTGACCTATAATCATTCCGTTAATTCCAGCATTAAAAGCTAAAGTTTCTATAAGTTTTAATCTAATGCTCTCTTTTAAATCAAGTTTTGAAAGTAGTAAAAAAGCTTGTGTATTTAAAGCATCTCCTACTAAAATGGCAGTTGTTTCATCATATTTTTTATGTAGAGTTTGCCTACCTCTACGCAAAGATGCATTATCCATAGCAGGCAAATCATCGTGTATCAAAGAATAAGTATGAATAAATTCTAAAGCTAAAGCTGCATCTAAAGCCTTATCAAACAAAGCAGGATTTTTAGCATTAACTATACCTAAAAGAAGTTGTGCCCTAAAATGCTTTCCACCTGCTTGCAACATCCATTTTAAAGCTTCATTAAAAAAAGGATGAAAGCTTTGTGTTTTAGGAAAATTTTGCTCTAGATATTGTTTAAATTTTTCTAAAATCACTTATTAAGCCTTATGAAAAAATCAAAATATCCTCTATTAAAATGTTCAAAATCATTATTTTTAGCAGAAGGGATATTACTTGCTTGTCTTGAAACCAAAATATCAAAAGTATCAGCTTGTGCTAAAATATTTTGAAGGTCATTAAAATTGTTGATTTTTTGATTATTGATTCTTAAAATTTTATCACCTTTCATAAATCCTGCCATTTGTGCTTTTGAATTTGAAATTACCTCTATAACATTCATTTTTGTATCAACGCGTAAGCCCAAATTACTATAAAAAGAAGTTGGTTTAACCGGAACAACCTTTTTAGGTTTAGCAAATATACCCAAATCTTTATCAAAAACTATAGTAGAAATATTTACATCTTTATTATCTCTTAACACATTAAAGTATAAAGTTGCTCCACGATCGGCAAATAAAATTTTCTCATTTAATTTTCTTATATCATCATAAGCTTGTCCATCCACACTTACTAGCTCATCATTTATCAAAAATTGTCCATTTTTACGCACATTTTTTACATAAATTTTACCATCACGCATATCAAAGTCTATTCCTATATCACCCCAATATACATCAGGATATTTTGCAAAATGTTTTAAGTAGCGATTTCCTATAAGCTTTCCATCTTCTAAGGTTATACCAAGCATTTTACAACAAGGCGAGTTTAATTCACCAATTTTAGAAGTAAAATCGAGTTGATCGCGTTCTTTTAAATTTTGTCCAAAGTATTTTAAATGCCCTATATAGCTTTTATTATTATCTAAAATTCCTACCCAGCTATTGCGTGTTAGTTCTTCTTCATCTCCCATTGGTGCAGGGATTAAACTAAAGTCTGTTTTGACTAAATACAAATTCAAAAACGGATCATATTTAGTATAACTATTTAATTTTCCATTTTTGGTTTTTACTACAGCTAAAGTATTTTCATTTAAAACAAAAGCAGGCAAACCTTCATAGATTAGCATACTAGCTTTATTTTTTTCATAACAACCCAAAAAATCATTAAAAGTAGGTCTTGGAATAGCAAATAATATTCCTACTATTGCTACCATACAAAGTAAAATTCTCATAACATTCCCATTCCGCTAAATAAATTACTAGCCATTGATTTTCTATTTTGCTCTACCATTTTAAGCACATCATTGATTGCTGATATTAACAAAATTTGCATAGATTCTTTATCTTCAAGCAAAGATTCATCAATATTTATATCGATAATTTCGCCTTTTCCATTAGCACTAACCTTTACTAAACCACCGCCACTTTTTGCACTAAATTCTTTCTTTAAAGCTTCTTGTTCTAACTCATTTGCTTTTTCTTGAGCCTTGGTTAAAAGCTCACCCATTTTAGAAAAATCCACATTTTCAAACATTTATTTTCCTTCTTTTAATATCTCTAATACCACTTCTTTATCATTGAAAGGATACTTTACACCCTTAATTTCTTGATAATCTTCATCACCCTTACCCAAAATAACTACAAACTCATCTTTTGTCTTTAAACTCAAAGCCTTTTTTATAGCTTCTTTTCTATCACATTCTACAAAAACATTTTCATCTTTTTCTATGCCACTTAAAATATCATTTATAATATCCATTGGCTCTTCAAAGCGTGGATTATCACTTGTGATAATAAGCTTTTTTGCATAGTGTTTTGCAATTTTTGCCATTAAAGGACGCTTGGTTTTATCCCTATTGCCTCCTGCTCCAAAAACTACAATCAAATCACGATATTTCAAAGCGTCTAAAACCTTTTCTATACCATCTGGTGTATGAGCAAAATCCACAATCACATCTTTTGCAACCACTTGCATTCTACCTTCAATACCACCAAAATTACTAATAGCCTTTTCAAGTTCTTTTAAATTTGGTCTAACAAGCTCATTTACACAAGCACTAGCTGCTAAAAGATTATAAAGATTAAAAAGTCCTACCAAAGAAGATTCAATCATAAAACTTTCTTTACCAAAATTTACCACAGCTTCTATGCCATTTTTTAAAGCATAAGCTTTTATATGATAATAACTTGGATTTTCCACCCCATAAGTAAAAGCACCTTTTACATTAAATTTTATAGCTTTTGCATCTTTGTTGATAAATTTCATACACTCATCAGTAAAAAAACTTTCTTTTGCGGCTTGGTAATTTTCGAAATTTTGATGAAAATCTAAGTGATCTTGAGTGATATTGGTAAAAATTTTAGCTTTAAACTTAAGTCCTTCTATGCGATTTTGAACCAAAGCATGCGAGCTTACTTCCATAATCAAAAATTCACATTTTTCCTTACTTGCTAAAGATAAAAACTCTAAAGTTTGTAAAATCGCAGCTGTAGTTAAGCCTTTTGGAATAATCTTTTTATCGTTGATATAACTACCCCTAGTTCCCATCAAAGCACATTTATAACCTAAATCAAGCAAGATAGAATAAATCGCTCCAGCTGTAGTTGTTTTACCATTGGTCCCCGTAATACCGACAATCTTAATATTTTCATTTATATTTAAAAGTTTTTTGCACTCATCAACATTAATGATTTTTGCTTTTTTCTCTAAAGCATGATTAAGAAATTTTTCATTTTGAGAAGTTTTTAAGAAAAAACAATCTTCTTCGCATTCATTAGAATTATCACAAATGAAAGTATTTTTAATCTTTACTATCATATTTTAATTCCTTGATTTTCTCGCTAAGCTTGATAAATCTATAATTTGAATAAAAATGTGCTGACACATCTTCCATATAAGCAACTAGCATATCTTTATAACCATGCTCTAAAAGCTTTTCTAAAAAATCCACAAAATCTTCTTTATCGTTTATAATAAGTTTATTAGATATTATAACATTTTCTAAGGCTTGTTTAAACCCAACTTTTTCTTCACTAAGCAAAAAATCTTGATAACTTAAACCATCAAAATCTTCACTTTCTTCATCAAATTTCACACTTTGACTTAGATTGATTAGTTTTTCTAAATCACTATCTACTTTATAATTCTTATAATTTTGCATAAAAAATTCAAAAAAAACAAAAGCTTCTTCAGGACTTTTTAATGCCAAATCACAAATATTTATAAAAGTTAATAATCTTTTATTTTTACGTTTTTGATATGCTAAAGAAAAATACATTTTAGCATTTTTAAAATCTTTGTTATAAAAACATTCTATAGCTATTTTTTTATAATTTTGCAAATTCGCTTTCCCCATCTGCTAAATTTACTATGGTAATATCTGGATGTATATCGATTTTAAGCTGCTTTTCTAAACCATATTTTAAAGTTGTTCCACTTGCTGGACAACCATGGCAAGCTCCAGTTAATTTTACATAAACAATCCCGTTTTTAATCCCTAAAAAATCAAGCCCACCGCCATCTTTTTCTAAAATATGCATAGTTTTAGCTAAACTTGCCTTTACAGGCTCGATTAATTCTTCATCACTAAAAGGCATATTCATAACTTTTCCTTGATTATTTTTAGTTTAATTTTATCTTATTTGCCTTTAAAAAATGTAAATTAATGCTTATTTTAAATTCTTTTGCTTACAATGATAAAAATATTTTAGGAAATTTTTATGCAAAAACGCACACAAATTAAAGGTTTTGAAAAATTAAAACTCATTATTATACTAGCTTTTTTATCATCTATTGCACCACTTTCTACTGATATGTATTTACCTGCTTTAAATGAAGTTGAAAAAAGTTTTCAAACTAATTCTTTTTACACTCAGCTTTCCCTTGCAAGTTTTTTTATAGCTTTTTCTTTAGGACAGCTTTTTTACGGACCATTAAGTGATGTTTATGGTAGAAAAAAACCTTTATATATTGGAATTTTTATTTTTGTTTCTTCTAGTGTAGCCTGTGTTTTGGTTGATTCCATTCATGCTTTTATAGCCTTGCGTTTTTTTGAAGCTTTAGGAGGTTGCGTGGGTGTAGTTGTAGCAAGAGCTATAGTAAATGATATTTTTGAGCTTAAAGAAGCAGCAGGAATTTATGCTTTGATGATGGTTTTTACTTCACTAGCTCCTATGCTCTCACCTACTTTTGGTGGAATTTTGCTTGAATTTTTTTCTTGGCGTAGCATTTTTCTTACTCTTTTTATTTTGGGTTTTATTTTATTTTTGCTTGTAATTTTTGTTTTAAAAGAAAGTAACCACAATACACAAGGAAAAAAATTCAATCACCAAGAAGTTTTAAAAAGCTATAAAAATATTTTAAAAGACCGCCGTTTTGTAGTGTATTTATTCTGTGGAAATTTAATATTTGCAGGATTTTTTGCTTATTTAACAGGTTCATCTTTTGTTTTTACTCGTATTTTTGAGCTTAATGAGCAACAATACGCTGTGCTTTTTGGTGTTAATGCTTTAGGTTTTGTAGTTTTTGCAAATATCAATGCAAGATTAGTCCGTAAATATTCGCCTTATTATATATTACCTAGGGCTTTCATCAGTGTAGCTTTTTTAGCATTTTTGCTAATTTTAGGAGCCACTTTTGAATTTGGATTTTTAGCTTTTGAACTTCCTTTATTTTTTATCATTGCAAGCTTAGGTTTTATCTTGCCAAATACCACTACTTTAGCAATGGCAAGATCAAAACAAAACGCAGGTAGTGCTTCAGCTCTTTTAGGTGCAGCTCAATTTGCTATGGCTGGATTTATGGCATTTTTAGTAAGTCTTTTAAATGCAAACACACCTATACTTTTATCAGTTATTTTAGGAATTTGCACCTTTTTAGCTTTGATTTCTTATCTTAGTTTAATCAATAAAAGAAAATTCGAAAAAATAAAAAGAAAGTTAAGTGCGATTTCTCGCACTTAATTAAGCAATATTTTTGAAAAGATTCACTGACTATATCGAACCTTTTTCAAAAAACTTTATATTTATTTTCAAAACACTTATAAACAATTTATGTTAAAATTTCACATCATTCAACAAAGGCTTTATTAATGAAAAAAATAGCTACTATTTTTGCAGGAGTTAATGGATCTGGAAAAACTACCTTGTATTATAATGAACTTGAAAAAAACAAAGACTTTGGACTTAGAATCAACATCGATGAAATCGTAAGTAGCTTTGGCGATTGGAAAAATCAAGAAGATCAATTTAGAGCTTCAAGGATAGCCATTAAAATGCGTGAAAACTATATCAAAAAAGCTTATGATTTTAACCAAGAAACTACACTTTGTGGCACTAGCATTTTATCTTTATTCAAAAAATTACAAAAAAATTCTTACACTATAAATCTTTACTACATAGGATTAGATTCTCCAAATACAGCAAAGCAAAGAGTTAAGATTCGTGTGGCTAAGGGCGGACACGATATAAAAGAAGAACTCATAGAAAAAAGATACCACGAGTCTTTAAAAAATTTTAACATCATTGCAAAATTTTGTAATCACATCACTATTTTTGACAATACTCAAAATTATAAAAAACTCTTAGAATTTAAAAACAACAAACTAGAAGTATTTGAAATCACCAAATGGCTAGAACCATTAATGATAAATTTTAAAAATCCAAGTTTATAAATTTTCATTTTCTTTCGTCAATATGAAACTATGCTACTCACTTCCTAGGCAAAAGAAGTGAGTTAGCAATAGATTGAAGGCTTCAAGGTTATCAAGTATTACAAGGTTACCTTGATAACCTTGTAAAGCTTGATCCCAAGGCTTTAAAACCTTGGGTTAAGATTATTGTTTTAATTGAAGCAAGGTATTTAAAAGCTGATCACTTGTGGTGATAGTTTTAGAGCTTGCTTGATATCCTCTTTGTATAACGATAAGTTGAGTTAATGAGCGACTCAAATCCACATTTGACATTTCTATCGCAGAAGATTTCAAACCACCTCTACCGCCTTCTCCAGCATGTCCTATAGTAGGAGTTCCTGAATTTGCTGTCGTTTTGAAAAGGTTATTTCCTATTTCTTCAAGGCCCATATTATTTGGGAAAGACGCTAAAGCAACCTTAGCCAAGGCTAGAGTTTTACCATTAGTAAATTCTCCATAAATATAACCATTTTCATCAGTTCTTAATGCATCTGGCTTTAGATTACCCCCAGTGTAACCATCTGTTTCTTGTTTAGTGGTGGCTGAGTCTTTATCATAGCTTGTTAGACCATCAAAAGCTCCAGTTGTCCCAAAGTCAAGTTTTACTACTTGATTAGGTTTTGAGCCGTTATTTCCTGTGAAATTAATCACATTTGGTGTATAGCTTTGAAGTGATCCATCATTACCAAATTTTAAATTTCCTATTACTATATTACCAGGTGCTCCATTTCCACTAAAATTAATCTCAGCAGGTTCAGGAACTGAAATGATGATAGACCATTCAGCACCGCCATCTGCTGTTTTAGTTTCTTTGGTAAATTGCACGGTTATTTCGTGTCTAGTTCCTAATGAGTCAAAAATTTCTATACTTGCAGTATGAGCTGATAAATACATATCTTGAGAATATTTTTCATCATTTCCTGCATTGAAATTTCCATCTAAAGCGCTAAAGATATTTGTAAATTTATCATTCGTAGCTATTTTATTAGCTTCATTAGAATAACCTGTAATTTTAAAAGTCATATCTTTAGAATCACTATTTAAATTAGGATTAGTGATTTTAAATCTACCATCTCTTTCTACTACAACTTCTACACCTATATTAACATCTTGTCCGTTTGTAACACCACCTGTATTATAATTTTCTATTTGTCCATCTCCATCATAATCTACTGCAAATCTAGCATCTCTTTGCATTAATTCTCTTAAATCTTCAGTAGTATGGAAAGTTCTTTGTCCTGTAGCACTTGGCATATGAGCATTAGCAGCTGTATTTGCTTGAGGATTAGGATCAACTCCTATATCTACATTGCTTGAACTATAAATATACTCATGTGCTGTAATAACTTGGACATTAGTTTTAGCTATACCTGTAGTTGCTCCATTATTCGTTCCAAGCCATACTCTATCAGCTGTTCCATCTTGAACTAAAAGTGGTGGAGTATTAACAGGTCCTGTGTTAGCTCCAGTATTTCTTGTTGTAACTTGAGCTCCAGCTGTAGTTGCTGTATTTACAGTTATATTTATATTTTTAGTTTTAGCTGTAGTCCCTGTGCTATTATCATTAGTAAAAGTCATCTTACCATTTACTATAGAAGCTACTACACCAGTTTCTGCTGTCTTGGCATTGATAGCATTTAAAAATGTTTCCCTACCTACACCAGTTGCTGTAATGTGAGTCCCATTTATAGTAATATCTAAAGTAGCAGGGTATTGGGTTCCATTTGTATCTTTAAAACCCCAAAAAGTATATTGGGTATTATCTTGCATTTGAGCTTGTTCTGTAGGCAAGTCTTGATACATAGTGATATTTGAAGTATGTTTTGCTTCTTTATAGCTTACCCAAATACCTTGACCATCTCTTAAATTTAAGCCCTCGCCCTTAGCGTTAAACACTACGCCCATATCTACACCTTTTTCAGTTACTTGGGCTCCACTTTTTGAAGTCGTATAAAATTCAGTATGACCTCTATCGTTTTCATCTATAGCTGTTCCTGTATCGAGTCTTTGACCATGCTTAGAATCTAATGCATATATAGGACGCTTAGCTGATGCATTTGTGCCTAAAGTATTACCACTATCAAGGTTTGCTGCAAGTTTTACTATAGTACTTGGTTTAGCTGGCATACTCATACCAGGTGGGATGACTATATCTTCTACTGATTTAGAAGAATCAATCTGACCTGTTTCTTGATTATAATTCCATCCTTGAACGGTGTAGCCGTTATTATCTACAAAATTTCCTACCGCATCAGTTTTAAAGTCTCCTGAGCGAGTGAAAAATTGAGTAGTACCACCATCATTTGATACGATGAAAAAACCATCTCCATTTATAGCTAAGTCTGTGTTTTTATCTGTGGTTTGGATATTACCTTGTGAGTGAATTCTAGTAGTAGAACTTATACCTGCACCAAGTCCAACTTGCATAGGATTTTTACCACCTAAATCCCCATCTGGAGAAGTAGCTATCTTTGAAGTTTGACTCATAAGCGTAGAAAAATCTGCACGAGAATACTTAAAACCAAATGTATTAACATTGGCTATGTTGTTACCTTCTACATCCATTGCATATTGATGTGCCTGAAGTCCTGAAACTCCAGCCCAAAGAGATCTCATCATAATTAAATCCTTTAAAAAATATTGCTTTGTGATATTTCACAATTTCTATTGCTTGCCAAGATAAAAGCAATAAGTGTTCCAAAAATGAAGATATTTGTAATAAAAATTACATATAAATACAAAGTGATAATCGTGTGATTAAGGATTGTTGGTATTTTTAAAGACTGATGAGAGAATGTCTATATGCTCTAATAAACCTTTTTTCATTTGAGAATTTGAAACTCTCATAGGGTCTAGTTGGACAATGACCCCTTCTTTTCTTGCGTGTTTTATAGCTGGTATAAAATCACTATCTGCGGTAATAAGAATGATTTTTTCGATTTGTTTTTTTATAGATAAAGTAGCAATATCTAATCCTATTTTCATATCAACGCCTTTTTGTCTGATATCTAAAACAAAATCATCGGCAGTTAAGCTATCAATTTCTATTTCTTTTTGCAAAAGCTGTTTAAATTTTTTATAATCTTTGATTTTCCATTGAAAACTATTTTCATCAATCTCACCCAATCTTACAGCAAAATACGGCTGTTGTCTTAGACAATCCAACAAACTAGTTCTAAATTTAAAAGTATCAGTTTTTCCAAGATTTAATGATTTATCTGTTTTTTCTATAGGTGGCATAGGAACATTTTTATTTAATGGCTCACAATCATAAATATACACTCTATATAAATAATCTTTATTTCTTCTAACAGACTCAAACACATAATCTTTTAATCGTTTTGCTAGTTCTTCAGGAGTCATATCTTTGATATGTTTTAAAGTATTATATCTTTCTATAAAAAAGGATAAATCTACCAAAACAGCAGTTTTTCTAGGCTGTATAACAGAAAAGTTTATATCTTCACTAAAATTATTCATAAAAGTCCTACTATACATAACGAGATGTCAATCTAAAAATAAATGGCTAGACGACTTCTCGCTATGCAATGATGATTTATTATAACATAATAAATTAAAATTGCTATAACTTTTCAAAAAGACATTTGTAAAAATTTTGTAAAGTTTTTTAAAATTTACTCGATATAGTCAGTGAATCTTTTCAAAAATATTGTTTGGTTAAGTGCAGGGTTTCTTGCACTTAATTTTTATTTCTTTCTTTTAATTTTGCAATCACATCATTTAAACTCAAATTCGCATCAGCAAGTAAAACATCTAAATGATAAAGCAAATCCGCTGCTTCGTTTATAAGCTCATCTTTGTCTTTTGCTGTAGCTGCTAAGGCTGTTTCTACGCCTTCTTCGCCTACTTTTTGTGCTATGCGTTTGGTGCCTTTTGAAAAAAGTTCAGCCGTATAAGAAGAATTTGGGGTAGAATTTTTCCTTGAGTATATGAGTTTTTCAAGGCGTGATAAAAATACAAAATCAGCTCTTTTAGAAATTTGCTCAAAACAAGAAATATCACCACTATGGCAAGTAGCTCCGCTTGGTTTAACCAAAACTAAAATACAATCTTTATCACAATCAAGCCCTAAATCTACGATATTTAAAAAATTCCCACTTTCTTCGCCCTTCATCCACAAACGCTCTTTAGTGCGGGAGTAAAATACTACCTTTTGGTGTTTGAAACTTTCCCTTAAGGCTTGTTCGTTCATAAAACCTTGCATTAAAACTTCACAAGTTTGAAAATCTTGCACTATAACAGGGACTAAATTTGCTACCTTTTGCCAATTTATGCTTTTTATAAATTCTTCTTCATTTATCTTCATAGCTTTCCTTTTAAATGCGAATTTGTATGCCTTGATCTTTTAAAAAAAGTTTTAATTCTTTTAAATCTATAAGTTTTTTATGAAAAATCGAAGCTGCCAAAGCTCCATCTACTCCGAGTTTAAAAGCGTCTAAAAAATGCTCTTTAGCCCCTGCTCCACCACTTGCCACTAAAGGCACAGGGCAAATTTTTCTAACCTTAGCAAGTTGATCTAAATCATAGCCCTTTCTCATGCCATCTTGATTCATCATATTTAGCACGATTTCACCTGCTCCTAGCTCACATACTTGCTTTACCCACTCTAGTGTTTTTTTACCACTATGATGAGATTTGCTCTCATCTCCGGTGTATTTATAGACTAAAAGATTGCCATTTTCATCTTTAAAGGTATCTATACCTACTACCACGCACTGCACCCCAAAGCTTTTTGCAAGGCGTGAGATTAAATCAGGTTCATTTAAAGCAGGGGAATTGATAGAAATTTTATCCGCTCCATTTGCTAAAAGCTCTTTTGCATCATCTTCACTTTTTATACCACCTGCTACACAAAATGGTATGGAGATATTTTGTGCGACCTTGCTTACCCACGCTCTATCTACACGCTCATTCTTAGCCGAAGCTGTTATGTCGTAAAATACAAGCTCATCAATGCCATTTTGCGAGTAAAACTTAGCAAGCTCTATGATATCGCCCATATCTTGGTGGTTTTTAAACTGCACCCCTTTTACAACTCTGCCATCTTTTACATCTAAACACGCTATTATGCGTTTTGCAAGCATTTTTGAGCCTCCTTAATGCTAAATTTTCCATCAAGTAAGGCTTTACCCACGATGATACCGCTTACTATGCCATTTAACTTTTTAAAATCTTCTAAGCTTGCCACACCTCCACTTGCTTGGGTTTGTAAATGTGGGAATTTTTCATGCAAAGCTTTGTATAAAGTGATATTTGCTCCACTCATCGTGCCATCTTTGGAAATATCAGTGCATAAAATATGTTTTATATTTTTATAGAAATTTAAAAGCTCAAACAAACTCTCATCGCTTGTTTTACTCCACGCATCAGTAGCTACAAAAAACTCATCTTTAACACAAACACTATCAAGCGCTAATACTATATTTTCTACGCCAAATTCACTCAAAAGTTCTTGTGTAAAGGCTTTATTTTTAACTGCTAAAGAGCCTATAACCACGCGTTTAACTCCACTATCAAACAAAGCTTTAATCTCATCTTTAGTGCGTATGCCTCCGCCTACTTGTAAATTTACTTTAATCTTAGAAGCTAGATTTTCTATAAGTTTAAGTTGTCTTTTGCTAGGATCTTTTGCACCGCTTAAATCCACCAAATGAAGCCATGATATGCCTTGTGCTTCATACTCTTGAAATTTAGCCAAAGGATCAAAGCTGTATTCTTGCTTTTTGGCATAATCACCTTTATAAAGCCTTACTACCTTGCCATTGATTAAGTCTAATGCTGGAATTATTTGAGTTTGCATTTTTACCTACATATTTATGAAATTTTTTAATAGCACTTCACCTGCTTCGCCACTTCTTTCTGGGTGAAACTGCACGCCATAGAAATTGTCTTTATTTAAACTTGCACTAAATTTAGTAGAGTATTCACACTCTGCGATGGTGTATTCATTTAAACCTACACAATAACTATGCACAAAATAAAAATAAGCTCCATTTAAACCTTTAAAAAGCTCATGTGTGCTTGATACTTGATTCCATCCCATATGCGGGAAAGTAAAATTTGTTTTTTCTTGAAATTTTTGTGTTTTAAAAGGCATAATACCGAGTGTTTTTTGGTGTAGCTCTTCTGAAAATTCACCTAAAATTTGCATACCAAGACAAATTCCTAAAAGTGGTTTTGTAGTAGTTTGGATAAAACTTTCTAAACTAAGTGCTTTTAGATTAGCCATTGCTTTAGCTGCTGTGCCAACACCAGGAAGTAAAAGCTTATCTGCATGTGAGAGTTCTTTTAAATCATGAGTTATAATACTCTTTTGCCCTAAACGCAAAAGTGCAAATTTCAAAGAAGCTAAATTCGCACAACCTGTATCTATAATGGCTAAATTCATATCATTCCTTTAGAGCTTGCTAGGTTTTGATATTCATATCTTAAAGAATCAATGCTTATAAATTTTTTATCTTTAAAGATATAAAAATAACTCCATCCATTATGATTTTCTTTGTTTAAATATTTTGCTGCCATTTTATGTATGCTTAAAATTTCATTTCCATCACTTACTTTATTTTCATTTGCTAGATAACAAATATAATTTTTATTTTTATCATAAAATTTTTCATTTTTATTTAAAAATCCAGTATTTATAAGCTCCTCTAAACTTACCCTTGGAGGTTTTATTTCCAATTCATTTCTAGTGATTTCATTATCAATTGTGTTTATTTGTCTAATCCTAGATTCTGCTATTTTAGTATAAATTTTCTCTTGCTCTATCCCTATATAATATCTTCCTAATTTTTTAGCCATAGCTCCTGTAGTTCCTGTTCCAAAAAAAGGGTCTAAAATTAGATCTCCTTTTTTTGTACTTGAAAGAATAATTTTTTCAAGTAAAATTTCAGGTTTTTGGGTAGAATGAATTTTTTTGCCATCAATTCCTTTCAATCTTTCGTTTCCTATGCAAATTCCTATATTCCACACTGATTTTTCTTGTTTATTGTTATTTAAAAATTTCATAGTTTTATAATTAAAAGTATATTTTGAATTTTTAGATTTAGAACACCAAATAAGAGTTTCATGGGAATTACAAAATCTTGTTCCTTTAAAATTTGGAACAGGGTTTGATTTGTTCCAAATAATATCGTTTAAAATCCAAAAACCTAAATTTTGCATTATATAGCCTAGTCTAAAAATATTTTGAAAAGAACCTATAACCCAAATACTTGCATCATCTTTTAAAATTCTTCTACACTCGCTGAGCCAAATTTCACAAAATTCATCATAAGCTTTTAAAGATTCAAATTTATCCCAATCATCATTTACACCACTAAAAATTTCACCATTCGTTCTTAAAAGTTCGCCTTGTGTTTGCATAAAATAAGGTGGATCTGCAAAAACTAAATCAATACTTTTATCTGGAATAGTTTTTAAAATTTCTAAGCAATCACCTTGTAAAATAATATCTTTTTGCATTATTATAAACCTTCTAAATTTTTACCTGTAGGAAAAAGCTCTTTTCTAAGCTCTACAAATTCCTCTTTACTAGATAATAACTTTTTTATTAATTTTGGATAATTTTCTTTAGTTTTTAAAAGGGCAATTTTTATTTCTTCGCTTGTATCAAAATCTGGAACGCTCAAAATATCTTTACTTCTTTCTTCTTTATTTTTCTTAAGATGTGAAATAAGTTCATTATAAATATCTATTCTTTGGAAAAGGTTTATAAATAATTCTTTTCCGTAAAAGATAAAAATATTAACTTTCTCATCTGTATTATTACAAATTTGTTCTTCATAGAATTTTTTATTTTTCTTTAGACTATCATCACTAAACCACATACAAGCAACAATATGGTAATTAGGAAATTTTTGTTTTAATGTTTTGATTTTTTTAATTAAATTTGCATATTGTCCTCGTTTTTTTGTGCTATCATGATCATCTCTAATTTTTTGTTCAATAAGATAAATATTATCATTATCTTTAAAAACCTGATCGGCATTAAGTTTGTTATTTTTTTCATCAACCCCTATATTTTTATTGAGTATTTCATATCCCATTTCGATAATATATTCATTTAAAATCTCTTCTATAAAATCACCAAATTTAATTTCACAACTTTGAGTTATATTTTGAATTAATTTTGTTTTAGCGTTTGTAATTCTAAATAAACCTATATATCGTTTAGGATTATTAAGTACCGTAAGTAAAATTTCATAATTTAAGTCTTCGCCAAAAATTCTAGCATCAAGTTTATTTTTAAAATTTTGATAATTCATATCATTCCTTTAGAGCTTGCTAGGTTTTCATTTTCTATTTTTATAGCCATTTTTAAAGCTCTTGCAAAAGCTTTAAAAAGTCCTTCGGCTTTGTGATGATCGTTTTTGCCTTTTACTTTTAAATGCAAACTTGCCCCCATAGCATAACTTAGCGAGTAGAAAAAATGCTCTATCATCTCTGTGCTTAACTCTCCAAGTTTTTCTTTTTTAAATTTAGCCTTATAAACTAAATGTGGTCTATTGCAAAAATCAATCGCACAACTTGCCAAACACTCATCCATAGGCAAAACAAAACCATATCTTGCAATGCCTATTTTTTGATCTAGTGCTATTTTGATAGCCTCACCCAAAGCAAGTGCTACATCTTCTACACTATGATGCTCATCAACTTCTAAATCCCCTTTGCATTTTATCTCTAAAGATACATTTGCATGAGTAGCAATTTGCTCTAGCATATGATCAAAAAAAGCGATATTTGTTTTTATATCAGCTTTTGCTTTTTCATTCAAAGCTATTTTAACTTGAATTTGAGTTTCTTTGGTATTACGCTCTATACAAGCACTACGATAATTTTGCAAAATAAAATCAGTGATTTGCTCCCAATTAAAGTCGTTTTTGTCATATTTTAAACCTTGAATTCCAAGATTTTTCGCCAAAAGCATATCACTAGGCCTATCGCCTATAACAAAACTTTTATTTTTATCATAAAGTTTGTTTTGGGTATAGTTTTCAAGCATAGCAGTTTTTGGCTTCCTGCAAACACAATTTTCATTTTCAAAATGCGGACATATAAAAATATCTTCAAATTCTATACCACAACTTTGAAAAACACTTAGCATTTTCTCATGAGCCTTGTCAAAATTTTCTTTAGGGAAAGAACTTGTACCTAAGCCATCTTGATTACTCACCATGACAAATTTAAAACCAAAATTTTTTAGCTTTAAAAGTGCGTTGATGGCACCTTTTTCAAATTCAAGCTTTTCTAAAGAATCAATTTGAAAATCATCTTTTGGCTCATTTATAAGTGTGCCATCTCTATCTATAAATAAAATTTTTGCACTCATTTTAAGCTTTCTAATCTTAAGCTCACAGCATTTTTATGCCCATCAAGTCCTTCAGCAGCTGCTAAAACTTCTACTATGGGTCCAAGTTTTTTAAAACCTTCTTTACTAAGCTCTTGTACGCTCATTCTTTTCATAAAATCAGCAAGCCCTAAAGAAGAATATGACCTTGCAAAACCATAAGTTGGCAATACATGATTAGTCCCACTTGCATAATCTCCCATGGATTCTGGAGAATACTCACCTAAAAACACAGAACCTGCATGCATAATATCTTCAAGCAAACTAGATGGATTTTGCGTGTGAATGATCAAATGTTCTGGTGCATAATCATTTGAAATACTTATGGCATGTTTTATATCTTTTGCAAGAATGATTTTAGAGTGTTCTAAAGATTTTGTAGCAATTTCTTTGCGTGAAAGTTTTTCAAGCTGTAAAGCAACTTCACTATCTACTTCTTTGGCTAATTTTTCATCTGTACAAACTAAAATCGCTTGAGAATCTGTTCCATGTTCAGCTTGTGAAAGCAAATCTGAAGCTATAAATTTAGCATTAGCATACTCATCTGCCAAAACAAGTACCTCTGAAGGTCCTGCTTGCATATCAATAGCTACTCCATGATTATTAACTTGCTTTTTAGCCTCTGTTACAAAGGCATTTCCTGGCCCAAAAATTTTATCTACTTTTTTTACGCTTTGTGTTCCATAAGCTAATGCTGCTATCGCACCTGCTCCACCCATTTGATATACTTCATCAACCCCACAAAGTCTTGCTACATAAGCAATGGCAGGGTGCAAAGGTGGCGGAGAAGCTAAAGCTATAAATTTACATTTTGCAATTTTAGCAGGGATAGCTAACATAAGTGCAGTTGAAAAAAGTGGTGCCAAGCCTCCTGGTATATAAAGTCCTACATTTTCAATAGCTCTAGTTATCACTTTGCAAGTTACACCTTCAAAAGTTTGCACCTCTATGGTTTTACTCTCTTGTGCTTTATGGAATTTATAAATATTATCATAAGCTATTTTGATAGCTTGTTTTAACTCATCTTCAACTTGTTCTGCTAGATTTTCAAGTTCTTTATCACTTAATTTGATAGAGTTTATCTTTGCTTTATCAAATTTTAATGCCATTTGTTTTAATGCTTCATCGCCATTTGTCTTAATATCTTCTACAATGTCTTCTACTATAGTTTTAACTTGTGCATTAGCACTTATAGCTGGGCGTTTGAGTGCTAATTCTTGTTCATTTTTGTTGAGTTTTTCAAAATCTAATATTTGCATATTCCATCCTTAAGAAAGCATTTTTTCAATAGGTAAAACTAAAATCGCACTTGCACCTTCTTTTTTTAAAGCTTCCATAGTCTCCCAAAATAAATTTTCTTGGCTAACCATATGCAATGCAACTTTAGCTTTATCATTTTCTAAAGGTAAAATTGTAGGTTTTTCCACACCTGGCAATAAAGCTGTAATTTTTTCTAATTTTTCAACCGGTGCATGAAGCATAATGTATTTTGACTCTCTAGCTTGCATAACACCACTAATTCTAATAAGCAATTTATCGATTAATTCTTGTTTATGTGAAGATAAACTTTCTTTTCTTTGAATGATACAAGCTTTGGATTTATAAATTACCATAACTTCTTTAAGTCCATTTGCTTTTAAAGTAGCACCACTTGAAACTAAATCACAAATTCCATCAGCTAAATTTGCACTTGGTGCTACTTCAACCGAGCCTGTCAACATACAAGTTTTATAAGGGATATTATTTTCTTCCATAAAACGCTTTAAAAGTTGTGGATAAGAAGTCGCTATGCGTAAATTTTTAAAGCTCTCTATACCTTTATACTCGCTCTTTTCTGGCAATGCTAAAGATAAACGACATCCACCAAAATCAAGCTTTTTAAGCATTATAAAATCTGCGTTTTCATTTTTTGATTTTCTTTCAAGCTCATTTTCTTCTAAAACATTTTCTCCAACTATACCAAGATCTACTACTCCATCAAAAATTAATCCTGGTATATCATCATCTCTTACTCTAAGTAGATCAATAGGTAAATTAGTAGAAAATGCAATCAAACTTTGTTCGTGTATGCGAAGTTTTACCCCTATAGACTCAAGCAAGGCTATAGAGTCTTTACTTAAACGACCAGATTTTTGTATAGCTATGCGTAATCTTGAATTTTCTTGCATTTTTTTCCTTTTTTGTAGTTAAAAGATTAATAGTAGCAAAAAATAGATAAAAATACAAAAAATAATGAGTAATTAGTAAAAAGAGGTTTTAGCCTTAAAAAAAGGCTAAAACTTAAGCTACAAATTCAATGAAAGCCATTTCAGCAGCATCGCCACGGCGAATTCTAGTTTTAATAATTCTTGTATAACCACCGTTTCTATCTGCATATTTTGGTGCAATTTCAGTAACTAATTTATTCGTAGCTTCTTTATCTTGCAAACTTGCAAATACTGCTCTATGAGCATTAAAATCGCCTTTTCTTGCACGAGTAATTAATCTTTCAACATAACCTCTTAATTCTTTTGCTTTAGGCAATGTTGTTTCTATTTTACCTGCTTTAATAATAGCAATAGTAAGGTTTTTTAATAAGGCAGCACGATGAGTTGAGGTGCGACCTAATTTTCTATATCCATGTCTATGTCTCATTGATTATCCTTCATTTTGTGCTTTTAATTCTATAATTTTTTTCTTTAGCGTTTCTTTTGCACTATCATTGAGTTTTGAACCACCCATAGGAAATCCTATAGATTCCATTACACTTTTAATTTCATCTAATGATTTTTTTCCTAGATTTTTCAAATCTGCAAGCTCACTTATACTCATTAAAGCAAGCTCACCTATATAAGTTACATTTGCTTTTTCTAAACAATTAAAGCTTCTTGCACTTAAATTTAATTCGGTTATATTTTGAAGTAATTTTACATGCTCTACTTCATTGCTCGGTGTTTGATTTCTTGTAATACTTTGTGCGCTAGTTATTTTATCAAAAACCGATAATTGTTTATACATTGCCTCTAAAGCATTTTTAAAAGCATCGCTTGGTGAAATTTGTCCATCAGTTGTAATTGTAAAAACAACTTTTTCATAATCTGGATTATCTTCAAAAAGCACCTTTTCTATATCATAAACTGCATGCTTTACTGGTGTAAAAAACGCATCAAGTGCTATAAAATCAGGATCTAAGAAATTTTGAATTTCTTCAGAAGGAACATAGCCAATACCTTTTTCTATAATCAAAGTAAATTCTAAATCTGCATCTTCGTTAATAGTTGTAAGGTAGCTATCTACATTCACAACCTCAACAACTTCATTGTTTAAGTCTTTTCCGCAAATTTCTTTTGGTCCTTTAAAATTAAATGTAACAATCTCTTTATCAGAATCTGTTTTTAGTTTAAATCTTAATTTTTTTAGATTGATAATAAACAATGCAACATCTTCAAGCATACCACGCATACTATCAAATTCATGCGCAACACCTTTGATTTTTACTCCAGTAGGAGCAAAACCAACTGTGCTTGAATAAAGCAAACGACGCAAAGGATGCGCCAAAGTAATAGCATAACCAATTTCAAAAGGCCATGCACTTACTTTTGCTACTGTATCACTGATATTTTCAATACTAAACTCTGTCGGCGTATAAGCAGAAGTTGTAATATGTCTCATATCATAAACCTTTATTATTTAGAGTACAACTCAACGATATATCTTTCCTCAACTGGAATGATAACCTCTTCTCTTTCAGGTTTTCTTGTAAAAATTCCAAATCTCTTGTCTTTTTCTACATCAACCCAAGCAACTATACCAGTTTGAGCAGTAAGTTCGATTGCTCTTGAAATTTGAGGATTATTTTTACTTTTTTCAATTACCTCAATTTTTTGGCCTGCTTCTACTCTATAACTAGGAATATCAACTCTTTTTCCATTTACTAAAATATGACCATGTGTTACAAGTTGTCTTGCAAAACGGCGTGTTGTAGCAAATCCCATTCTATAGACAACATTATCTAGTCTTTGCTCTAAAAGCTGAATTAAAAGTGCACCTGTGTTGCCATCTTTTCTTGCAGCCTCAGCAAACAATCTTCTAAATTGTTTTTCGCTAACTCCATACATAAATTTAGCTTTTTGTTTTTCTCTTAATTGAAGTCCATATTCACTAATTTTTGCTTTTCTTTGTCCATGTTGACCTGGTGCATAAGGGCGTTTATCTAAAGCACTTTTACCTGCTAATCTTCTTTCGCCTTTCATTGCCAAACTTACGCCAAGTCGTCTTTCTAATTTCTCTACTGGTCCTCTATATCTTGCCATTGTAATTCTCCTAAATCTTATATCTTATTCTTAGACACGACGACGTTTTGGTGGTCTACAACCATTATGAGCTAATGGAGTTATATCTTTTAAGAAAGTTACTTTAATACCTTCCATAGCACCTACACTCTTAACCGCTGTCTCACGACCACTTCCTGGTCCTTGTACTTTTATGCCTACTTCTTTAATACCATGCTCTTTTGCTTTATTTAAGGCATCTTCTACTGCTTGTTGAGCCGCATAAGGAGTTGATTTTTTAGAGCCTTTGAATCCTAAGCCACCAGCACTACTCCATGCTATAGCATTTCCCATTTCATCAGTTATAGTAACCATAGTATTGTTAAATGTTGCACTGATATAAACTATACCTTTAGCTATATTTTTTTTAGCTACTTTTTTCTTAACTACTTTTCTTTTTGCCATTTTCTATCCTTATGATTTTGCACCAACGGTTTTTCTCTTACCTTTTCTAGTTCTAGCGTTTGTTTTAGTTTTTTGACCACGAACTGGTAAGCCTTTTCTATGTCTTAAACCTCTAAAACTTCCTAAATCCATCAATGCTTTGATATCCATAGCAACTTGTTTTCTAAGATCACCCTCAACCATATAGCTCTCTTGAATTTCTTTACGAATAGCTGCTGCCTCATCTTCACTTAACTCATGAACTCTTTTGTCATAAGAAATTCCGGTTTTATCTAAAATTTTTCTTGAAGTATGTAAACCTATACCATAAATATAAGTCAAACCATATTCAATTCTTTTTTTCTTTGGTAAATCCACACCTGCAATACGAGCCATAAATTATCCTTGTCTTTGTTTATGTTTTGGGTTTTCGCAAATAATGCGAACTACGCCTTTACGACGAACTACTTTGCACTTGTCACACATCTTTTTAACAGATGGTCTAACTTTCATGCTTTACTCCTGTTATTGTAAATTCCACTTTTTTACAACTGCACCAGGTTTTTAGAATAACCAACTATTTTCAAAATAAGTGGTGATTTTGAAAATACTTCTTCATACAGTTTTATTGCAATTTCTGCAAAAGCAATAATTATACCTTACTTTTGCTTTTAAATAACTTAGACTTATTTGTATCTAAATGTAATACGACCTTTATCAAGGCTATAAGGTGTTAGCTCAACTTTAACTCTATCACCAGGCATTATTCTAATATAATGCATACGCATTTTACCTGCAATATGACAAAGTATTACATGTTTATTATCTAGCTCAACTTTAAAAGTTGCATTAGGCAAAGCTTCAACCACATTACCATCAATTTCAATAATATCATCTTTTGCCAATGTCTTCTCCTTTCTACAAAAAATACAAAGTTGTTATTTTATCATAATTTTTCTTTTTAATATTTTAATATTTTTTTATAAACTTTATATTTTTTTACTATAATGTTAAAATTATTACAAAGAAGGCTTATGGTATGTCAAAAATTTTAAGAAAAAATAATTTAAAAACTCTATTTTTATCTTCCTTGGGAGGAACTTTAGAATTTTATGATTTTATTATTTTTGTATTTTTTGCAAGCTATATCTCAAGAAATTTTTTTCCTAGTGATTTAAGTGATTTTTGGAAACTTTTAAACACTTATGGAGCTTTTGCAGCAGGATATTTAGCTAGACCACTCGGTGGTATAGTAATGGCACATTTTGGAGATAAATTTGGTCGTAAGAAAATGTTTATGCTTAGTATATTGTTGATGGTTATACCAACTTTTTCTCTAGCAATTGTACCAACTTTTGAAGATATAGGATATTTTGCTCCAGTCATTTTAATACTTGTTAGAATTGCTCAAGGAATTGCAATAGGTGGTGAATTACCGGGAGCTTGGGTTTTTATAAAAGAACATGCACCACAAGGAAAAGATGGTCTTTATATCAGTGCTATTAATGCTTCTATGGCTTTTGGAATTTTATTAGGATGTATTATTGCCCTAATGATAAATTATTATTTTTCTCAAGAGGAAATTTATGAATATGCATGGCGTATTCCATTTGCTATTGGAGCAATTTTTGGAATTGTTTCTGTATATCTTAGAAAATTTTTAGAAGAAACTCCCGTTTTTAAATTAATGCAAGAAACAAATAATTTGGAAAAATTCCCATTAAGAACTTTTTTCAAAGAAAAAGATGTATTATTTAATACTATCTCTTCTATGTTTTTAACTTGGATGCTTACAGCTTGTGTTGTGATATTAATACTATTAATGCCAAATTTTATACCTGAAGTATTAACTTTAAATAAGACTGATGCTATATATATTCAGATGATGGCTATAATAATTTTATCATGTGGTACTTTAATGGCTGGATTATGGGTGGATAAATTTGGTTTTTTACCAACTGCTTTTATTTTTTCAATTGGTTTTAGCATATCTTGTTTTTTTTATTTTTATTTTTTTTATGAAGAAATTTTACATTTAAGTATATATTTTTATTTCATTTCAAGTTTTTTTGGTGGCATTAATGCCCTAGCGCCTATTTTAATGTGTAAAATATTCAAGCCAAACATACGTTTTAGTGGAATTTCTTTTTCATATAATATAGCATATGCAATAGCGGGTGGATTTACCCCACAACTTGTTTTTGCTTTGCATTCTCTAGCCATAAAACCAGAAAATCCTTTTATATTTGGAATTTTTATTTATATTTTAATCTTGTCATTCATAACACTTGTAACCTCCATTTTTACTTATAAGAGATTAAGATTTTAGTGTTATAATAAAAGAATTTTAGTTTAAAAAATTAAAAAAGAGGGAAATAATTATGAAATTTTTTATCATTTTAATATGTTCTTTTTTTCCTTGTTTAGCATTAGAAATGATTACACCTATACCCGATAGCATACCCTATGATAAAGAAAAAGCTTTGTTAGGTAAAAAACTTTATATGGATACAAGTTTATCAAAAGATAAAAAAGTCTCTTGTAACACTTGTCATGATATTACTAAATTTGGAGTAGATAATAAAACTTTTTCTGTAGGTATTAATGAAATATTAGATGAACCATTTCATACACCTACGAATTTTAATGCAGTTTTTAATCTTTCACAATTTTGGAGAGGCAATGCTAAAGATTTACAAGAACAAGCAAAAAGTCCTATAATAAATCCTAAAGAAATGGGATTAGAAGATGGAAATGAAGCTGTCCAAATAGTAAAAAGCAATCCTATATATGAAAAGGAATTTCAAAGATTATATGGTGAAGTTACTTTTGATAATATAGCAGATGCTTTAGCTGAATTTCAAAAAACCTTACTGACTCCAAATTCTCCTTTTGATCGTTATTTAAAAGGAGATAAAAACGCTATAAACGAACAAGCCAAAAGAGGATATAATGCCTTTTTATCTAATGGTTGCATTGCATGCCATCAAGGACAAAATATAGGTGGCAATATGTATCAGAAAATGGGGGTATTTGTACCTTATGATAATGGAACAAATTGGCAAGGTCGTTATGAGATAACAAAAGATCCTAATGATAAATTTGTGGTTAAAGTTCCAAGTCTTAGAAATATAGCTAAAACAGCACCATATTTTCACGATGGATCTATGCCAACACTTGATGCGTGCGTACAATTTATGGCATATTATCAACTTGGAAAATTCTTAGAACAAAATGTAGTAGATGATATAGTTGCATTTTTGAATTCTTTAACAGGAGAATATCATGATCCACTCAAATAAAAAAGCTTTTTCATTTTTATCACAATTTATTATTTTATCTGTAGTGATTTTGGTATTACTTTTAGTTTTAACATTATTCATTTTCAATACTTACAACACCACAAAAAGAAATTCTACAATTATGAGTTCTTTTCAAAAGCTTGAAATTTTAGATACAAAATTAGATGAAATTTTTAAAAACAAACTCAATTTACAAAACTATGATACAAGTGTCGTATTAATACAAGATTTTGAAAACACCTTAAATATTTTAAAAAAGAATGATATTGATATAAAAAAAATAGAAACCATATTTCAGAAAAAAAATACACAATTACAACATTTTAAATCTGCAAATTCTATAGCTATTAATTCAAAACTTTATCTTTACGAAATTCAGCAAGAAATTATTAAACAAACAAATAAGCTAATCTTAAACACTCAAGAAAGTATGCAAATAGAACGTATAGGAAATATTTTAAGCATTATAGGTACTATGGATATTTTAGAACCATTAGCACAAAATAGGTTACAGAATTTAGTAAATAATTTAACTATAAACAATTCCCAATTATCACATGAATTGCTAAATCTTTTTAGCATACATTGCAAAATGATAATTAATCAAATAGCAATTTTAAAAGAGAATTCTCAGGCTTTTTTAGACCAAGAATTGCAAAAAGAAATTATTACTCACAAAAATATTATTGCTCAAGAGATTGGTCAAAATAGCAAATATAATCTTTATACCGCTATAGGAATATTTTTATTTACTTTATTTGTATTAGTTTTTTTTATTTTACTTACACTAAAAAAAGTGATTATACCTATATCCTTATTAGAAAAACTAAGTGCAAATTTAGCAGGAGATCGTGCTAATCTTAATGCTAGATTGGATATAGATAAAAAAAGCGAATTAGCCGCAAGTGCTGGTTATATTAACTCTTTTATACAAATAGTGCAAAATTCTGTTTTAGAAGCTATACAAACTGCAAAATCAAGCCATAAAAGTTCGCAAAAACTTTCGCAAAATGCCGAAGAGTTGCAACAAAGCTCATTTTTACAACATGAACAAATTTCTAATGTTCGTAAAATTAGTTTGGTATTAGAAAATCATATAAATTTAACTCAAAATCTAGCCAAAGATACTATAAAAGATATGTATGATATGCAAGAGGTTATGGGTAAAGTAGAAGCAACACTAAAAGAGCTAGTAGAACTTATCTCATTAAGTAGCGAGAAAGAGCAGAGTGTTTTAAGTGCTATGGATATGTTAGTACAAAGCGCTGATAGTATAGTGGAAGTCACTACAACCATCAAAGATATAGCTGATCAAACTAATTTATTAGCACTAAATGCTGCAATAGAAGCTGCAAGAGCAGGAGAGCATGGTAGGGGATTTGCCGTTGTTGCTGATGAGGTAAGAAATCTTGCCGATAAAACAACCAAGTCTTTAGTGGCTATAGAAACCACAGTAAGAACAATCGTTCAGCAAATCAATGACAACAAAAGCTTAATGGATGGAATTCACCAGTCTATGAACAATACTTCTGACAAAGCCGATATTTTACAAGGTGAAGTTAGCACCTCTATAGAAAAACTAAAAACAAGTATCCAATCTACTCAAATTATGGAAGAAAAAAGCGATGAATCAAAAGCTAAAATGAATGAGCTAGAACAAAACATAGAAAAAGTAACCGAACTTGCAAATTCTGTAAAAACATACTCACTTGATGTAACACAAATTTCGCAAAATGTTTTAGAAAATGCATCTAAACTTTCGGAAAAACTAAAAACATTTGAGTAAGAAAGTATAAACTTTCTTACTTTGATAAGATATCTGCTCTACCATTTATAATTGCAACGCAATGCTCATAATGAGCTGTATTTAGTCCATCTTTGCTACCTGCTTCCCAATTGCCCTTTAAATGCACTGGAGTGCCATCTTTTTGGCATATCATAGGTTCTATACAAAAAACCATGCCATTTTTTATTTTCGGACCACTTTTAGCACTAACACCTGACTCTAAATAATTTGGAATTTCAGGTTCTCCATGTGGTTTTTTACCTATACCATGGCCACAATAACCTTTTAATGGCACAAATCCCTTTTTTGTTATAAACTCGCCAAGCTCATATGAAAGTTCTTTAAAACGCATACCTTCTTTAATGATGTCAATAGCATAATATAAAGTATCTTTTGCACAAGCAATCAAAGCCTCATCAATAGCTGAAATTTTACCTATAGGGATAGTTCTTGCAGCATCACCATAATAGCCATCTAGAAAAGTTCCTACATCAAGTCCTAAAATATCACCTTCTTTTAAAATACGCTCATCACCTACTCCGTGAATACAAGCTTGATTTAGTGATATGCAAATAGATCCAGGAAAACCATATAAGCCTTTAAAAGATGGTTTTGCACCATGATCAAGTATAAATTCTTCTGCTTTTATGTCAATTTGTTTTAAACTTATACCTGGAGTTATAATACTTTCTAAATAATCAAGCGTTCTAGCTACAAGCTCATTTGCTTTACGTAATTTTTCTATTTCTGCTGGTTTTTTGATTTCTATCATTTATATTTTCCTTAAAATTTTTAAAAATTTATCATTTGTGGGCTTTTAAAAGCTTTAAGGAAAAACATAAATTAACTTAATATTTCAGCATACACTTTTAAGATTTGTAGCTAATCCACCTAAAGAAGTTTCTTTATATTTTGAGTTCATATCTTTACCTGTTTCATACATGGTTTTTATAACTTCATCAAGACTCACTTTTGGAGTTGATTTTCTACTCATTGCCATTCTAGCTGCTGAAATTGCTTTTATAGCACCAAAAGCATTTCTTTCAATACAAGGAATTTGTACTAAACCTTCTACTGGATCACAAGTTAAACCCAAATGATGTTCCATTGCAATTTCAGCAGCATTGCAAGCTATTTTAGCATCAAAACCCATAACAGTAACCATTGCCCCTGCTGCCATAGAACTTGCACTTCCAATTTCTGCTTGACAACCAGCTTCAGCACCACTTATACTTGCATTTTTTTTATAAAAAGAACCTATAAGCATAGCAGTTAGTAGAAAGTTGATAGCTTTTTCATCATTAAAACCTATAGTATGGTTCTTTAGGTAAAGCATTACAGCGGGTACAACAGCACACGCTCCATTTGTAGGTGCAGTAACCACCCTAGCTCCACTTGCATTTTCTTCTGCAATAGCAATGGCATATAAAGATATAAAATCAATAATACCTAAAGGATCACTTGTCATTGCCAAACGTTCATTAAGTCCTTTGGCACGACGTTTTAAGTGCAAATTTCCTGGAAGATAATCTGAACTTGGATGAATACCATTGTAATATACTTCTTGCATTACTTCCCAAATTTCTAAACAATATGCTCTAATTTCCTCTTTAGTATAAAATTGAAGCTCATATTCATAAGAAAGTTTCGCTAAATCCCATGATTTTTCTTCACAAATTTTTAAAGCATCGCTTGCATTATTAATGTCAAATTCTAATTTAGTATGTTTTTGCCCACAAGCTCCATCTTTGAATTTTTGAAGCTCTATTTCACTCATTACAAAACCACCGCCTACTGAATAATAAATTTCTTCAATAATAATTTCGTTGTTTTCATTATATGCACTAACTTTTAAACCATTTTCGTGCAAGGGTAAAAAACTTTTCTCGAAAACTAGATCTTTTTCATAATCAAATTTTAATTCTTTTTGAGCATTTAAAACTAAAATTTTATCTTGCAAGATTTTATTAAACACTCGATCTTGTAAAGCAGCATTTAATTCTTTTGCTTTTAAACCACTCAAACCCCATATAATAGCTTTATCACTTAAATGACCTTTGCCAGTAAGTGATAAAGAACCATATAGTTTAATTTGAATTTTTGTAATTTGTGTGATTTTATCCTTTATTTTTTCACAAAACATATTACCTGCTAACATTGGTCCTAAGGTATGAGAAGATGAAGGACCAACACCAACTTTAAATATACTTAAATTACTACTCATTCATTTAAACCTTTTAAAAGGTATAAATAACAGTAATGATTGTCAAAACACCTGTGATAAATACAAAAGCATCTAAAGCTTTATTTTGGAATTTTTTCATTTTTGAAACAGTGTAAATTGCAACCATTGGCATTAAGAATAAAATCGCAGCAATAATTGGTCCACCTAAACTCTCAATAAAACCTAAAATACTTGGATTTATATAAGCAGTAACTAGCATAATAATATACATTACCAAAGTTGAATAAACTGCAATTTTTTTCAAATCAGGATTTTCATTACCTGTTAATTTACAACATTTTCTAACTATACCATAAGCACCTTCTCTAGCACCAAAATAGTGTCCAAAAAATGAACTAGAAATTGCTAAAAATGCAATCAATGGACCGCCATAAGAAATAAATGGATTGTCAAGTTTGTTTGCAAAATAAGAAAGAACAGGTATGTTTTGTGCTCTAGCTTCAGCAAGCTCTGTAGGTGTTAAAGATAGTACACAAGACACAACAAAAAACATAACAAAAGCAAGTAGCATTACAGAGGTTCTAAACAATACTTGATTTGCTTTTTGTACTGAATTTTCAGGATATTGTCTTTTCACGCTTAATGAAAAGGTAGAAATAGCTGGTGAGTGATTAAATGAAAAAACTAAAACTGGCAAAGTTAACCATACTATAGTGATAAATTCTTTTGTTCCAGGAATTGCACTAAAACTTTCAAAAGACCATTGTGGTATAAGATATAGTGAAAATAAAAACAAAATAGCACACAAAGGATAAACAAGCCATTCACATACTTTAGTAATCAACTCTTCGCTAAAAAGCATAATAAGCATAAAAATACTTACTAAAACAAAAGCAAAAAGAGCTCTATAAAAAGGGAGTAAATTCGCAACAGTTTTTCCTTGCTCATTCATGCTTGTTTGGTACATTGCACTAATTACATTTGCAAGAGAACCATTTGAATCTAAAAGTGGTAAAAATTGATTATAGATAAAACTTTCAAAGGTATTAGTTATACCAACACAATATGCTAAACAAATTGGAAAAATAGCAAAAAAATAAAGTATAGAAATAAATATACTCACTTTTCTACCAAAATACTCTTCAGCAGCATGTGTAATATCTCTATCATTACCGTTTGCTTGACACACAAAGCGACTTAATGCTCTATGGCTTAAATACACCATCGGAAAAATAATCAAAGCCATAACAACAACTGGCCAAAAACCACCAACACCTGCTTTAATTGGTAAAAATAAAATTCCTGCACCAACTGCTGTCCCAAAAAGAGAAAGCATCCAACGCGTATCAAAAGAATTCCACTTAAGATTATCCACATTTTCTCCTTGTCAAATATAATAAAAAATATTGTATTACTATATATAAAAAAAATTAAAATTTCTTAAAATTATTATTAGTTTAAAAAATTATATATATTTTTGATGAAAAATTATCAAAAATATATATAATAATTATTTTTTATCATATTTTAAATCTAAAAACTTTACTAAATGATAGCATAAATGTTTTTTACATGGTTTTAAAATTATAAAAAGTATCTAATTTTATATATCAGTCAAATAGTGTTTTTTCAAAACACTTTATGACAAAGCTTTTTCTATGTATAGATGAATATCCAAATGTTTTAATTTTTTCTATATGGGTTTTAGTTCCATAACCTTTGTGTTTATCAAATTCGTATTTTTTGTAAAATTTAGAAAAATAATACATTTTTCGATCGCGACTTACTTTTGCTAGAATACTAGCAGCTGAAACCTCTTGAATTTTCATATCAGCTTTAACCATGGTTTTAATACCCAAAATTCCATAATTTAAATTTCCATCAAATAAAATTTCATCTTGAATGAAATGTTTTTGTATGATTTTTAATCCAAGCTGCAGACATTGACTAAGACCTAAGATATCGATTTGTAAAGGAGAAAATGCAAGGATTAAAAATTTTGAATTGATGATAATTTGTTCGTATAATACTTCTCTTTTTTTTGCACTTAACTTTTTAGAATCAGCTAGGCCATCTATATTTTTTAAAAGCTTGCAAGCACATAAATGCATATCTCCAGCTAAGGCTCCACGCCCAGCTTCATCTACTCCTACTAATGCCATTATTTTCCTTTATAATGCTATATCTTTCTACTAATTCCTCTAAAGAGTAATTCATATTTGCAGGCGAACTCGAAGGAAGCTCAAAAAATTCTTTATCAGGATAAAATTTAAAAAAATACTTACTTGCAATTTTACCCAAAACATAAATTTTTTCTATTTTCGTTTTTTTTAATAATTTATCTATATCATTTACCTTTACATAAGAGATTGTTTTATCATCCGAATTTTTTATTTTACAGCTTGCTATAACATCCCATAATGCTATATGGTTTGTCTTTAAAAATATTTTCTGTTCTTGTATATTTTTTAGTTCACAATCAAATAAAATTTCAAAAATTTTCCAAAAACGATTTTTACTATGCTGATAATAAAATTTCTCTTCTCTTGATTTTATAGATGGAAAAGATCCTAAAATTAAAATTTTTGAATTTTTATCAAAAAAAGGCTCAAAGGGATGGTTTAGAATTTGCATTAAAAAACCTTGCAAAAATAAAATTATTTTATCAAGGTTTTTTGTAATTATCCCAAGAATTCACGTTTAAAATATTCTTTTGGTGCTTTACACAATGGACAGGCATTTGGTGCTTTTTTACCACGATGGATATGACCACAAACTTCACAAACCCATAATTCTTCTACTTCTGAGTTAAAAAACTCTTCCTCTTCAAGCATTTTTTTAAGTGCTAAATATTCTCTTTCGTGTTCAATTTCAACTTTACCTATAGCAGTAAATAATCTTGCTATATTTCTTTTGCCTTCATCCTCTGCAATTCTTGCAAAATTTGGATACATAATTGTATGTTCATAATTTTCACCATCTGCTGCACAGATTAAATTTTTAGTAGTTTCTTCTAAGGCTTTACCATCTATTAATTCATGATAAGCTTTATATTGTGCTCTTGCATGCCATTTCTCGTTTTCTGCAGCCTCTCTAAAATGCTTTGAAATTGCATGCCAACCTTCTTCTTGAGCAATATCAGCAAACAAATCGTATTTATTCCTAGCCATTGATTCACCTGCAAAAGCTTTCATTAGATTTACTGCTGTTAAATCTTTAGTAATGCATTCCATTTCTTGACCACAACAGCTGAGCTTTCCTCCACCAACATTTTGCACTTCAATTTCATTGCCACATTTTTGACATCTATAGCTTTCATATTGTTTCATTAATATCCTTGTGATTTAAATAAGTAAGATTTTTATAAGAAATCCACCCAAATATTCTTTTAGTATTTGGGTGTTTTAAAGATTTTAGTATTTTAAGAAGTATTCTTGAATTTTTTTAGGATCACTCGTTTTAGTTAAAGCAAGCATTAATAATACTCTAGCTTTTTGAGGGCTCATATCACCTGTATCAATAAAGCCAAGTTTTGCATCAGTATCACTAACCGCTACTCTACCCGCAACCACACGAGAACTTACTGCTACTTTAAGACCTTTTTTAAGCAGTTCTTTCAATACATCTTTTTGATAATCATGAATACTACCAGCACCAGTTCCTGCTACAACTATACCTTTAGTGCCATTTTCAAATAAAGCCTTAGCAGCAACGCCACTACCATCATTTGCATAACTATAAAGAATATCTACTTTTGGCAATTCTTTTAATTTGCTTACATCAAATGGAGATTTTTTAGTATGTAATTTTGTATTAGTATTGTAGAAAAATACTTTTCCATCTACTATATAACCCATATCTCCCATATCAGGTGAGCTAAACGCATTTACATTTAAACTATGAGTTTTTGCCACACCTCTAGCACTTTGAATTCTATCATTCATAGCTACCATTACACCTTTATTTTTTGCTTTAGGATTTGCTGCTAGAGCTACTGCATTGTAAAGATTTTTAGGACCATCTGCACTAATTGCGGTTGATGGACGCATTGCACCTACTAAAACAACAGGTTTATCACTTTTTACTGTTAAATTTAAAAAGTATGCAGTTTCTTCCATGGTATCAGTTCCATGAGTAATAACTATACCATCTACATCAGATTTTAAAAGCCTATTAACTTCTTTAGCTAGTTTTAGCCAAATTTCATTTGTCATATCTTTACTATCAATATTTGAAATTTGTTCCCCACTAATTACCGCTAGATCTTGAATTTGAGGTACTGCTTTAATCAGAGTATCAACAGTTAAAACCCCTGCTGTATAACCAGTAGTAGCAACTGAACTATCAATAGAACCAGCAATAGTTCCCCCTGTGGCTAAAATTGCAACTTTTGGTTTTGCTTCCAAAATCCCTGCTCCCAAGCTTAAAGCCATTGCCGCACACATTAACACTTTTTTCATGTTAGTCCTTTTATATTTTAGAAATATGAAAAATTATAATGTAACTATGTTTAATAAAAAATAAATTATAAATATTTTATAAAATTAGTAAATATTAATTAAAGCCATAATTTTGCAATTTTTTTTAGATTTTCTACATCACTTGAAGCGTAAAATTCAACATTAACATTTTCTTGAATTTGTGATAAATAAAATTCTTTTTGTAATTGCAAAGTTATAGCTTCACCTGAATGAATAAGTTTAGTTTGCTTTCCAAAATGTTGTTGCAATGCATTTGAAATTAAAGGAAAATGAGTACATGCTAAAATCAAAGCATCAGGTTTAAATTCAAGATTATTAAAATAATATTCAAAGGCAGAATTTAAAAAAGGACCTTCAAAAATACCTTCTTCAACCATGGGAACAAAAAGTCCTGTTGCCTTTTCCTCTACCCATAAAAAGCCTTCTTTTAATAAAGCTTGTTTGTAAGCATGAGAATCTACTGTGGCTTTTGTAGCAATAACTAAAATTTTAGATTTTTTATTTTTTAATGAATTTTTTACCGCCAAAACCCCTGCTTTTATCACTCCAAAAACAGGAAAAGGTGCATTTGCTTTTAAAATTTCTAAAGCATAGGCACTAACCGTATTACAGGCAATAATAAGCATATCTACCTTTTTTTCCTTGAAAAAATCCAAAGCTTCTAAAGAAAATTTAACGATTGTGTCTTTATCTTTTACACCATAAGGAACTCTTGCAGTATCTCCATAATATATGTATTCTTTAAAAAGTTTTGCTTGAAGCAAAGATTTTAAAACACTAAGACCACCTACACCACTATCAAAAACGCCTAGTCTCATTTAAATCTTTCAATAAATAAGAAAGTAGAAAAACTACTTTCTTATAAGCCTACTGCACTTAAAGTCTGGTATTTATTCATATAAACTTGAGCTTCTATTTTTCTCATTGTATCAAGTGCGACTTGCACTACAATCAAAACAGAAGTTCCACCAAAATAAAATGGCACACCAAATAATTTTACAATAAGCCATGGCAATGTAGCTACAAGTCCTAAATAAACAGATCCTGAAAGTGTAAGTCTTGATGCTACTTCATTAAGATAATTTGCAGTTCCTTCGCCTGGTCTAATACCTGGTATGAAGCCACCTTGTCTTTTAAGATTTTCAGCTATATCTTTTGAATTAAACACAATTGACGCATAAAAATATGCAAAGAAAATAACGAGCAAGAAAGTTAAAAAATGAAAGATGAATCCATTTGGATTTAAAAAATCATAAATTTTTAAAACATACTCGTTGGTGCTTGTTTGTAAAATAGTACTTGGAAACATCAAAATTGCACTTGCAAAAATAGGAGGAATTACACCACTTAAATTGATTTTTATTGGAATATAATTCATAATACGCTTATTTTGATTTTGCATAATTACTTTTCTTGAATAAGAAATAGGAATTCTTCTTTCTCCAAGCTCTACTATTATAATAGCCCAAATAGTAATTAAAATTACAACTAAAATGGCAATGATAGTCAAGAAATTCATTTCACCTGTATTTACCAAATTTACCGTTCCGCTTATTGCACTTGGAATTGTAGAAACAATACCACCAAAAATGATTAATGAAATACCGTTTCCTATACCACGTTGAGTGATTTGCTCACCAATCCACATTAAAAGCATAGTACCTGCAAGCATAGAAACAGCAGAAAGTGCAATAAAAATATTCATGTCAATCATAATAGCAGATTGCCCTGCTTTTCCATGAAGACTTTGTAGTCCTATAGAAACACCTATACTTTGTATTAAAGTAATTACTATAGTAGCATAACGAATGATTTGCATATATTTTTGCATACCATCACGCTCTTTTTTCATTTTCCCTATGTTGGGAAAAGTTGCCGCTAAAAGTTCCATAATAATCGAAGCGGTAATATAAGGCATAATGCCTAGAGAGATGATGCTAAGTCTTTCAGCAGCACCTCCACTAAACATGTTAAACAAGCCTAATGCATTAGATGCATTAGAATCAAAAAATTCCTTGATAACACTGACATTAACCCCCGGAACTGGAACATAAGCTAATATTCTATAAGCAAATAAAAAAGCTAATGTTATGAGAATTTTATTTGTCAATGTTTTATTCATTATTTTTGTCCGCTAAAAGTAATCTTCTCATCTTTAATTTTACTAGCAAGATTTTTAGCACTTGCTCCAATGAGCTTAATTTTGTTTATATTTTTTGAAAGTTTATGAACACTATTGATAGTTTCAAATGTAATCTCACTAAGCTCTTTAATAGCTGTGATTTTTTCAACATTGATCACATAAGGTTTTTCAAATTTAGAAGTAAAACCTACTTTTGGTAATCTTCTTTGAAGTGGTTGTTGACCCCCTTCAAAACCTCTTTTTTCATTATAACCTTTTCTAGCAGTTTGGCCTTTCCCACCTTTAGTTGAAGTTTTGCCCATACCGCTACCTTGACCACGACCTATTCTTTTGGTTTTATGTGTTGAACCTAGTGCCTTTGTTAAATTCATTGATTATCCTTTAAGCATTGTAAGTGCTTTAATAGTAGCACGCACAACATTTGCTGAATTATTTGAACCTAAAGACTTAGTTAAAATGTCTTTAATACCTGCAAGCTCTACTATAGGACGTGTTGAACCACCTGCAATAACTCCTGTACCTTCACTTGCTGGCTTAAGTAAAATTCTACTTGCATTATATTTAACTTCTACATCATGAGGAATGGTAGAACCTTTTGTTTTAACTTCAACAATATTTTTAAAAGCATCATCCACTGCTTTTCTTATAGCATCTGGAACCTCTTTAGCTTTACCATATCCTACGCCAACTAAGCCTTTTTTATTTCCAACAATAACTAAAGCAGTAAATCTAAATCTTCTACCACCTTTTACAACCTTAGTAACCCTGCCGATATCGACGATTACTTCTTCAAATTCTTCTCTATTATATTTTTCCATCGATCTTCCTTTTGGGTTATAGTTTGATTCCGTTTTCTCTAAGTGCTTGTGCTAAAGTTGCAATCACTCCATGGTATAAATAACCATTTCTATCAAACACTGCTTCTTCTATATTTTTAGCTTTTAAGTTTTTCGCAAATTCAATTGCTATTTTTTTAGCACCTTCTTTATTTGCTTTTACACCAATTTTTCTACCATCAACCGCTACTAGAGTTACTGCTTTAACATCATCAATAGCTTGGATATATAAAGTTCTATTTGATTTAAAAACAGAAACTCTTGGAAGAGCTTGTGTTCCTGAAATTTTTGCTCTAATTCTTTTTTTTCTTTTAACCCTTAAAGATATTTTTCTTTTTAATACATTTGCTCTCATATCCTATCCTTATTTCTTAGATGTTTTACCAGCTTTGCGGATAATACGCTCTGTAGAATATTTAACACCTTTTCCTTTATAAGGTTCAGGCGGTCTAAATTCGCGAATTTGAGCAGCAACTTGGCCTACAACTTGTTTATCACTTCCTTTAATGATAATATTATTTTTATCAACAGTAATTTCTATACCCTCTGGAATAGCATAGTTGATAGGATGAGAAAAACCTAAAGCAAGTTCAAGAACTTTACCCTTTAATGCAGCTTTATAACCAACACCATTGATTTCTAAAGTTTTACTAAATCCTTCAGTTAAACCAACAACAATATTTTGCGCTAAAGCTCTGTATGTTCCCCAGTAAGCTCTACTTTGTCTATCTTCACCTTTAGGAGAAAAAAGAATTTGTCCTTCTTTAATCTCAACATTAACATTTGCTTTTGTATCAAGCTCTTTTGCTAAATTTCCTTTTTTAAATTTTAGCAAGTTACCTTCTAATTTTACTTCTACTCCATTTGGAATAGCAACTGGTTGTTTACCTATACGAGACATTCATTTTCCTTTTTACTTGTCTACGATATGACTACTTTATAAGAATGGATACCGAATACCATAAAAAGTAGAAACTCTTACCAAATAGTACATAAAACTTCGCCACCAACACCTGCTTTATAAGCTTCATCGTTAGCCAAAACACCTTTTGAAGTGCTTACTACAATAGTACCATAACCGTTTTTAAATCTTTTGATTTCATCTTTACCTTTATAAACACGACGACCAGGCTTAGAAATGCGCTTAACTTCGTTAATCACGCTTTTACCTTTTTCATCATATTTTAAAACTACATTGATGAATTTCTTTTTATCCTCTTCAATAACATTAAAGCTTTCAATATAGCCTTTAGTTTGGAAAATTCCAAGCAAGGCTTCGATAACTTTAGAATGCAAAAGTTGAGTAGTTTCTAGCCTTCTCATTCCTGCATTCCTAATTCTTGTTAGTGAATCTGAAATTAAATCATTTATCATGGTTCTTTCCTCTTACCAACTTGCTTTTTTAAGACCAGGAATTAAACCTTCATTTGCCATTTTTCTAAGGCAAACTCTACAAATCCCAAAATCTCTATAAACTGAATGTGGTCTTCCACAAATTTGGCATCTAGTATACCCTCTAACACTAAATTTAGGTTTGCGGGCAGCTTTTGCAATCATTGATTTTTTAGCCATATTACTTTCCTTTTGCAAATGGCACGCCAAATAATTCTAATAATTTTTGTGCCTCTTTATCTGATTTTGCTGTTGTCACAATAGAAATGTTCATACCATGTGTTCTTAAAATTTTATCATACTCTACTTCTGGGAACATCAACTGCTCATCTAAACCAAAATTATAATTTCCTCTTCCATCAAAACCATCTTTTGAAAGACCTCTAAAGTCTTTAACCCTCGGTAAAGCTATAGTTATAAGTTTATCAAGAAAAGCGTACATGTTATCTTTTCTTAACGTTACCATAACTCCAACTGGAAAGCCTTCTCTAACTTTAAAACCAGCAACTGATTTTTTAGCTTTTGTTATAACTGCTTTTTGTCCAGCTATTAAAGAAATAGTATCTGCAACATTTTGTAATACTTTTTGATCTTTTGCTAATTCCCCAGCACCTACACTTATAACAATTTTTTCAATAAAAGGAATAAGCATAGGATTTTTGATATCAAATTCTTTTACTAAAGCAGGTTTGATATTTTGAGTGTATTTTTCTTTTAATCTCATCATCTTATTCTCCTGCTTTTGTTACATTTGAAATATCCATTGGCATTTCTTTATTGATAAAACCACCGTTTGGATTTTTATCACTTGGCTTAACAGCTTTTTTAGCAATTTTACAACCCTCAACAATCACTTTATTTGTTTTAGGAAGCACTGCTAAAACTTTTCCTGTTTTGCCTTTGTCATCGCCTGCGATAACTTTTACCATATCATTCTTTTTAATTTTTAATTTCATTACAACACCTCCGGTGCTAGTGAAACAATTTTCATAAAGCCACCATATCTTACTTCACGACCTACTGGTCCAAAAATACGCGTTCCGATAGGCTCTCTTTTAGCATCAAGAATAACTGCTGCATTTTCATCAAAACGAATTAAAGAGCCATTATCTCTATGAATTTCTTTTTTAGTTCTAACGATAACCGCTTTTACTACTTGACCTTTTTTAACTTTACCATTTGGTAGAGCTTTTTTTACAGATGCAACAATTACATCACCAACAGTAGCATATCTTCTTTTACTACCACCTAAAACCTTAATACACATTAATTCTTTTGCACCGCTATTATCAGCAACTGCAAGCCTAGTAAAACTTTGAATCATTACTCAACTCCTGCTGATACTATAGTTTTTAAGCGAAATGATTTTCTCTTAGAAAGTGGTCTACATTCAATAGCAACTACAGTATTTCCCACTTTAAGTTCATTTCTTTCATCATGAATTAAATATTTTTTAAAGCGTTTTACGATTTTTCTGTATTTTGGATGAACCACTTTTCTTTCAACCAAAATTGTTGCTGTTTTATCTCCAGCAATTTGAACAACAACGCCTTGAATTTCTCTTTTAAATGCCATTTTCTATCCTTATTTTAAAGCACTAATTGCAGTATTGATTCTAGCGATGTCTTTTTTAACTTCGCTTATTTCTTTAGGATTAGTTAGCTGCATTGTTTTTAGCTTTTGTCTTAAAGTAAATAAAAGCACCTTTTTTTCTTTTAGCATTGTTGCAAGCTCACCTGCTGTTTTATCTTTAATCTCAGTATATTTCATTTTGGCTCTCTCTTGTAACAAACTTAGTTTTAAATGGCAATTTATGCATAGCTAAAGTTAAAGCTTGTCTTGCCATCTCTTCATTAACCCCTGCCATTTCATAAATAATACGGCCTGGTTTAATGTTCATTACCCATTCTTCAACTGCACCTTTACCTTTACCCATACGAGTTTCTAAAGGTTTTTTAGTTAAAGGTTTATCAGGGAAAACTCTAATCCAAGTTTTACCTTGTCTTTTTACAAAACGAGTTAAAGCAATACGAGCTGCTTCGATTTGACGTGAATTTATACGACCAGCTTCAGTTGCTTTTAAAGCAAATTCACCAAAAGTAAATTCAGTTCCTCTATTGGCATAACCTCTATTACGCCCTTTCATCATTTTACGATATTTTGTTCTTTTTGGCATTAACATGATTATTTACCTCTTCTTGCTCTTCTAGTTTTTTTAGCCGGAGCGTTTTCTTCGGTTTTTTCAGGTTGAACACCTTTTTGTAAAACTTCACCTTTAAAAATCCATACTTTAATACCTATATTTCCATAAGTTGTATGTGCTTCTGCAAAACCATAATCAATTTTTGCTCTTAAAGTATGAAGTGGAACACGACCTTCTAGATACCATTCTGTTCTTGCCATTTCAGCACCACCTAAACGACCTGAAACTGAAACTTTAATGCCTTTAGCACCTGCTTTTTGCGCTCCTTGAATTACTTTTTTCATTGCTCTTCTAAAAGCAATTCTTTTTTCAAGTTGAGTAGCAACACTTTCAGCTGCAAGTTGAGCTGAAGCTCCTGCTTTCCTTTCTTCTTTGATATTGATATTAACTTCTTTTTTGATTAAATCTTGAAGTTCTTTCCTTAAAACATCAACATCACTACCTTTTTTACCAATAATAATTCCCGGTCTTGCAGCTACAACAGTAACGCGAAGTTTTTTAGCTGTTCTTTCTACAAGAATTTGGCTAATTCCCGCATAATAAAGCTTTCTTTTTAAGAAAGTTCTGATTTTATAATCTTCACCAATATTTTCTGCTAAATTAGCTTTTGTAGGAAACCATCTTGATTCCCAGTTTCTATTAATTCCTAGTCTTAAACCAATCGGATTTACTTTTTGTCCCATATTAGCTTTCCTTTTTCACTGATGCTTTTTTAGCTTTTGTAGTTTTTTCAGCACTTGCTTCTATTTTACTAACTTCTACCAAAATGTGTGAAGTCGGCTTTCTAATACGACTAGCACTTCCTCTAGCTCTTGGTCTAAATCTTTTTAAAACCGCACCAGCATCAACACGGCAACTTGAAACAACAACTTCATTTGCTTCAAATCCACCATTTGCTACAGCACTTGAAATAGCATTTGCTATAAATTTAGCACCTTTATTTGGCATAAATTTTAAACTAGCTAATGCAAGTTCTGCATTCATACCTTGAACTTCTCTAGCAATCAATCTCGCTTTAGTTGGAGATAATCTTATGAATTTAATTAATGCTCTACTCATAAATCTCCCTTACTTACCTATTTTTTTCTGAACAGAGCCTTTATGACCCTTAAATGTTCTAGTAGGCGCAAATTCACCTAATTTATAACCTATATGATTTTCAGTAACATATACTGGGATAAAGCTTTTTCCATTATGAACATTAAAAGTTAAACCTATCATATCAGGTATAATAGTGCTGCGTCTTGACCAAGTTTTAATTGGCTTACCATCGTTAGCTTTTTTAGCAGCGATGACTTTTTTCATTACATGGTCATCAACAAAAGGACCTTTTTTTAGTGACCTAGCCATCTTACTTTCCTTTTCTTCTTGAAATTATTAGCTTATCGCTAGCTTTTTTACGGCGAGTTTTAGCACCTTTAGTTGGTTTACCCCATGGAGTAACTGGGTGACGACCTGAATTTTTCTTACCTTCACCACCGCCGTGTGGGTGATCAACTGGGTTCATTGCAGAACCTCTTGTTTGAGGGCGAATACCTCTGTGGCGATTTCTTCCTGCTTTACCTATAGTTACATTAGACCATTCTTCGTTACCAACTTCACCGATACTTGCCATACATTCAGCTAAAACTTGTCTCATTTCACCACTAGCAAGTCTTAAGATAACATATTTTTCTTCTTTACCCATTAATTGAGCATAAGCACCAGCTGAACGGATCATTTGACCGCCTTTACCTGGTTTTAACTCAATATTATGAACGATAGTACCCACTGGGATATTTTTTAGTTTCATTGCATTACCTGGCTTTATATCAAGTCCGCTTTCAGCAGCACAAATAACATCACCAACACTTAAACCTTTTGGTTGTAAAATATATCTTTTTTCACCATCTCTATAAGAGATTAATGCGATACGACAATTTCTGTATGGATCGTATTCGATTGCTTCAACTTTACCTTCAATACCAAATTTTCTTCTTTTAAAATCTATAATTCTGTAAAGTTTTTTAGCACCTGCTTCTTTGTGGCGACTTGTGATTCTACCATTATTGTTACGACCTGCATGAGCTGGAAGTTTTACAAGTAATGAACGCACACTAGCTTTTGCTGTAATATCATCAGAGCTTACACCTGTGATATATCTTCTACTTGGAGTATATGGTTTATAAGTTTTAATTGCCATCTTATGCCTCCGAACTTTCTAAGCTCACACCTTCTGGTAGCTTAACATAGAATTTTTTAAAGCTATTTCTTTGACCTTCACGACCTCTAAAACGCTTTACTTTTCCATCCATTTTTAAAGAATTAATTCTTACTGGAGTTACACCAAAATATTCTCTTAATACTTCTTTTAGACCATTTTTAGTCATTTTTGGAGAAGTTTGAATAACTACAACACCTTGCTCTTGAAGGTTTAAGCTTTTTTCAGTGTAAAGTATTGTTTTTATATCAGTAATATCTGCCATTTTAACCCTCTTTTACGATAGATTCAAGCGCTGCTTTTTCAATGATAACAGCATTAAATACAGATACTAAATAAGCATTTACTTCGCTAATATCAACTACATAGCAATTTGCTAAGTTTCTAAAAGCAAGAAGTGTTTTTTCATCTAGTAAATCTTTTACAATTAAAGCATCTTTTAAACCAAGCTTTTTAATAACTGCATTTGCATCTTTTGTTTTACCGCTTTCAATGCTTAAACTATCTACTGAGAATAACGCATTGTTTTGTGCTTTATCAGCCAATGCTCTTTCAAGCGCTAAGCGTTTTTGTTTTTTATTAACTTTTTGAAAATAGTTACGATTGTTTGTAGGACCAAATGCCACAGCACCACCAACCCAAACATTCGTTCTTGTTGAACCTGCTCTTGCACCACCACGACCTTTTTGTCTCCATGGTTTTTTACCACCACCGCTTACATCACTTCTACCTTTAGTATGAGCTGTGTTTGCTCTAAGGCTAGCAAGATAAGATTTTACATATAAATAAAGGTTGTGAGGATTAACTTCTGCATATTTTGCTGGAAGATCGAGTTCACTAGCTTTTTCAAATTTATCATTTAAAACAGTTACTTTACTCATTTTGCAATCCTTATTTTACCCATAGCACCATTAAACCCTGGTACTGCACCTTTTACTACTAAGATGCCATTTTCTTCATCAAATGAAACTACTTCATTTTTAACAGTAACTTTTACATTACCATAATGACCTGCCATTTTCATACCTGGTTGAACACGACCTGGCCATTCGCGGTTACCTATAGATCCGTGACGTCTGTGGAATCTTGAACCATGACTTGCAGGACCTCCGGCAAATCCATGTCTTTTAACAACCCCACTATAACCTCTACCTTTAGAATTAAAGCTTACTTTTAAAACTGAAGCTTCTTTTAAAGGATTAAGATCAATATCACCTGCTTGTGTATTTGCTACTTCTAAAGAAGCAAATCTATTATATTCAGCTGAAAGATTGTATTTTTTTTGCTGACCAGCAACGCATTTATTATTTGCTTTACCTTTTACATAAGCAACCAAAGCTTTTCCATTTTCTACTTCACATACTTTAGTTTGAACAAGTTTAAGTAAGGTTACAGGAATGCTTGGTGTACTGATTGTTCTACTCATACCAATTTTTTCTACAATGTATTCCATATTCTATCCTTATTTACCCATAGCTCTTACTTCAACATTGACCTCTGGAGCCAAGTCAAGCTTAGTAAGTGAATCTACTGTATCTGGAGTAGCTGCTACTATATCAAGCATACGAGCATGAATTCTCATCTCAAATTGCTCACGTGAATCTTTATTGATATGTGGAGATTTCAAAACTGTATATCTTTTTATTTTTGTAGGCATTGGCACTGGACCTCTAATGTCAGCACCTGTTCTTTTAACAGCTTCTACAATTGCTGCAACTGTGCGATCTAGAACTCTATGGTCATAAGCTTTTAGCTTAAGCCTAATTCTTTCCATATTTTTTCCTTTGTAAAGAACTTGTTAGACACATAAAATCTAACTACCATATAAAATGATTTCGAGATTATATAAAAAGAGTTTTTACTATGTCAAGAAATTTATATATTTTTTTAAATTATTTTCCTTATTATAAGGATAAAAATTGGTTTTTATAGAATTTTAATTATTTTATTTCATTAAGAAAGTCTAAGAAAAAATATAGTATTATTACAAAAAATCAAGGGGCATTAGCTCAGCTGGGAGAGCACAACGCTGGCAGCGTTGGGGTCAGCGGTTCGAACCCGCTATGCTCCACCACAATTAAAGAACAATATGAAAACTCTACAATTTTTTTATGATAATTACCCAAAAATTCAAAAATTTGATGAAAGAAAACTTCAAATTCAAACTCATAAAAACATCATTATAAAAGGTGGTTTTGCAAGTGGTAAAAAAAATTTTATTTTAAATTTTTTATCTTTATATAAAAGTGAAAATATACTTTTTATAGATTGTGATGATTTAAGATTTAACGTTAATGATTTAACTTATTTAAATTCTTTTCTAACTTACAATCTACAAATTAAATTTCTAATACTTTGTAATTTTAATCATAAATTTGATTTTAATAGTTTAAAACATTTAAATTTACAAATCATACTAAGTACATATAATTCGAATTTACATTTAGATCATTTTGAAGAAATTCATCTTGATTATTTAGATTTTGAAGAATTTTTAAGCTTAAATAAAAAATACATAGATACTAAAACTATGATGAGTTATTTTTTACATACTGGTCGTAATATTATCTTAAATCACAATTTAAACACCGGCTCATCTTATCTAAAAAGCTTTTATAGCCCCTTAGAGCTTAATATACTCAAACAAATTTCCCTAGAGTTAGGAAATGAATTTAGCGTTAATGAATTATTTAAAACTTTAAAAAAAACCATCAAAATTTCTAAAGATACTTTATATAAAAATATAGAAAATTTAGAAGCAAACTATACTTTGTATTTTGTAAAAAATTATGAAAAAAATCTAAAAAAAGTGTATTTTTGGGATTTTTCCTTGAAAAATTCTCTTAGTGTGCAAAAGGATTTTAGTGCTTTATTTGAAAATTTGGTTTTAAGTGAGCTGTTTAAATTCAAGCAAGAAATTTTTTACACTAAGTATTTTGATTTTTACTTACCGAGCTTTAAAAATGCATTTTTATGCTCACCTTTCAAAGATAAAGACTTGCTAACATTAAAAGTAAAAAAAATTCTTAGCAAAAATCAGCTTCCACTTTCAACTATTTTCATCATCACGCTTTCGCAAAGAGATGAATTTTTTATAGAAGGAATTCGTGTGATGATTTTACCTTTTGATGAATGGGCTTTAGGAAATTAATCTAATTTATCAAGCTCATGTTGATTGATAATAGAAATAATAAGTTTAGTGTAATTACTTTTAATTTCTGAATATTTTTCTAAATGATTTGCTGCTTCTTTACCATCAAGTTTTTCATTTTTACTTATAGTATCCCACCGCCAAGTTCTAAATTCTTTATAAGCATCATGCCGGTTTAAGTTAAGCATATAAGAATCTACACTTTCTTGCAAAGTGTCAAATATACGAATTTTATGGGTTTTACCCTTGCCTCTTTCTTTTGGCACCAAACCTTTCTCACCCCAAGTCCATTCTCCAAATAAATTATTTGCTTCTTTAGCAAAGCGACTTGTACCAGTTGCACTCTCTATAATAGCTTGAGCTATGGCTAAAGATTTTGGTACCTTTTGGATACGCATTTGGTATTCTTTGCGATCGTATAAATTTTTAACACGATATTTTTCTTTTAAAGACCATAATTTTTCCATAGCCTTAGAATTTAAATTTCTAAAATTCTTTTTTATGGCTTCTTTAAAAAAAGACTCTATGAATTTCCTTTCTGATTCTACCTCTTTAAAGGAAATATCTAGCAAAGCGTTGATTTTTTGTATGAAAACTTCGCGTTTTTCTTTTATGCTTAAAGCATAGTATTGCTCATCAAAACCTGCTATAAATTCAGCTTTCACAAATAAAATACTACTAAGTAAAATTATAATCAGCTTCAAAACAACACTTTACCTTTCCCTTAAAAAATATTTGTTCATCTTCTACTCTAAAATATAGATCTTCATTACTTTTTGGCTTTACTAAAATATCATCTTTTACTTTTTGATTTAAATACGCTAAGTAAAAACAAGCCCCCATGCCCGTACCACAAGCTAAGGTTTCATCTTCCACCCCTCGCTCATAAGTTCTAACTCTTATAAACTCATCATCTTCCACTTTAGCAAAATTAACATTTGCATTATATTTTTTACGTACCTCTTTGCATAAATTTATATCAAACTCATTTAAATCATCAACAAAGGTTACTATATGTGGAACTCCGGTATTGCAGCCTTGCCAAATTCTGCCTTTATATTCAAAAGCTTCTTTGATATCCTTTACTCCACTAAGTTTGATTTCAACTATATCATCATCAACAAAAGATTTTATAAGTCCTGCACCAGTTAAGAAATTTAAATATTGAGATTTTTTTAAATAATGATGAGCAAAATGTGCTACTGCACGCGAACCATTGCCACACATATTTGCCTTGCTTCCATCGCAATTATAAAATTCCCATTCAAAATCATATCTATCATGAGGCACTACCACTATAAGTCCATCAGCACCTATACCCTCATAACGATTGCAAAGAATTCTAGTTAATTCACTGCGATCTTTTTTTTCTTTATCTGCAAATATCACAAAATCATTTCCACTAGCACAGTACTTATAAATTTTCATTTATTACCTTTAAAGTATTTTTTAGGAACTTTAGCACATTTTTTTCAAATATTTCATAACTAGAATCATTTTTTATTACAAAATTTGCTTTTTTTAGTTTTTCTTCTATATTAAGTTGTAGATGAATTCTTTTTAAAGCTTCATCTTTATCTAAATCATCTCTTTGCATAAGTCTTTGAAGCAAAAGTTCTTTTGGAGCATAAATCAATATACTTTTTCCTAAATTTTGATAATGATTATTTTCAAAAAATAAAGGTAATTCTATAAAAAAGGCCTTGTTTTTTTTATCTATAATTTGGGCTTTTTGTAAAATTACTTCTTTGACTTTAGGATGTAAAAAATTTTCTAGCTTTTTTTTGGCTTTTAAATCATTAAATACAATAGCACCAAGTTTTTTTCTATCTATTTTTCCTGCTATGATTAAATCATCGTTATTAAAAAGCTTAGTTATAGAGTTTGCATTTTCATTTAAAAGCTCATGAGCTATCACATCTGCACTTAAAGTATCAAAACCCAAATTTTGAACTATTTTTATAAAGCTTGACTTTCCACCTGCTATACTTGAAGTTACAAAATAAGCATTTTGCATAATTTAGCCTTAAAACATTTTTAGTTAAAATACCTTTTAAATTCTTAAAGGAAGATAAATGAATATAAGCTATGAAGATGCGGGCGTAAGTATAGATAATGGTAATGCTTTTGTAGAAGCAATCAAGCCTTTAGTAAAAGAAACTTTTAATGAAAATGTTTTAGGCGGTATAGGCTCTTTTTCTGGTGCTTTTGCTATACCAAGTGGTTTTAAAAATCCTGTTATACTAGCAGCAACGGATGGAGTGGGTACAAAGCTACGTCTTGCTATTGATAGTCAAAAATTTGACACCATAGGCGAAGATTTGGTAGCAATGTGTGTGAATGATTTAATTTGTAATTTTGCTATGCCTTTGTTTTTTTTAGACTATTATGCAACTGCAAAGCTAGATGTAGAAGTAGCTAAAAAAGTTGTAGTAGGAATTACAAATGGCTGTAAAAAAGCAAATTGTGCTTTAATAGGTGGGGAGACTGCTGAAATGCCTGGAATGTACCATAACAGTGATTTTGATTTAGCTGGTTTTTCAGTGGGTATAGCTGAAAAAGACGAGATAGATAGAAGAAATTTTGTAAAAAATGGAGACATTTTACTAGCCCTACCTAGCAGCGGACTTCATTCTAATGGATATTCTTTAGCTAGAAAAGTATTATTTGAAGTACAAAAGCTTAAGTTCGATGATAAAATAGACAACAAGAATTTAATTGATATCTTACTTGAGCCTACAAGAATTTATGTAAAAGACTTTTTAAAATTAAAACCTTTCATCAATGCACTAGCTCACATCACCGGTGGTGGTTTGGTAGAAAATTTACCTAGAGTTTTCCCAAGAGGAATCGGTGCTATCATTAGAAAACACCATCTAAAAACTCCTGAAATTTTCTACCAAATAGGCCAAAGCGTAGAAGAAGCCCAAATGTATAGAAGCTTTAATATGGGCGTGGGTTTAGTTATGGTAGTAGATCCATCTAATGTGAGTAAAGTTTTAGAAAATTCAGACGCTTATGTAATAGGTGAAGTTGTATTAAATGAAGGGGTTGTTTTAGAGTAATAGTCTGAAACTATTACTCTAAATTTTTATGCAAAATACCAAGCTATTAAGATATTTAAAGCCATTCCTACAAGCAACATAGGAGTGGATCTTTTAACAATGGCTATAGGATCTAATTTTGCGAAGCCTGCCAAAGCTAAAATTCCACCCGATATTGGCGAAGCAGCACGCCCTAAACACGAAGCGATCTCTAATGGTAAAGCCAAAGAGATAGGGTTTATACCTAGCTTTTGAGCAATATCAGGTGCTAGTCTTCCAAAAGCATTAAAAGCAGCAATCCCACTACCCATAATCACACTTGCAAAATACACAATAAAGCTTAAAACTATAATAGTAAACAACACAGCAGAAGCCCCCAAAGAAGAAACAGCTAAAGCCAAATGTTCAATGCCTTTTAATGCTTTAATGCCTTCTGCGAAAATAGAAGCTGCTATGATAATACAAACAACACTTATAAAAATTTCTGCCATAGCTTTTAGTATTACCATCAAATCATCTGCAAGTTTTTTTGCATCTTTATGTCTAGCATACTCTAAAATAAAAACCAAACTTATACTTAAAAAATTTGCACTCACCACATCTAACTTAACTTTATATCCATATAAATTTGCAAAATAAACACCAAATAAAAACACTATAGGAAGCCAAGGTAAGAAAATATAAAATAAAGGACAATTTGGATTTTTAATTTCCATGTGTTCGATATTATCCGCAACGCCTTTTGCTAAATCTTTTTTATCCATGTAACTATAGTAAAATGGAATAAGTAAAGCTATCATAACAACATAAGCTATAACGGGATAAATTTGGTATTCAAAAAACATAGCAACAACATTTTCAATACCCACCATATCTGCTAAATTTATAGAATTTCCATCTTTAGGACCATAATCAAGTGTGATTAATGATAAAACCGATACAGCAGTTATAGGGCGAATTCCGATAGCGATTAAAACAGGATAAATCGAAGCAAGTAATAAAAGTAATAATCCTGTATAACTTGAGATAACTATTTTTAAAGCCATACCCACCACAAAAGTTCCACTTAAAACTAAGTATTTATTTTTAATCTTGCCTAGTGGTTTATTTGCTACAAAAGCTAACTTTGCTGAAGCATTAATGTGCTTCATATAGGCCGCAAAACCAGCAACAGACATTATAATAAGTCCTACACCGGCCATATTTGTCTTAAAAGTTTGAGTTACAAGACCAAATACATCAAAAATAGGATTTCCCATGCTTTGTTTTAATACAGACTCACCAGTAATAATAGAAATAACAATCAAAACAATAATACCTGAAAGAAAAAAAGTAAAAATAGGATTATATTTTTTAAGAATAAAATAGGCTACCAAAAATACACAAAATAAAGTAGCTAAAACAGAAAGAAAAACCTCCATAAAATCTCCTAATTTTTTATATTAGTTTATTTTACGGGGTTTTTCTTAAAAAAATCTTGATTAACTTAGTGGGTGAAGTTCATTTGCATAAAATCTTACTGAATTCATACCTTCTTTGATAGCCCATTCATAAGCTTTTGCTACAAATTCCCAGTTAATGTGTGTGTAGAATTTTTCTAAATACATAGGACGTGCATTGCGATGATCTACATAGTAAGCATGCTCCCATACATCTACAACTAAAAGTGGAATTTTACCTTCGGTGATAGGTGTAGCAGCATTGCTTGTAGCTACTAGTTCTAATTTTTGATTTTGAGTGTTATAAACTAGCCAAAACCAACCTGAACCAAACACTCCTGTAGCACCTTTAATAAATTCTTCTTTTAAATTTTCCATAGAACCAAAGTCTTTTTCTACTGCTACTTTAAATTCAGCACTTAAAGAACAGCCACAACCACAGCATGTTTTTGGTTTAATGCAATCAAAATAAAAGTCATGATTATATACTTGAGCAGCATTGTTAAAAACTCCACCACTTGAGTTTTGTATGATATAAACTAAATCTTTTCCTGTAAATTCAGTATCTTTGATAAGGTTATTTAGGTTATTTACATAAGTTTGATGGTGTTTTCCATGATGAAATGCAAAAGTTTCTGCACTTAAGAAATCTCCAAAAGTATCTGTTTCATAAGGTAATTGTCTTAATTTAAACATATATTCTCCTTGTTTTAAATTTATGAATATTCTATCATAGTTAAATTAAAAAAGACTAAATAACTCTTTATTCTTCAAGAAGTATTATTTTATCTTGCTCTAAGCTTTTTGCTATATCAATAATGCGTTGATTTTTACTACCTTTAAATTTTAATGATAAATCTTTTTGTTCTAGGATAAACTTACCATCTATCAAAATATTACATAAAAAAAGTAATTCTTTCATTTGTTTGTTTTGAAGTAACTCTTCATAAGTAAAACCAGTATATATAGTAATATCAAGCCCCAAAGTCTTGATATATTTTGCCAAAATGCTTAAATTTTTTGCCTGCATAAAAGGCTCTCCGCCACTAAAGGTAACACCTTGCAACAAAGGATTTTTACAAATATCATTATATAAACTTGCTAAATCTTGTAAATATCCTTTGTGAAAATCATGAGTTTGTGGGTTATGACAGCCTTTACAATGATGGGGGCAACCTTGGGTAAAAATCGCATAACGCAATCCATAACCATCTACTACAGATTCTTTTTCAACACCGGCTAATCTAAGAAAAATCGTGCTTAACTCTTGCATGAACTTCTGCTTTTTTGGCATCATTAAAACGATCAAGCGTTCCTACTAAATATCCTGTAATTCTTCTTATACGTTCAAATTTAATATCATCTTCTTTTCTGTGACATTTTGGACAAAACTCATCTATAACACCACTATAACCACAAACTGGATCTCTATCTAGTGGGAAATTAATAGAGCCATAGCCTACATTGCTTTCTTTCATGCATTTTATAATGCGTTTAAAACTTTCTAAATTTTTACTCACATCACCATTTAATTCTACATAAGTAATATGCCCACCATTGTTCAACTCATGATATGGGGCTTCTATTTGAATTTTTTCATATATGCTGATAGGAAAATCTACAGGAATATGAAAAGAATTAGTGTAAAATTCTTTATCAGTTATGCCTTTTAAAATACCATATTTTTTTTGATCTAGCTTTAAAAATCTCCCACTTAAACCCTCAGCTGGGGTAGCTATGAGTGAAAAATTGAGTTTGTCTTTAAATGCTTTTTCATCAACAAAATCACGCATAAAACGCACGATTTGCAAGCCCAAATCTCTTGCTTCTTGACTTTGTCCATGATGAGAACCAATTAAAGCTACCAAACTCTCACAAAGTCCTATATAACCTATAGCTAAAGTTCCATGAGCTATAACCTTTTCTACACTATCGTTTTCTCTTAAAGCACCTGAATCTATCCAAATACCTTCACCCATTAAAAACGGAAAATTTTTTACCTTTTTTAAACACTGAATTTTATATCTATGAAGTAATTGTTCATACACAAGTTCCAATTTTTCTTTTAAGAGTATATAAAAAAGCTCTAAATTTCCTTTGGCTTCTATAGCCAAACGCACAAGGTTTATACTAGTAAAACTTAAATTCCCCCTACCACATGTGATTTCTTTGCTTTCATCATACACATTTGCCATAACTCTAGTTCTACAACCCATATAAGCTACTTCACTATTATAATCTCCTTTTTTATAATATTTTGCGTTAAAACTTGCATCTAAAAAGCTAAAATTTGGAAAAAGTCTTTTAGAAGCACACTCTATGGCAAGTTTAAAAAGCTTATAGTTTGGATCTTCTTCGTTATAATTAATACCTTCTTTTACTTTAAAAATTTGCACAGGAAAAATTGGTGTTTCACCATTTCCTAAACCTTTCATCGTAGCTTTTAGTAAATTTTCTATCACTATTTGACCTTCAAATGAGGTATCAGTGCCATAATTTAATGTACTAAAAGGCACTTGTGCTCCTGCTCTTGAGTTCATAGTATTAAGATTATGCACTAAAGCTTCCATAGCTTGAAAAGTAGCATTTTGAGTTTGATTTAACGCTCTTTTATAAGCATAAGCATTTGCATTTTCTAAAAATTTTTTATCATTATTTAGACCAAGTTTTAAAAGCTCTTTAAGGCATTCTTTTTCGTTTGAAGCTTGAAACTTAGCATTTTCAAAGCATTGCTCATCTAAACTTTGCTCTAGTTTTATCTCAAAAAAAGCTTTTATAGCCTTTTTATACTCTTTTTGGAAAGTTTTTGCAACTCCTTTTGCCATAGCAAAATCAAAATTTGGTATAGACTGACCTCCATGCATTTCATTTTGATTTGCTTGTAAGGCAATGCAAGCTAAAGAAGCATATGATCTTATATCGTTTGGTTCTCTCAAACTCCCATGTCCTGTGCTAAAACCATTTTCAAAAAGTTTTACTAAATCAATCTGACAACAAGTTTGCGTTAGCATATAAAAGTCTTTATCATGTATATGTATATCGCCATTTTTATGTGCGTTTGCTATGTGTTTTGGCAAAATACACTCATCTACATAGTATTTTGCACCTTCTGAACCATATTTTAACATCATGCCCATAGCACTATCTGAATTAATATTAGCATTTTCTCTTTTTAAATCTGCATCTTTAGAATCTTTAAAGGTTAAATCATCATATAAATTTAGCAAATCGTAGCTTGCATTGCGAATTTGCGTTCTTTTTTGGCGGTATAAAATATATGATTTTGCAGTATTTACTAAAGAATTTTTAATCAAAATTTCTTCTACTTTATCTTGAATTTGCTCTACATGAGTATGATTTTCATCAAGCAAAGCTACAACCTCATCACAAAGCTTATCTAAATTTTCATTATCTAATTTTTTATCTGTGGAATTTATATTAGCTTTAAAAATAGCATTTTTTATTTTATAAATATCAAATGCAACTTGACTTTTATCCCTTTTTATAATAAATTTTATCTTCATGGAAATTTTCCTATAAAATAATCTCTAAATACTAAAAAATAGTAATTTGAATAAGGTAAGTTTATTACAAAAACTTGATGAAAAACTTAAAAAATAAAAGAAAAATTCGTATAATTTTTGTATATTTTATCAAACCATAATTTCCAAATATTGTCAAACATTGTAGGCTATTTTAGTACCCATATTATCCAAATGTTGTATAAATTTTTATAATTGTAAAAAACAATCATTAATTTATGCGTTTTAGTTTGACACTTATATTTAAACAATATATTCGCTAAAAAAATTTTGTATTATAAATACTAATAAAATAATAAATTACAAATAATCAAAAGATCAACAAGTATTTTGGTACTATTATAGATTATTTTAGTGTTTCAATCATTTCTAAGCAACTTTTGATTAATCAAAAGTTGAATGTTTTTATTTATACTAAAAAATCATTTTACCTAGTAAAATTTTTGCATATACTATAGTTGTTTGTTCATTGCTCTATATAACATCACAGCTGATCTTACGTCTTCTTACTTATGTGGCGTGATAGATTGATATGGCTTTCATATCTCTCTTCTTTTTCCTGCATCTTTTATCCCATAATGTGCAATGAGTTCATCAAGTCTTTCTTCGTAATAAAATCTTTTATGATAACCTAATCTTTGATTTTGAGAAATGATAAATTCTTTTACCATTTCTTGATCATCAAAGATTTTTAAATCATCAAACATTATAAGCGAATTTTGAAAAATAGCACTAAAGATTTGCTTTGCTAAGCTTTCATCTTTATTAACATTTTCAGCTATATATTCAGCGGTCATATTTGTATTATCCCAGTAGCATTCTTTTAAAATGTTTTCTGCGATTTCTAGTTTAGTTTTTTCCATTGCTTTACTTTAATTTACTGATAAACACTTTTTTATCTACTCAAATCCTAGAAAAATTATATTGTATTTTAATCAATTGTTATTTTATTCGGCCATATCAGCAATTGCTCCACGATTTTCACATTTTTTTATTCTATTTTCTTGTATCGTATTTGCCATAAACTATAATTTTATGCTTATTAAATCATTACTTTTGTGGTTGACACAAACAACATTACCATAATGAATAAATCATAACAACCTTTAGAATCTCTACTTGGATTATATTTATAATCTACTCCATTAGCACAAGACACTTATTTTAGAATGATGTAAGCTTTTAAAAATGATGATTGTTAAAAAAACATGGTGACCCATACGAGACTCGAACTCGTGTTACCGCCGTGAAAGGGCGATGTCCTAACCGCTAGACGAATGGGCCACTTTATTGTAGTATAAAAGACAGAATTATAACTATGTTTTACTTAATAAATAATTAATTTATTATTTTATTTAAAAATATATAATCTCACTCTATTTAAATGTTCAAGGAAAAAAATGGATATTTCAAGTTTAGTTGTTTTATCTTTTGCTTTAGCTGCAGATGCTTTTGCGGTTTCACTATGTAAGGGTTTTAGTGCTAAAAAAATAAAATTAAAACATTACTTAATAGTAGGACTTTATTTTGGTAGCTTTCAAGCACTAATGCCTGCTATTGGTTATATTATAGGAATTTATTTTAACTCTTTTGTGGAAAAAATTGATCATTGGATTGCTTTTTTTCTTCTTGGTTTCATAGGTATAAAAATGATTAAAGAATCTTTAGAAAATGAAAATTGTAAAGAAAATTCAAATTTATTTGATTTTAAAACTATGTTAGCACTTGCAATTGCAACTAGTATCGACGCGCTTGCAGTTGGAGTAAGTTTTGCCTTTTTAAAAGTTAATCTTATTGTAGCTTCGCTTCTTATAGGATTTATCACCTTTATAATGTGCGTTTTAGCTTTAAAAATAGGCAATAAATTCGGTACTTATCTTAAAAGTAAAGCCGAATTTTTAGGTGGTGCTATTTTAATTATGCTGGGATTTAAAATTTTAATTGAACATTTATTTTTTTAAATATCTATTTCTATCCCTACAGGTGCATGATCTGAACCAAAAATATCATCTCTTATAAAAGCATTTTTAAGTTTATCTTTTAAACCATTAGAAATAAAAAAATAATCAATCCTCCAGCCTACATTTCTTTCTCTTGCTTTCATTCTATAGCTCCACCACGAATACTTTTCTTTAATATTGCCATTTATATGCCTAAAAGTATCTATAAAGCCTAATTTTAACAAATCATCTATCCAAGCACGCTCAATCGGCAAAAAACCTGAAGTTTTTTCATTAGCTTTTGGGTGGGTTAAGTCTATCTCACAGTGAGCAGTATTTACATCTCCACAAATGATAATTTCTTTACCTTCTTTTAAAAGCTTATCTAAATACACTAAAAAATCATTATAAAATTTCATTTTAAAGTTCAAACGCTCTTCATCTTTTTGACCATTTGGAAAGTAGATATTAAACAAAACTACATTTTTAAAGCTATGCTCTAAAACCCTACCCTCATCATCATCAAAAAATTCACATTTTTTTACTTCACAATCAAAATTACACAAGCTCATTACACCTGAATATCCTGCTCTTTTGGCACTATTTGAATACATATATTTAAAAGGATACTCATAAATTCTTTTTGGAAATTTATCCTCGCATGCTTTGATTTCTTGAAAACCTATAAAATCGATTTCTTCTTTTTCTATCCAATCAAGTGCATTTTTATCACAAATTGCCCTTAGGCCATTTATATTCCATGATAATAATTTCATAAAATCCCTTTATTAATTTTCTTTTGTTGCTATTTTATATGTGATTTATTAATTTTATTCAAATAGACTTAAGTTTTTATTTTATTCCAAAGGAAAAAAATGCATTTAAAACTTTCATGGACAAAATTTACTCTACTTAATGCGATTTTTATCATGGCGTTTAATCTTCCATTGTTTAAATTTATATATGAAAAGATAGATCAAAACACTATGCTTTTTAGTGTATTTTTTGGCATTTATTTTTTATTGATTTTGAGTGTTTTATCCTTGGTGTATTTTCCCTATATCACCAAAATTTTAAGTATATTTTTGCTTAGCACTTGTGCTATTTGTAGCTATTTTGTCAGTAATTATGGAGTTTTAATTGATGATCATATGATACAAAATGCCGTTGAAACAGACAATAGAGAATTTTTTTCTTATTTTAATTTTTCCTTTACTTTGTATATTTTATCCTTTGTGGTTTTTCCTAGTTTGCTTGTAATTTTTACTAAGATTGATTATCAAAAATACTTTTTCAAAAAAAGTGTATTGTTTTTGGGTTCTTTAGTATTTTGCTTTGCTTTAGTAGCTCTTAGCTCAAAAACACTTTTACCTTTTTTAAGATCGCATAATATCATTAGAATGTATAATCTACCATTTTATCCTATATATTCAAGTATAGAATTTACTAAGAAAAAACTAGCAGGTAAAAAAGAACTTACCATTATTTCAGATGATGCTAAATTAAAAGATACAAATACTTCTAAATTAATGATTTTAGTCATAGGAGAAACTGCTAGAGCGAGTAATTATTCTTTAGGTGGATACAGCATAAATGATACAAATTTTTATACTAAAAATATACCAAATCTAGTATATTTTAATGAAGTAAGCTCATGCGGAACAGCAACTGCAATAAGCCTATCTTGTATGTTTTCAAGACACAAAAGAGAAAGTTTCAATAATAATTTATTTGAAGAAAATGTTTTAGATATATTACAAAAGGTTGGAGTACAAAGTGTTTGGTTTGGCAATAACTCAGGGGGATGCAAAGGAAATTGTGATCGTATAAAACACAAACTCATTGCAAAAGATTATGATGAGAGCTTGCTTGAACTTGTAAAACAAGAGCTTGAAAATGCAAATTCAAACAAAATCATCGTTGTACATTTACAAGGCTCACATGGGCCAACTTATTACAAACGCTACCCAAATGCATTTAAAAAATTTACCCCAACTTGTGATACAAATGAACTTAATACCTGCTCCCAAGAACAAATCATAAACACCTATGATAATACTTTACTTTATACAGATTTTATCATCAAAAATCTTATAGATTTACTTAAAGAAAATCCAAATCAAGAAACTTCTTTGCTTTATTTATCAGATCATGGTGAAAGTTTAGGTGAAAATGGACTTTATCTACATGGAATGCCTTATTTAATAGCACCAAAAGATCAAAAACACATACCAATGATATTTTGGAGTAAAGATGGTAAATTAAGTCAAGATTTACAAAGCAAAAAAGACTATAAACTTTCTCAAGATAATCTTTTTTCAAGCTTATTGGGGTATTTTGGTGTAAATAGCAAAGAATACGAAGCAAGTTATGATATATTTAGCAAAAATTTAAAGGAAAATTCGCAATGAAACCGAAGTATTCTTTATTTAAAAATGCAAGTTATGCTTTAAGTGGAATTAAATTTTTACTCAAAGACGAGATAGCTTTTAGGATAGAATTTGCTATTATCTTACCTTTGATTTTTGCAAGCCTATTTTTACCTGTGAGTTTTTTAGAACATTTTGTGCTAGTGTTTGTTTTGGTGTTGATTTTACTTATAGAGGCACTAAATTCTGCTATAGAAGCTTGTGTGGATCTTTGCACGAGTGAATTTCACATCTTAGCTAAAAAAGCAAAAGATTGTGCGAGTGCTGGGGTGTTTTTTAGCGTGGTTTTAGCTATAATTACTTGGAGTTTTATTCTTTTTGATTTGGTTAGAGAATGGATGATAAAGTAAAAACACTATGCATAAAAATATTTGGTAAAAAACGCTTTGAAATTTTAGAATTTTTAGCCCTTCATGCCAATGAAGATGGTTTTGTCTTTGCAAACATAGAAGAACTTTCTAAAAGGTTAAATATCAGCAAACCAACCATCATTTCTACTTTTAAATTTTTAGAAGAAAAGGCTTTACTTGAAAAACTCAAAAACGGCTTATATAAACTCAAATAGGAGATAAAATGACACTTAAAAACCCTTTGGATATGCATTTACATTTACGTGATGAAAGTATGCTTGAACTTGTAGCCCCATTTAGCGCAAAAGACTTTAAAGCAGGGGTTATCATGCCAAATTTAATTACCCCACTTACTGAAATAACTACACTCAAAGCTTATAAGGAACGCATTTTAAAAGCATGTAAAAATGAAGATTTTACACCTTTGATGACTCTATTTTTTAAAGACTATGATGAGAAATTTTTAGAAAAAGCTAAAGATGAGCTTTTTGCTATCAAACTTTATCCTGCAGGTATCACTACCAACTCAGATAATGGAATTTCAAGTTTTGATATAGAAAAGTTAAAACCTACACTAAACGCTATGAGCGAATTAAACATACCTTTGCTTGTGCATGGAGAAACAAATGATTTTGTCATGGATAGAGAAGCAAATTTTGCCAAAGTCTATGAAAAATTAGCTAAAAACTTTCCAAAATTAAAAATTGTAATGGAGCATATTACCACTAAGGTTTTGTGTGATTTATTAAAAGATTATGAAAATTTATATGCAACTATCACTTTGCACCATTTAATGATAACCTTAGATGATGTAGTAGGTGGCAAGATGGACCCACATTTATTCTGCAAACCTATTGCAAAACGCTATGAAGATAAAGACGCTTTATGTGAGCTTGCTTTTAGTGGCTATGAAAAAGCTATGTTTGGAAGCGATAGCGCACCTCATCCATTACACACTAAAGAATGCTGTGGTTGCGCAGCTGGAGTATTTAGCGCACCTGTTATATTGCCTGTTTTAGCTGAACTTTTTAAAAAACATTCAAATGAAGCAAATTTACAAAAATTTATTTCAGATAATGCTTGTAAAATCCATAATCTTAAATTTGAAAAAGATAAAATCATCACTTTAGAAAAACAAGAATGGCAAGTAGCGCAAAAATACGGCGATGTAGTGCCATTTATGGCAGGAAAAAATATTGGTTTTATGATTCTTTCATAAAACCAATAATCTTTTTAAAATTATCTTTTTTTATACCAAAAAACACCAAAAAAATATCAGCAATATACCAAAATAAAACTACAAATACACAAATAACATCTATAGGGGTATTAAATATAACATACAAAAATAAAAGCAACAATTTGACACAGCCAAGAAGCCAATCGCCTTTATAAAATCTATCAACCCCGCAAGAACCAAGAATAATACTCAACATTAATCCAAGCTCGGCATTTTTTAACTTAACTAAATTAAGTTTTTGAAGCTTATCTTCCGAAATGTGCTTTAATTGTTCTTCAACAAAAGATAGTTTATTTGCAGGAATTTTATCTTTAAGATAAAGCAAAAACATCTTAATTATCAATCCAAAATACTATAAATTTTTGATAAGTTTCTCTTTTTGGTTTCTTTCCATACAAAATATAAATCTACCAAAACATATAGAGTAATAATCAATCTTAAAGTATCAATTTGCGTTACTGTTACAACCACAACAATAAAAACAAATAAAGCAATCTTAGCAAAAGCAATTTTTTTATCGCCAATATAAAATCTATCCGCACCACACCATCCAAAGAAAATACCTATAACCAAAGCAACTATATTACTTTTTAAAGGCATTAAAGCAATTTGAGATAAAGCTTCCTCTGATGCATTAGATAGTTTTTGCTGTAATTCACTCCATTTGTCTGATGGGGTTTTATCTTTAAGAGATAAAAATACAGAATTTGTATCCATTATATTTCCTTTATGTTTATTTTATGAAATAATATATTTATTTTATAAATAAAATTTTAATTTTTGCCTCTATAATCTCTTCTACATCATCTTTTACAAAGCTTTCTAACTCTTGTTTGTTTGCATTAATGCCATTCATACTCAAATGCCACAAAACATTTTCTATCGCACTTTCTTTGTCTCTTTTTACCACTCTAGTTTCGTTAAAAATTTCAACCTCATAAGGGATATTTTGTGCATTTAAAAAACCTTGCAAATCCTCCTCATAAAAACCCTTAAAATGCGTATTAAAATGCGCAAATATAGGATCTAAAAAGCTACTTTTACGCCTACTTGCCCAGCCTAAATACACTTTTTTAGAAGCTAAGCTTAAAAAAGCTTTATAGTCTTTTTCATTTTGCAAAGCAGGCGACATACTCAAAAAGGCTAAGTCAAATTTTGTATTATTGTTTTTATAAAAGTTTTCAAAGTCTAAATTTAGGGTTTTTATATTTGATATAGCATGAGTTTTTGCATCTTCTTGCAAAATTTCAAGCATAGCACTAGAGCTGTCTACACCCAAAATACTTTTTGCCTTTTGTGCTAAATGTAAAGTCCAAACACCACTCCCACAACCTATATCCACCACGCTTTTACCTTGCAAGGATCCAAGTTTTACAAAAGTAGCTTTTTGAATTTCGTTTAAACTAGAATTATACCTTGCATAGCTTTTTGCTTTTTTATTCCATAAATTCATCTTCACTCCTTATTTTTTCTAATATAGTATAATATTTTTTTGTTTTTAGAAAGGAAAATTATGCGTGTATTGTTTTTGTGTTTGATTTCATTTTTAAGTATATATGCTAAAAATTTAGTAAGCGTTAGCATAGCCCCACAAGCTTATTTTCTAAAGCAAATCGCTAAAGACACTTTAGATATTAACATAGTCATACCACCTAATGCAAATGAGCATACTTTCGAATTTAAACCAAGTGGTATTTTAAAGCTTGAAAAAAGTGATATTTACTTCACAGCCAATTTAGAATTTGAAAAAATTTGGATTTTAAAACTTAAAGATAATCTTAAAAATACCAAAATCGTCTCTACTCAAAATGGTATTAATTTTTTACCTTTGCAAGAGCATACACATGAAGGACACCATCACCATGGAAATGATCCTCACACATGGCTTGATCCACTTTTAGCAAAAACTCATGCTGAAAATATCACTCTAGTGCTTATAGAGCAATACCCACAAAATAAAGTATTTTACGAGCAAAATCTAGAAAGTTTTTTAAAAGAACTTGATGAATTAAATCTACAAATACAAGCCTTGTTTAAACACACAAAAAATAAATATTTTTTAGTCTATCATCCATCTTGGGGGTATTTTGCTAAAAGGTATCATCTAAGCCAAATTCCTGTAGAAATAGAAGGAAAAGAACCTAAACCAAAAGACTTAGCCAAGCTTGCAAAACTCATACAAAAAGAGCAAATCAAAGCTATTTTTGTACCTAAAGGAGCTAATAACAACACCATTAAAGCTATGTCGAGTAATTATAATCTTAAAATCATAGAACTTGATCATTTGCCAAATGATTATAAAAATGAGCTTTTAAAAGATGCAAAAAACATAGCAAGCGTTTTACAATGATAAAAATCAATATTAAAAATTTAAACTTTTCCTATAATCAAGATGAGGTTTTAAAAAATATCAACCTAAACTATGAAAACAAAGATTTTTTAGCTATAGTAGGGCCAAATGGCGGGGGTAAATCCACGCTTTTAAAACTCATACTAGGCTTATTGAATAGTCAAAAAAACATAAGCTTTGAAGGATTAAATTTAAAAGATATAGGTTATGTCCCACAAAATACTTTAGCTAATCCAAACTTTCCAGTACGCGTGCTAGAAGTGGTGATGATGGGGAGAGTGGATAAAAAATTCTTTGGTTTTTATACCAAAAAAGATCAAGAACAAGCCTTAATAGCCTTGGAAAAAGTAGGTATGAGAAATTTTTGGGATAAAAAAATCAACGAACTAAGCGGAGGTCAAAGACAAAGAGTTTATATAGCAAGAGCTCTAGCAAGTGAATGCAAGCTTTTAATTCTTGATGAACCTACTGCAAGCATAGATACCAAAGGCTCGGTACAAATTTTTGAACTTTTAAAAAAATTACATGAAAGTGGGGTTGGCGTGATAGTAATATGCCATGATTTAAATGTGAGCTTAGCTTATGCAAACAAAATAGCTTATTTAAATAAAGAATTATTCTTGCATGAAAATACCCCTGAAAAAAAAGCACATTTACTGGCACATTTAAGCCAAAATCACACACATTTTTGCGATGTGGAGCTTAGCTTGGAGCAGTGTTGTTGTAAAGGAGAAAATCATGCTTGAACTTTTATCTAGTTCTTTTATACAAAATGCTTTTTTAGCTGCTTTTTTAACTAGCATTGCATGTGGGATTATGGGGACTTTAATTATGATTAACCGCTTAAGCTCCATGGCAGGAGGCATTACCCATGGAGCTTTTGGGGGCATCGGCATAGCGTTTTATTTTGGCTTGCCAGTACTAGTTAGTACGAGTTTATTTACTCTTTTTTTAGCCTTGCTTGTAGCATTTTTAGTGCAAAAATACCCTTTTAGAAGCGATAATATCGTCGGGGTTATATGGGCTTTTGGAATGGCTGTTGGTATCATACTCATAGACTTAAGTCCAGGATATAATAATGATTTAATGGGATATTTATTTGGTAGTATTTTATCTGTACCCACGCAAGATATAATTTTATTTGCAATTATAGATATAATTTTTATTGTATTAGTTTTGCTCTTTTATAGGCAATTTGAAATTCTAAGCTTTGATAAAGAATTTGCAAGTTTAAGAGGTGTTAGAACAAATCTTTTTCACTATCTTTTAATTGCAATGATGGCTTTTTGTATCATTATAAGTATCAAAGTAGTAGGGCTTGTACTGGTTATAGCTTTACTTAGCATACCTGCATTTATAGCTGAAAGTTTTTCAAAAAAACTTGGACAAATGATGATAATTTCTACACTTTTGAGCATAAGTTTTTGTTTAATAGGGCTTTTTATAAGTTTTTATTATAATCTTGCAAGTGGAGCTTGCATTATAGCAAGTGCTTGTATGGCTTTTGTATTTTATCTTTGTTTTAGTGCTTTTTTTAAAAAAGCCTAAGTCTTATTGCAAAGAGCTATTTTCATACACTCTTAAAAAACTAGCAAATTTTGGTTTGCCATTTTTGGTTAAACCATTGTATTTAAAAGTAATTATAGCACCAATTGGTGGAGGATTTAAACGATCTTTTTCTTTAAAGCCTGAGCCGATTTTAAAGCTTACTTTTTTACCTTGGATATTAGCTTCACAAAGCAAGGAGCCCATTTTACCTTCAAATTTTCCCTTACCTTCAAAATGTTTTTTTACCACACATTCTGTATCATCAAAAGGTTTTAGTTTAAAAGCACTGTCTGATCTTTTTCTCTCATACTCCATATCATTTTTTCTTATAATCACACCCTCGCCTTTATTGGAAATAATATCCTGATAAAATTGTTCTAGATGTTTTTTATCTTTTATAGGAATTTGAGGGATTATTTTTATAAAATCATTTGGATTTTTTACTAAATACTCTTTTAAAATTTCTAATCTTGCTTCTAAAGTACAAGGATTAAGCTTAAATTCTTCACAAGCATTTGGAATATCAAAGACATTATAACTTGCTTTTTGCCAAAGTTTTTCATCAGGATTTTCTTGGCGAACCAAAGATGAGATTTCTTCAAAAGAATTTCTTTTAATCCAAAGCTCACCATCGAGTTCAAAATTTGGAAAATTTTTTGTAAAAAATTTAGGAAGTTTTATAGGATTTTTTGCTCTTGTTTGCATAGCTTTACCATCCCAAATACCTCTTATACCATCGAGTTTTTCACTCATTACATACTGACTTAAATTTCTATCTTTAAATATATTTTCATCATAAACTTTAAAAAGTAAAATATCTTTTGCAAAAAGAGAATTTAAGGGGAGTGAGTAAAGAAGAACAAGGCTTATAAAAAGCCTTGCTATAAGATTAAAGTGCTTTTTTAGCAGCATCTGCAATTTTAGCAAAAGCAGTTGCATCATTCATAGCTAAATCAGCTAAAATTTTTCTATCAAGCTCAATGCCTGCTTTTTTAAGGCCATTTATAAATCTTGAATAACTAATATCATTTAGTCTGCAAGCTGCATTGATACGCACTATCCAAAGACGACGGAAATCGCATTTTTTACGGCGTCTGTCACGATACGCATAAACCAAACTTCTTTCTAATTGTTCTTTAGCTTTTCTAAAGTGTTTGCGGCGACCACTATAAAAACCACGTGCAAGTTTTAAAACTTTTTTATGTCTGCGGCGTCTTACAACACCTGTTTTTACTCTTGCCATATTTATCCTTTCACAAATTGGCGTTCGTTAAACGAATCTTGCCCTTTAATAAGGGGAGTTTGAATGACTTTTGTCAAAAACTAAATTTAAGTAAGCTTAAATTCCTAACATTTTTTCAACCGCTTTAACATTGGTCGAATGAACATACTTAGCAGTGCGAAGATCACGCATTCTTTTAGCAGGTTTTTTAGTCAAAATGTGGCTTCTAAAAGCTGAACCTCTTTTGATTTTGTTTTTACCTACTTTGAAGCGTTTAACAGCACTTTTAACGCTTTTCATTTTTGGCATGTGTATCCTTTGGATCAATTTTTTCATATAAAGAAAGCTATCATTTTACTATAACTATGCTTTAGAAAAATTAAATTTATTTATATTTTTTAATCACATAAAGTTGTTCTTGTATATACATAGAGCGTTTAGAGAGGTTTCTACTAGCTCTAAAGGCATTGTATTTTTGCTCTAAAATTTCGCATTTTCCAAGACTTTGCAAACGCTTTAAAAAACTATCTTTTTTTACAAAACCCTCACAATTATAAGAAAGCAAAATAATCTTAGCTTTTAAATCATTTATTAAATCAAATAAAGCTTCTTCAGCTTTTTTTTCTTTGTTAAAAGCACTGCGGTTCCAATCTTTTGGTATGCCAGAAATTTTTGAAATTTCTTTTGGTTTTTTATAATTAGCAATCAAATTTAACATAAAATAATTTGATCCATAAGGGTGTTGATTATAAGGTGGGTCTAAATACGCCACATCAAAACTATCAAGCTCTTTAGCTAAAATATTTGCGTCTTTTTGAAAAACTTCATACTCACAAGTAAAATTTGAAAAAACAGGCATTTTCAAAGCTATATCACCCTTTATACGACTTAGTGCATTTGCCCCATTTCCCCCGAATTTACCAATGCCATTTTTATCTTTATAAAAACCTTTAAAAACCCCGCTTGTGTTTGCATGTACGCTTGCTTCATAGATAAGCGGTGCGATGAAATATTTTTGCATATCACAAGGTAATTTTGAGATATTTTGTCTCATGGTATCTAAATACATCGCATTTTTAAGTGTATAAAATACCCTTTCTTCTTTTTTAATACTCTCATCATCATTTGGTGCATAAAGCTTGCTTATAAAGCCTTTTTTGAGTTTTAAATCAGAAGTTAAAAATGTATAATGTTTTTGTAATTCTTGTAAAAAATCTGTATTTTGATTGGTCAAATAGCACTCATTAATGATTTTAGAATAATCTTCCAAATCATTTGCTATGATAAAACTCGCATAAGGCCTCACAAAACGCGAAACTACCCCAGAGCCACTAAATACATCACAAAAGCTAAATTTGTCTTTTTTTAGCTCATTTTGTGCGAATTTAAAGCCTTGGTTTAAAAAATCAAGCAAAGATCTTTTATTTCCAAGATAAGTTATGATTTGCTCTTTTAAAAAATGTGGATTTTCTTCTATCATAAGTTTAAAATACAAGCCTTAAAAGGCTTGTGATTATTTTTTCTTTTTAGGAGTTACTAGCATATTTACATAGCGTCCTTCGAGTAAAGGCTCTTTGTCTCTATCTGCTATATCTTCAACCATTTGCCAAATTTTTTCAAGCAAAGCCATTCCAGCTTCAGGAGAGCCCATCTCACGACCTTTTAGAAAAACTCTAAATTTAACATGCTTACCTTGCTCTAAAAACTCACTTGCATGTTTGACTTTATAATTAATGTCATTTTGAGCAATTTTCACAGAAAGCTTGATTTCTTTTATATCAATCACTTTTTGTTTTTTCTTTGCTTCTTTTTGTTTCTTTTCTTGCTGATAACGGAATTTTCCATAATCCATTATCTTGCATACAGGTGGTTTGGCTTCAGGAGCTATCATCACCAAATCAAGTCCTAATCTATTTGCTATATCTAGTGCTTCATCACTACTAATAATGCCATAAACCTTACCATCATCACCTATACATCTGATCTCATCTGCTTGAATTTCTTCATTTAGCAATACTTCTTTTTCTTTACTCAAAAGCGTACCTCACTTAATTTCTCCTTTGTTAGGGTTATAAATTCATCTAAAGTTAATGTTTTTTGTTCTTTTGCTCTTCTATCTCTTAATGCCACACTTTGATTTGCTACTTCTTCATCACCTAAAACAAGTATCATAGGTACATGTGCTTTTTCAGCAGTGCGGATTTTTTTATTTAAACTTTCATTTTTGTTATATACTTCACTATCAACACCAAGCTCCAAAAGTTTTCTTGCTATTTCTTTTGCATAATTATGATGATTTTGCGAAATTGGCACTATAGCCACTTGAGTTGGAGCTATGAAAAATGGTAATTCACCAGCACAATGCTCTACTAAAATTCCTATAAATCTCTCAAAAGAACCCAAAATAGCACGGTGAAGCATTACAGGTTGTTTTTTCTCATTATCTGCATCTGTGTATTCAAGTTTAAAACGACTTGGCAAGTTAAAATCTACTTGTATGGTTCCACATTGCCATTTTCTTTTTAAAGCATCAGTAATTTTTATATCGATTTTTGGGCCATAAAAAGCTCCACCGCCCTCATCAATGCCATATTTTAAACCTTGTTCATCTAAAGCCTCTTTTAAAGCCTTTGTAGCTATATCCCAAATTTCATCATCACCTATTGCTTTTACTGGGCGTGTTGAAATTTCCATTTCATAGTCAAATTCAAAAGCTTTCATTAAAGTATCAACAAAACTTAAAATTTCTAAAACTTGTTCTTTTATCTGACTTGGCATACAAAAAATATGCGCATCATCTTGAGTAAATTCTCTCACCCTAAAAAGTCCGTGCAAAACGCCACTTTTTTCATGGCGGTGCACCACGCCGTATTCAAAAAATTTCAAAGGCAGATCACGATAACTTCTAACATCACTTTGATAAATTTTAATATGCCCTACACAATTCATCGGCTTAATGCCATATTCTTGCTCATCAATTTGCGTAAAATACATATTTTCTTTATAGTTTGCATAATGCCCACTAATTTTCCACGCATCAGCTTTTAAAAGCTCAGGCCCACGCACAGGTTCATAACCTCTTAATCTATGTGCTTTATATAGCAAATGCTCTAATTTACTTCTTAATTTTGCACCATTGCTAAGCCATATAGGAAGTCCACTGCCTATCTCATCATCAAAGGCAAAAAGTTTCATTTCATTACCAAGTTTTCTATGATCTCTTTTTTTAGCTTCTTCAATGATTTTTAAGTATTCATTTAAACTTTCTTTATCTGCAAAAGCAGTACCATAAATTCTTGTAAGCATTTCTCTTTTTTCATTACCACCCAAATACGCTCCTGCTACACGAGTAAGTTTGAAAAATCTTAAGTATTTTGTATTTGGTACATGAGGCCCACGGCATAAATCTTCAAATTCGCCTTGCTTATAAATACTTACTTTTCCATCAGGAATTCTTAGTAAAACTTCTTGTTTTAAATCATCATTAGCAAATTTTTCTTTAACCTCAGTCTTTGAGAGTTCGTATTTTGTGATGTCTAGCTTTGCCTCTGCTAGTTCTTTCATTTTCTTTTCGATTTTGCTTAAGTCTTCTTCTGAAATCTTACTATCAACCCTAAAATCATAGTAAAACCCATCTTCTATCACAGGCCCTACGAAAAATTTAGCCTCTGGATATAGACTTTTAATTGCTTGAGCCATTAAATGCGCACAAGAGTGGCGGATAACTTCTAAACCTTCTTTAGAGTTATCAAAATAAATCGGAGTTAAATTTGTATCATTGTTAAAACTTTGAGTATCTATCAAAGTTTCATTATTTGCATATGCAATTATATCATTTGTCATTTCTACCCTTAACACTCACTGACTTTATGAGCTTAAATTAAAATATAAGGCTAATTTTAGCTATGAAAAACTTAAACTTTTTTTAAATAAAGGATATTTTTATATTTCAAACACTTGTTTTTGATATATCTAACATTCCACTCATAAAAAGATATAAAAACACAAAACCTAAAATTATCCTATAAATTCCAAAAGGTATGAAATTTATCTTACTAATTAATTTTAAAAATATTTTTATCACCACAAAAGCTACCACAAAAGCTGTTACAAAGCCTATAACCAAAGGAATAAAATTACTCATATTGCTTAAAACTTGTGGTTCTTTATAAATACTATAAGCTGTTGCAATAATCATAGTAGGAATTGCAAGTAAAAATGAAAATTCAGAAGCTATTTTACGATCAAGTCCAAGCAATAACCCACCTATAATACTCGCCCCGCTTCTTGAAGTTCCTGGTATGATAGCAAGAGCTTGTGTTAAACCTATCAAAAAAGCTTGTTTATAACTTACCTCATCTAAAGAATGTATTACATAGTCTTTTTTTCTATGTTTAAGTTCTATAATGATAAAAATAATTCCACCAATTATTAGCATAGTAGCTACCGTATAACCATTAAAAATCTCTTTTAAAAATTTATATGCTATAAAGCCTACTCCGCCTGCAGGCAAAAAACCTACAGCAAGTTTTAACCAAATATCAAATTTTTGAGTAAGCTTATCTTTGAAAATAAAAATTACTGCTAGTATAGATCCAAGTTGAATGATGATGAAAAAACTTCTCCAAAAATCATCTATATTTAAACCTAAAATTTCAGCGCCTAATATCATATGTCCTGTTGATGAGATAGGTAAAAATTCCGTTAAACCTTCGATAATTCCCAAAATCAAAGCATGATAATAATCCAAAATCATTTTTTAAGTACTCTTCTTGCAAAAACTAGCATAATTATTACAAATACTATAAACCCGACAATTCCATCATCTTTAAATGAACTTACTATAGCAAGCGGATCTTCAGTACCACCTTTGCTAATAGAAAGCACTGTTAAACCAGCTATCAGTACTCCAAAAATACTCTCACCTACTATCAAACCTGATGCAAACAAAGTCCCTTTTTGCTCGTGTTCTTGAATAAGTTCTTTTTTATGAGCATTTTTAGTATATCTTTGCTCTAAACGCTTTTTGATTAAATATGCTAATAATCCACCTATAAATAAAGGCATATTTACAGCAGGTGGTAAATATATACCTATGCCCACAGCTAAAGGCGGTAAAGACATATTTTTCTTTCTTAATAAACGATCAATGATGATTATGCCAACACCCACAAAAGCACCCACTATAATATAACTCCAGTCAATATCAGCATTAAAAATACCTTGTGCTATAGTACTCATTAAATTTGCTTGCGGTGCGGCTAATGCATTTGCCTCATCCATTCCTTCTCTTGGCAAAGCACCCACAAAGCCATAAGCTTGATATAATAAATTTAATACAGGTGCTATAGCTAAAGCCCCAAACACACAACCTATAAGCAATGAAACCTGTTGTTTCCATGGAGTTGCACCAACTAAATAACCAGTTTTTAAATCCTGTAAATTATCATTAGAAATAGCAGCAGTTGCTAAAATAACACTAGTAGTAAAAATAGCAAAAGCAATAGCAAATTTAGACATCAAAGGATCACTAAATAAATCTACTTGATAACCCAAAAGTAAAATAATCAAAGAAGAAATCATAATCCCAATAAGTCCTATACCTGAAATAGGAGAAGATGATGAACCCACTAAACCTGCCATATAGCCACAAGCAGAAGCTACAAAAAAGCCTATGAAAATAGCCACTAAAGTTCCCACTAAAGCAAAAAGAATCTGATAACCACTTGCTAAATTTGAATCAGCCACAAAGACATAAAATGAGATAAACAACCCAGTACACATAAGCACAAATAAACACAGCATAGCTTTTAAAGATAAATCCATATCTTTAGGATCTTGCGAGAGATTTAATGAGGTTTTTTTAAGCATATTTTTCATACCATCATATACAGGTTTTGCAAGTTCTATTAAAGTCCATAATGCTGCTATAGCAATAGCTCCTGTACCTATTAAACGTACTTTTTGAGCCCAAATCTGATTAGCTATATCAAGTGCATTTAAACTCACATCAAAGCTTTCTTTAGCAGAAAAATATGGCACAAAAATCATCCATGCAAGCACCATACCCACAAGCAATGCAACACCACCAGCTATGCCTACTAAGTATCCAGCACCCAAAAGTGCCACTGAATATCCCATAGAAAAACCAAAAGCCATTTTTTGCCAAATGAATGCAAAACTACTTCCGCTTGAAAGTAGTTTAAAACCACTTGAAAAAAGACTTATGATAGAAGCTAGTGCAACACCAAGGGTAATTTCTTTTAGTCCTACTTTTCCTTTTTTATCAGCTTGATCTTTATTAGCCACTTTTAAAATTTCAGCAGCAGCTCTTCCTTCAGGATAGGCTAATTTACTCTCTACTACCATAGCTCTACGCAAAGGTATGGTAAAAAGCACACCTAAACCACCACCACAAAGACAAAGCATAAAAGTAAGCCATAGTGGAAATTCAAACCAATATCCACACATAAAAAGACCAGGTATAACAAAAATCACAGCCGAAAGCGTACCTGCGGCTGAAACTTGAGTTTGCACCATATTGTTTTCTAAAATATTAGAGTCTTTAAAAATTTTCAAAACAGCCATTGCGATCACAACAGCGGGAATAGAAGTAGAAAAAGTAAGACCTACTTTAAGTCCCAAATAAACATTTGAGGCAGTAAAAATAACTGTTAAAACGCTTCCTAGTATTATGCCTCTAAATGTAAGTTCTGGTAGTGATTTTTTTACATGCATTTTATTTCTCCATTTTTATTGACAACCTTCGCATTCTATAGTTCTATCAACCACATCATCATTAACTTTTTGACTATCAGGACTTTCACTTCTTAAATAATAAGTTGATTTAATACCCAACTCCCAAGCAAGTTGATAAATTTCATTTAAATAGCCACCACTTGCTTTATCTAAAGAAACAAATATATTTAATGATTGACCTTGATCAATCCATTTACCACGAATTGCTGCGGCTTTTACTAAGATTTTTTGATCAAGCTCATAAGCAGGGGTATAATACTGCCAAGTATTAGCACTTAAATTTGGCACTACAGTTGGTATCATACCACTTAAATTTTGTTCAAACCATTTTCTTTTATAAACTGGTTCTATAGTTTGGGTAGTTCCTACCAAAATAGAAATAGAAGAAGTTGGTGCTATAGCCATTAAATAACCATTTCTTATTCCATCTTTTTTTAGTTTTTCTCTTAATTTTTCCCAATCACATTCACTTTGATCAAATAACCCATCACTTGCTGTAAGCTTTTTAGCATTTTCATTTGCTACATCAATAGGTACTATACCTTTACTCCAATTTGATCCTTCAAAATCAGGATAAGATCCTTTTTCTAAAGCCAAATTTGAACTAGCTTGTATTGCTTCATAGCTAATCATTTCCATAATGTGATCGATTTTCTCAAAATGCTCATTAGAACCCCAATAAATTTGTGCTTCTGCAAGCATTTGTGCTTCACCCATTATACCAAGACCTATGGCACGAGATCTTAAATTTGTATTTTTTACCTTTATATGAGGATAAAAATTTAAATCAATCACATTATCAAGCATTCTTATAGCAGTTGGCACAACTCTTTGGATATCTTTTTTTGTATTAATTTTGCTTAGATTAATGCTAGCTAGATTACAAACGGCTGTTTTGCCCTCATTTTTGTATTTTTCTGCAATATAAACTTTTTTACCATTAATACTATCTAAAGTAGAAATTTTTTTAGCAAGTTTTTTATAGCCTCCATCTATGGTAATTTCTTCTTCTTCATCTAAATGAAGTTCTGTTTTATCATCAAATGTAATTTTAACCTGATAATAATTTGGCTCCGTATTTTGAAAAATCTCTGTGCATAGATTAGAACTTCTTATAAGACCTACATGTGAATTTGGATTAGTTTTATTAGCACTATCTTTAAAACATAAAAATGGCATACCTGTTTCAAAATAAGAAAGCAAGATTTTCTTCCAAAGCTCTTTTGCATCGACTATCTCTTTAGCTATATTTTCATTTTTTTCATATTCTTCATATTTTCTTTCAAATTCTTCACCATATAAGTCACACAAACTAGAAGTATCAGCTGGATCAAAAAGCGTCCATTTTTCATTTGCTCTAACTCTTTTCATAAATAAATCATTTATCCATAAAGCAGGAAAAAGTTCATGTGCTCTTCTTCTTTCTTCGCCTGAATTTTTACGCAAGTCTAAAAAGTCATTAATATCCATATGCCATGGTTCTATATAAACTGCAATTGCACCCTTTCTTGTACCAAGTTGATCTACTGCTACTGCTATATCATTGGTAATTTTTAAGAAAGGTATAATCCCACCTGCTGCGTTTTTATGTCCATCTATACTTCCACCCATAGCACGCACCTTAGACCAATCCCAACCTATACCACCGCCAAATTTAGACAAAAGTGCCATTTCTTGATACGAATCAAAAATTCCTTCTATATTATCAGGTGTGCTTCCTATGTAACACGAACTTAATTGGTGTCTTGTTGTTCTTGCATTTGAAAGAGTTGGAGTTGCAAGCATAACTTCAAAAGTTGAGATTAAATCATAAAATTTCTTAGCCCAAGTTTGAGAATCTAACTCATTTTGTGCTAAAAACATAGCAATAGCCATAAACATTTGCTGCGGTAATTCTATAGGCATACCTTTAGAATCTTTAATCAAATACCTATCATATAAAGTTTTTATACCAAGATAAGTAAATTGTAAATCACGCTCTGGTTTTATATAAGCATTCAAATCATCTAAATCGTATTTTTCTTTTAAGCCTATTAAGATTCTACCTTCTTTTTCACCTTTTTCAAGGTATTCTTTTAAATGTCTATAGCCATTATAACCACTCACTTTTTTATATAAATCATATAAAAATAATCTCGCGGCAACAAAAGTCCAATTAGGTCTATCAATATCAATTTTATCAACTGCTGTTTTTATAAGAGTTTGTTGAATTTCTTCTGTTGTTATGCCATCACGAAATTGGATTTTCGCATCTACTTCAAGCTCACTTTGACTGACATTTTCTAAATTTGCAACCGCATCTGTGGTGTATTTTTTAATTTTAGAAACATCTAACTCTTCAGTTCTTCCATTTCTTTTTAATACTTTCACTCATAACCCCTAATATTTTATTATTTAAATGTTCTTGTAAAAATTTTATCTACATTTTTTGTATAGTAGCTATAATCAAAACAATTTCTAATATCTGTTTCGTTTAAAGACTTTTTCAAATCTTCATCAGCAAGCAAGGCTAACAAAAACAAGCTTTCTCCCTTTTCGTTTAAAGCAGCTTTACCATTTTGTAAATCAGCCCAAACTTTCATAGCATTTCTTTGAACGATCTTGTAAGCTTCCTCCCTGCTTATACCCTTAAATGGAAGCTCGAGTAACACTCTTTGGGAAAATACAAGCCCACCAGTTAAGTTTAAATTTTTCATCATATTTTCTGGATATACCAAAAGTTTTTCTATAACTCCACATAATCTTGAAAGCATAAAATCAGTCGTGATAAAAGCATCAGGTAACACAAATCTTTCTACACTAGAATGTGATATATCTCTTTCATGCCATAAAGCTACATTTTCTAAAGCTGGAGTTACATAAGCTCTTATCATTCTACAAAGTCCAGTGATATTTTCACTCAAAACAGGATTTCTTTTATGAGGCATAGCTGAACTTCCTTTTTGTCCTTGAGAAAAATACTCTTCAGCTTCATACACTTCTGTTCTTTGAAAATGGCGGATCGCAACAGCAATTTGTTCACAACTTGAAGCTAAAATAGCCAAAGCTGAGATAACTTGTGCGTAACGATCTCTTTGTATGACTTGGTTTGAAACTGGTGCTGGTTTAAGGTCTAAATTCTTACAAACTTCTTCTTCAAATTCAAGTGGTGCATGCGCAAAATTTCCCATTGCTCCACTAATTTTTCCATAGCTAATTACTTCTTTTGCATGAATGATTAAATCTTTTGCATGAACTAGTGAATCATACCAAATAGCCAAAACTAAGCCAAAAGTTATAGGCTCTCCATGAATTCCATGACTTCTTCCTACCATTAAGGTATTTTTATGCTCATAAGCCCTTGTTTTAATCACTGCTAAAACTTGATCTAAATCTTGCAAGATTAATTCCAAACTATCCTTAATCTGCAAAGCAACTGCAGTATCAATACAATCTGAACTTGTCATCGCATAATGCACAAAACGACTTTCTTCACCCAAACTTTCACTTACACTAGTTAAAAAGGCAATAACATCATGTTTAGTAGTTTTTTCTATCTCGTCTATTCTTGCTATATCAAATTTAGCATTTTTTACAATCTTTTCACAATCATCATCTTTAATCAGACCAAGTTTATTCCATGCCTTTACAGCAGCTAATTCTACTTTTAACCACGCATCATATTTTGCTTGCATATTCCATTTTTTAGCCATAATTTCTCTACTATATCTTTCAACCATTTTCAAGACCTTTTTGGATATAATAATAAAAAATATTTATTTTATCTAAAAATATTTTACACTAGGATTAAACTTGCCTTATATAAAAATAAAACTATCAAATAACGAAAAAAAGGCTTTTAGATTACTTATAGATGAATTAAAAATTTCTATGAGTCAAGCTCAAAAAATTATTGACAAAAAACGCCTTTTTTGCAATGGAAAACTAGTAAATGAAAAAAATCAATTTTTAGATGGCTTAGTAGAGCTAATCATATATGAAAATAATCCTAAAGGATTAGAAATAGTTTTTGAAAATGATGACTTTGCAGTTGTAGAAAAGCCAAGCGGAGTGCTAACTCATCCAAATGGAAGAAATTGCACTTATAGTCTTTGCGATGAAATTTGGCATTTATGGGGCGAAAAAGCTTGTGTGGCCCACAGGTTAGATAAAGAAACAAGCGGACTTTTACTCATAGCCAAACACAAAAATACGCAAATTGAGTTAAAAACTATGTTTGAAAAAAGATTAGTACAAAAAAGCTATCTTGCACTAGTAGAAGGAAAAACTGAAAAAGAATTCATAGTAGATAAAAAAATGGATTTAGCCAAAAATTATGATACAATCAAAACTAGAATGTGTATTTGTGAAAATGGCAAAGAGGCTTTAACGCAATTTCACACTTTGAAATATTTTGAAAATTTAGATGCTAGCTTAGTTTTAGCTAAGCCTCTAACAGGAAGACAACACCAAATAAGATTACATTTGTTTCATGTGAAACATAAAATTTTGGGCGATCCTTTGTATGGTTTAGAAAAAATACAGATAGAGCAAATACTTGATGGAAAAATGAGTGAGCTTGAAAGAATTCAAATTACAGGTGCTAAAAGATTGCTTTTACACTCTTTTAGCTTAGAATTTACATATAAAAATCAAAAATTTTTGATACAATCTCAAAAAAACATAAAAGATGACTTTGTATCAGATATAGGATATCGAAAATGTATTCAAAATATAATCTAAAATGCGACTTAAATAATAGGGGGGGGGTATTCTCTTAAAATAGGTTATTATTGTCCAGATGCTTTAGGTGATATGATTGCGAGTTTAGACATGCTTTATGCATTAAAACATATTTATAAAGCAAAAATTGTCGTTTTTGCTAGAAATAACACTTTTAGTCTTTTAAAAAATTTAAAATTTGTCGATTACATTGAAATTTTGGAAAATCAAACAAAACAAGAAAAATTAGAAAAAATCAATTGGTATAATCTAGATTATATTATTTCTTACAAGGCTAACACATTTTTAATTGAACTTTTTATTGAAAGCAATGTCAAAAAAATTATCACTAGATTAAAAATCAAAAGCTTTTTCTCTATAAAGTGCAAATGTGTTTGGATAAGATTAATTAGATGTTTTTATGGTAAAAAAACAGAAAGAGATAGATTATTGTTTTATGCTAGAAAGATAAATTCTAATATTTTTGATAAAAAAATTAAAAATTTAGAATTTAAAACACAAATTCAAACTAATGTGATACATAAAATTTTAATAAATGATTTTTTAAGAAAAAATGAAATTAAGAATTTTATTATACTTAATCCTTTTAGTATTACTTCAAAGCATACTTTAGATATTATTTCTTTTTTAAAATTAGCTAAAAATATCAAGAAAAATTATCAAAATATTAGTATTGTTATACCTACTTATGAACTAGTACATGATAATTTTATAGATGAAATTCATAAGTATGATAAAAATTTACTTGAAGAAATTATTGTTTTTAAAAATAACAATGATATTTTAAATTTAGCTGAACTTATATCTCAATCAAAATGTATTATTAGTCCTAGCACTGGTGCAATTCATATCGCTACAAATTTAAAAATTCCTAGCATTGCACTTTATCCGCCAAAAGATGAAATATTTTGGCCTACATACAACAAGGACTACATAATCATAACAAAAACTCAAAATGATTTAAGAGAAGACGAAAAACAAGAGTTTATTGAAAAAATTACAAAAAAATTAAAAAAATATATTTAATCTTTTTGTAACTTTAAAACTTTATCAGTTTGGATTGCAATTGGAATTTTTTTGATAGGCTGGCTAAAGTCTCTACAATAATCACAAGATTTATAAAAATCTTGAGAATAAAATTCAAAAAATCTTTCTTTAGAATCCTCTAAATTTAAAAAATCACCATCAAATTCCTCAAGTCCTTTTAAGCGTGATAAAGAGCTTGATATAGGACAAACAAAAATAGCTCCTTTAGGTGCTAATTTTTTATTTTCCAAACCTTCAGAAGTCATCAAGCTTACACATGGCATTTGACAATTGTAATAATTTTTAATTATATCTTCTTTACTTCTGCCGCGTTTGTAAATTTTTTCAGGATCACTCCAAGTAGAATTTTCACTACTAGAATCCATAGAAAATGGAATTTTATTTTCTCTTAATTTTCTTAAAATACTTTCTTGTTTTAGTGGAATTTTTAAATTTGGCGATCTTTTATAATCTGAAATTGTAATTTTTCTAACTTTATTAGAATTTTTTAGCTTTTTCACCAATTCATCTTTAAAATCAATAGTTGCATTAGTAACCAAAGAAAAAGTTAGTATTTTCTTTTGAGCATCTAAATAATCAATCAATTGTGGCAAATCCTTAAATAACAAAGGCTCTCCACCTATGATTCTAATCCTTGCAATAGAATCTACCTTAGATAAAAGTAGCTCTAATGATTCTATAATACCCTCTAAAGTGCAAGTATATTGATTTGATGGTGAAAAATACTGCATCAAATTATTACAAGATTCACAGCGCAAAGTACATCTTGTAGTTAAAACTAATTCTAAATAAGGAATATCCACCTTGCCTTCTAAAACCCTTTTTTCAAAGTATTTTTTCAAGTAAAATTTTTTCATCAAAGCAGCATAAGGAACTTTAAAAATTCTAGCAATCCCTCTTTTACCATTTAAATGAGAAAAATACCAAGAAATATTTTGCTTTATATATCTATTTTGAAATAATTGATTTTCTAATAATTGTTTTTTATCTATCATTATTTTTCCCTTCATTTTTTAATACATAAATAATCCCACCAAGTCCTATAACTACCACTATGCTTATAAAAATAAGTTGGGCTATATCTAAAAAAGTCATTGTTTGTTCTGCCTTTCCTTAAGCTGTCCGCATGCTGCTGAAATATCAAGTCCTTTGCTTTCTCTTATCGTGCAAGTAACGCCCTTAGTGCTTAAATAATCTTGAAATTTAATCGCTGCTTCAACACTTGGTCTTTTATATAAACTTCCCTCATGTGGATTAAAAAGTATTAAATTTACTTTAGCTTTTATACCATTTAAAAGCTTGACTAGTTCTTTTGCATGTTCTATTTTATCATTTACTCCATCGATTAAAAGGTATTCAAACATCACTCTTTTACGCTGATCTATAGGAAAATTTCTCACTGCTTCCATAATGCTTGCTATATTATAAGCTTTATTAATAGGCATTAATTCACTTCTAAGCTCATCATTTACAGCATGGAGCGAAATAGCTAAAAGCACACCTAAATTCATCTCTCCAAGCTCTTTAATCTGTTTTGCCAAACCACTTGTGCTTATAGTTTGTCTTCTAGGGCTTATCGCCAAAGCATCATTATCAGCTAAAATTTTAATTGCCTTAGAAACATTTTTAAGATTATCCAAAGGCTCACCCATACCCATATAAACTATATTAACCCTTCTTTCGTAAGGTATATTATTGTGCTTTTTGATCCATAAAATTTGCCCTACTATCTCCCCTGCGCTTAGATTTCTTTTTAGACCACCTTTTGCTGTTAAACAAAAACTACACCCGCTTTTACACCCTACTTGAGAAGAAACACAAATGGTATATCTTGCATGTTTAATGATTTTACCATTTTCATCCATAAGCTCTTCTTTCATAGGAAGCAAAACGGCTTCTATTTTTTTACCATCTAAAAGCTCAAAAAGATATTTAATGCTCCCATCTTTGCTTTTTTCATCTTTAACACATTTTAAAGGTGAAAAATGAAAATTTTCTTGTAAATATACTCTAAAATCTTTTGGTAATGACGACATTTGCAAAAAATCATCTACATATTTTTTATATACCCATTCAAAAATTTGTTTTGCTCTGAATTTTGGTTGGACTAAATTTTCTAACTCTTCCTTAGTAAAATCTAATATATTTTTTAATTCATTCAATTTTTTTCCTATATAAGTTTTTTATCTAACAAAAAATCTTTTAATAATTCTTTTGCGTTTTGGTGGTTTTTTAAAAAATTCTCATGTGCAAATTCATTACAAAAATTTGTCGCACATAAATAACAAATTCCTTCTATCCCTTGCATTTTAGCACAAGAAAGCACCGCATATGCTTCCATATTTTCTATATGCATACCTTTTTTAAAAAATTCTTTAGCAATATTTTCATCTTTACAAATATAATTTGAAGAATTAATCATAGTTTCATGTGAAACATTTAATATAATCTCATTTGCTATAGGTGTATAAAAACTATCAAATAAATCTGCGTATTCTAAATTTGCAGCATTAGAACTTTCATAAAGATCTAAAATTTTTCCTTCTTGATAAATTCCACATGTACCTATAAAAATCACTCTATCTACTTTTACTTGACTTAAAATTTTACCTAAAGAAAAAGCAGAATTAACCAAACCTATGCCTATACTTTGTGCAAATTTAAAATCTTCATTTCCCCCTGCACATACTATAAGATTTTTCAAAAAAATAACCTTTGTAAAAAATAATTCAAATTTTATCTAATTAGCGCTTAAAATAATGCTATAATTAATATTTTTTAGATAAAATAAATTTATGGTAAAAGCAAAAAAACATTTTGGGCAAAATTTTTTATGTGATAAAAGCGTGGTAGATAAAATCATCCAAGCCATACCCAAAGATACTAAAAATATAGTTGAGATTGGGCCTGGCTTAGGTGATTTAACGCAAGAACTTTTGAAAATCCCACAAGCTCACATTAGAGCTTATGAGATTGATAAAGATTTGATTCCTATTTTAAATAAAAAATTTCAAAACGAGATTGAAGGTGGAAATTTTGAGCTTATTCATCAAAACGCAAGCAATGCTTTTGATCAAGGAAGTTTAAGCGATAAAGAGTACTTTTTAGTAGCAAATTTACCATATTATATTGCTACAAATTTGATTTTAAAAGCCCTAGAAGATCAAAACTGCCTTGGGCTTATAGTAATGGTGCAAAAAGAAGTAGCACAAAAATTTTGTGCAAATGAAAAAGAAAGTAGTTTTTCGGCTTTAGGAGTACTTTGTGCATTAATATGCAAAAGACAAATGCTTTTTGATATAAACCCAGAAAGTTTTAATCCACCGCCAAAAATTACTTCAGCTGTAATGAAACTGATTAAAACTAGTCATTATCAGCAAAAATGTGAAAATATAGAAGCTTTTAAAGATTTTCTTAGAGCTTGTTTTCAAAACCCTAGAAAACAACTCTTATCGAATTTTAAAAATAAAAAAGAAACAATTTTAAAAGCATTTGAAGCACTAAACATTCCTACCACCTCAAGAGCTCATGAAGTTAGCGTTGATTTATACCTTAAAATTTATGATTATTTAAAGGATGACTATGAGCGAAGAGAACAAAACTCAAGAACAAAACAAAGCTAAAAGATTTAATAAATTTAGAAATAAAAAAAGAAAAGATTTGCAAAATCAAGAGCAAAACAAAGAAATAAAAAATGAAGCAAAAATAGAAAATATTCAAACTGAAGCTAACGAAGAAAAAAAGAAAAAGAAAAAAAATAGAAATTTACCTTCTAAACTAAGTGGTAATGAAGAATGGCAAGTAGAAATTTCTAAAAGCATAGAAGCTAATAAAATCATGCACGAGCTAAGACTTCACCCTTTAAAACACAACAACTCAAGCGAGCATAAAATTCGTATTACACCTTTAGGTGGGCTTGGAGAAATTGGTGGAAATATTACTATATTTGAAACCAACAACGATGCGATTATTGTCGATATAGGAATGAGTTTTCCAGATGGAACTATGCACGGAGTTGATATAATCATACCTGATTTTGACTATGTAAGAAAGATTAAAAACAAAATTCGTGCTATCATTATTACACACGCACATGAAGATCACATTGGTGCTGTACCATATTTTTTCAAAGAATTTCAATTTCCTATCTATGCAACACCTTTAGCACTAGGTATGATTTCAAATAAATTTGAAGAACATGGGTTAAAGGCCGAACGCAAATGGTTTAGACCTATAACAAAAAGACAAGTCTATGAAATAGGGGATTTTGATTTAGAGTGGATTCATATTACCCATTCCATCATTGATGCTTCAGCATTAGCTATAAAAACTAAAGCGGGAACAATCATTCACACCGGTGATTTTAAGATAGATCAAACACCGATCGATGGTTACCCAACCGACTTAAACCGCTTGGCTCATTATGGTGAAGAAGGTGTTCTTTGTCTTTTAAGTGATAGCACAAACTCATATAAAGAAGGCTATACAAAAAGCGAAAGTTCAGTTGGACCTACTTTTGATCAAATTTTTGCAAAAACTAAAGGCAGGGTGATTATGAGTACCTTTAGCTCTAATATCCACCGTGTATATCAAGCTATAACTTATGGTTTAAAATATGGTAGAAAAGTATGTGTTATAGGGCGTTCTATGGAAAGAAACCTTTATACTACTATGGAACTTGGTTATATAAAACTTGATAGAAAAATTTTCATTGATGCAGATGAAGTTAGCAAATATAAAGACAATGAAGTACTAATTGTTACCACAGGAAGTCAAGGCGAGACTATGAGTGCTTTATATAGAATGGCTACAGATGAACATAAATTTATAAAAATCAAGCCTAGCGATCAAGTCATCATCTCAGCTAAAGCCATACCAGGAAATGAAGCAAATGTTTCTGCTGTGCTTGATTTCCTTTTAAAAGCAGGAGCTAAGGTTGCTTATCAAGAATTTAGTGAAATTCACGTAAGCGGACATGCTAGCATAGAAGAACAAAAGTTAATGCTAACTTTAATAAAACCTAAATTCTTCTTACCAGTGCATGGAGAGTATAATCATATCAACAAACACAAAGAAACTGCACTAAAATGTGGCATACCTGAAAGAAATATCTACCTAATGAGCGATGGAGATCAAATAGAACTTTGTCAAAAATACATCAAACGCGTAAAAACAGTTAAAACAGGAAAGGTTTTTGTAGATAATCAAATCAACAAACAAATCGCAGATGATGTGGTAATTGATAGACAAAAACTAGCAGATAGCGGTATAGTAGTGATTATCGCTCAACTAGATAAAGCAAGCAAAACGCTTATTAACAAACCACGAGTGTTTAGCTATGGTTTAGTAGCTGACAAACAAGATGGGGCATTCTCAAAAGAAATGAGTGATGTTTTAAGTCAATTTTTTCCAAATGTAAAGGATGAAATTTTAGATAATCCAAAAGTTTTAGAAGCCCAAATTAGACAGGTACTAAGAAAGCATATTTTTAGAAAAATCAAAAAATACCCAACCATAGTTCCAACTATTTTTGTGATGTAGAAATTTCAAAGCTTTTTTAAAAAGCTTTGAAAGATTCTTAAAGGATTAAAAATGATAAAAAATTTAAAAAATGATTTTTTAATTTTATTAAGAAACAATGTATTTTATTTTTTAATTTTTATACTTATATATTTTTTACCAAAAATTAATGAATTGATTAGAATTCATTTCATACAAAGTGATATAAACCAGCTAGATATTCTTTCTCAAATAACTTGGCTTCAAGCTACATTAGAAATATTACAAGCTTTTTTAATTGCACCTTTATTTTATCTTTTGGAACAAAAAAACGAAAATGCATTAAAAACATTTTATTTTGTTTCATTTTTTAGCTTATTATTTGTCTGCATAGGCTGGGGGGGGGGTATTTGGGTAATTGCAAAAATTGTTAATTATGATATAAATTCACATTATTTATTTCTATATTTTCAATGGCTTAACGGTTGCTTAGAATTTCTTGTATTATTTTTTATTACTTTATTTTTGATTAAAGAAAATATAAAGATGTTAATTTTTATTTGTTTTCTTAAATTTATTATTGCTTTTTTAATAGATTTTATTTTGTTAAAATACACAATTTTTGGCGTGTATTCTGTAAATACAAGCTCTATTTTTTCTAATTTAGTATTAATAGTAAGTAGTATATATTATTGTGTACAAACAAAAATTTTTATATATAAGTCTTTAATAAAAAATTACAAAATCTACTGTATGTATATTAAAAAGCAATTCTTTTCAAAAGAACATATGTATCCAGCTATAGAACAACTCTTAGATAACACATCTTATATAGTTGTAATTTTAACAGGTTTAAATCTAATACACAAAAATAGTGAATACTTTACAGCTATGGCTTATTTTTGGGGAATTATGCTTGCTTTGATTTTAAGTTTTGGCAATATTATTCAAAAAATTATTGCAGGAAAAGATAAAATTTCTTTTAAAAATAAATTGATTTTTGTATTTTTGACAAATAACATTTTTGTATTTTTATTTATCACAAGCTATTTTTATATCGATATCATAGCAAATTTAGTAGGATTAAATTTAAATAACCAAATCTCCAACATTATAAAATCTCTTTATCTTGCTTATATTATTTTTCATTTAAGCTATAGTATAAAGTGTATTTTTTATGCATTAGGACTTTTTAAATTTACATTTTTAATAAGCATTATGGTAAATACATTAATATATTTACCATATTATTTTTCTCAAAATAATATAAAAAATATCAATACCATAATCAATATTTTTTCTAATGGAATATATTTCAATTGTATTATTTCTTTGATACTTTTCATGTTTTTAATTTCTTATAAAAAGCAAATGCAAATAATAAAAATGCTACAATTATGGATTAAATTCTAAATAAACCAAGGCAAAATAAATGAGAATTAATAAATTCATCTCACATAATAGCAAATACTCCCGTCGTGAAGCGGATGAGCTTGTCAAACAAGGATTGGTTAAAATAAATAATAAAATAGCCCTTTTAAGTGATGAAGTTAAATTCGATGATAAAGTCTTTATAAAGGGCAAAATTTTACATAAAAAGACACAATTTAGTGTTATTATTTACCATAAACAAAAAGGCGAGATTGTCAGCAAAAAAGACGATAGAGGTAGAAAAACTATATACCATTCTTTACCAAAACAATTTAGCACATGGCTTAGCGTAGGAAGACTTGATTTTGCTAGCGAAGGTTTGCTTTTACTTACTGATTCTCCTGTGATAGCAGATGCACTTATGCATAGTGATTTAGAAAGAGAATACTACTTAAAAGTAAAAGGCAACATAGATAAAAATGTTATCGAAGCAATGCAAAATGGCCTAGAAATTCAAAACGAAAAAAAAGGAGCTCATGCTAAAACAAAAATCACTTCTATGAGTTTTGCTCCTTTTTTAGGCTTTGAAATTTTTGGCTCAAGCGGAGGTTATACTAAACTAAAAGTTATCATTAACGAAGGAAAAAATAGAGAGCTAAGACGCTTTTTTGGACATTTTGATTTGGAAGTGATGGATCTTAAACGCGTAGCTTTTGGAGCTTTGGATCTTGGTATGTTAAAAGCGGGAAAGTATCGTTATCTAGAAAATGGAGAATATGAAAAATTGCGTGATTTTTTAAAAACAAACGATATTAGGTATTAATTAATACTTTAGAAATACTTAAATTAATTAAAATTTAATTTTATTTTTGTATAATTAGCAATTTAATTTATATAAAAAAGGAAAATTATGGCAAACCATAAATCTGCTGAAAAAAGAGCAAGACAAACTATCAAAAGAACTGAAAGAAATAGATTTTATAGAACAAGATTAAAAAACATTACAAAAGCAGTTCGTGAAGCAGCAGCAAACAACGACAAAGAAGCTGCGCAAAATGCACTAAAAGTAGCCAACAAAAGCATTCACGCTATGGTAAGTCGTGGATTTTTGAAAAAACAAACTGCATCACGCCGTGTAAGCAGGCTAGCGTTACTGGTAAATAAATTAGCATAATTTAATGTTAGCTGACAAACTCAAACCTTTTTTAACACGCTTTGATGAGTTAAACACTCTTCTTAGTGATGTCAATATCTCTAATGATATTTCTAAAATGACAGCTCTATCTAAAGAGCAAAAAAATTTAGAACCTATAGTAGCAAAAGCACAAGAATACCTTAAAACTTTAGATGATATAGAGGAAAATAAACTTCTATTATCTGATGTAGAATTAGGTGAGTTAGCAAAAGAAGAACTTAAAAATCTCGAAATTTTAAAACCTCAACTTGAAGAAGAATTAAAAATTCTTTTACTACCAAAAGATCCAAACGATGATAAAAATATATTCTTAGAAATTCGTGCAGGAACAGGTGGCGATGAAGCTTCTTTATTTGTTGGAGATTTAGTTAAAGCTTATATACGCTATGCAGAAAATCGTGACTATAAATACGAAATCGTTAGCTCAAGCGAGGGTAGTGTAGGTGGATTTAAAGAAATTATCATTCTTATAAAAGGAAATGGGGCTTATTCGAGACTAAAATACGAGGGTGGGACACATAGAGTTCAAAGAGTACCTGAAACAGAATCTCAAGGTAGAGTTCATACTTCAGCTATAACGGTTGCTATTATGCCCGAAGTTGATGATGTAGAAATTCAAATCAACCCAAATGATTTGAAAATTGATGTAATGCGAAGTAGTGGACATGGTGGGCAAAGTGTAAATACTACAGATAGTGCTGTAAGAATCACTCACATACCAACAGGTTTAGTTGTAGTTAATCAAGATGGTAAAAGCCAACACAAAAACAAAGAAAGTGCTATGAAAGTCTTAAAAGCAAGACTTTTTGAAATACAAGAACAAGAACGCTTAGCTAAAGAAAGCGAGGCAAGAAAATCACAAGTTGGAAGTGGCGATAGAAGCGAACGCATAAGAACTTATAATTTTCCACAAAATCGAATTAGCGATCACAGAATCAACCTTACCTTATATAGGCTTGATGCGATTTTAGAAGGTGGGCTTTTTGATGAAATCATAGAACCTTTGATTGCCTACTATCAGGCTGAAGCTTTAAAACAAGAAAATTTATAATTTATCATTTTCAATCAAATAGTTATCATCAAATAAATTTCTGTTTAGAATTTTACATTAAATGCTATCTATTTTGTTTATTTTAAAATAAACTGACTTCATAGTTTGAAAATAGTTTTTGCTTTTAAAAGAAAGACATTTTGTATGATTTACACTGCTAAATTAGCAGTGTAAATATTAAAAACTTCTAACTATGCAAGGATTCATAGTTTTAAAATTATCACTTACTATACAAATCTTTCCTTTTTGCATTAGGGCTGTTTCTTCTACTTCTTCTTTTTCGTTTTCTTCATATTCAAAAGTAGGTGTTTGTTTTTGAGCATTAGCTACTTGGCGTGATACTTTTTTATAGTCTTCATTTTCATTACCATTAACTATTACTTCATCTAAATTAGGTGTAAGTAAGGCTAAGTTTTTAAACTCACCTTTTATTTTAAAGTGATTATTTGAATCAGTGCTTGTTTTGCTTTGCCAAGTTTGTAATAATTCTTGATTATCATTTATACTAGCAAAAAGTTCTTTACTAAGATTGTTTAATCTATCTACTTCAGCTTTTAAAGAATTTAAAGTTGCATCATTTTTTAAGCTAGGATTTTCATTGACTTTTTTAACATAGTCATTATATTTAGCTATAGCTGTTTTTAATTGTTCTTGAGCTGTTTTTAAATCTGTTATGTTTTGATTATAATCAACAACTAAATTTTTTAAATCACCACTTAAAAAATCAAATAAATCATTTTTGTTTTTGATTACTTTTTTAGTATTAGTTACTAAAGTGTTTTTAACACTTAAACCATTTGCTTCAAATTTATCATTACTTGCAGTACTTAAGCCATTGTTTTCATAAGCTAAAAGAAAGTCTAAACTTTGAACTACTTCTAAAGCTTTTGTTGTATTTCCTTTTAGAAAGTATTTAGCTATAAAGTTAGCTTTTTGTTCCTCATTCATATTAGTATAGTTAGTTTTTTCTTTAAGCATATTAAGTAAATTAGCTATGTTAATTTCATAATGATTATTGGTAATATCATTTATGATTTCATTGACTATGTTTTGGTGTAAATCATTTTCATCTAATTTTACATTAGTATCTGTAAGATTAGGTGGGGTAGTTGGGTTAGATGGTGGGGTAGGTCTGCTTATAGTATTTGCTTTAGATAAAAAGTCTTGGTATGAACTTTGTTGATTTGAGTTATTGTAAGTGTGAATTTGGATTTTATCATTGGTATTACCCCAGTAATTTCTATCTGTAATTGCATTAGTTAAATCATTTCTGCTATGGTAAATGTGAATATTATTAAGGTGTGCAGTCCAAAATGGTTGACCAAAAAATTTACCAGGAGCTCTACCACTTATCTTTGCATTTGGATTAAAAAATATATAGATATTTTTAAAAGTAGAATCATTTTCATAACTACCAGCAAAACCACCAGCAATGCCGTGAGATTTATTACCACTAATATTTCCTATATCATGCAAAGAGATGTTAGTAAAAATTCCAGCAAGCCAACCGGCAAAGCCACCAGCATGATAACCACTAATATCCCCTATATTATTTAAAGAAATATTGCTAAAGGTGCCACCAGCAAAACCAGCAAAACCAGCAACAAAGCTTTGATCACCATTACTATTACCACTAATATTACCTATATTATTTAAAGAAATATTGCTAAAGGTTCCACTAGCACTACCAGCAAAACCACCAGCATAGGTGTTAGTTCTTATCCCGCCACCCATATAATCCACATTAATATTTTTAATAGTTGCATCATTAATATAACCAAATATACCAACATATTCAGATTCACTACTTAAAGAGCTTGTATCTATATTAATATTTTTTAAAGTATAGCCTTGTCCATCAAAGGTCTTGGTAAAACCATTATAAGCATCATAGCCAACTATCATAGAAGTACAACCTAAACCATCTATACAATAATTAGCATAGTTTTTATTGTTATTACCACCAAAATCTATATCTTTAGTAAGTCTATATTCACTAGCACTAGTTCTAAATCCTGCTTTGTTTTCATTCCACCCTTTAGCAAAATGCCACCAATCTACATCAGAACCTATACCTACATATGCATCTTTTTTAAAGTTATTATTTCCACTAATCTTTGAAAACACACTAAAAGAATATGGATTATAATAATATCCATTAGCATTTAAATATGCATTACCTTTTGTTTTTGCATCAACATTTAGACCTTGTAAAGTATTGCCATCTATACTAGCTACATCTACATAAACTTCATTACCTTCTAGTTTTATATTTTTAGCCATAACTTTATTTATGTTGTTATAGTTTTCAGAGCCTAATACTACCTTGTTACCTTGTAGGGTAATATTATCTGCTTTAATATTACCCATATTAACCACATTACCTAATTTATTAGGTTTAAATACAGGTGAAAAGCTTAAACCATCATTGAAATTATTCATATTAGCAAAGTTTTGCATAGCTGCACTATCCATAGATGAAGTAGAAGCCACAAAGCGATTAGCATTGATAGTTCCTGTTTTAGTAATGATTACTCCATTAGGATTGATTAAAAATACATTATTACCATTAGCATTTAATAAACCAGCTATAGTAGATTTACTTGTTCCATGAGCAATGTTTAGATAATTATGCCCATTTTGTCCTTTTCCAAAATGAACTTGTGCGTCTTTACCTATATTAAATCCACCACCCCATTGAATAACATGATTTTTATTTGGTGTTGTTCCATTAATATTCATAGTATTACCATTAATGTTTATACTACCTGTTGTTCCATGAGTAAATTTACCTCCACTTGGTAATTGATTTGGATTAATTGCCATAAGTGGAGAAAAAAGTAAAGATACTGTTATACCTGAAAGGTAGATATGATTTGTAAGTTTTTTATAATACAATAATTGATTTGATAATTTATTTTTTGACATAACTTTACCTTCAATATAGTTATTTTGCATAAAATTTTATTGTTTTATGCAAATTCTAATATTTTTTCTTAAATATTTTTTATATGTGCTAAATACCAATATTATAGCAATGGGGGGGGGGTATCAGTTTATTTTCTGTTAAAAAATAGTCTAAAATATTAGACTATTTTGTAAATTTCTTATAGCTTTATTATATTTTTGCAAAAAAATTAATATTTATAGGCAAGTAAAAGTTTGTATTGTTTTTCATCAACATTTAACAATAGCGATACAAGTTTAAAAGCTCTAAATTTTTCCATTATAAAAAGTTCTTTGCTATCTTTTAAAATAATAGCTATTAGATGCTTTGTAACTTTATTTAACCATATGTTTTTATATTTGTCATTTACTGAATGATACCTCCCTATAGCATTCCAACTAAAACCATGTTTTTGAATGATTTCATGAAGCAGTTTAGCTGCTATATCAATGTTTACACTAGGTTTTTTAATATCATTTTTATTTATATTATATCGCTTTAAATGAATACTATTTATTTGCATTAAACCATAATCTTTAGTTTGATTTTTATTTCTACCAATAATATTATGATTAAATGCCGCATTTTCTGTTAAAGCTATAGCTTTAAGTAGTGCCATAGGAATATTATATTTTCTTGCTGCTGCTTTAAATTCTTTATCATATTTGTAAAAATTTTCAGGTATATAAGTATCTCCTATAAAAATTTTTGTCTCAAAAGAAAAAGCAATGCTAAAAGAAAAAACTAATAATATTATTTTTTTTATCATTTTTCTCCTTTTAATATGTGTATTATATTTTATAAAAATAAATTTATTTTAAAATTTCTTTGATTGTAAGTTGTGGTGTGATTAAACCTTTAAAATTATTTTTAAAAACACCCGCGATAAAATCTATACTTTCACCAATTTGAGGTTCATAGTCAAAGTTGAAAAACAAAGCTTCTAAAGTTTTATTTCCTTGGGTCAAAATAAGTTTTATATGATTTTCTTCTTTTCCTAATATTTTTTTATTTTTAACAAAAAGTTTGTTAAATTTAAAATATGGTCTTGGATTTTTATGTCCAAAAGGTTCATAAAATTCTAAAATTTCTAAAAGTTCAAAATCCACTTCATTTGGGTCAATACTACCTAAAACTTCATCTGCATTGTAAAAATCTTCTTTGGGAATATTTTTACATATCTGATTGAGTTTATTTTTAAATATATCAAATTGTTCAAGTTCTACTAAAACTCCAGCTGCACCTTTATGCCCACCATAACTTAAAACATATTCTTTTACTTGCTCAATAACATTTAAAATATCAATCTTACCCACACTTCTAACACTAGCTTTAGCCTTTTGCTCACATTCTGAAAAAACAAAAGCAGGTTTGTTAAAATGTTTTGCTAAACGACTTGCAACTATACCCAAAACACCTTCATGCCAGTTTTGTCCATTGACAATAACCACAGGATCATTTTCATTGACTTGCTCCAAGCATTGCTTAAAAAGTTCGCGTTCTTCATTTTTACGACTATTATTATAAGTAATAATTTGTTCTAAATAGCCTTTGACTTCATCATAGTTCTTAGAATGTAAAAATTTATAAGAAATAATCGCATCATCCATTCTACCAGCACTATTAATCAAAGGTGCAATTAAAAAACTAATATCATCGAGTCCAAATTTATCCTTTCCATAATTTTGTTTAATTGCCTTAAATGCTACTCGCTTAGATTCATTAATATATCCTATGCCTTTTCTAACTAAAGCCCTATTTAAGTCTCTAAGCTCCATCATATCTGCAATAATAGCAACAGATAAAAGCTCTATAAATTTACACATATTGTAATTAATCTTGCATACTTCTTTTATCGCAGCAACTAAATACCAAGCCACTTGAGCACCACAAATTTCAATATCAGGAAATTCACAATCTTGTTGTTTAGGATTGATAATCGCATAAGCTTTTGGCAAAGTAGCTGGAGGCATGTGATGATCTGTAATGATTAAATCAATTCCTTTTTTTAAGCAAAGTTCTGCTGCATCAAATGCTGCTATGCCATTATCTACAGTAATGATTAAATCTACTCCATCAAGCTCGTTGATGATTTCTTCATTTAAGCCGTATCCATCTTTAAAACGATTTGGAATTTTTACTATATAATCAAATCCAATATCATCAAAAAATTCAGACAAAATCACACAAGAAATAACACCATCTACATCATAATCTCCAACGATAGCAAGTTTTTGATTTTTTTCAATTGCTTCTTTAATACGTAAAGCACCCTTATAGACATCTTTTAAGCAAGATGGCATAGGCAAATCACAAAGCTTTACATGAGTATCATTCACAAAACGCTGATGTAGAATTTCTTTTATTTTGGCTTTATTTAACATGATTTTCTAAAGATGCTTTAATAAAAGAAAAAATAGCAGGATTAACCCTAACTAAGCGTGAAGTAAATTCAGGATGAAATTGAACTGCTAAGAAAAATGGATGATCTTTTAGCTCTATAGCTTCAACCAAACCTTCATTTTCTCCGCTTATGATAAGTCCATTTTTTTCAAACATTTCTTTGTATTTTGGGTTTGCTTCATAGCGGTGGCGGTGGCGTTCTTTAACACTTTTTTGATTATGATAAACCTTACTTAAAAGCGTATTTGGTTTGATATGACATTCATAAGCGCCAAGACGCATTGTTCCACCAAGTGGAGTTTTACTTGTCCTAATTTGCTTTTCTCCGTTTGCATCAATAAATTCATCAATTAAGAAAATGATAGGGTTTTTACAACCTTTATCAAATTCACTCGAATTTGCATCTTCAAGTTTTAAAACATTTCGTGCAAATTCCACCAAAGAAAGCTGCATACCTAGACAAATTCCTAAAAACGGAATTTTATTTTCTCTTGCGTATTTTATAGCTTTAATTTTTCCTTCTACTCCTCGGTATCCAAAACCACCTGCTACTAAAATTCCGCTAACATCTTTAAAAGCTTCTTCTATATTTGCATTTTCCAGTTTTTCACTATCACACCATTTTAAATTTACTCTTGCATCAAGTGCTGCACCTGCATGGATAATAGCTTCTGTTAAACTTTTATAGCTTTCTTTTAAATCTACATATTTTCCTACAAAAGCTATGCTAAGCTCATTGCTTGGTGCAATAACTCTTTTTACCAAAGAATCCCATTCATTCATATTTGGCTTTAAATTTTGAAGATCTAATAAATTTGCAATGGAATTTAAAATATCTTGTTTTAAGAAATTAAGTGGAATTTGATAAATACTAGCCGCATCAACGCTTTCTATAACGCAGTTTTTTTCAACTCCACATGAAATTGCAATTTTATCTTTTAATTCTCTGTCTAAAGACTTTTCACTTCTACAAACAATCATATCAGGACTAATACCTATACGGCGTAATTCCCCAACGCTATGTTGAGTTGGTTTTGTTTTAAGTTCTCCTGCTGCTTTGATAAATGGTACTAAGGTTAAGTGGATATTAATAGCATTATATTTACCTACTTCAAGCTTTAAAGCTCTAATAGCTTCTAAAAATGGTAAGCCTTCTATGTCTCCTACCGTGCCTCCAATCTCTACTATCAAAATGTCTTTATCAATACCAGCTTTTTTAATGCGATCTTTTATCTCATCTACTATATGTGGGATAACTTGTATAGTTTTTCCTAAATAATCCCCTCTTCTTTCTTTTTCTATAACACTTTGATAAACTCTACCTGTTGTGAAATTGTTATCTTGAGATAAGCTCTCATTTAAAAATCTCTCATAATGTCCTAAATCTAAATCCGTTTCAGCTCCATCATCTGTAACAAACACTTCCCCGTGCTCTAAAGGACTCATAGTACCAGGATCTACATTTATATAAGGATCTGCTTTTAAAATACTTACTTTTAATCCTGAATTTTTTAAAATCGTAGCAATGGAAGCTGCGGCTATACCTTTTCCTAATGAGCTTAAAACACCACCGGTTACAAAAATATACTTAGTTTGTTTTAATTTCATAAAATAACCTTAATTTCTTTTTTTGAAATTATAACGAATAAAAAATTTTATTTTTATAAACATTTGTGTAAAATTCAATTATTTTTGAAGGAAATTTTGAATGAAAATCACATTATTAAACCATACTCCACTTTCTATATGTTCTCACGCTACAAGAACATGTTGGCAAAGTTTTGACAAAGGCGATTGTGGTGGCGAAAAAGATAAAGAATTAATCGATCGAGTGGGAAATAAATTCAAACATGCTTCAACCTTAGAGCATTTAAATTACACTTTTTATATACAAGGTATTTCAAGGGCATGTTTGCAAGAAGTTGCAAGACACCGTCACACCAGTCCTAGTGTAAAGAGCACAAGATATACACTAAAAGAACTTAGAAATGAAAACGAATTTAAAGAAAATGACTTTGAAAATGCTAAAAGATATTTGGTATTAACTGGAAATGAAATAGTAGATAATGCAAGTATTAAAGCTTTAGAAAATCTGCGTTTAATTTTACAAAATAGCATTAGTTTAGATATAGCAAAATACTGCCTACCAGAAAGCTATAAAACAGAATTAACTTTAACGATTAATGCAAGAAGTTTGCAAAATTTCATTACTCTAAGAAGCTCAAAATCAGCTCTGTGGGAGATAAGAAATTTAGCAAATGCTTTATTTAAAAATTTACCTCAAGAACATCAATTTATATTTAAACATTGTGTTTATCAAGAAGAAAATTCCCAAGATTAATTGGGAATTTTATATCTTTTTAAGAAATTCAGTTTTTAAAACAATCACACCAAATTTATCAATCTTAGCTTCAATTTCAGTATCTTTATTTGTAAGTTTGATATTTTTTATAGTTGTACCACGCTTTAAAGTTGTACTTGCACCTTTAACTTTTAAATCTTTAATCACGCTTACATTATCACCTGCGTTAAGCTCAGTTCCATTTGCATCTTTTGGCATCATTTCTCCTTAAAATTTATAAGTATATCCTAAATATAAACCATAATTTGTTTGCTTAGGATCGTAAAAATTCGAACCTACGGCACTTTGATAAAAATTTCTTGTATTATAATGAATTTGTTCAGCTTTAAAACCAAACTCAATTTCATTTGATGGAGTTAATTCATATAAAGCACCTATTTTTGCCCCATAAGTATAGCCATCAAAATTTTGAGATAAAGATAAAAAACTTGTCTTTAAAGTAATATCTGTCTTTGCATAACCACCATATATACCTAAAACTGCTCTTGTTTTTTCAAAAATTTTTGGAGTAAAATCATAACCAAGTAAGAATTTATGTGTAGTAAATTCTCCATCAATTTTTAATCTTGTTGTATTAATTACATCGCTAAATTCGCTTGAATAATTATAAGCACCATAAAGTCTATGATTATCATTAAAATGATAACCTGCTTTTAAGCCAAAAACAGGAATATTTCCTTTTAAATCGCCATTAAAATTTGCTTGGGATATACCTATATGTTTAATACTACTATTTACTTGAGTATGAAACCATCCTGCATCAATTCCTAAAAATAAGCCTGATTTCTCATCAGCTAAAGCTAAATTTGAAACCAAAGCCATACTTGCTACTAAAGATAATAATTTTAATCTCATATTTTTATCCTTTATAAGACTATATATATCTTAATTTTTTTAATAAAACTTAATTTTGTGGCACTACTAAATCAGATCTACATTCTATCACAGTATGTACATTACCACGAGGGTTAAAATCACCTACAACTTTTATCCATTTTGGATCTAATTTTTCTTTTAAAGTATTATAAATTTCATTTATGCTTGCTTCATGTGATATATTTTTATACATGAAAGTATTTATATAAAGTTTTATAGCTTTAAGCTCTACTACTAATTTATTTGGAATATACTCTAAGTAAATAGTAGCAAAATCAGGATATCCGCTACGCGGACAACAACACATAAATTCAGGCAAAGTGATTTTAATCACATAATCATTTTTAGCATCATTTGGCCAAACTTCCATATTTTCTACGCTAAATTCTTTTATTTCTTTTTCACCATATCTCATACAATTTCTCCTATTTAAAATTAAAATTATACAAAAAAATCAAAAGCTTTTTGAATTTCAATTTCATAGTCTTTTTGAATTTCTATAAAAGAAAAATTTAAATTTTCACATTGAGCTTTGAGTTTTTGATGATTTAAAATAAGAATGTTTATTTCTTCTTTTTCATTAAATAAACGCTTTTCTATAACATTTTCATTTTGATAAATTAATTCATAATTTTGCAAAATATATTCTTTTGAAAAAATGATATAAAGTATTTTAATATTAGAATGATTTTGAAATTTTTGTAGTTTTTTTGGAGTAAGATAAATTCCTTCAATGATTAAATTTTGTCTATTTTCTATACAAGTTTGAATTATACCATCTACAATAGGAAATAAAAATTCAGTTATTTTTTCATCCTCATCTACTTTAAAAGGAAAATCTTTTATTCCTTTAATCAAGCCCATTTTTAGATGATCTAAACTCAAATAAGGATAAGAAAATTTTTCAAGAAGTTTTTGAGCAAGCAAGGTCTTTCCACTATGACCTTGCCCTCCAATTAAAAAAATCATTTAAAAAGATTAAACATCCAAATGCTTAACATCTTTAGCATGAGCTTGTATATACTCACGGCGTGGTTCTACATCATCACCCATGAAAAGGTTAAAAGTATCATTTGCTCTTTGGGCATCTTCTATGGTGATTTTTAATAAACGACGATTGTTTGGATCCATAGTTGTTTCCCAAAGTTGTTCAGGATTCATCTCACCAAGTCCTTTATAGCGTTGTATATAAGCACCTTTTTTAGCGTTTTTTTCTACTTCATCTAAAATTTCTAAAATATCTTTATCAAATTTTAAATCTCTATCTTTAATTTTTTGATAAATATAATTTGCTTCTTCATACAAAGGATTAGTAAATAAATCATCATTTATGATAAGCTCTTCTAAACCATTTTCAGTTTGTACATATACGCGAATTTCATTTTCATTGATATATGAATTTAAGATATTGTGATTTTGTTTTTCTAAAAATTCTTTTATAATTTTAAATAATTCTTCATTAGAAGCTTTTATCAAATCAGGATTTTCTATCAAATATCTAATTACTGAAATTACATTAAATCTTTTTTCTAATTCTTTTAAAACACTTCTATAAGCTGCAACGATTTTTAGAAAATCTTTTAAATCATTTAATCCTATACCCTCATAAGTAGAACTTTCTATACCTGTCTCAATTAAATAATCATTTAGAGTTTTTTCATCTTTTAGATAAATTTCTTTTTTCTGACCTTTTTTATAGCGGTATAAAGGTGGTTGAGCTAAATAAATATGTCCATTTGTTACAAGATCATTCATAAAGCGAAAGAAGAATGTTAAAAGCAAAGTTTGTATATGAGACCCATCTACATCAGCATCTGTCATAATGATGATTTTATGGTATCTTAATTTTTCTATATCAAACTCATCACCTATCCCACAACCAAAAGCTGTGATCATATTTTGAATTTGTTCGCTTTTTAATATCTTATCAAGTCTTGCTTTTTCAACATTAAGTATTTTACCTCTTAAAGGTAAAATTGCTTGAAAAGCCCTTTCTCTACCTTGTTTTGCAGAGCCTCCTGCACTATCACCCTCAACTAAATAAATTTCACTTTCACTTGGATCTTTACTTTGACAATCAGCTAATTTTCCAGGCAAAGTTCCTACACTTGAACTTTCTTTTTTACGGGTTAATTCTCTAGCTTTTTTAGCCGCTTCTCTACCACGAGCTGCCATTAAAGCTTTATTCATAATAGCTTTTGCTTCAATAGGATTTTCTTCAAAATATTTTGTCAAATATTCAAAAGAAGCTTTAGAAACTATAGGTCTAACATAGCTTGAACCTAATTTTCCTTTAGTTTGTCCTTCAAATTGAGGTTCAGGTACTTTTACACTTACAACGGCTATCAAACCTTCTCTTACATCATCACCTGTTATTTTAGAATCTTTCTCTCTAGCACTAGCATTTGCTTCAATATAATTACTAATAACACGAGTTAAGCCCATTCTAAAACCAGCTTCATGTGTTCCACCATCTGGAGTTTTAATATTATTTACAAAAGAAAGTAAATTTTCATTATAAGCATCATTATACAGCAATGCTACTTCAACATTTACATCTTCTTCATCTACATTAAAAAATATGGCTTTAGTTAAAGCTTGTTTTTTATTCATATCCATTACAAATTGGCTTATACCACCTTCATAATGAAAGCTTTCTGATTTTCCTATACGATTGTCTTTAAAATTTATAGTTATTTTTGGATTTAAATATGCAAGTTCACGAAATCTTTTAGCTAAAATTTCATAATCAAATTCAGTTATTTCAAAAATTTGTTCATCTGGCCAAAATTCTATGATTGTTCCTGTTTTTTTACTAGTTCCTATAGTTTCAAAATTACTTATTACTTTTCCTTCTGAAAATTCTTGTCTATAAATTTCTCCATCTCTATGCACTGTAGCAACTAGCTTTTTTGATAAAGCATTTACAACACTTACACCAACCCCATGCAAACCACCACTAACTTTATAAGTATCTTTATCAAATTTACCACCCGCATGTAAAACCGTTAAAACAACTGTTAAAGTAGGAATATTTTCAGTAGGATGAATTCCAACTGGAATACCACGACCATTATCACTCACTATACAAGAACCTTCTGTAGTGATTTCTATATTAATCGTATCACAAAAACCTGCCATTGCTTCATCAATAGAATTATCTACTACTTCATAAATCATATGATGGAGTCCATTTATATTGGTATCACCTATGTACATACCAGGACGTTTTCTAACAGCTTCTAAGCCTTTTAAAACTTTAATATTTCCAGCACTATAATTTTGATTTTTTTGCATTCATTTTCCTTATAAAATTACTGGCATAATCACAGTTTGTAATTCTTCACTTGAAACTAAAAATGCCATATGAGGCTCATTTATACTAAGTTTAAATGTCTCACTTTCAATAGAATTTAAAAAATCTGTAAGAAATTTATTTTTTACACAAAGATTAAATTCTTCGTCTATATTAAGTTCTATTTCAAGTTCAGTTTTTGCTTCCATATTATCTAAACTAATTCCTTCAAAAACAAGTCTATCTTTATAAAAATTTAATTTCATTTTTTCAGTAATAACATTAATTTTTTTAAGTGCATCTATAAATTCTTCAGTTTTAAAAATAAATTCTTTTGTAATATTTTTTGGAATTACTCTTTCATAATCAGGAAATTTGTCATTAATAAGTTTTGTAAAAAATTCAAAATTATCATTTTTTGCGATAAGTATAGTTTCATCATAATAGATTTCAATTTTTTCAAAAAAGATTTTTTGCATTTCTAAAATAGCTTTTTTAGGAATACAAAGATTAAATTCTTTTTCATTAGTTTTATTTAGTGTAAAGATAGCTAAACGCTTTGTATCTGTTCCTACAAAACTAATATGAGTTGTTTTTATATCAAGTAATGCACCATTTAAAGAGTATTTTGGATTATTTGTATCAATAGCAGGTAGGATTTTTTTCAAAGATCTACTTAAATCACTTGAATCTATATCAAATTTATCTTTTCCTTCAGTACTTGGAAAACTTGGAAAATCTTCGTGATTAAACATTGGAAGTTTATATTTTGTTCCTTTTTGTCTAATAAAAAGAAAATTTTCTATAGTTTCTAAAACTACATCTTCGTTATTTAAATTTTTTATAATATCTAAAATACTTTTAGCATTAGCAGTTGCAAAACCTTCGCTTTCAACTTTAATTTTTTTAATTTTATAATTAATTCCTATTTCATAATCACTTGCTCTTATAATTAATTTATCTTCTATTACTTCAAAAAGTAGGTGAGAAGCTATATTACTTGGGTCTTTTTTATCTACGTAAGAGTTAGTTAAAACTATGGCTGATTCTAAAGTGTTTTTATTAATGCTAATTTTCATTTTTTTCCTTTATTTTTAAATTTTATTTTATCATAATAATAGGTAATGTGAAAATGTGAAATGTTTTCTAAAAGTCCTTTTTTATAAAAATTCTATTTATAGAATAATTTTTTTTATTTTTCACATATATTCACATATTTTTTATTTTTACTAAAATTTTATTTCTTATTTCATCTATAATTACCTTTAAATTATCATTTTTATTTATTAGTTCTTGAATTTTTTTAATATTATGTGAAATTGCAGTATGATCTTTCATATTAAAAAATCTTGCAAGTTGTGGCATAGACATAGTTGTAAGTTCTCTTGCTAAAAATATTACAACTCTTCTTGCCATAACGATATTTTGTGTTTTTTTATTTGATTTTATATCATTTGGTTTAAGATTATAGCTTTTTGAAACATCTGCTAATATGTCTTCAACACTAATGTTTTCTTTCGTTTCTTTTATATGATCTTTCATAAAACTTTTAACTATTTCTAAAGTGATTTCTTGGTTAAATAATCTTGCTTGAGCATTTAAATTTGTAATCATTCCTTCAATTTCTCTTATATTATCTCCCATTGAAGTAGCAATATAACTTATCACTTCAGGTTTAAGATAAATAGCATTAAATTCGCATTTTTTTTTGATAATTGCGATTTTTGTGTCAAGCTGAGGTGGAGTAATATCTGCAATAATTCCATTTGCAAAACGACTTTTTAAGCGTTCTGTTATACCTTTTAACATATTTGGGGGATTATCACTTGTCATAATAATTTGTCCAAATTTTTCTTTAATTTCATTAAATGTAAAGAAAAATTCTTCTTGGATTTTATCTGTTTTACCTAAAAATTGTACATCATCTATAAGTAAAATATCACAATTTTTATATTTTTCATGAAATTTACTCATAGTTTTATTATTTAAGTGCGAAGTAAAATCGTTGATAAAATTATCACTTGTAGCATATATTACTTTATATCCATTATCTAAACACATATTTCCAACTGCTTGAAGTAAATGAGTTTTCCCAAGTCCTGTTGGACCATATATAAAAATAGGATTATATAATTTTCCAAATTTATTTTTATCTGTTATAGCCTTACAAGTTGCATAAGCAAATTGGTTAGAATCCCCTACAACAAAACTTTCAAAAGTAAAAGAAGGATTTAAAATAGTACTTTGAAATTTAATTTGAGAAATATCTATATTAAAATTATTATTTTCTATTTTGGAATCATTAGTAATTATTTTTATTTTGGGATTAATTCCTGTTTTTATTTCATAAAAATAAGCTAATTTTTGTGAATATTTTGTTTGTATAAATTTGGCTAAAAAATGATTAGGTGCAATAAATATTAAAATATTATTTTTGCTTAATTTTTCACTAAATTGTAAATGTGAAATATAAGCATTATACTCATTATCGCTGATTTCTGTTTTAAATTCAAGTAAAAAATCTTTTATATTCAT